>NZ_JALPZO010000182.1 GCF_023507745.1 Vreelandella olivaria | reverse complement strand
GTAACAACTTCTTCAGGACGGCTGATTTACGCTCTGCAGAATAACGTGGCACAAGGACTCCATGTCGCTCCCTCTGGATTAGATTTAGGCGATATCGCCAACCGGACAACTAGGCTGACAGAGGGGGCTTGCGGCGTTTCTTACCTCTGGCAGGGGATCGTTTTCTGCTACTGAAACCCATTTTTTTACAATAGGGTCATAACCAAAGCCACCTTCAGCCATAGCTAATGCAAGGTGGGCACATCCCCATCGCCATAAGGGAATACTGTCGGTATCAGCATTATGGCTACGGCTATAATCTAGCTCTTCAATCAGATAGCTTAATCCATGTAAAATCATCTCATAAACTAGCGCTTTCTGTGAGTCCTCCCCCTTAGAAAAAACCTTCCGGAAAAACTGTAAAGATCTATTCAGCCCCTTTTTTCTACGAGTTGCTACTATTATTCCGATCTCTTTAACTATGTCATCTGGAATATCTGGTAAATGAAAACTACTGTCTCTGGAATATTTCAACCAAACGTTCAACATTTCAAGTACTTTATCAGCAGATTCTTCATCTTCGGATGATAGAAAGATTCTAATCCGATGAGAAATAGCATTAGCATTAGAAGCATAATACTTAGACAGACCTGGATATAAGAAACAAAATGCTGCATTATCCTCAGACATTACTTTTTTATATACTGCGTCAACAACTTTCCGGGGGAAATCAAAAAATATTAGCAAATAGCCTAATCCAACACAAACCTCCTCTTTTATATAATTCTCTCTTGAAAACGGATCTTCTACCTCCTTTATATAAAATGTTTTAGTCCAATCCATAGCACAATCAAAGAGCTTTGATTGCTCATCAGCATCTAAATCTATAAAAACTCCCTCCATATGAAGGGTATTCAAATCTAAACCTAAATCAGATAATAGCTCACGTTTTGGCAACGGGTCTTTAAATATATTCTTTTTGTAACGTTTATAAGCAGTTTCAGGTTCTACTTGAGGCAGCAAGAAAAAGACCCAGTTATTTAAGCCTGTATCTTGTGGTAAATTGCTTTTACGATTTACATTACCCCATATAGCATTTGCAAACTGTAACTTCTCTTCATCATTTAAGTGATTACAAACCCCAGACACCGCCAATCTTAAACAAGCATTTTCACGCTCAAAACTAATACTCAGCAACCCTTTCTTAATAATTTGTAAAAAAAGCAACCAACTATCATTATTATCATTGTTTCGACCAGCAACACTAAATTTATTTCTATTTGCAAGCACTTTAACTGGATCACTTACTTCAGAAGCTTTGTCATTAACTCCTAGAATCGGCAACTTCATTACATCTAAAGATCTTAAATCTTGAGTTCTTTTAGGAATCGCCTCCCATGATCTTGAAAGTAGATTTTCTATAGGTTTGGATAACCATGTATGTGCAAATATCAAATCAGAACTATAAATCGCAATAGCCTTATCAAAAATCTTTTCAGCTCCATCCTTATCAAGCCTAAGGACTAATCTTGATAAAGCTTCAATAGCAACTCTTAAACGACCAATCCAATAGAATTTATTTTTTGAATTAGCAGAAACCTTGGTAGAAGAAAAGTCGATGAACTCCCCCACCACCTCAACTAAAAAAATCACATCCACCAATTCAATACTTGCAATAACCGGCCTAGACCAGATGATATTAAAGGAGTTATCACCTTCAAAATCGGTTATACGCAGCATTAATTTCATCGCAAATAAAGGATCATTCTCAAGCAATATTTCAGAAGCTATTTTTAAATCATCAAGGGATACTCTTACATTATTGACCTTAGCCGGCAAGCCAGCAACCTCAGTTAACCTTAAAACTCTTAATGCTGCTCGCCACTTGATAAATTTACGTTCAGAAAAATTTATTGTCTTTCCTCTTACAACACCTAAATCAAAGGGTTGGGCCTCTTTACTTTCCCTGTTATCCAGTAGTTCTTTGATATAAAATTCTTTATGACTAGAGACATCGCAAGCAAGATGTGAAAGTTCTTTCCACCTATCAAATGCAGACTCGTCGTTATAGTCAAATTCTTCATCTATTTTGTATCTCCACTCAATAGCCTGGGCCATCCATAGCATCCAAGACTCTCTTGAAGAAGAACTTATTAAAGAATCGCCTCTTTCACTTTTTCTTATTTCTTCTAAAGCATGCTCTAATGTTCTTATCCCGTCTTCAGACCTCCCAGCTTCAACTAGAATTGCGGCTTTCCGGGCCATCCAAATTGGGTCCACGCCAGCTACATCCCATTTATCGAGAGCAGAATCCAAGGCTTCTAGCTTAAAATCATTTAACAGCCACAAACATTTCTCATGAGATACAAACTGTGTGGCTTCTTCCTCACAACCAAGAAAGTTATTTAACCGAAGCATATAAAAATTAAAATCAGTCTCATTCCCATCAAATCTATAACTAGTTACTAATGACTTAGTTAAACGAAAACAACACAAATACAGTTCACCCCAGTCTACATTTTCAAACTTACCGTTTATTTTCCTAGCATGACAGTCAACATTAAAAAGTACGTCTCTTATCTCATTAACAACCTTATTTGGAATAGGGTTCAAAACCAAACTACTTCTAAAAACAAACTCATCCAAATAAAAAATAATCTCCTCGTAGGTCAAAAGCTCCTTATTATCAAAAAATGCTTTTTCCCAATACTCAAGCGTTCTTAATATAAAGTGGCTATTATCAGGTGGTAAAATCAACCAGCCTGGGTACATTTTTCGGTTAAATTTACAGCTATCAAAATGCTTCCTTAATCCCTCAACTGTAATTTTCTCTTCACCATATCCTACAGGATACTTGCTTTCATCCTGAGGTATTTCTCCTGTTAACCCATCAACCGGCTGCAAGTATTCGGGAATTTTTTTTGTTTTTCTTTCAGGTACTTGTGGCCAATTCATAAAATTATAAGGCTGACCACACTCTAGTGTTTTCAACAGCCACTCTGTTGCATACTGGTGCTTGAGATGTTCCGGCCACATTTTCGCTTTAGGATGGCTAGCAAGGTCAATCGGAACAACATTTCTATTTTCTAACATTCTCCTTCTATGTGCTGACAAATCCAACCAACCCGCAAGATATATTTTTGGTGCGGCGTCGCCAAGGTTATCTCTAACCCAACCTGTCCAATGTAAAAAGTTTGGATCTTCCCCCGAGAATCCAACCAGTAAAAAAACAGTTTCCATCATAGACTGCTGAACGGTATTAACAAATGGAGCATTTTTTTTGGGATAACTTCTATAATCTTCCTCAGTAAAAATAAAGGGTACGCTTGAAGGGAATGAACCATGCAACTTAAAAATACGAGATCCATTAGATGATGCAATTTCATCTACTGTTCTAACTACGCGATAATTTCTATTTGTAACATGCAATAACGTTCTTTCTAGAAGAGTATCCCAATTAGTTGTAAAAACATCCTTCCAAGGAAGCTTTAGTAAGTCTTTATGAAAATCGCTTGGTAAATAATTTTCATCTGGAACTGCTTTTCTTATTAATTCGTGAAGCGCTCCTCTTCCAAATGCAGATTCATATTCTTGAGCAAGTCTTAAAAAACCACTTGTTCCAGAAGCTTCCGCTAAAGCACTCTCACGGCGATGTTGATCTTCTTCAGAATATAAGTGGTAGCACAATTCTTTAGCTGTATCATGCCAAAGCGGAAATTCACTAACCCCAGGACCTATTTTTTTTCCGTTGCGAGAGAATCCAGCACCTACCATTACCGAAGCGCGACTTCCCGAAGGATGCCACAAAGCATTTCGAACCTGGTTCATATGGCTTTGATCAGGCAATGGCATCACGAATCTCCTTAAGTTGGGACTATTAATATCATTCAAGAACAATTAGGCCTTCCCAAGCTATCCAACCAACTCGCTATGCACAAGATATTTTAACTTTTTGCAAATCAACTACGTAATTTGCATGTGGTACTGCACAAATCCGCATGAATTCGCATGATTTTCATGCACCCATTTTCCACCAGCCAGCCCAGCAGTGGCGCGGCTTGGCAGCGTTTGCAGGGGCGCATAAAAACCGACACATTTAGCGCGCGGGCGGGGCGGGGTGTCGAGTGCGCGGCGTGGGTCGCGGCCGGAGTGAGGTTGGATGGTTGGCAACATCGCCGCATAAAGCCCCTTAGGCGCTCGCACAAAGCTGGCCACCCTTCCCCCACCTACGGCCCTGCCTAACACACCCGCCCCGCACAAAGGCAGGGCGTTGGCCGTACGCTGGCAAATGAGCGGCTTCAGCACTGCTAAAACCTTCTATGCTACGCGTACAAGAGGGACTATTTATACTGAACTAATACAAAAAACCCGCCTCATGGGCGGGTTCGAAAATCGATGTCTAGATTATGCTTTGCTTTGCTCATGCTTAGCGAGAACGCTGTTTTGGCGCTCAATCGCTTTGCCTAATACTCGGCTATAAACACGTTTTTTCTCTCTGGAAGACGCTCCGCGGATGAACGCTGAGAAGGATGACTCCCTAACCTCGACTTCCTTTTGGCCTTTCATGAATGCGAACATTTTAATCACCTAGTTTTTTGCAGCGCCCTTATCAGGGATTCGCGAGTGTATTTCTCGGGGATGTGCGTGTCAATCCTGTCGACATTGTCTTTGTAGTACCTCATAGAGCAGTCATTATTTTTGACAAGTAAATCAATGCTTACGCTCCGTTGAAATTCAGCTTTTATTCTATGTACAACATCTCTTGAGCTAAAGTATTGTTCTACAAAGCTTTCTATGGGTATTCGCCTCCCTTCACTGGCCTCTCTCGCCTCAACGAACTTCCAAGCTTGTAGCGGATCTTGATAAACGAAAAGGACTTGCACATACCGACTACGCCCGACAGACCTCCTTATATTCTTCTCTGCAGCATCGTACCTTGCAAAGGTTCCGTCAAGGAGAAAGCTTTGCCTATTATCCAAGGCCATATCATGAATTTTATCGACAAGTATGGACACAGCATGCTGGAATAACCACGAGTTGCTACCGGTATAATCCTCAAATTCACTGCGAAGCTCATCGGGATCTATACGCAAAATCGGAGAGCCACCTTCTGACTCAATGAATTTGAGCAGCTCAAGAGATGATTCTGTCTTTCCAGCTCCTGGTGATCCCGCCATAAAAACGGATACAGGATCAGCTTCCTTTGGATAAATCGCCTTATCAGTTAATCTTTTAGCTATTTTCTTTTTATTTTTTCTAGCAAATTCAACAGCTTTTTCTTTTATCTGGTCATCAGTCATATTTTTAGCTCAACAACTATGTGCCTGCCGTGATGATAAGCCTGAGTCATAAATTGGTATCAATCACCCTTATAATCTCATTAAATTTAGCTCTAGTTCCCCCTATCGTAGCAAGCTATTGCTCAGTGAACCTTACATCTCAGCATATACTGATTCAAAAATAACAAGAAATCTTCATCATCAACATGTGGAACCCCGCCTTTCTTGCTCTAATGCGAAATAAACCAATGCGAGAATCTAACACCATGACCAACGCCCCACACAAAGGCGGGGCGTTGGCCATACGCTGTAGAATGGCTGGGTTAGGCTTGTGCGCTATCCAAATCGTCCAGGCTCGGTACATACTCCATTTGCAGCTCAAGGTCTTTTAAACAGCGGGCAAAGCCCAGGCTTGATGCGTATTCACCCTTTACCGCCTCACATTCGAGGCGCGGCGGTAGCTGGGTCGCTGGCATGCCTTGTTGGCCACCAACTTCTGGCAAGAAACTAACCAGCAGCTCACCCAACGCTGCGTACTGGCGCAGGCGGATCTCACGGGATGCTTGCCTGTGATCATCATTGGTCATGTGTGGCGTGATACTTTTACCCGGCTGAATAGCAACATCAATACCTAGTCCAATCATGAAACTTGTATCGTTATAGGTGGCCACCTCGATACGCTCCAAAAGTTGCGGCACAGCGGCGCTAAGGCTTGCCATGCTATCGCTTTCACTCATTTCTCTCAGGCTGCTCAATAGCTGATTATGCGATAAAAGATCATCAAGGCGGCGCGCGGCTATTCGTAGCGACATGCGCGCTGAGAGAGTCTGCATTTTGAGCCATTCCGCTTGCGGCTCCAGTAGCGCTATCATTTCCTTGATCTGGCTAGCCTCTGAGGCCCACTGCCCTTTTTGCTTGAGCTTCTCACGTACTGCCTTGCTCTGCTTGCCAAAGCCCTTAACGAACTCTTGCCGCCATTCGCTATCCACACCTTTCTCTTGCTGGCCTAACGCACTCAGCGTTTTCCGTAATTTTGTTAGCTCATTAGTCACATCTTCGAGCTTCTCACGGCGTATTAAGTATTTAGCTCTCTCCCTCTCCAATTGTGCTGTTAGTTCTGCCTCTGTGACCTCGGTAGCAACAATGTCGGGGGCTTTAAAGTAACGCATGTGGGATATTTTCATTTCTTGGCTATCCGGTTTAGCTGCTGGGGTGGTATCTGGTGACTGCTGGGTCATGTGGGCCTCACGGTTGGGATGGGTGCGTGGGTGAAACGGTGGAGCCAAAGCCCCACCAACGGGAAATGTTTAGCTGGGTGAAAAACGCCTGCCAGGAAGGGGAAGGGGCCGACTGCACTAGGCTGCTTGAAATTGTTCGCAGTACGAACAAGATCCTTCCCCCTGTGTGTTTCCACCCTCTAGGTCGCAAAAATCGTGGCAACAAGGCAACAGAGTCTATTTCACTGATTTTAATAGTTTTTTTAGTGGCAACACTGTTGCCACGGTTTTTTGAAATGGCAACAGACACACAACGACATAGGTATATAAAGATATGTGTTGCCATTGTTGCCACCTCTCTTATTACTAAGGCAACGCTGAAACCCGCGTGGTTACTGGCCGTTGCCTTGTTGCCACTGTTGCCACTGTTGCCACAGAAACTAGGTTCACGCGTAGTTAGGTTCATGAGCTTATGGGCCGAAACTCCTCTTTCCTGGCAGGCGTGATTTTCTCCTCTATATAATTCCTCTCTCTGACACACGAAAAAGGCGGCAACAAGGCAACAGCCATAAAGCCTATTATTTTCAGTGCTTTGCAGGTTGCCATCCGTAGCCGCTATTTTTGAGACGGCAACAGATAGGGAGAGAACGCCAGAATTCGCCCATAACGCCTGGTTTTTCATGCGCTCCTCCGCTCTGTCTCCAGTTTGTCGGGATCAATGACGAAAAAGCGCGTGCTCCCTCCTCCTGGCAGGCGGTAGTTTTTCTGGTTGCGTCCGTTATCCACCTTGGCCAACACACCGTAGGTTTCCAAGGTGCGTATCACTCGCTCTCGGCCATAGCCTGAGGCGGCCTCACTCAATGAAGCGCGGTTGAACAGGTAAAGGCGTTTTAAGCCCTCTATCTCGTAGTAACCGGCACGATGCTTAACGTTAGGATTAGGCAAGTTGGCGGCGATGTCGGAAAAGCGACTATCACCGTGCATGGCGATAAAATCCGACAGCGCGCTAAGTATTTGCCTATCCTCGGCGTTCCCATCACCAACGGTAAGCAACCACTCGTCAAACAGTTGGCGGCAGGCACTGGCGGCGGTGTCGGCCTTTCAGGGTAAAAGTCCATAGGTGATGGCCAGCTCCCCGGCAAATCCGATAATGGCGAAGCGATCCGCTACCCTGCCCGCTTGTGGCCCTTCGGCTTCGAAGCCGTCCCGCACTTGCGCAAAGCGCTGATAGAAAACGTCGGGATCTGTCTCTTTAATCAAGCGCTCCACAAACGCAGGCCCCACCATGCCGTAGTGGTGCGCGGTGGCCGTGGTTAGCTTTCTATGGAAGGTGGCCCCGCTCATGCCGTGAACGTCATCAAAGGCGCGATAGGTGCGAGTGCCTGCGTTTACGTCCACCATCCGCAGCTCTGCCCCAGCGTGGGCGGCATTACCTGAAATGGCCGCATGTTCAGAAAGTGACCGCTCCCCGCTAGAAAGCGCCAAAACACGCCAGTAAAGCTTGGGCCGCCCTTCCCGCTCGCGGGTCATGGTGCCTTTACCGGTGCCGTTAGCGATGGCGTAGGCCATTTCTTGTACCCGCTTGGGGTCGGCGCGTTTGATCTCGTCCAGAATCAGCACCGTGTCATTGCGTGACGATGCCTCGATCTCGATACCGCCCCGCGACATATCCCAAGAAGCCGCAAAACGGCTGGGATCGCCCCACACTGAGGCGGCGATAGCCTGAGCCAGTGACTTACCGCTTGAGGAATCGCCTACCAAATGCACACCACCGCCGTTTACGCCTACCTTTGAAAGCAGTGGCCCCGCCAGTGCGCAGCAAACAGACAGGATCAGCACCGGGTTTCCCTGGCAGTAGTGCGCCAGTTCGCTTTGCCAGCTTTCTAGTGTGCCCCGTTCAGAAAATAGGTGGGCACCCTTGCCGCTGTCCTGAAAGCGCACGTCCTGGCCGCCTAAGATTTTGCTAGGCAGCACAAACGCACCGCTTGCATCGTGCCAGCCCGGTTTGGTCGTGGTGGCCAGCACTCGGTTTAAGTCGTGGTGACTGGCGATATAGGCAGGCACATAGCGGCGCTGGTGGTACTCCACTTTTAGGCCCTGGCGGAAAAGGGCTTTTAAGATCTCTTCTCCCTTCCCGGCCAGCGCTTCCATGGGCATGACGTATTCAATGACCTTGCCCCGGTGCTTGAAGCGCAGTAAGCGGCCTACGCTGCCGTCATCACTGTTTAGCGTTTCGGCATCCACATGCAGTGGGCCACAAATCCATAGATCAAACGGTTGGCCAATATCATCGCCCTGCCCCTGCTTGATGCCGTGGAACCATGTGCCCGCTCGAAACAGCTTCCCATCCACCAGGGTTTGCCCTTCATATACGGCATAGCTTGGGCGTTCTAAGGTGTCGATCTCCGGCGCGGTAGGTTGGCCAACTAGCGCAAGGTAGCTTTGCTGCTCGCGTTTTTTCTCACTCATGGTGGCCCCCTTGTTGGCGATACCAGCACGCCAAATCGTTAAAATCGGTCAGGATATGCGGGGCTTCTTTCGGCCAAGCCGGGAACAGCACCAACGCCCCCACCGCTAACGCGGCTGCATTGGCGGCTGTACGGCCAGGGTTTCCAGGGGTAGCGCGGTCGTCGTCGCCAGCAATGACCATTTCAAGGTGGCCATAGCGCTCACATAGGCCACGAGCAACCGGCTCTAAATTTCCCGCGTGCATGGCACACGCCATTGGCTCGCGGGTGTGGGCGTGAATCGTGGCCCCGGTGGCCCAGCCTTCACAGACATAAAGGGTCTTTCCAGGCATTACCCGGCCAAGCGGGGAGTAAGCGCCTAGCACCTGCCCGCCTTTCAAGAAACGCTTATTCCCTTGGGCATCGATCAATTGCACATTGACCAGCTCACCATCGGCGTAAAGCGGCACCATTAGCTGGCCTTTAGGCGTTTGGCGCAGTCGATAAGGGCTAATCCCTTTGCTCACCAAATACGTATGGCCAGGGCAAGCAGGCTGGCCATTGAGCCAAAGCTTTTTGGCCAGTTGGGCGGCTTTGTGTTGAGCCGCAAGGCGTTGTGCTTCCGCCTGCTGGCGTAGCTGGCTTTTGGTGGGGGTAACTGCAATGGGGGGTGAGGCTTGCGCCTCACCGTTACGATGAAAAATACCCAGCCCCAACCGTTGATCGATCATCATGGCAGCGTCTACCTGCCGACAGCTGCGCAGGTAACTAAGCAGCGATACTAGGTCGCCGCCGTGGGCGTCTGGATCAGCAAAATCGTTCCACTTACCGCTGGCCAGTGACACACCAAACGAACCTTTCCCCTGGTCGTCGCGGGCCGTGTTGCGTGCTACCCATTCGCTGCCTTGGCGCGCACCATCGGGCAGCCATTCAGCCACTAGCGTTTCGGCGTCATTAAGCGCGGCAATAGCCACTTGCTGGATTTTTTGAACGGTCGTCCTAGCCATTTTCGCCCCCCTTCCTGGCAGGCGGGTTTTGGCGTCGGAAGGCTTGCCGGGCTGCCATGAGCAAATCGTGTGAGTCCGCCAACAATAAGCGGCAGGAGAGCGCTACATGGGCGATGTCGCGAGTGTCGGCACAAGAGCTGGGGGCATCCAATACACTCAACGTCATCATGAGATTACTGGCGGCTTCTAAGCGGATCTCGCACTGCTCGAACAGGTCGTCATAATAGGCACGGGGGTCGATCAACAGGCATTCGGCCTCTGTCAGACAAACGGCATCTTCCAGACGTGGGCTATGGTTCGTGCTAGGCATGATCCACCCCTTCAACGCATAGGCGTTCTAGCTCGATCAGGAGTTGGTCATGTTCTTGGTAAGAGAGGAGTTTTAGCGCGGTGGCCATACGTGCCATACCCAACAGCTGCTGAAGCTGTTCAGGCTTACGGTTCACACGGTAGGCAATCAGTTTTGCACCGATTAGCGCGGTAGCGATATGCGAGGGGGAAATTTGGGTGTGCGTGTACGCACCTTGGCTGTGATTGGCCATGGGTAAGACTCCTTGGATATTGGAGTCGCCACGATCCTTCCTACGAGATTGGGTGGCGACCGTACGCGGGGTAGGAAACCGGCATCCAAGGGAACCGGCCACGCCGAAGCGTGCCCACGCACAGCCGCCATAATGACGCACTACAGGCATGAAAAAAGCGCCTGCAATGGTGAGGGCGCTGTAGCGCCTTGGATAGAACGGGTTCCTACGCCCGGCTGTAGATTTTGCTACAGCACTACCATGATAAGCATTCCCCAGTGTTCCTCGCAAGCTTTTAAAGCAGCAAATTACGCACAATTTGATAGGCTTCATGTCTTCCCTTTGATGTAACTTCGCTTGGCCCCAGTGCTCCCCGCTCTGGGGCCTTTTTTGCGATCTTTGGGCAAAACTTCCCCATACCCGCTGGGCTTGGCCCAGCAGCGTTATACCTATTTGGTAGGGTTAGGGGTTAGCAGTCGGTAAGGATCTCGGCGGGCCGCTGGTGACGGTTGAAGCGCTCCAAGCCATCGCCCTGGCCATCTAACCATTTAGCGCTGATATCACCGGTCGAACCTTTACGGAACGCCTTTCGGCTGGGTGATTTGGTGGCGTCTACCATGGCAGCCTCAAGCTTGACCACATCGTCCGCGGTGAGCTTTAGCGTTGTTCCGTTGATGGTGAATTCAAACTGGCTCATGCGTGGCGCTCCTGCTGGTGTGTGGTCATGCGTAGCGGTGCGGGAATGCCTTCCAGGCGCTGGCGTTTGCGTTCTTCCAAGCAGTTAGCAATCCAGCTATCCACCTCCTCCTCCAGCCAAGCAACGCTTTTGCCGCCAATCGGCACCGGTGCCGGGAAAGTGCCCTGGCGAACACCGTCATAAATCGCAGAACGGCTTTTACCGGTTTTCTGCTCGACTTCCTTGCGACGCAGCAGGCGATTACCTAGCTGGATCTTGTTCACCGTTCTGAATGGCGTTGTGTGAGTGGTGAGTTCAGGCATTGATTTGTGTCCTCGCTGTGTCATTCCAGGCAAGTGCCCTAGTGGCCCTATGAAGCTTGACGGTTATTGGAAAGGCCCGCCACAAGGGCGCGTTGTGCGAAAAATCCCGCACAACGGAATACAACATTGAGTTTTTCACAGGCCCAAAAAAACCCGCTGCCACGGGCGTGACAGCGGGTTTGGATGTCTCTTTAAAAATTCAACAATCCAGCTTTTCGCGCACGAAAGCTACACGCTCGACGATACTGGCTCGGGGCAATTCGACAGGGGTATAACCTAGCTCGGTATAAGTGGCGACCATTGCCTCCCAAGTAGCCAACGCCTCTGCAAAGCTCTGCTTACGTTCAGCGTCGCCAGCGAAGATAGCTTCCCACGGCGGTGCCACAAACACAGTTGGCGCATAACGGAACTGCTCGGCGGCGCGCCATACGTGATCCGGCACCGATAGGCCCACGACTCGCCTATAGCCGATCACATCGGGAACGCCCCTATCGAACAGCACTGGCCCCTCGATCTCAGCCGCTTCATGCCACGAGCGCAGTTCCCAGGTCAACATCAGCTCGGCAAAGGCCTCTTTATCTCCCCAAGGCAATGCGTTGCCCCCGATGGCCACTTGACCCTGAATAATGGCTCTCCCGGCCTCCGGCATATGCTTAATGCCGACAGCAGCAAGTGCTTCAAGAAGAGTACTCTTTCCCGACCCAGGGCCGCCGGTGATGACGAAGCGTTTTTCAGGTGGTGCCGTCGCGCTCACTCTCTGAATCATGGGTATGCTTAAACTCCTTAGCTCCTTTCACTCATCGCCTTTCGTCAATGAATTAATCCATAGACCCCATACTATTCACCCAAAAGGCCAACATTGTTCAAAGCTGGCTCATTCTTCATAGAATGGGGAAACACTTAATTCCACTTTTTGCCCAGTGCTGCATTTTCGATTAGTACATCTGAGGTAAATGATTTTAAAACTCTCCGAGACGCGCCTACTGGTTCTTACACGCATATCCGACTCACATTTAGGGCATTTCTCCCCTAACCCATACAGTCCATCTGCGACCATATACTCATCACTGTAGATGGGCAAAAAGGGAAATTTTGGCCTAATTGGCTTCTCTTTTCTGGGCCTTTTCTTATATTTTTTTTCTTTATATTTGCATGAGCGTACGGAAGAAAGGGTTAAATCAACACGCCAATATGCTCCACATCCAAAGCACCTTAAAAGTGCTACCTGATTATCATCGGATGGTTTAATACGCTCCTCAATGCGCATCATTGTCTTGCAGTTAAGACACTTCTCCCCTAGCCCCATCATTTTACTAAACCGTCTTCTTGCCTTTCTGTACCAAAAAGATAATTCGCCCAAAATTGCATCATGGCGGGCCGCTGATCCGGGGCCATGTGTTCGGCATGGGTATAAACGCCCTCAATCCCAGGCAGCTTGTGCGATAGCTGTAGCTCTATCCATTCTCTGGGGTAGCCCAGCTCTTTTTTTAAGCCGGTGGCCACCACATGGCGCGTACCGTGGGGTACGTGCCGCCCTTCATAACCCATACGCTTTAGAGCCATGCCAAAAGCGGCATCGGAGATTGGTTTTCGTGGGTCATTACGGCCAGGAAATAGCAATTTGAAGGGGGCTGTTAGCTTGTGAAGGTAACGCAGCTCACACAATGCCTGGCTAGGCAGGGGCACTTGGTGCGCCCTGCCCATTTTCATACGCTCGGCGGGGATCTTCCAAACGGCTGCATCTAAGTCGAACTCAGTCCACTCAGCCCGGCGTAGCTCTCCAGGGCGAACGGCCGTCAGTAGCAACAGCTTTAGCCCAATGCGCACCATGGGGCTTTTATCGTACGCCTCAATATCGCGCACAAGCTGTGGTAGCTCGCTTTGGGGGATATGGTGGAAGCTGCCCCGCTTGTAGGGCTTAAGCGCCGTTTGAAGGTCGGTAAGGGGGTTGTAGCTGGCAGCTGGCTCTACCCGTAATGATGGCAAAGCGGTAGATGTCACGACAAAAGGCGTGCAGGCGGCGTCTCTGTTCGAATTTCCCTAACTCTTCAAGCGTACGCAGTATGTCCAGCCATTCGAGGGGCAGAATACTCTCTATCGGCCGATTCCCTACTTTGGGGAACACATACATTTCAAGCACGCGCCTGCTGTCATTGGCACGCTTAGAACTCTCTTTCCAGCGCGGCACCATTGCGGCGTGCCACTCCATGGCCAGCACTTCAAACGTGTTTTCAGTTGCGTACTGTCGTTGGCGTTTGTCGCTCTGCTTTTGCTCTACAGGATCAATGCCTTGGGATATTAGACGCCTCATATCCGTCCGCTTCTCCCTTGCTTCGGCAAGGCTCACTTCAGGGTACTGACCAAGGCTGATCATGTTGCGCTTGCCATTGGGACGCGTGTAGCGCAAACGCCATCCACGACTGCCATTGGTTGAGATCCTAAGTTCTAATCCCATGCCATCTGAGAGGGTAATAATTTTCGTGCCGGGCTTAGTTGCGTTTATTTGTCGGATAGTTAGCGCCATGGAGGTATACCGAGTATTTCCGAATGAAGGCATATACCGGAATGTATACCACTTGGCAGCGGGATTTGGAAGGAACTGCGAGGAACAACGAGGAGCTAAAAAACCATGTATTTCAGAGTATTGTACTATTTTTCAGGCCTTCTCAGGACCTCTCAAGAATGGCCGTTGGCGTCCCTGGCAGGAGTCGAACCTGCGACCTGCCGCTTAGGAGGCGGCTGCTCTATCCTACTGAGCTACAGGGACTTATAGGGCTGAAGCTGGGCGCGTAGTATAGCGTAACGCCCCGCGTGGGCCAACCGTACTCGTCAAATCCAACCCAACAGCCGTAATGCAAAAATACCTACCGTGACGGTGATGCTCGCCATTAACGTTGTGATGGCAATGATATTGGCAGCCAGGGCCACGTTACCATTAATGGCTTTCACCATCACAAAGCTTGCAGCGGCAGTGGGGCTGGCGAAAAACAGGAAGAGCAGGCCCAGTTGCTCACCGGAGAAACCCGCCATCCAGGCTGCCAGCGTCGACACAAAAGGCAGCACCACCATTTTCATAACGCTGGAGCTTAACGCTATCTGGCTGCCGTCACGCATGCTGGCCACCGAAAGTGTTGCCCCGATACAAATCAGTGCAAGGGGCAAGGTTAACGAGGCAAAGTAATCACCCGACGTAATAACCCAGTTGGGCAACGGAATCGAGAACGCCGTAAACGGCAAGGCTGCGAAGACGGAAATAATAAGGGGATTCGTTGCAATATGTTTTAGCAGGCTGCGCCAATCCGTTGACTGCCCCGGCTGATAGGCCGCCAAAGCGATAACAGAAAGGGCATTATACATTACAATCACGACACCCAGCAGCAGGCTACCCGCCGAAAGACCGTAGTTACCGTACATACCTGCCGCCAGCGCCAGGCCCACTATCCCACAGTTGCCCCTGAACGCCCCCTGTACATAGATGCCTCGCTCGGCCCTGGGCACCCGATAATGTGCCCACACCCAACTGAATGCAAACTGCCCAAGTGTGGCGGCGGCAAAAAAGAGCAAGAGAGACACATCTAACGCCACACTGAAGTCTGCTTTGATCAAGCTTAAAAAAATCAACGTGGGGAGCGTTGCCTTAAACACTAACGCCGAAGCCGTAGCAACAAAGGCCCGATCTATCCAGTGCAAACGCTTTAAGCCAATACCGATAAACACCATCGCAAACACGGGCAACGTGACATCTAACGTTCGGGCAAATAACTCAAATAGGTCCACGTAGGCACTCTCAGTCTAATAAGCATCTGCTTATACTCTATCGTCGGCATAGATTTGTCGACTCACTAAATCGCGAGAGCGCTATTCAAATAAGGACATAGGGTCCGGTTCGCTTGGAACCTTTAACACCACGCCGTCGCGCCCCTGGCCTTTTGCCTCATAGCTCGCTGCATCTGCTCGGGAAAGCGCATCGTGCACGGAAGCATCATTTTCATTGAAGCTGGTCACACCAATACTCAATGTCACCAGGTACTCTTTTCCTTCGTGAGTAACCGACACCTCACTGACCGCCTGACGTAATGCCTCAGCGATCTTCTGGGCCTGCCCAATGGTACAGCTAGGTAGCAAAACACCAAACTCATCGCCCCCCTGGCGCGCCACATGGTCACTACGGCGTACTTCCCAGGCAACTACCTGAGCTATTCGCCGCAGCATTTCATCCCCCAGCGCATGCCCACCCTCATCATTAATGGGCTTGAAGTGGTCAAGATCAAACATCAACAGGGCGGAAGGTGTGCTGGTTTTCTGGAAATCAGCAAACGCCTCTTCAAGGCGGCGTTCAAATCCGCGGCGGTTTAATAGTCCCGTCAAAGGGTCGTGCTCCGCCTCCCAGCGTTGCAGAGCTTCCTGTTCCCGGCGTTCGGTAATATCCTTAACAACCCCCACCAAACCAAGGGAGTGCCCGCCTTGGGAAAGCATGACCACCCGAGCATGGATATCCAGCCATAGCGTTTCATTATCACTGCGGATAAAACGCAGCTGGCGCACAAAATCCTTGCCGGATTTAAGGCTATGTATCCACATGTCCCTGGCACCCTGGCCGTCATCCGGGTGAATTTGTTTAAGCCACTCCTCCATCGAGATATCAGCGTCAATGCCGAGCATACTCAGAAGTGCAGGATTCATATAGGTAATGGTGCCACCAAAATTAGCTACAAACATACCCTGGGGCGTGGCGTTCAGCACCGAATCCAGGAACGCCTCACGTTCCTGCAGGTGCTCTACCAACTGCTGGCGCTCATCTTCCACGCGATTAAAGGTGTTAGCCACCTGCTGGAGCTCGTGCATCGTCGTCGCAAGGCTTACACGGGAGCGTTGTCCACAACCAACTTCGCCGATTTGCGCTTCCAGTTGATTGAGGGGAGATAAAATACGCGCCAGTAATAACCATAAAAACGGCATCATCATGAGCGCTATGGCTACCCATATCCACCACAGTTGGTAGATAAAACCCGAAAGGGGAAGTTGGGCCTGATCAGTGGGCAAATAGAGCCCCACGATCCAATTGGCAGGCCATATCTGGGCATAGGACTGTAAACTCATCTGCCCATCAAATAACGCGCCAACCCCATCGCCCTGCCACCCGTCCAGCGCGAGGTCTAACAGAGGAATATACCGCGCATCAGCAACATCAGTATTAATTAGCCTTTCATCTGGATGGTATAAAATCTTGCCGGACGCAGTGACAACGGAAGCATAACCGTAATTGCCTAATCTTATTTTGGCCAGTCGACTAAACAAGCCACCTGCATCCAAGCTAACGATACCGCCAATAAAGCCGGCGAACTCCCCTGCCATATCTCTCCGAGGCACAGCAACAAGCACCATTGGCATGCTGCTGGCGCGGCCAATAAAAGGCTCGCTCACATAGGGCTGGCGTGTTCCGCGTACCATTTTAAAATATTCGAGTTCTGCCGTTTCCAACCCAGCACGCCCTATCACCGTGGGCCAGTCAGTGATGACACGTCCATTCCTGTCACTTACCACAACGCCTTCAAACCAGGCTAATAACGCATCATTTTTGCGCAGCTCAGAACCCAGCCATTCTGGGTCGTCTGTTACCCCTACCATACGGCTTAAACGCTCAAGTGCCTGAAACCGTTGCTCTACCTGCTGAGTGACTTCATCTGCCAGCAGCTTGGCCTCATAGCGCAAATGCGCCATATTGGTTTCCTGCACCATCGACTTACCCACTTGCCACGCCATACCTAATACCAGTGCAGCCAGTAGCAACAACGCACAGGAAAGGCCCAGCAATAGCCGACCTTTTAGAGAACGTAACGTAGCAAGTCTGTTAAGTAGGGGGGCTAAGCGCACCGATTATCCCTATATTTGTCAACTTCCCTTAAATTGAGCTAAATCAATTAGCACCAACGGCAGTATAAGAGAAACAACTTACCAAAAAGATGGCGGCAGTGCGCGTTGATGTAAATCAACTTAGAATTTTTTTTCCATCTGTGGCATTTTGTGCGCCAATGTCATCTTAATGTAAGGCCACTATCGACGTCATTGATAAGCGTGCCTGTTTCACGTATGTTCGCCACCTTACTCACGTAACATTTTCGTTTACCGTTTCAGTTTGCTCTTCATTTTACTGCGGCTTATTCATGGCGAAACGTACAGCTGGCTACACCTCTCATGGCATTAGCAAGATCGCCGCTCTTGCAGCATTTTTGCCTGAATTTGATCACTTTTCGCGCATTGGCTTACTTAAACCCAAGCCGGATGCCGTTATTGGCTGGGGACTGAAACCCACTAGTGTGAAAGCCCGGCAGTTCGCCAAGCGCCATACCCTCCCCTATATCGCCCTGGAAGATGGCTTTCTGCGCTCGCTGGGGTTAGGTGTCGAAGGGTATCAACCTCACAGCATGGTCATTGACCATGTGGGTATCTACTACGATGCCTCGCGCCCCTGCGACCTGGAAAACTGGCTGAACAGCGCCACCTTTAATCCTGATGAGCTTGCACTTGCCCGTCGCTGTATACAACAGCTACAGCACTACCGGCTGTCAAAATATAACCACGCCGCAGATTACATTTTGGCAAAACCGGGAGCCAGGGTTCTTGTCGTAGACCAAACAGCGGGCGATGCTTCAATATATTACGGTGGCGCCAGCGCGAAAAGCTTTGATCAGATGCTGGAAAAGGCGCTAAGCAACCACCCTGATACCGATATCCTGGTCAAAGTCCACCCGGACGTTATTGCGGGTAAAAAACAGGGCCATCTGGCCAACGCTCACGCGCATCCACGCTGCCATATCATTAGCGAAGATATCAATCCCTGGGCATTGTTTGATCAGGTGGACACCGTCTACGTCGTGACCAGTCAACTCGGATTTGAAGCACTACTGGCAGGTAAACAGGTTCACTGCTTTGGCCTCCCCTTTTATGCGGGCTGGGGCCTCACCCTTGACCAATTGAGCTGCCATCGCAGGCACCGCCAACGCTCGCTGGAAGAAGTGTTCGCTGCGGCTTACCTGCGCTACAGCCGCTATGCCAACCCCTACACCGGCAAAGCCGCAACCCTTGAGGAGACCATCGCTCTTATTGCAGACCAAAAGCGTCAGCAAGAGCGACTGCGTGGCCGTTGGCTCGCCTGTGGATTCTCTTCCTGGAAGCGACGCTTCATTGGCCACTTTCTTGGACCGGCTGCGAGCGTCGAGTATCAGAAAGGGCTGCCCAAGATGCTGCCCTCCAAGCAAACAGAGCCTAATCCCAATCAGCCCAGGCTACTGCTATGGTCCAGCCGCATTAACGATGATTTTAAAGCGCGCCATAGGGAGCATTTAGCACATTTATGGCGTATGGAAGATGGGTTTATCCGTTCAGTCGGGCTCGGCGTTGACCTCACCCAGCCTCTCTCTTTAGTCATTGACAGCCAGGGGATTTACTACGACCCCAGCCAGCCCAGCGATCTGGAGACGCTGCTCAATCAAACCGAGTTCAGCGAGGACCTACTCGCCAGGGCGGCTCACTTACGTGAGCGCTTAGTCGCCCTCAAGCTCTCGAAGTACAATGTACCCGGCCAGGATGCGATTGACCTGCCCCCAGACAGGCACATCATACTGGTGCCTGGTCAGGTGGAGAGTGACGCCTCGATTGCCTCCGGTTCACCGGAAGTGCGTACCAACAGTGCATTATTACGTGCCGTAAGGGATGCACATCCGGCGGCCTTTATTGTCTACAAGGCTCATCCGGATGTAATCAGCGGCGCCCGCATCGGAGCACTCGATAACCACGCCAATCGCCTGTATGATCTGGACGCCAGCCATATCGACATCAGCGTACTTTTAGAGCGTGTCGATTCAGTGCATACCATGAGTTCTCTTACCGGCTTTGAAGCACTATTACGCCACCGGGAGGTATGCACCTACGGCCTGCCGTTTTATGCAGGCTGGGGGCTGACCCAGGATGCCATGCACTGTCCCAGGCGTAGACGCACATTGTCACTGGATGCACTGGTCGCTGGCACTCTGGTCCTTTACCCCAACTATGTTGACCCACGCTCCCGGCAGCTCTGTAACGCTGAAACGGTGATCAGCCTGTTGGAACAGGCAAGGGCACAACAACCCTCGCTTACATGGAAGCAGCGACTATACCGCTGCTATCGTAACTTATTGATTGGAAGCCATTGAGTTGAAGCAGAAGCGCTCATTTTTATTCCTACAAGGCGTTTGCTCGCCCTTTTATCAGCGTCTGGCCCGTCGGCTCACCGACGATGGGCACCGCGTGGTCAAGGTCCACTTCAACGCAGGCGATATTGCTTACTGGCAGCGCACAAATAGCAAAAGCCACCTGTTCCGAGGCCCGGTAAGCAAGCTTCCTGACTATATCCAGGCGCTGTGGCAACGCTATGGCATTACCGACCAAGTCGCCTTTGGCGACCGCCGCCCGGTACACCGCCCGGCGATAGATCTGGCACCCGCAGCGGGAGTACGCACCCACGTTTTCGAGGAGGGCTATTTCCGCCCCTTCTGGATCACGCTGGAACGTGAAGGGGTTAACGGCCACTCACTGCTGCCCCGTGACCCTAACTGGTTCTATGAAACAGGGAAGGTCCTGCCCGAACTGCCACCTCCCGTTCGCTTCCGCTCGTCGTTCAAGGTGCGTGCAGTACATGATGTCTGCTATCACCTAAGTGGATTAGCCAATCCCCTGATAGCGCCGCACTACCGTAACCATGCATCCATCACCGCACCAATGGAGTATGCGGGCTACCTGAAGCGCTTTACGCTACTTAGACAATGGAAGAAGCAGGATGCCGAGCACATCAAGGCATTGGTAGAAGGTGGCAGACCCTATTTTATGCTACCACTGCAGCTCAATACCGATGCACAGATCCGTGACCACTCCCCCTACGCCAATATGGAAGAGGTGATGAATCATGTGATGGGGTCGTTTGCCACACATGCTCCCAGCGATACGCTGTTGTGTATTAAAAACCACCCTCTCGATATGGGCCTGGTCAACTACCCGCAGATTATCCAAAAACTGGCAACGTTTTACGGCTTGGCGGGCCGCATTGTGTACCTGGAGTCCGGTGACCTGAACACACTCATCAAGCATGCGGTGGGCACGGTAACGGTCAACAGCACCGTTGGCATCGTGTCACTGGAGAAACAGTGCCCCACCTTTGCCTTAAGCGACCCTATCTATAATCTGGCAGGTCTAACTTATGAAGGCCCGCTGGAAGAGTTTTGGCATCAACCACCGCCGCCCAACAATGTACTGTTTGGCTACTTTCGCAATACCGTGATGCATACCGCACAAGTCAATGGCGGCTACTACTGCCAAACCGGCATTAATTTAGCGGTGGATAACGCAGCGCGTATACTGGAAGCCTGCCCTTCACCGCTGGAGAAGTTGCTTTGAGCGTTGGTAACACCACGTCAGAACATACAAACCACCCACCTCGCCCGCGCTGCGTGCTGATCACAGGTGCCACCGGTGCGATTGGTGGTGCGCTAGCGCGTGTCTACGCCACACCGGAGACACACCTGGTACTGCATGGGCGCCAGCAGCAGGCACTGCTGGCACTCGCTGAAGAGTGCCGGGCCGCTGGTGCTTCGGTAACCCTTTCATCCATCAAGCTAACCGATGATGCTGAGCTGAAACAGTGGTTAACCACCCTGTGTACCGAACACATACCCGATATCGTCATTGCCAACGCAGGCAAGAACACCCATCCCCAGGCTGACAGTATGCTGGAACCCTGGAATGAGGTAGAGGCACTGCTGGATATTAACTTAAAAACCCCAATCGCCATGGCGCAACACCTGGTACCCGCCATGCAGGCCAGAGGCTCCGGCCAGTTGGTATTCATCAGTTCGTTAGCGGGCTGGTACGGTTTACCCACAGCGCCCAGTTATAGCGCCAGCAAAGCGGGTATTAAAGCCTACGGAGAAGGACTACGCGGTCTGCTAGCACCTCATGGCATTGGCGTTACCGTGGTAATGCCAGGCTATGTTAC
Organism: Vreelandella olivaria; assembly: GCF_023507745.1. GTDB lineage: Bacteria > Pseudomonadota > Gammaproteobacteria > Pseudomonadales > Halomonadaceae > Vreelandella > Vreelandella olivaria_A. The sequence goes on along the minus strand of NZ_JALPZO010000182.1, from coordinate 129,569 downwards.
ATCCCCCATGTGCAACGCTATGCCAGGCCCCAAACCCTGGGAGTGGTCTCCGGAACGTGCTGCCAGGGTGATTGCCCGCGGGATAAGCGCCAACCGCGCCAGGGTCAGTTTCCCTTTTCCGCTGAATTTCGGCACCTGGTGGCTTGCGGTACTGCCCGCAGGCGTATCCCAGTGGCTGGTTAAACGCCTGGGCTTTAATCACACAGGAGGCGAGTAGATGCACACCTCCCTCTCTATTACCTTGTTGGCACCACTAGCCATCGGCCTGGCAGGCAGCCTTCTGTGCGAAGCGCTGTTAAGCCCCCGACCCCGCCCGGTATGGCAACGCAGTGTGGCCGCCAACAGCCTGCACCTGGGTAGCTGGTTACTGCTGTTTGGTGTGTTTCTTCTGGTACTGCAGCGCCCATGGTTTGTAGTGATGTTTATTCTTTCCCTGGAACTGGTCCTTGTGCAGTCCAGCAATACCAAGTCACGCACCCTTAACGAGCCTTTTATATGCCACGACTTCGAGTACTTTTGGGATGCCATACGCCACCCACGGCTCTACGTGCCATTTTTCGGTATTGGGCTAGCGGTTGCCGCCAGCAGTGCAGGTGCCATCGCCATTGGCAGTTTTCTCTACTTCGAGCCTTCACTGGTCAGCCAGTGGGGTGGTGGGGTCTTTCTGCTCCATAGCATCGGATTGGCTGCCGCCGGCACACTACTGATCTGGCTTGGCTGGCGAAAGCTACTGCCGATCACGCTAGCCCCCATTGCTGACCTAAACCGCCTGGGTCTGTTTGCCAGTCTATGGGCCTACGGTATTGCACTCATGCGCTCGTCACCTCCCAGTTCTACCTCATCGCCCTTTTATGGCATCGCAACCATTACATTAAATGCCCAACAGCGGGCAGAGCTGCCAAATGTGATACTTGTGCAAAGCGAATCGTTTTGCGATCCACGCTCCTGGTGTCCGGAAATTGCTCCCACGCTCTTACAACACTTTGATGCCACCCGTGCCGAAGCGATACAGCATGGCGAACTAAGCGTCCCGGCCTGGGGTGCCAATACCGTACGAACCGAGTGCGCCGTACTCACAGGTCTTGCACCTGATACCTGGGGAGTCCGCCAGTTCAACCCTTATCGCACCCTCTCGCGCCACCCTTTGCCGAGTATAGCCACCGCTTTTAAATCACAGGGTTACCGCACTGTATGCGTTCACCCTTACCCTGCCACGTTCTATATGCGCGATCGTGTTATTCCCAAACTTGGCTTTGATGAATTTATCGATATCAGCGAGTTCGTCAGTCAGGACTGGCATGGCCAGTACATAGGTGACCGCGCCGTTGCACGAAAAATTGGACGGCTGCTTGAAGATGACGATAATAGGCCACTATTTGTATTTGTCATCACCATGGAAAATCATGGTCCACTGCACCTGGAAGCGCCCAACCAGGAGCGAACAAGCGCAACGCTACCCAATGCACCTTGGCCATTATCTGAACAGTTACGGGATTTAGCCGTCTATTTGCACCATTTAGATGAAGCGGATCAAATGTTAGCCAACGTTAAAACATCGCTAAATTCAGCAATTAGGCCGGGGGTGCTAGGCTGGTACGGTGACCATGTGCCGATTTTGCCCGCTGCATACAGGTATTTCTCGCCCCCTGCTGGCAGCACACCTTACATGATATGGTCTACAACCTTTTCTTCCGACCAACTGCATACTGAGCAAAAGTTGCAAGGAATGGCAGCAAACGAGCTTGGCGTCCAACTATTTAAACAAGTGTTTGGGCGCGATATAAGTAACGATGTGATCAAGGCAGAACCAGAACCTCAGGAGCAAGAATGACTAAACGCGTTGCCATCATCGGCGCCGCCCATCGTTTCCCCGGCACCACCCCTGAAACGTTCTGGCAGGACCTGCAAGCCGAAAAAGACCTCGTCACCAGCGTCGCACCTGACCGCTGGAGCCACGATGCCTATTTGCACCCGGATAAGCACCACCCTGGTACCAGCGTGACTTTTGCCGCCGGCAGTCTGGGCGATATCAGTGGATTCGACGCAGAGTTTTTCGGCATTTCGCCCCGCGAAGCGGCCAATATGGACCCACAGCAACGCATACTGCTGGAGCTTGCCTGGGAAGCCATGGAAAGCGCGGGCATTGTACCCAGCAGCCTGCGAGGCAGCCAATGCGGCGTTTTTCTTGGCGTCGCCAGCCTCGACTACTCGTATCGCATAGCCGATGACATGGCAGCGATTGATGCCTCTACCGCCACGGGCAATACCTCCTCCATCGCCTCGAACCGCCTCTCCTACGTATTCGACCTGCACGGCCCCAGTATGTCACTGGACACCGCCTGCTCCTCATCCATGGTCGCATTTCATCAAGCCTGCCAATCCATTCGCAGTGGTGAAACCAGCATGGCACTGGCAGGCGGCATCAGCCTGCACCTGCACCCATACGGCTTTATTATCTTCTCAAAGGCCAGCATGTTGTCGCCCACTGGCCGCTGCCAGGTATTTGATGAAGCGGGCAATGGCTACGTGCGCTCGGAAGGGGCTGGGCTGTTTTTACTCAAAGATTACGAACAGGCCATTGCCGATGGCGACAATATCCTGGCAGTGGTCGCTGGCTCAGCGGTCAATACCGACGGCCATAAATCCGGCTTAACGGTACCTAACCCCAGCGCCCAGATTGACCTGATGCGTCGTGCCTACGAGCAGGCGGGCATTTCACCGGATGAAATCGACTATCTGGAAGCCCACGGTACCGGCACGGCAGTCGGTGACCCGATTGAAACCCGTGCCATTGGTGAGGCATTGGGCAAACACCGTAAAACACCACTGCTGATTGGCTCAGTAAAAAGTAACCTTGGACACCTGGAGACTGCCTCTGGGGCAGCAGGACTTGCCAAGGCACTATACAGCCTGCAACACCGCGAAGTACCTGCCACCATCGGCATTCGCAAGCTCAACCCGCGGATCAAATTTGATGAGTGGAACATCAGCGTTGTCACCAAAGCCCAGCCACTGAAAAAGCAGGGCCGCTTGATTATTGGCGTTAACTCCTTTGGCTTTGGCGGTGCAAACGCCCACGTTATTTTAGAAAGCGCTCCAGAAAAGCCAGCGGCACCCAGCCATACGCCTGAAGAAGCACTGCCAATACGCATCAGCGCTCGCAACCAGGAAGCGCTAACCGAGAACGCCCGTGCGCTCGCCACCCACCTGAGCGAAAGTGATCAACCGTTCTACGATATCGCCCACACCCTATTCAGCCACCGCGAGCAGCACCCCCAGGGGGCGCTCTGTTTTGCCAGGACCCCTGAAGACGCTGCGAACGCGTTAAGCCAGTTTGCCGCAGGAGACACCAGCCAGATCACGACCCTTGAGCGGTTAGCCAATGCACGCGGTCCCGTGTTTGTTTATGACGGCAACGGCTGCCAGTGGGAAACCATGGGCCACGACCTGTTGGAGAGCGACACCACCTTTAGCGATGCCATTGACCGGGTGGACGCTCTGTTCCAGCAGCATGGTGATTTTTCACTACGCGATGAGCTGGCGGGGCATAATAGCGATAGCACTAGCGATGAAGAGCGTTTTGCACGTACTGAAATTGCCCAACCCGCGCTGTTTGCATTACAGGTTGCGTTAACTGAATGGCTTGCTAGTCACGGCATAAAACCAGCGGCAGTTTTCGGCCACAGTGTCGGGGAAGTGGCTGCCGCCTGGGCGGCTGGAGCCCTTAGCCTGGAAGATGCCGTTAAGGTTATTTACTACCGCAGTTTCTATCAGGGTAAAACCCGCGGACTGGGCGAGATGACCGCCGTCGCCATGAGCGCGGAAGATATTGCCCCATGGCTTGCAAAGCCCGAATTCAATCAAGTGTGTTTGGCGGGGATTAACAGCCCCAAGGGCATTACCCTGGCAGGTGACCGGGAACAGTTGGGAGAGCTGGAGGCAGTACTGAGCACTCATGACGCCTTTGCTAAGCGGCTACCCCTGGATTATGCCTTCCATAGCCCAGCCATGGATAGCATTAAGGCAGGGGTCGTGGAAGCACTGGCAGATATCACGCCCAAATCCACCAAAATCCCTTATATTTCAACAGTTACTGGTGCTATCAGCGAAGGCACCAAGCTGGATGCCAACTACTGGTGGCTCAATATCCGTGAGCCGGTGCTCTTTGATAACGCCGCAGCTGCGCTGATTGAGCAAGGCTACAATGTTTTCGTGGAAGTGGGTGCCCACCCCATTCTACGCCGCTACCTTAACGAATCCCTGCGCGTGCAAGAGCGCAGCGGTTTGGTGTTTGGCACCATCGAACGTCATAAGTCCGGCCTTGAAGGGCTAACGCGTAGCCTTAGTCAGTTGTTGCTCAGTGGCTTACCGCTGGATAACCGCCGCTTCTTCCCGGTTGAAGGCCAACGCGTTTTACTCCCTCGTTATGCGTGGCAACGTACCCACCACTGGGTGCAAGGCACGAACGATGGGCAGGGCCTGCTATCGCGCTATTACCAGCACCCGCTACTCGGCTACCCGCTGGTCCAACAGAACCATACATGGGAAAGCCAGTTGGATACCAAGCGCCAACCATGGCTGGCCGACCATGTGGTTGGTGAAGGCGCGGTATTCCCTGGCGCGGGGTTTGTAGAGCTGGCCCTGGCCGCCGCCCTTCAGCAGAAAGACACCCCGCTGCTGGATATTGAAGAGCTGGAGATCCGCGCACCACTACTGCTGGACGGCCACAATGGCCGCGCCATGCGTTTAACCCTGGACCCCGATGATGGCTGCCTGGAGATTCACTCCCGCGAGCCCGCCACCGGCAACGAATGGCAGTTAAACGCCGTGGCCCGGCGCATGCGCGAAAGCCGCGGCTTCCTGCTTAAGCGTCAGGCACCCGTCCGGCCTGACCGCGCGCCTGATTACACCCTGGCCGAGCACCTGCAGATGGCCGAGCGTATCGGCCTGCATTACGGCCCCGCGTTCCAGGCGATTAGCCATGGCTGGATTGAAGGCGACAGCGTGATCGGTGAAATCAGCCTCTCCGCAGAGATGCAGGCACAGCTGGATTCGTTACACGTACACCCCGGCATTCTGGATAGCGCCTTCCAGATGTTTATCCCGTTGCTGGCCCAGCACAGCGATTTTTCCGCGCATCTGGCGTTTGTACCCGTGCGTGTAGGCCGTATCCAGGTGAATGCTGAAGCCGGTACACCGGTGCTGGCCCGTGCGGTGATGGGCAAACGCGCCCCGCACTCATTTACCGCAGACTTCGAGCTGTATGACGCCGCAGGCAACGCCATCGCCGTACTTAGCCAAACGCGCTTTAAAGCCATCCGCTTGAACCGCGCCCATCACCAGCACTTTAGCTACCTGGATATCGAACTGACACCAGCGCCGCTTACTGCTGCCGCCCTGCCGCTACCCGCCGGGGCACTCGGTCGTTTGGCCGGGCTCAGCGATGCCTATGCAGCAAGTACCGGTCAGCGTTATGCCCAGGAAGTTGCCCCTCTGCTGGATAGCCTGAGCGAAGCCTTTGCCCAACAAGGCTACTGCGTAGAAGGCGACGACGAGCAGTTGGCACCAGAAACCATCTGGCAGTTGTTGGTGCAGGACTACCCCGACTACTTCGCCCCGATACATTTGGTGGGCCGCCTTGGGCTGCACCGTGAACAGCTTGCCAATGGCAGTGCCGAGTTGGAAAGCCTGGGGATTACCGCCGAGCATCTAACAGGCATTAACCGAGTACTGATTGGTGAAAGCGGCTGGCAAGTACTAGCCACCGAGCTTGGCGCGTTAATGGAAGCCGCCCTTACCAGCCTGCCGGAAGGCCAGCGCCTGCAATTGCTGGAAGCAGGCCCCTGCGCACCAGCACTGGGGCAGCGCCTGCTAGAACAGCTTGCCAATGCCAGCCAGATTGCCAAAGGTACTCACCACTACCGGGTAATCACCACCAGCGATACGGCCCTCCATCTGGCTGAGCAACTTCAAGAGCGATTCCCGCTCATGGATGTGCAACCGCTGGACGACACACTCCCCGCACTGGCTACGGCTAAAAAAGCCCAGTTAGCCTTTATCAGTGTGGATGTCACCCAGCCTGCACGCACACACCAATTGATTGAAGCACTACCGGCGCAGCTTGCCCCCGGTGCACAGCTTATAGTGATCGGAATTTCCCCCAGCCGTTGGCTGGATGATGTGCTGGCAACGCCAGGAATCGATCAAACCGCTTTGGAACAAAGCACCCTAAGCGAATGGTTAAGCCAGTTGGGCTTTAGCGTGTCTGCGCCTATCGCCCTGGAAGAGAGTGGCACCGGCGCTTACCTGCTACATGTACAAGCTTCGGCAGAACCTGCCACCAATGCTGGACAGACAATTACTCCTACACGCCATATCATTGTGGCGGATAATGAGCACGAGGCACTGGCTGCACGGCTATCTGAAGCATTAAGTGCTGACACCTCAGAAGGCAACATAACGCTAACCATTGGCGATGCCATACCTGAAGCAGTACTTGGCGAAGCCCTGGAAGGAATGGCGCAAGCACCAGCAGCACTCAACGTTATCGACCTTCACCTGCTGGGAGCGCAATCGACTGCCGCCCAAACCCAGCGCTGCTATACCGCTCAGCAGTGGTCTTTGGCGTTGGAAGCAAGCGGCCTTGAAGAACAAGGCAGCCGTGTTACGCTATGGCTGCCTACTGTCAGCTTCAACAGCGCTGGTTACAACGAGACGGGTTTCAACAACCCAGCCCATAAGGGTACTGATGATGCAGCCCTATGGGGCTTTGGTCGCTCGCTTGCCAACGAGGCAGTGGGCCACAGCGTTACGCTGATCGATTTGCCAGCAACACCCAGCGATGCCGCCCTGGCTACCCTGGCAGCCTCGCTGGTAACACCGGATAGCGAAAACGAAGTCGTCATTACCGACGCAGGCACCCGCCTGGCTACCCGACTGCGCACCCTGCCTGCACCGCACCCCGAAGTGCAACAGGCAGAAGACGGAACGGACTCTGCACCGCGTCAGGCGATGACCCTTGGCTTTACCCTGCCGGGTCAGCTTCGTCAGCTACAGTGGCGGCCGCGTCAATTGCCAGCGCTGGGGGCTGATGATGTTGAGATTCGTGTTAAAGCCACTGGCCTTAACTTCCGCGATGTGATGTATACCCTGGGGCTACTATCGGATGAAGCGATTGAAAACGGCTTTGCCGGGCCGACCCTGGGCCTCGAATTCTCAGGTGAGGTGGTCGCGGTTGGTAAAAACGTAAATCACGTTGCCCCAGGCCAGGCTGTGGTCGGCTTCGGCCCGGCAAGCTTCAGCGACAGGCTAATTGCCAGCCAGCACGCCGTGGCACCGCTGCCCGAAGGGGTTAGCTACGCGGCTGCCGCCACCATTCCCACCACCTTCTTTACGGTGTACTACGCGCTGAAACATCTGGCGCGGCTGGAACCCGGAGAGAAAGTACTGATTCACGGTGCCGCAGGCGGCGTAGGTATTGCTGCGTTACAGATTGCCCAGTGGATGGGAGCAGAGATCTACGCCACCGTCGGTTCTGAAGAGAAACGCGACTTCCTACGTCTGATGGGTGAAGAGCGCCTGTACGATTCGCGCTCCCTCACCTTTGCCGAAGAAATTCTGGAAGATACCCAGGGTGAAGGCGTGGATATCGTGCTTAACTCCCTGGCCGGTGAAGCGATCAACCAGAACCTGCGGGCTCTGCGTCCATTTGGCCGCTTCCTGGAACTGGGCAAACGCGACTTCTATGAAAACACGCATATTGGTTTGCGCCCCTTCCGTAACAACCTCAGTTACTTCGGTATCGACTCCGACCAGTTGATGAAGGTGCAGCCCGCCCTTACTCAACGCCTGTTCGGTGAAATGATGGCGCTGTTTAACGATGGCACCTTAAGCCCGCTACCGTTTACCGCATTCAGCCACAACCAGGTGATTGATGCCTTCCGCTATATGCAGCAGGCACGCCAGATCGGCAAAGTGGTCGTCACCTACGAGCAGCCCATTGCACCGCCCCGTAATGAAGTGCTTGGTAGCGGCGTGTTAACACTACCTGCCGATGCCAGCTATTTGGTTACCGGCGGCCTGGGCGGCTTTGGACTGAAAACCGCCCAGTGGCTGGTGAGCAAAGGGGCTCGCCAGTTGATTCTAATCAGCCGTAGCGGCCCTGCCAGTGAAGAAGCCCAGGCAGCATTGGCCGATTTCGAAGCCCAAGGGGTTAATGTGCTGGCTGCCGCGTGCGACATCACCGATCGTGATGCCCTCGCCAGCCTGCTGGAACGCGCCAAGGGCGAGTTAGGGCCGCTGCGAGGCATTGTGCATGCCGCCACTGTGATCGACGACGGCCTGATTCGCAACCTGGACGCCGAGCGCATTCACAAGGTACTGGCACCCAAGATTGATGGTGCCCGCCATCTGGATGCCCTAACCCGTGGCACAGAGTTGGACTTCTTTATTCTCTACTCCTCAGCCACCACGCTGTTCGGCAACCCCGGCCAAGCCAACTACGTGGCCGCCAACCACTGGCTGGAAGCCTTTGCTGCTGGCCGTCGTGCCGAAGGGTTACCCGCCACCTGCGTACGCTGGGGCGCCATAGAGGATGTTGGCTTCCTGGCACGTAACACCCGTACCCGTGATGCACTACAGGAACGCCTGGGTGGTTCAGCCCTGCGTTCCGACGATGCCTTGAAAGTGCTGGAACAAATGCTGCTGGCGCCAGGGCCAAGCCTGGGCGTACTGGAGCTGGAATGGGGAGCGCTGGCACGCTTCCTGCCCACTGCAGAGGCACCACGGTTCAATGAGATTGCCCGGGCCAGCGACGATGACGGCAGCACTGACAACGATGACGATATCAGCGCCCTACTGGCTGATTTATCGCCGGAAGAGCTGCACAGCACGGTAACCGAACTGCTGCGTGCAGAGCTGGCCAGCATTCTGCTGATCGACGAAGAGAAGATCGATATTAACCGCTCAGTATACGATATGGGCTTCGACTCGCTGATGGGCGTTGAGCTGATGACCGCCATCGAAAACCGGCTGGGTGTTCAGGTACCGGTGATGGTGCTCAGTGAAGCCTCAACGCTCGATAAGCTGGCAGGCGTGTTGATTAAAAAGCTTCACCAGTACGATGATGACGTTGAAGAAGCGCCACAAGATGCGTTAGCCTCTCTGGCCGCCCGTCACGGGGCAGACGGGCTCAAGAGTGAGTCGACTTCAACACCTGTTACCGAGATACCATGACCGCCAAGCACACTGATCTGAAACGACAACTACTGGAACAAGCACGCAAACGTCCCTCAGCCCGTGCCACCAGTCAAACGGCATCCTCCTCTCAGGGGGCGGATGCATCCCGTTCAGTTCCAGATCGCTTCACGCGGTTCGACGCTCACCCTGGCTATCAGCAGCTTGCCATGATGCGCCAGGGGGCAGAGCAGCTAGGGCTGATCGACCCGTTTTTTAAGGTGCATGAAGGACTTGCCGGCGCCACCAGCGTGATTCAGGGCCATACCTGTATCAACTTCGCCAGCTATAACTACCTGGGCTACTCAGGTGACCAGCGGGTAGTTAAAGCGGCCTGTGATGCAGCAGCACGCTATGGCACCTCGGTATCCGCCAGCCGCGTGGTATCAGGGGAGCGCCCTATACATGGTGAGTTGGAACACGCCATCGCCAGCGCCTACGCGGTTGAAGATGCGGTTGCCTTTGTTAGCGGCCACGCCACCAACGTATCCACGCTGGGGTATCTGCTGGGTCCCAAAGACCTGGTATTGCACGATGAGTACATTCACAACAGCTCACTGGTGGGTGCCCAGCTTTCCGGCGCCAAGCGGATGTCGTTCAGCCACAACGACCCCGAAGCCCTGGAAACACTGCTAAGCCGCCACCGGCATCAGTTTGAACGGGTGCTGGTGGTGATCGAAGGGCTCTACAGCATGGACGGCGATATTCCCGACCTGCCACGTTTTATAGCGCTAAAGCAGCGCCATCAGGTATGGCTGATGGTGGATGAAGCCCACTCCTTCGGAGTCATGGGTGAAACCGGCCTGGGGCTGCGGGAGCATTTTGCGATTGACCCAACGGATGTTGATATCTGGATGGGTACCATGAGCAAAACGCTCTCCGGCTGCGGCGGTTATATTGCGGGCAATAAAGCACTGGTCGAAACCCTACGTTACTTTGCGCCGGGCTTTCTATATAGCGTTGGTATGCCCGCCCAGGTCGCAGCCCCTTCGCTTAAAGTACTGGAACTGATGCAGCAAGAACCTGAGCGCGTTGCCAAGCTGCAATCCATCTCCCGCTACTTTCTGGAACAGGCCCAGGGCCGCGGCATGGATACCGGCCACAGCATTGGCTCGGCAGTCGTGCCGGTTATTGTGGGCAGTTCACCACTGGCGGCACACCTCTCCCACGCACTGCTGCAGCAACACATTAACGTACAGCCCATTCTGTATCCGGCGGTGCCTGAAAGAAGCGCCCGGCTACGCTTCTTCCTCTCCTGCGAACACACCCAGGCTCATATCGACGAAACGCTGGATGCATTAGCCACCCTACTCGCCGACGCCCAAGGGTAACGCGATGGGGGTAGATAATCACGAAAGCGTGACACCCAGCTGGTACGTGATTCAGTGCAAAGGCAGTGAATCCTTCCGCGCTGCTGAGCACCTCACCAACCAGGGTTACGAGGTATTTCACCCGGTATTAAATGCCCAGCGCAAGCGCCAGGGCAAGTTGACCATGGTCACCGAGCCGCTGTTTCCCTACTATCTGTTTATACGCCTGGATCAGATAGTGAGTAACTGGCGGCCTATCCGCTCAACCCGGGGTGTGCTACGTCTGCTCACGTTCGGCAATAACCCGATTGCAGTGCCGGACGCCCTGGTGGACACCCTACGGGCGCAGCCACACCACGAAGAAGGCAGCCACACCTACTTCTGCGCTGGTGAGAAAGTCACCATCACCGATGGCCCCTTCAAAGACCTAGAAGCCGTATTCAAACGCTGCAAAGGCGAAGAACGCGCCATTGTGCTACTCAACGTGCTGCAACGCCCACAGCACATCGAACTCTCGGTCGATAGCCTGCAAAAAAGCTAAGCACATACCCAACAGTGGCAACAAACCCGTAGCGCGTGGTAACGAACCTTGCGAGGCACAAGCAAATGAGGCACCCGCGAGTGGCGGCGAAGCCGCCCCGGTTGTACCGCCGTAATCAACCCCCGGCACCGCTGCGCGTTGTGCTTATGCAAAATGCTCGCGGGTGTGCTTCGCTTACCACGCGCTACAAAAGTGCGTCACTTAAAGGTAGGCTATGGCCATTCTCATTTTTTCTGCATGGAGGCAGCAGTGGCTACCTATCGACGCTCACATATCCCTGGCGGCACTTACTTCTTCACAGTGGTTACCTATGCCCGCCAGCCCTTATTGGCTGATCAGCTTAACATCGATGCCCTGGGACGCGCTTTTCGCCGCGTACGTGAAGAACAACCCTTTGTGATGGATGCCTTCGTACTGCTCCCCGACCACATGCACTGCCTCTGGACACTACCGGAGGGGGACACCGACTACTCCTCCCGCTGGCGTGATGTAAAAAAATATGCCTCCAGTGAGTTTCTATTCCCACCAGGAACACAAAGCGCCTGGCAGCGCGGTTTTTGGGAACACGCCATTCGTGATGAACACGATTGGCAGCAGCACATGGATTACATTCATTACAACCCGGTAAAGCATGGGTGGGCCAAAGCACCGCGGGATTGGGAGTGGTCAAGTTTTCATCAATGCGTGCAGAAAGGGTGGTATGAACGTGATTGGGGCGCACACGATACTCCCACAGTTGCGGAAATGAACTGGGAGTAGCCCCGGCGCCCTCGTGCCGGGTTGCCGCAGTGGTGCGCTTCGCTTGCCACGCGTACAACACCATTTACCATTTACCACCATCAACGATGAAACTGCTTCTCACGTTCAGGTTGCCAGAAAATAGCATCAATACGCAGGCGAACTTCCGTCTGGTTGGGAAGCGGCCACTCAATCACATCGCCTACTTTTAAACCAATTAACGCCGCACCGATGGGAGCCATCACCGAAATCCCATCCGGTACGCTTTCCAATGCATGCGGATATACCAACGTCCGAATCATCTGCCGCCCACGGGTAAGATCGGTAAAGCGTATCTGGCTGTTCATGCTCACCACATCATCAGGAATATCCTGAGGATCCAACACTTCACCGCGCGATAACTCCTCATCAAGCAGCTCAGCCACCATCAGGTCTTTCTCGGACGCATGATCAATCAAGCGCTGAATGCGCTCAGCATCAAGACGGTTAATGATAATAGGAGGACGCTGCCCCATGTTCACTCTCCTTGGAAAGCAATAAAAAAAACAGCCCTTTCCCTTAAGGAAAGGACTGCGTACCACCACGATATACGAATTAACTGATCAAGCGGATCAGGTAACGCCTTGCTCTATCATTGCATCAGCCACTTTACGGAAACCCGCAATATTGGCCCCCAGCACCAGGTTATCTGGTTCACCAAACTCTTCGGCAGTTTCCGCACACTGGCGATGAATGTTAGCCATAATCTGCCTCAACTTTTCATCTACTTTCTCTAACGGCCACTGCTCCATGCTGCTGTTCTGGGCCATTTCCAACTGGCTGGTAGCGACCCCACCCGCATTCGCCGCTTTACCCGGCCCGTAAGCAATGTTGGCCTCGATAAAGAGATCAACAGCCTCTTTGGTAGAGGGCATGTTGGCCCCCTCACTAACACAGCGCACTCCATTCGCCAGCATTATTTCCGCGTCGGCTGCGGTCAGCTCATTTTGGGTCGCGCAAGGAAACGCCACATCGCCCTTAATGTGCCAAACCGCATGACCACCCTGGGGATAATCCCGCACCGAGATATAGTGCGCCTCCGGGTGTTCATGCACATACGCCTCTAACGAAGTGCGCTGCACTTCCTTAAGCTGCTTCAACAAGCCAAGATCGATCCCACTGGGATCATGGATGGTGCCGCAGGAGTCACTACAAGTAATCGGCCTGGCACCCAACTCATACAGCTTCTCAATGGTATAGATAGCCACATTACCCGCGCCAGATACCAAACAGGTTTTGCCGCTCAACTCCTCACCCCGTGCCGCCAGCATATTATGGGCAAAGTAAACGGCCCCATAGCCAGTGGCCTCCTTACGGCCAAACGAGCCTCCCCAGTTAAGCCCCTTACCTGTCAGCACCCCTTCGTACTGTCCTGTCAGGCGTTTGTACTGACCAAAGAGATAGCCAATCTCCCTGGCGCCAACACCAATATCCCCGGCTGGAACATCGCAATGCGGCCCTATGTGGCGGTAGAGTTCAGACATAAACGACTGGCAGAAACGCATAATTTCATTATCTGACTTCCCCTTGGGATTAAAGTCAGCACCACCCTTACCGCCACCAATAGGCAAACCGGTCAGCGCGTTTTTAAAGATTTGTTCAAAACCCAAAAACTTGATCGTGCCTGATGACACACTGGGGTGAAAACGCAACCCACCCTTATAAGGCCCTAGCGCTGAATTAAACTGTACGCGATAGCCCTTATTCACCTGCACACGCCCGGCATCATCCACCCAGCTAACCCGAAACATGACCTGACGCTCGGGTTCGACTATCCGCTCAATAATATTGTGCTCATGATAGTGGGAAGCGCGCTCAAACAAAGGTCGCAGGCATTCAAGCACTTCTTCCGTGGCTTGATAAAATTCAGACTGTGCAGGGCTACTTTTTGCCAGTCGTGACAGCGTATCGTGGACATAGGGCATAGCGTCATACCATTTGCAGTTACATACATCATTAGGCTGGCCAGAGCGTGAGAGTATTTAACTGCGGGCATGGATTTATGCATACCCTATGCCGGTTTGGTATAGAGGATTTCTTGGCAAAAAATAGACTAAAGTATTAAAAAAGCTGCCCATTTATAGTGCATATATAAAAACTAATAAACGAAAAACAAACGAAGAGGCCAAGGCTTTGTACTTCTGTACCTTAGATTAATACCCCCACACCACAAAGTCGGGGTTTAAAATCTCACTGGGATTGGCATAGCTCAATGGCTCACCCTCCAAATTCACAACACGCCCCCCGGCCTGCTGAACGACAGCATGCGCAGCCGCAGAATCCCATAAGCAGGTAGGCCCCAGGCGGGGATACACACCAGCTTTACCCTCCGCAATCAGACAAAATTTAAGCGAACTGCCCATGGGCTGAACAGTATGAGGCCCCAACGCATCCAGCCACTCGGCCAACTTAGGGCTTGTATGGGATCGGCTACCCACCACGCGCCAGACTTCCCCTTCGGACGGCTTACCCGATACCCGAATGGCATGGCGCAGGCCATCACGATCAATCTTGAATGCACCGACACCCTCCGCCGCCATATACGCCACTCCCAAGGCAGGAGCGGTAACCACACCCAGTACTGGCCTACCGTTATCGATCAGCGCGATATTGACGGTGAACTCATCATTGCGCTTCACAAACTCTTTAGTGCCATCCAGCGGGTCTACCAACCAGTAACGGCCATCATCGCTCACTCCCGAGAACCCTTCCACGTCCTCTTCAGAAAGCACAGGGAGCTGAACGGGCAGTCTCTCCAAACCACGTACAATCACGGTATGGGCTGCTTTATCGGCTTCGGTAAGAGGGCTGAGGTCATCTTTTAGCTCTACAGAAAAGTCACGCCCATACACCGCCATAATGGTATCGCCTGCTTCAACGGCAATCGCCAACACCTGTTCGACTAAATCCTGCATGGATGCCCCCACTTCACATAAAAAAACCGCCTGAAAATTCAGACGGTTTTATTCATACCACTAACTTCCCAAACAACAAACATAACAGATTGGACACAGCGTGGTTTAAAGGTCGTAACCGGCCTCACGAGCCAAAGTGGTATTGGCCTGCAGCCAACCTTCCACATGGCCACAATCGAACGTGCGGCCCTGCATACGAAACGCTTGAACAGTTTGCCCCTCTTGCATCAAGCGATCGATGGCATCGGTCAACTGGATCTCATTACCCGCACCGGGTGGCAGGTCGCGCAGCAACTCCATAATGCGATACGGCAGCACATAACGGCCAATAACAGAAAGGCGTGAAGGCGCCTCTTCCGGTTTCGGCTTTTCTACCACGCCACGCATATCCGCACTTTCACCGGCACTGGGCTCGTCGCAATCGACGATACCATAGCGATACACCTCTTCCTCGGGCACCGCCTCCACCATGATCTGAGCGGCGTTGTTAGCGCTCCAACGCTCAACCATACTGCCCAAATCACAAACACTGTTGCCTACCTGGGGCTTCACCAATACATCCGGCAGGATAACGGCAAACGGCTCATTCTCATCCAACAAATGAGCAGCACAGAAAATGGCATGGCCCAAGCCTTTCGCATTAGGCTGGCGTACACTGGTCACCTTTAATTTTTCCGGTGCAATGGCAGCGAGCGTCTTTAACATCTCATCCTTGCCTTTGCTCGCTAATGAGTGCTCAAGCTCAAAGTGTGCATCAAAGTGGTCTTCAATCGCTGACTTGCCTGCCCGCGTAACCAAAATGATTTCATTGATTCCCGATGCCAGCGCTTCCTCGACCACATGCTGAATCAAAGGCCGGTCAACCACAGGCACCATCTCTTTGGGTATCGCCTTGCTGATCGGCAATAGCCGCGTACCGAAGCCGGCTACCGGAATAATCGCTTTACGCACTTGAGTCATTAATCACTTCCTTTTTCGTTACGTTGCCCACGCCACCCACTCATTTTACACGAAATTGAGCAGTACCTGAGTCTTCCGTGCTCCGGCAACTCACTACCCTTTCAACACACCCGACAATAGAGCTTTGGCGCTTTCAATCAACTCATCCAAATGCCGGGAGCCTTTAAAGCTTTCAGCATACACTTTATAGAGAGATTCCGTACCACTGGGGCGCGCCGCGAACCAACCATTTTCAGTGGTGACTTTTAAACCACCGATGGCAGCTCCATTTCCAGGTGCATCTACCAATACAGCGGTAATCGGGTCGCCCGCCAACGTGGTATCAGTCACGCTTTCCGCGCTTAGCTTTTTGAATGCCGCTTTTTCTTCTACCGTGCAGGCCGTATCCACCCGTTTGTAGAAGGGCTCGCCAAAGCGCTCGGTTAACGTACGGTAATACTCGCTGGGAGTTTTGCCGGTGACAGCGGTAATTTCAGCGGCCAGCAGACATAGCGCAATGCCATCTTTATCGGTCGACCATGGTTTGCCATCGCGGGTAAGCATGCTGGCACCGGCACTCTCTTCACCACCGAAAGCCAACCAGCCTTCATGCAGGCCATCTACAAACCATTTAAAACCCACCGGCACTTCATATAGTTCACGCTGATGGGAAGCCACTACACGGTCGATCATGGAGGATGACACCAGGGTTTTGCCGACTTTCAGTGTTGCCGCCCACTCCGGGCGGTGCGTGATCAGGTAATCAATGCATACCGCTAAAAAGTGGTTGGGGTTCATCAAACCATTCGCATCCACAATGCCGTGGCGGTCGGCATCAGGATCATTGCCGAAAGCGATATCGAAGCGATCTTTGATCTTCAGCAGATTAGCCATCGCATCGGCGCTGGAACAATCCATACGAATTTTGCCATCATGGTCGGGCGGCATAAAACTGAAACTGGTATCTACCGTGGTGTTAACCACGTCAAGGTTAAGGCCATAATGCTGCGCCACTGCTTGCCATACTGGTAGTGCCGTACCGCCCATGGGGTCTACCCCAAGGATTAGGTTGGCATTTTGAATGGCGGTCATATCCACCACGTTGCCCAACTGGGCCACGTAATGCGCAGTAAAGTCATGCTCCTGCGCGTGGGCCAGCGCTTCTTCCAACGAGACCAAAGTGATATCGCTTAACTGACGAATCAGGTACGCATTAGCGCGCAACTCAATCCATGAGGTGACATCAGTATCCGCCGGCCCACCGTGGTAAGGGTTATACTTAATACCGCCATCTTCCGGCGGATTATGCGAGGGGGTAATAATCAGGCCATCGGCCTTGGCAGCAGCAGACAAGCCCTGCCCCTGTAATCGGTTATGTTGCAAAATCGCGTGGCTGACCAACGGTGTGGCGGTGTAGCCATGGTCTTTTTCAACCAGCACCGGCACCTTATTGGCCGCCAGTACCCGCAAAGCACACTCCCAGGCTGGCCGGGAAAGCGCATGGGTATCCAAGCCCAAAAACAGCGGTCCCTGGTAGCCTTCTTCAATACGGTAGTCCACCACGGCCTGGGTAATGGCTATAATGTGCGCCGCGTTAAAGGTGCGCTCGGTAGCGCGGCCCCGATGGCCAGAAGTGCCAAATGCCACCCGTTCCTTGGCTACATTGGCATCAGGGGTTTCATTAAAAAATGCTTTCAAGATGGCTTCCATTTGCCTCTCCCTCTGCTTAATTCCACCTGACATTGGCTATAAGCATTGCTTTGTAAAAACTAATATCTATAGACATTATAGCTTCAAAATTAACTTAACTATATCAGCTAAACTTGAGTAATCTATCACAAAAAAAGCCAGCTATTCGCTGGCTTTATGAAGGCAAGAACCAACCTTCTGAGCTTAACCCAAGCGCCCAGCATCCTGCAGCTTAAGCACACCGCTTAATGCACTATCTTCATTTACTACTAATAAAGAAGTCACATTAGATTTCAACATGATATTTTCCGCGTCCGCAAACATTTCTGTTTCATTGATAGTTAACGGAGTCGGTGTCATTACATTCGCCGCCGTCAAACCATCAAAACTATCATGATTAAATAATGCTCGACGTAAGTCGCCATCAGTAATAACACCTTTGATAGTGCCTCTGTCGACCACTACGGCAATACCTAAGCCCACCTGGGTTATTGTCATAATAACTTCTTTCATGTTGTCTTGAGGCGCACATATAGGTAGTTCCGAATGCATGACGTCTTTAACTCGGGTTAGTAAGCGCCGCCCCAAACTTCCACCTGGATGGAAAACCGCGAAATCCTGTGGCTTAAAATCACGCCGTTCAATAAGCGCGACGGCCAAAGCATCACCCATTGCCAACGCCACAGTGGTAGAGGTAGTGGGCGCTAAATTATTAGGGCATGCTTCACGCTCAACCGAGACATCCAAAACCAAGTCGCTATTGCGACCAAGCGTGGATTCAGGGTTACCCACAAGAGCGATGGTTTGAACGCCGAAATGGCGTAAAGAGGGTATTAGACGAATAACCTCTTCAGTTTCACCACTATAAGAAATCAGGATCACCACATCATCCGCTGTAAACATACCCAAATCACCATGGTATGCTTCGGCTGGATGTACTGCAAAGCTTGGTGTACCGGTGGAAGCCAGGGTAGCGGCAATTTTGTTACCGATAATGCCGGATTTTCCCATGCCAGAGACAACCACGCGCCCCGGCGTATCGAGAATCATATCTACGGCGCGGTCAAAAGCACCATCCAGTCGGGTAGCCGTGGCTTCCAGTGCCTTGGCCTGTACTTCAAAAACCTGTTTACCGACATTGATACTCGACATACTATTACATTCCTTTTCCATCGAATTATTGAGCCGCCCCACTCGAAACTGAGTGGAATCCTTCGGCTGAACTAAATACATCTTCCTTGCCATGCGCTAAGAGAATAGCATCTGCTAATTCACGCAGGGCTCCCTGTCCACCCGCTAGTTTAAGCACACCGGTAGCATGTTGCTTCACATAACCAGGCGCATCGGCCACAGCATAAGAAAGCCCACACGCCGCAAACGCGGGAAGATCAATCGAGTCATCACCAATGCAGGCAGTCTGCTCAGCAGTGACACCAGCCTCTTGCATGAGTTCAATACACGCAGCCTCTTTATTCTTAACACCAAACGCACAAAGATTAATGCCAAGGTCAGCTACACGCTTGCGCAGCGTAGGAGAATCCCTCCCTGAAAGCACCGCCACACGAATGCCGCTCTCTTCCAGCAACCGCATGCCAAGCCCATCGCGCACATGGAAACGCTTTAAACACTCGCCAGTGGCATCGTAATAAATACCACCATCAGTTAACACGCCGTCTACATCAGTAATCAGCAGCCTGACGTTTGCTAGCGGTGAAACAGGCGTATAAGACTTCCCTTCTAACAGGGCTCGCACTTTCTCAAGACACTCTGGGGTATCAACACCTGGGCCGGTAGGCGCTACTTCAAAGGCACGAATACGCAATCCTGCCGCTAGTAAGCGCAACTGTTCAAGCTGCTCAGTCTGTTCAAGCGCCGTGGCAGGCAACTGAGCGTACTGCTCAAGTATGCGTTTACGGTAGGCATATACACCCACATGCTTTTTAAACCCTGGATGCTTGCCACCCTCTCGCGGGTAAGGAATGGGAGAACGGCTGAAATAAAGTGCGTTGCCTGCCTGCCCCAATACCACTTTCACCGCATTCGGGTTTTGCGCTTCACCATCATCAATGGCGTGGTACAACGTACCTACATCTACACTGGGGTCAGCTAACATGCCTTGGGCAAGCTGCTCAACATCTTCAGAACGAACGAGCGGTTCATCTCCTTGAAGGTTGATGTAGATATCTGCATGTACTTGCCCCATTACTTCAACCAACCGATCTGTACCTGATGGATGATGGGAAGAAGTCAGAACGACCTGACCACCAAAGGTTTGAACTGCATCTACAATACGTTGATCATCGGTTGCCACAACCACAACACTGGCAGAAGGCACTTGCAGTGCCTTCTCATATACCCACTGAACCATGGGTTTACCCAATAAGTCAGCCAGTGGCTTTCCAGGCAGTCTACTTGAGCCAAACCTAGCGGGTATGACTAATGCAATACGCGGTGATTCAGACACACCCAGCTCCTTAATCAATTTCAAGCGCAGGCATAGACTTCACTGCATCATCAATAGCTTTTATCTGGGTCAGGAACGGTTCTAAAAGGTGAAGCGGAAGCGCGCTTGGGCCATCACACTTGGCATTATCCGGATCTGGGTGGGCTTCGAGGAACAAGCCCGCAATACCCACTGCCATGCCAGCACGTGCAAGTTCCAACGCCTGCTTGCGACGACCACCAGAGGCAGCACCAAGAGGGTCACGTTGTTGAAGCGCATGAGTTACATCAAAGATAATGGGCAAATCACCACAAGTATCTTTCATAACGCCAAAACCAAGCATATCCACGATCAGGTTGTCATAGCCAAAGCTAGTACCACGGTCGCACAGCATCAGCTGTTCGTTACCCGATTCTTTGAACTTTTCAACAATATTGACCATTTGCCCAGGGCTTAAGAACTGGGGCTTTTTAATATTGATGGGCTTGCCAGTTTTCGCTAACGCCATTACCAAATCAGTTTGGCGAGCAAGGAAAGCGGGTAGCTGAAGAATATCCACTACTTCTGCCACGGGTGCCGCTTGCCAAGGTTCATGTACATCAGTAATCACCGGCACACCGAACTCTTTTTTGACATCTTCAAACATTCGCATGCCCTCTTCCAAACCCGGGCCACGATAGGAATGAATGGATGAGCGATTCGCCTTGTCAAAACTAGCTTTAAATACGTAGGGGATATCCAGCTTGCCACAAACCTCAACATATTTCTTACAGGCAGTCATCGCGAGATCACGTGACTCAAGAACATTAATACCTGCTAACAACGTAAATTTTTTGGTATTTGCAATTGAAATGTCATATCCGTTAAGTTTCATAATCATTCCTCCTTTGATTGAGTTTCTTTCCAATGCTCAAGTTGTGCCTTTGAGAATTTAGGCTTACGCCCTCTGTTCCAGGTCACTCCATATCTCACTATTTTTGCAGGTGCACCTGCGATAAGCACGTTTTCGTCAACAAATTCCTTATTTACGAAAGAATATGCACCAACTATGGAATCATCTGGGATAATAGTGCCTTTGCTAATTAAACTACCTACGCCTACCCATACATGATTACCGATCTTGACAGAGGCTGGCTTGTTAATACGCTCTCGAGTTTTAACATCTACAACAGAATGGGCGTCAGTGGTACGTATCTCTATATCCCTTGAGAACATGCACCAATCGCCGATTTCGATATTGCAACTCTCTTGACATAGGATATAGCAAGATTGAATAGTAGTATTTTGACCAAAAAAAACTCTCTGATTATGACCTTTAATCAATATCCGCGCTCTTATAACACTATCATCGCCTATAAAAACCTTATTCTCATCACCCTGTATAGTTATATTACCAACATAAGAAGATAACTCACCAAAAAAAACTTCGTTCCCTTTTCCCTTTATTGTTAAGGCACCAACTTTCTTTTTAGCACGATAAAGTTCTACCACATTCCCTTCATCCGCTGTTACTTTCCACTTCAATTTAGCGGAGACCGTATCACTATTCGCTTCTTTAATATCATTATCTTTCATAAAAAAAATTTTACCAAAAATAAATTTAATCATCCAAACACCTTAACGATTAGCATAATAATCACCTATAAGCCTCAAATCCATCAAATCTTTTTTACGTAATGAAAACATTTTCCTATCCCTTACAACATCAATATTGGCAAACTTCAAGCCTCTGACATATATATACAGAGCCCTATCGTAGATCAAAGCATCATCGAACACAGTTTTATCAATTGATCTATAATAATCCCTGGAAACAATATCGACATTATCACTAACTTGCTGAGCTTTATCTGAAAAAAAACTCCACCTAATGTTAGAGGCTACAGTTATATCTAAGTCGTCGGACTTTTTAATTCCATATACATTAAGTACCGACCCTCCTACACCACATACATCCAAGCTATTAATACACATTTTTTTAAAGTATTCCTTTGCCTCCTTTATCCAAAGAGAAATGTTTTCCGTGGTACCAAAGTTACGACACTCTAGAAACTTAGAAGTTTCGTAGTGAAACAGCATCATATTTAAATGCTTGACTTCACCTCTAGAATCAGAAATATGAACAATGGAAAAAGGATCATTAGGTAAAAAATGACAAAATTCATCTCTTACGGCAGCTTTCAATCCCACACATACATCGTCCTTATTATCTAACAACAGAACAAGAACTTGATTTCCAGAATCACTTATAAAATCTGCTTTTCGCATAATTGTAGAGCTAAAGTCGGAAGGACTATCGACGCTATAAACATCCTTAACAAAATCTTTTAAACCTTCACTACTAAAATCCATAACTTTGGAATAAACAATACTGACCTTATTACTAATAAATCCAATAATTTTATCCCAACTATCATAGACAGTTGGCCACACCAAAGCAATATGTGGATTAAGCTCTGTATTATCAACCCAGCTATAAACTAATTCATGCACCTCTTTTTCATTAAAGCCATGATTAATAAACCATTCTAAATCCCATTTAGCACCCACTTCTTTATTTGACAAGACAATTGGAATACTTTCTATTTTCAAAGCTAAAGCAGCAGCAGTACGATGGGCACCATTTACTGGGATGCCATCTTTAGCTACAGGAACAGAATATAGATCGTTGAATCCATTGTTTCTGATGGAGTTAATAACTTCAGAAAAAATTATAGTATAATCTATCAAGTTATTTTTATGGGAAGATCCTGGCTCATTACCCCTTGTTCTTAAATAAATATGCCTCAGGTATATTTTGTACCAATCGATACTTGAGTTTTCTTCCTTTTCGGAAATTAAGTGTTTAGCATATTGTAGCTTCACCAAAAGATCTAATCGTTGCGGAGTGAGAAGCTGCCTTGGAGAAATTTTTATCCGCTTATTTTCATCGAAGCTTAGAAGCTCATGCTGAGCTATAGAGTTGCCTAAATCTGCAGATTTTTTATAAAAAATTTCTGCTTCTTTAATATTTTTCTTTAGAGAGTGTAATCTTGCCATTTCAAGATAAAGCTTAGAACTCTTTGGATCAGCTACGATGGCATTCAAAAGCGCAACTTCAGCAAAATCAAACTCTTTGTTTTTAAAAAAAACTCGAAAGGCTTTATAAAGCCAACTAGACTTAACATCTTTAAACTTCATCAACAACTTAAAAGAAGAAGATGATTCAGTAAAATTGTTTAAATGATATAAGCTATCTGCATAATAAAAAACCCATACAGGGCGAAAATTATTATTGTCAAACTCAGTCATAGCATTTTTTAGGGTATCTACGCAACATTTCCAATTATTTTGCCTATAGTAAATAGTAGCGAGTTGCGCAACAAACAATAAACTGCTAGAACAAGCTAAAGCTTCATTAATATAAAACAAAGCACTAGAATATTCACGTCTTTTCAAACAACATTGAGATAACCGAAAAAAAGAATTCTTATGGCCTTTTTTGTACCTTATTACGCTCTCATAAAGCTCAATCGCTTCCTGATATTTCCCAGAGTACTGCTTACACTCAGCGAGATGATAAAGCCAGATATACCTTAAGTCTGCCCTTTCTTCTCTTAAAAAGTAAGTAATCAAATTTTCTGCCTTATCAAAAGAAAAGGACTTTTTAAGTGAAACCACCCATTGAACTTTATTCTTATGCGACAAATTTACTACATTAAGATCCAACCTCGAATAAAGCAAATCAACTGCATTCCAGTCTTTTTTATTATAAGCTTCCATTGCTGAAACTACGCAATCTTCATTTTTTTTCATTAGTAAGCCTTACTTTTCATTCCTAATCTAAAATTAAGACTTTCAATAACTCTTCCAGCAACATAAGCATAGAAAGCATTTTTATAATGTTGCTTCTGATGTGTTTGTAAAGATTTAGGTACCGAAAGAGAAGGTAGAATCAAATCTGCATTTAAGCCAGCAGAAAGACTCTCCCCCTTTTTAGTCAGGTTTATCCTTTCTTTATTTCCAACATATGTATTATATGGAAAATTTAAATAAACAACAAATGATTTTGGATTTTTATCTTTCACATAGTTTATAATTCTGCTAAAGCTAGCAAAAGATATTTGTGCAGTTAATAGCTCTGACATTTTATCTAAGCTAACATATCCCTGATCAACTAAATATTTTTTAACCGAGGGGTCTTTGGAGTTAAAGAAGACCATATCATGACCTTCGTTTAAGAATAATTTAGCGGAAACATCCATATAGTTATCAAAAATAAAAACATCAGAACTATCAACTCGATCAAAGAAATTAGCACCTGATGTTAATCTATGAGCTCCAGAATATATACTGGTTTGATTCTTTAATATATTAATAATATTAGAATCAGGATTTAATTTGTCAGCCTCTTTCTTTGGAGTACTTAGCGCTTCTATTAAAGAAATATAAAAGCTATCGTCGTACTTATTGTTAAAATACTTATCAACAAAAAAATCACTCCGGTTGTGATAAGTACAACTAATAATTTTACCGTTGGTAAACATGGCTAATTGATTAGCAACGTATCTAGCATAGCAAGAACCTAAAGTCGAAATGCGCATTAAAGCACCCCATATTAATTAAATTTAACACATGACAAAGCTGTCAATTTGTATTTTAAAGGAGAGATAGGCTCAAGGGTTTTATTTGATATCCAATGCTTAATCAAAGCTATACTCGCAACAACATCAGTTACATCTAGTCTGGCTTTTTCTAGAGACAAATTATAACACCACCATTTAATATCTAACAATTCCTTAACAACGTCATCTTCAAACCGGAAACGAATTAACTTGGAGGGTACGCCGCCCACTATTGCATATGGGGGAACATCTTTACTCACTACAGCACCAGCCGCAATTACAGCACCATCGCCTACTGTAACTCCTCTTTTAATTGTTACATTTCGTCCAATCCATACATCATTCCCTATATATGTATTCAACTGATTCTCACTAAAATTAATCTTCCTTTTCCAACTTTGAAATTCATTTGAGTTCTTAAAAGGACCATTATTACCAAATGTAAATAGATGAGTTGAGAGGCGATCCAAAGGGTGATTTGTAGGTGCTATCACTACATTTGAAGCTATTGAACAGAACCTACCTATCTTTGTGCCTCCATATATTTCTGATTGTGAGCCTATATAAGACATATAACCAATTTCACATTTCCCTTTTACCACAGCAGCAATACTTACAGGAGCTTCTACAATTAACTCCCCTCTAATATTAGCTGGATTGTATTTAACATCCATTATTGCACCTTTGATTTAAAACATAATCGACTAACTCTTCAAGCTGGCAAGGTTTTCCTTTAACTGGATCAAAGTAACGACTTAGATATAAGTAAGAGTAATAAAAAACATCTTCAAGGCTTCGATTAACAGATCTTCTGGGAATATTTACTTTATCTTCAGTTAAGCCCCACCCAGCGTAAAATGGAGCTCCATAGCAAGTAACTTTTTTTCCAGCTAATAAGGCTTCAAACCCCATGCCGGATGTGCCTACATATACTTCATCGACGATGTCGAATAGCGCATATGGGTTAATATCATAATTAACGATAAAAATATTATTTAAATGTTTAGAAAATGCTAATTTTTCATCACTAAAATAACTCGACTTACCACCTTTAATCGCATCAGGATGCTGCTTAATAATGATATCTGCATCCGGGTTGTATTTGATAGCATCGAATAGCATGTTATCAAATGATTTTTCATCAGCAAGCCCTGATACCACTGACTGGTCTCCGAAGCGCTGATCTAATAGTAAAATTTTACGATTCTCTGCTTTCCCTATTTTTAATTGAAAGTCAGGAGCATGATTATATTTCGACACTCGGCTAGTAACTATTTTTTGTATAATGCACTTGCACCTTTGGACTTGCTTATTAGTTAGTGATGAATTTGAGTTCAATAATTTTTCGAGCCTTGAAGGCTTAGTAGCATCATAGTAAGAAGTTAAGTCATCAATAATAATTGAAAGTGCAGGTTCGCCAGAAAGGCCAATATCTATAGACCTAATAAAGCCATCCTCAAGAATAATTATGGGCTTACCCAAAGCTTTAGCGACTACGCGCTGCTTTGCTTTTCCAATATTCTCTCCAATCCCCCATTGAAAGAAAGCCTCAACTGAAGATAGTTGGCTGGCAGTATTAAGTCCTCCGCTGCTATTAATTTTCAAACGTGCATTAAGCATATCAGGAACAAATTTCTGCACACCTAACCATACTTTATTATTACTAGGAATTGCTATTATATCTAATTTTTTATTTTTTAATATTTTTTCAAAAGGTGTCTCAATTGATTCTATTTTCTTGGACCCAGTAGCAATTGCTTTTAATACTTCCCTAATACGCGATGATGCTAACCCATCAAATTCGCCTATACCAAACATATTTGCAGCCCACTCGACCCCTTCCTGAGGGATTGAATATTTAAGAGTTTCTATACCGAAAATTTGTTCTTTTATGTCTTCAATACTTAAAGCAGCAGGGATACCTACTTCCCGCCATATTTGATCAAATTCGATATACTTAATAGAGAAAGAAGGAGTATTGGCTAAAACTGCTTCAAAGAGCATTGTACTATTAACAGAAGTAACTATATCCGAATGATAAATAGTTTCTTCAGCATTAACAAAATAACAATCAGCATCATCAATAGCTGCTTCTGATGATGTCATGAGAGTTTCAGTTAAATCTTCACCTAAGATATTATCCTTAGAAGGGGGGAGTCTTACAATTAATTGATAACCGAGTTTTTTAGATACTGTATACAAATCTTCTATGGCTTTTCTTTGTGAGTCTCGAGCTGCCTTGGCATCAAATTGTGAATCTAATGGCTGTGAAGCAAAGAGAATTATCTTACCCTCAGGATTTAATCCAAAAAGCTGGCAATACTGCTCTCTACTGAGCATTGGCACGTAATCTTTATAGATATCAAACTTCGGCGCTCCAACTTTAATGAATCTCTCAGCAGGATAGCCTCGTTCAACAAATATCTCTTTTTGAAGCTCTCCCCATCCCAACACTAAATCAGCAGTTGGAATCATTGCTTGAGTTTTAGGGCACCAGTAGTATTTACTTCTATCAGCAAAGACTGACTCATGAGGAATAAGAATAGTTTCAATTCCCAACTCTTTGCAGACAGAAGCGATTACCCTCATCACAGGAGACCAATCAAATGTAAAAATGAAAGCTGCCACTTTATCTTTGATAGGTATCAACTTTCTTACAACCATTTTACGATATAAAACCGGGTTATTTAATGCGAACCTTAAAATTTCTCGCCTGAACTCATTGGGTTCTATACCTTTGATAAGGTCAAAAGCTAGAAGCTGATAGATATCATCATTTTTAATTTTTTCAATTAAAGTATCCCCATGTTCAGCTATCCATGGCATAAACAAGAATACTGATTTAGGGGCCACATTTTTTCCCAGTAAGTAGCGATTGGGATTGCTGTTGTACCATGCAGGCACTTCAGTATTTTTATCAACTTGATCGTTATTTTTTTTAATTACTGGTGTTTTTTTCTGATTCGGCTTGGGATTCACTTTTCCCTCAATTTTTTTAAGATCACTAGTATTCGTTGACGACTTAGCCAAATTTTTTACCACATCCTGAAAACTAATTTTATTGCCGCTATCAGCATTAAAATATTTTGGATAAACGAGATATGCTATCGAGAAAATTTCATTTAAATTTAGCTGTCGTTTTCGACGCTCATTCTTTTGTCTATCATCCGTCAACCCCCATCCGGAATAAAAAGGGCAACCTAAAGTTGTAACTTTTATACCGCGTAACAAAGCTTCAAACCCGCCCAGCGATGTGATCGTATAGACATGGTCCACCGTTTCAAATGCATTGGCTAATGGCACATCGTTAGTCAAAACCAAAGAAATATTTTCCACATCCGTCGGGTTCGACTGATATGGCCGATGGCCATTCATCACGTCCGGGTGCGGCTTGTAGATCACTTGTGCATCGGGATTTTCTTTTACTGCCAAACGCACTACATCGTTATTGGTGAGCTTTTTCTCACATCCATACTGAATAGACGCATCATCCTCTACCTGCCCCAGCACCAGTACACGCTTCTTGGTTTTAGAGCCATACATTTTCTCAATATTAACTGGTTGGCTATTATTGTATTTACTTATCCCTGTTTCCAGAAGCAACTTAATCCCTTCTTTTGCCTGCTCTAATAGTTTAGGCTGACTGGAAAAATCGAAGTTATTAAGTAAATCCTCAAGCTCTGAAGCGCGAGTTGCATCAAAATAAGGCGTTTTGCTATCTAAACATAGCGACATAGGCGGTGCCTTAGTAGCGCCTAATTGAGCAGAACGAATAAATCCGTCTTCAACAAACTTGGTGGGTATTTTTTCTTCTCTTAAAAACTCCAATATGTACTCTGGGGCCTTGAAACCCCAAATAAATACTTGACATTTATCTTTTAGAGAGAGAATTTTTCTTCGATATTGTGAATTAAATTGATTTTTCTTTATATCTTTTGGAAGAAAAATAAGCTCGTACTCCGAGAAATATTTTCTCAGATAGATTTTCCATGTACTAAAACCCACTACAAAAATCTTTGGCTTACCTTTCTTAATTTTTTTATTTTTTGCTGCATCTTCAAAAAAAAGAACAGGATGTTTTAACAACTTTGTTAACTTACTCACTATACTCACCTTAAACCATTAATCAAAATATGAGTCACGAAGAGCTGCGTATTGGTCACGCAGCTTTTGGTATTCGACTCTCGCTTGTTCCATTAGCTTTTTTGCGGCTAACACTTCTTTTTCATTAGCACTTTCACTCTCTCCTTGAGTATTACTTTCACTCTCTTGATCGGCCATGCTGTCATGATACGCTTTAATGGCATCATCCACGTTGTCATACCAAACAGCATCACCATTATTTATCCATATTCCTGCATCACATAATTCACGTAAAATGCCTTCGCTGTGTGAAACAATAATAATACTGGCTTTACCTACTTTCTCTTTAAATGCTGCTGTTGCTTTCTTGCGAAAGCGCAAGTCACCTACCGAAGTTGCTTCATCGGATATATAAACATCAAAGTCAAAAGCAAGAGAAAGGCCAAATGATATCCTTGAACGCATGCCTGATGAGTAAGTTCGTACTGGCTCATCAAAGGCACTACCTATTTCTGCAAACGCTTGAACAAACTCAATCACCCGATTGACTTCATTCGCATTACTCCCTTGAGCACGCGCTACAAACTTAACATTCTGGCGACCTGTCATATTGTTTTGCATACCACCAGAAAGCCCCACTGGCCAGGAGACCCGGCTGTGGCGGATTACCTCGCCTTTATCTGGAGAATCCATCCCTGCAATCAAGCGTAATAGCGTGGATTTACCCGCACCATTGGGGCCAATGAGCCCTACACTTACCCCTTTGGGGATAATGAGGTTAATGTCTTTGAGCACCCAGTCGCTACCGTGATGGTTGTGGTAGCGCTTGTAGAGGTTACGAATTTCAATCATTGGGTTTTAGAGGCCATTGATGTTTCAAACTGGCACCTTTGGAAGCCGCTACGCGACTTCTTTCGCGGGTGCCTCGCTACGCTCGTTACCACGCGCGACAGGGGTGGCTTAGCGGATATCTGTCTTTCATTCTGAGCAAGCATTTTGACCCCATAGCGCAGGTAGGCAGTGCGGGAGTAGGTTAGCGAGGTATCAGCGCTTCAAGCGTGTTGGCGCTGAGTACGCCTTCCATCCAACTTTCCAATAGTGGCCTCCTTAATACGGGCTTCTGCCTATTCGGGCAGCTCACCAAACTTTAAGCTCATTAGCTTACGGAGCAGCTTCATACTCTGCCGCCCTTGCTGCGGCGCCGTTCTGCTAAACCAGCCATTTTGCTTTCCTCCTGTGGATAGCGCCTCTGGTAGCCTTGTCGCTCATCTTCGTTTAGATCGCTATAAATATCGACAAAATCTATGTATTTAAGTTGCTTCTCTACGCTTGATTCAAGTGCAAACAGGCCTTGAATAGCTTTGGCATATACTTCAATTTTGTCTTGCTCTGCCCACCTCACATGGTTTAAACGCGCCACAATATTCTGGCTACTGAAAAACTGCTCTTGGCGTATGGGTGTTACTTTGACACTGGGCAATAAGTCATCGGCTTCCTCTGCGGCAAAAAAGGCAAGTGCTTCGCGTGGGTAGTCCAAGATCAGGTTTTTGAAATTTTGATCGTGGCTTTTTCGTTTGGCCATTGCTTGTCCTTGCTACTCGAATTCGAGAGTTTTTGCTGGAAAGGCTTACCGCTTGCCACTGATGCTCATTACTCGTTACCGCGTGCTACGGAGCTGTGCGAGATTACTCTCCATTTATCACTCTCACTTCCTTGCCCTTGTGTGCGTACATTACTTCCAATTTATGTTTGAGCGCTGTTCGGGCATTTCGTTCACCATGCACCAACCTGATGACATGGGGCCAATGGCGCATGCGTTTTACAAAATTGAGCAGGTCTTTTTGATCGGCGTGGGCAGAGTAACCACTGATGGAGGTAACACCCGCTTTAATATCAATACGCTGACCATCTATCTCTACCCAGCCGCCCTGCGGGCCATATTGCTGAATATCTCGCCCTAATGTTCCTGCACCTTGGTAGCCAACAAACAGTACCTGATGACGTTCGTCACCCAGCATCGCTTTAAGATAATTCACTATACGGCCACCGGCGCACATACCGCTGGCGGCGATGACCACTGCAGGGCGGCCAGTTTTGGCTAGATACTCAACAGTTTGTTCGTGCTCGGTGTGGCTATCTACTGTATAGAGATTGACGAAGTTAAGGGGGTGACGGCCACTGCGCAAGCGACGCTGGGCCTCTTTATCCCAGAAGGGTTTGAGCTGGCGGTACACCTGGGTAAAGCGGGCAGCCAAAGGTGAGTCCACAATGATTTCCAGATCACGCCAGAGGCCCTTCCTGGCCTCATAAATGATTCCTTCCAGTTCATAGAGCAACTCTTGTGTGCGGCCAATGCTGAAAGCAGGCACCATCACTGTGCCTCCGTTAGCGAGTGCTTGCTCTATGGCTTTTTTGAGTACAACGCGGCGATGGCGTCGGCTCGGGTGGAACCGATCGCCATAAGTGCTTTCCAGTACCAGTTGGTCACAGCCATAGGGTGATTGCGGTGCGGGTAATAGCGGCGCATAGGGAGCGCCTAAATCACCGCTGAAGATAACCCGCTCTTTTTCACCACATTCGTTCTGATGGGCTATCTCTATATAAGTCGAACCAAGGATATGCCCTGCTCGCTTGAGCTTGATGCGGGTCTTCGTGGCCCCTTCTTCAATTACCGTGTGCCATTTACCGTAAGGGACACTGACAATTTGCGACTCAAGCTGCGCCTGAAAACGCTCTATCAGCTGGGCATTGCGGGTAAAGCCAATTTTCAGAGCATCTTCAATCACCAAGGGCAGTAACTTGGCCGAGGGTATTGAGCAGATAATCGGCCCTTTGAAGCCTGCGGCTAGCAGGTATGGTAGACGCCCTACATGGTCAATGTGTACGTGGGTAATGATCAGGGCTTTTACAGTACTGATATCGAATCCGATTTGTAGCTGCTCGAATGCGTCTTCTGTGGCGTCTTCGCCCTGAAAGAGGCCACAATCTACCAGCAGGGATTCGTTTTTATTCAGAATCAATTGGTGGCAGCTGCCGGTGACACCAGTGGCCCCGCCGTGGTGGATTATATCAAGCATTCGAAACCGTGATTTTTGAGATAGTGATTTGTGAGCAATGAGAGGCGGTGCCGGGGTTGGGTTGCGTGCCATTGGGCGTCTTGCAGACGCCTCCCGCGGGTGCCTCGAAACGCTCGCCGAACTCGCTTTCTCGTTACCACGCGCTACGGGTATGTGCTTCCACGACGTCATGTGAATGCGTGATCTAGCAGCGCGTGGTTAGAGCAGGAGCAGCGCGGAGTAGTGTCGGGGTTATGCCGGGGCCGCCGCTGCGGGTTCCTTGATTTATTGGTTCATCGCATTATGAAGGGCTCGCAAACCTTACTTTAGGCCGATCCCATTTTTTAAGCACTGACTCGACAAACCAGTTTGAATCAATTTGGTCAAATTCGCTTTCGTAGATATCCAGAAAGCCATCAGGTGTAGCTTCTGCAAAATGCAGATGCATTTCACTTGAATTATCAAAAAAATAGGCCCTTCTACATTTCACAACCATCTCATGTAAAAGTGACAAACTTGCTTGGTAACGACTTGTTATTTTACCTGAAGGGACATCGTGCCCTCCACTAGAAACTCTTTGTGCAACACGCGCCTGATTGATCTCAGGACTAGAGGTACAAATATAATAGAGATAGGGTTCAAACCCTAAACCAAGTGCCTTTTCAACAAATCTTAGTGGCTACTATGACTCATAACTGATTCATAGGTGAGAGAGAGGCCAGATTCCAGCCAATCCTCTCTCAGGCCTATGGCAATCGCTTGAGCAGATATCGCAGCAAAATAAGCTTCAAAATCCTTGGCAAAATGATTTAAGGGTACATTGCCAGTAGACATTGCTGTTGATGTTCTTTCCATTACGCTATTCAGCTCAATGTGCTTAGCAATATCATCAGGATTTAAATATTGCCCCAATGGTATTTTTTACTAAGCAAGAATTGAGTCAGGATAGTTTTACCTGACCCATTCGGGCCAGCAATTAGCCTTAACCTTGGCACAAATACTCCCTAAGATTGAAAGGCTGTGCTTTTTTTAATTTTTTGAGCTGTCTGACCTCATGGTCTGGCGACTCCTCAACCAGATAGCCATCACGTTCATATACAACAGAGACACCTGCTTCCAGGTTTTTCGAATAGCCGCACGCGAGGATTCGCTCGCAAACTGCATAAGTGAGCGGGTGTCTTGCATTGGATCTTTTCTCTTACCCTTGCGCACAACCGCTAGCTTTTCGGGGTTTGATTTCATACTCATGGCTTTTCCCATCTCAGCAAAGCTTGTGAAGCCTTAGATCCATTATAGATCATGTGGTTCGAATTGAGCGGACTTCTGGGTTCTATCCATAGCCTTTCAATTTACAGTGGCACTATGGCGTACAATGGCTTTATCAGGGCGGCTAACGCCGCCGCGGGTGTCTCTTCGCTCGCTGTCTCGCTCTTTTACACCGCGCTAGGTGGACTTTCCTCCCCCCTACTCTCTACCCCCTTCCCCCCTCATTTAATCACGGTGATCTTTAATGATCATGATCATCATGCTGAGGATGAAGGCCAGGAAAATCGTGATAATGGCGAAAACGGTGCTGTTATAAAGCCTGCGTGGTTCGGTAGGGTACTCAGGCATCAACGGGCTTTGCAATACGCTTACCTGCTTAAGTTGGCGAGCCGCTTCCAAGCGAGTATTTTCCAGGGAGGCTAATGCACTTGAATAGGTTTCCTGGGCAAACTGCGCCTGAAGCTCCAGAGTTTCATACTCGGCAGAGATGCGGTTAAGTGAGTCGCCGGTTGCCTGGGCTAACCTGTCACGCTGTTCAATAATCTGGTCGCGCAGCGCTTCAATGTTGCGCTCTACCTGGCGTAACTCAGCGGACTGGGCACTTTGAAAACTAGCCAGCGCATTGCGCTGAGCCTGAAACCGCGCCAAATCCGCTTCCAGCGTTGCGACTACCTGATTAATGCTCTCTACCGTAGAGGTTGGCGAAACCAAACCATGCTCGTTTTGGTAGTCCAGCAGTGCTGCACGGGTTTCAGTAAAGCGTTCGTCCAGGCGTACCATTTGTTGCTCTAGAAAGCGTACCTGCTCCTCCGCCAGCCGGTGCCCCATTTGATTCATATGGTTTTCGCCAGCCTCTAACAACAGCGATGCCATACTATGGGCGAATTCGGGGGTGTATCCTTGCACATAGATATTAAGTACACCGGCGTACTCATCCAGCTCGACTTCTACCCGGCGCAGATAGTATTTGTGCAGGTCTTCGATAGGCACATTAGGGTTGCGCAGTTTGGCAAACAAATCACCGTTCTCACTGTAATGCTGACGTATACCGAGCTGTTCATCCAGTAAGCGCAGCATATCCACAGAGAGTAAGTGCTCGCGCAGGAGCAATAAATCGTGCGTGTTGCCCCCCCCGCCGCCCATCAATGATGAGAGACTAAACTCAGGTGTCGCCACCTGTGGGCTTTCCAGCACCACCGTCGCACGGGAAACATAGCGTTCTTCTGCCCATATAAACCAATAGAAGCTCACCAGCACAATTGCGATTAGAGCAAGAGCCCAGTGGGGAGCAGAGGTAACAAATCGACGTAATGATGAGTGCATGGATTATTTGGCCTTCAAACGGTCAACAAAGCGCAGGTGCATTAATAGCCCCAAAGCGTTCAATGAAAGCGTCACCAGCCAGAAATAGAGCATGCTGGTACCGTGGATAGTTTGGTAGTTATCAAAAAAACCTAAGCGCAATGTTTCTAACGCATGAGGGATTGGGTTGAGCATTAAATATTCCAGTAACCAATGGGGTAGCTGATTTAGCGGAAAGATTACGCCCGATATAATAAGTAGTGGCAACGAAAGCATACGGATAATACGGCCTACTTCTGGTACTAACGTGGCAGCTACCGATGTAAACAACCCCAAACCCAGGCCTAGATACCAAAGCGATAGCCAAGCGGCCATAGCACGAATAGCATTGTCAGGGTATAAGTCCAGCCCGAGCATTAACCCACCGACAATAAATAGTAGAAATACAAAGGTACGCAGCATCCCTTCCAGAAAGTTACGCACCAATACCGGGTCAACGGGCTGCACCTGACGGTAGGCAAACAAGGCGCTATTCCCTTCTATAGCCCCCATCCCACGCAGCATGCCCTCGCGCACCAGGAAGAAACCCATCAAACCGGCAATCATCCAGGGAATGAATTCAGCATTAACGATTAACCTGTCACCGCGGATGAAACTACGAATACCCACCATGATGGCGACAAGAGCGACAGGCTCGAAGATCATCCAGAACCAGCCCATCCGATCCGCCATGGTGCGGGAAATAGCCTCACGCATAAACATGGCGTACCACACACTGCGGGTTACTTGCCAAGGGGTGCGCGCTCCTTTCGGAGCGCTAGTGCTATTTGCCATAGTGTTTCTTTATTCAGAAATACATGGTTAGTGAGTAGTGAATTTATTCACCACTCACCACTGACCACCATTACAAATCAAGTGCGACACGGGTGGTAACGGCTATCTGGAACAGTATTTGCGTAAGTGTGGAGGCCAACTGTAGGTTGTGGGTAGGAGCTTTGGGCATTACGAGAATTTCATCGCCTGGGCGAAGCGGGGAATTCTTCGCATGCTCAACAGCGCCGTTCTGGCGAACCAGCAGGATATGGCTGTCATCCGCGCGCTCGGTAAAGCCACCTGCGCCGTTTACATAGTCGATAACACTCATACCTGGACGGTATACCACCGCTTGGGGCACCAGTACTTCGCCACTGATAAGTACAGAATCACTAATCTCAGGAATGGTAATCACATCACCATCCTGTAACCGAATATCGGCAATGCCATCGGAAGTTGCGACGACCAACCGGCCGCTTGGCTCCAACTCACGTGCACGCTCAATAAAGCGTTCAATCAACTCTGCTTCGCGCAGGCGGATTTGCGCTTCTTCATCAGTGCGGGATGAGGCCCCCAGATAAGTCGTCTCTAACCGGCGCAGGCTATCCTCCAAGGATTGCTCCTGCTGCCGGCGAACACTTTCGCGACTCAACGAAATACTTTCCAGGGCGGTTAGCCTTTCCGGTACGGCGATGGCATCCAGTAGCTCACTCAGCCGTGCATTACGGGGTAACGCATAACGGGATGGCCCGTAATAACTGCCTTCCACTTCAACCACGATGGTTTCGCTGCGCTGATCAGCACTGAACAGCACTTCGTCGCCACTGCGAATCGTTTGACCTGAGAACATCGCCAGAGGGAAATATTGGGCAATGGGGCCATCATCACGATCCCCACGTAGCAACACATGAGAAACACCGCTTTTCAAACGCGCCAGCCGAACCAGTTCAGCGCCACTTAGGCTATGGCCAACCAACTCGTAGCGATGCTCGCGATGCACGTCACCTACTACTGCAATGGCGGGGCCACGCTCTTCCACTACGATGGTATCGCCATCCTGGAACTGAGGGCGCGGAATATCACCTTCAATGAGGAAATCGTAAAGGTCTACAGTCGCAACCTGTTGACCATCCCGCATTACACGAATCTGGCGGTAGCTACCCAAATCCTGGTCGATACCACCCGCCTGATCGAGAAAGTAAAGCAATGAATCGTTAGGCGTACCGGCGTAGCGCCCTGGGTTCTCAACATAACCTGTCACATAAACGGCAACAGGTTGTACGCCTTGTAGGTTGGTATAGACTTCAACATTATCCGGGTAGACAGAGGTGATCGCCTGACGCACGCTGGCATCCACTTGCTGGCTGTTCTGCCCTTCCACATTGAGAGGGCCAGAGCCGGGGATAAAGATGTTGCCTTGGGCATCAACCGGAAATACACGATCCAGCTCAAAGGCACCCCAGGCGCGCACGGTCACCTGATCTCCTGGTTTGATCCGGTAATCCGGATTCAAGCCATCCCCCATAGCCCCCCGGAAACCACCGGTAAACAGGTTAAAGCCAAAGGGCGGTAACGCATCAGGGTCGCGGGGCGGTGTGGAGATTGGCCCATAGGTACCGCTGCGCCAGTCTGCACGTGGGGTATCTTCCACCTGCTGTTCCTGCTGGGGCTGGCTGCGCTCTGTTGAAAGGGTATCACCGGGTAGGCTAAGCAGCTGGGACCAGGCGGGCGTACTAAAGGTTGTTATCAATACCAGCGATGTAGCAGCAAGTGCTTTGCCCCATATAGCTGGCTTTTTTAACATCGGTCCTTTCATCAATTACGCCCTTCTAAGGATTGGGTAATCACTCGCTGGTCTACCCAGCCATTCGACGTTTCGCACGCCAGTCCACGGCGTGAGGCGCCACTGGCATCGATAATGCTCAAGCGCCGACATGCGCGCCCGCTGGCTGCCAGATAGGGCTCATCAGCTACCACTTCCACGTTATCTCCCCAAGGGCTTCTCACCAGATTGAGAATACCGCCCGCAGGTGCCTGGGCAAGAAAACCGTTTAGGCTTTCGTCCTGAATAGGTTTTGCCGCATCATTGTTGAGCACATAACGCGGTTGGTCCGAAGAGCTTCCGG
The DNA here is from genome assembly GCF_023507745.1 of Vreelandella olivaria. Lineage (GTDB taxonomy): Bacteria > Pseudomonadota > Gammaproteobacteria > Pseudomonadales > Halomonadaceae > Vreelandella > Vreelandella olivaria_A. The sequence continues at coordinate 92,471 of NZ_JALPZO010000182.1, read as the reverse complement.
AAGGGTAGTTGGTGGCGCAGCCGCTAACCACGGCAACGCTTAACGCCGCCAGCAGCATGCGAGCCGACCGCGATAGAGAAACGGGGGAATTTAACATATAGATTTCCAGTAAAAAGGCACGCTACCGCCCAGGGATTATAACGGGCGCATTCCCTTGCCCTACGCTGTGCGGATGAAAAGTGGTTACCTGTGCTATTAAAATGCACGTGACATTGTAAGGGATTAACCCGCAAGGCTCCACGTTAACAAACATTGTATAACCTACTCATTTTACTTGGGTTCATAACCAATCGGTTTGTAAGGGAAAATAGCTATACTAACGCTCTGTTTTCTCAACACGGGGCTGTCATAACCTTGTGATAAGCTCCATAAAACGGTCGTTCAAGCGAGATGTGGTGCCATGAATATTACGGTATTTGGGACAGGCTATGTGGGCCTGGTGGCAGGTGCCTGCCTTGCTGAGGTAGGCCATCAAGTCACCTGCATGGATATCAACCCTGAACGCATTGCCCAGCTGAATGCTGGCGAAAGCCCTATTTTCGAACCTGGCCTCAGCACACTCTTGCAACAAAACAGAGAATCCGGGCGCCTACACTTCACCACCAGCGCCGCAGAAGCGGTCGCACAAGGTGACTTGCTCTTTATTGCGGTGGGTACACCTGCTGATGAAGATGGCAGTGCCGATTTACGTTATGTTTTGGATGTTGCCCGCAGTATTGGCGAGCATATGGATGGCTACAAGCTGGTCATTGATAAATCAACCGTTCCCGTGGGTACCGCAGAGAAAGTGGCCGAATCCATTACCAGTGCCCAACTTCTACGCAGCACCGATCACCCTTTTGATGTGTGCTCAAATCCAGAGTTTATGAAAGAGGGTGCCGCCATTGAGGACTTCACCCGCGGTGCGCGCATTATAGTTGGCACCGAGAGCGAACGGGTAAAAGCATTGATGCATGAGTGCTATGCGCCCTATAACCGCAACCACGATAAGCTTATGTTTATGAGCGTGCGCGCCGCAGAACTAACAAAATACGCCGCTAATGCCATGCTGGCTACCAAGATAAGCTTTATGAACGAGGTCGCGGGATTGGCCGAACGGCTTAATGTTGATATTGAGGAAGTACGCCGAGGCATTGGTAGTGACCCGCGCATTGGTTACCACTTTATTTACCCCGGCTGCGGTTATGGCGGCTCCTGTTTCCCCAAGGATGTCTCTGCACTCGAACGTACCGCGAAACAGCTAGGGTTTGAAACCGAGTTACTGGGTGCAGTTGAATCAGTCAACACCCGCCAGAAACACACTCTGTTTACCAAGCTTGCGGCTCACCTTGGCGACCTTAACGGCAAAACCATTGCAGTGTGGGGGTTAGCCTTTAAACCTAATACGGATGATATGCGTGAGGCGCCCAGCCGAACCTTAATTGAAGCACTTTGGCAGGCCGGTGCAACGGTGCAGGCTTTTGACCCCGAGGCTATGCACGAGTGTCGACGTCTTTACGGAGAGCGCGATGACTTAGTACTGGCCGGTGACCGCATTCAAGCGGTCAAAGGTGCCGATGCACTGGTAATTTGTACTGAATGGAAGGCGTTTCGGAGCGTTGATTTTACCTGGCTTGCCGAGCAGCTTAACGACAAACTGGTAGTGGATGGACGTAACCTTTACGCCCCGCATGCCGTGGCTAATGCAGGGCTGCGTTACATCGGAGTTGGCCGTGGCAGTGAGCATGCACCCATAACATTTTGAAGGGCTATGGGCACATGGCTGCCGTTATAAGGGCTTGGCTATGCCAAGGTGATAGCGATAGCTCCCCCAAAGTATTACCAGCAGAAAAGCGTACACCATCACCCCGCTATTATGGGTAAGAAAGGCCTGGGAAAGCCCAAAGTCGATGTAGGTAACAGGCAGCAAGACCCCAGCGGTGGCCAGTGCGCGCGTTGAGAGATCCGGCGCCTGAAGCTGGCGGGAAAATAAGCGCATAGGAATTAGATAGAGCGCCAACAGCACGATAAAGCCTATGATGCCGCGCTTGGCAAACGCATCGACAAACTCGTTATGAGCATGGCCATATTGGGCAGCTTCAGTATCAATAACGCCCTCTTCACCCAATTGCCACATAGCATCCTTGTAGCCGTTGGAACCCCAGCCAGTGATTGGCTTTTCCTGAATCAGAAGCGCAGCACCACGCCACATCTCAAACCGGGCACCCACCGAAGTACCACGATTTTCGCCTGAAATGTATAGCCCTACATCCTCAACCGCCTGATGAACCCGCCCCTGCACACCTAGTTGCGGCACGGCATACACCGTCATACCGCCAACCAGCATGGCCACCAGCGCAATCACCTGTAATTTAGGGGCTAAATTTCTACCATAAGCGCGATAGAGCACCAACAGCACGATAGGAAACCCAACCCAGCCCCCCCGGCTACCGGAAAAAAGCGAGCCTAAAATGCCTGCCACCGCTCCTAGCAACAGCAGACAAACCCAGAGTTTGCGCTGCCGTTGAACCACCGCCCAGCCCAAGCCAGCCAGACACAGCACCCCAAGCAACATACTTAAATTGCCAAATTGAATAACGTGGGTATGCCCTTGTGCCCGCTCAACACCTACCACCAGTTTCTGCCAGGCGGCCCAGGTTCCAGCCCCTAAAGCGCCAATGGCAAAGCCGCTCCATAGAAACGGTAATTTTGGTGGGTAACGGAGCACCCAAAAAAGCGCGGGAATTGCCAAGAGAAATCGGCTGGGCTTATCAAATCCTTTACTTCCCTGGCCGTCCCACCATGCTTCTGCCATGGTGACCAAAACATAACCAAGCAACGCTGCAATAATCCATACATCAGCCCTGGTAATTGCCGGAATGCGCAAAGAGACAATCAACCCCAGTCCACCTAACAGCAGAAGCACGGCACCTAGCGAGTAACCGCTTGGCACCACCAACGATAACGCACCAAACAGGAATACAGCAACACAAGTATATAGCTGCGGAAGGTTACGCTCTGTGCCTGTAAAGCGATCATTTGTAGCCAGTTTCAAAGCAAACATCCTTTTAGTGCTCTAAAGACGAGCAGGAATACAAAAAGGGCATGATATTATCACAATTCAACGTTTTGTAAGCTGTGAAAGCCATTCTGTAATCTATCAGCTAAACAGCCTTCATACGGGAATATCACAATACGCTTGAGACCGAATCCATTCAGTTGTTCAACTGTTTTCGCTAGAAGTGAATTGCTGCCAGCGCCATGTGTCCACCATCATATCAACCAGTGATTTCCTGGTACGCCAGCCTAATTCTCTTTCTGCTTTTTCTGAACTCGCCCAAAATGCCGCTAAGTCCCCTTTTCTACGTGGCGCAAAGCGGTAAGGTACATCGACACCTGTGGCCAGGATAAATGCATCGACCATCTCCTGCACAGAGACACCTTTACCGGCCCCCAGGTTGTAATAATGTACACCCGGTTGCTCCAGGGTCTGTAGCGCCATTCTATGCCCTACTGCCAAATCGACCACATGCAGATAATCACGTACACAGGTTCCGTCGTCGGTAGGGTAATCGTTGCCGTAGATAAGCAACTCCGGCAAAACGCCAGCAGCGACCTGGCTAATATAGGGCATTAAATTATTCGGTATACCTTGAGGAGATTCGCCAATGTAGCCCGATGGATGCGCCCCAATGGGGTTGAAGTAGCGCAAAATTGAAAAAGACCACTGCGGATCGCTACTGCTTAAGTCTTCAAGCACTTTTTCTATCATCGCTTTGGAGGCACCATAGGGGCTGCTTGCACTTCCCCGAGCCATGGTTTCCATGTAGGGCGGTTCGGCCTCATGCCCATAAACAGTGGCTGAAGAGCTGAATATCAGGCGCTTTACCCCCGCTTGCTCCATCGCCTTGCAGAGTGAGATTGAGCCATAGACGTTTGCATCGTAATACGCTAATGGGTTCGATACGCTTTCACCCACTGCCTTCAAGCCCGCACAATGAATCACGGCCTTAATATTGTGAGCTTTGAAAATCACCCCCAATAGAGCGGCATCACGCACATCGCCTTTATAAAACTCCACCTCTTTTTGGCTGATGGTTTTGATACGGTCAACTACCGTGCAAACGCTGTTGGAGAGGTTATCCAGAATAACCACCTGATGACCAGCATCCAGTAGTTCTACCGCTATATGAGAGCCGATATAACCGGTACCGCCTGTTAGTAAAATCATATCTTTCTATGATCAGTAAGCATTTTTATTAATAAAACCTTTGAATATGGTTAACAGTACAATGCGAAGGTCAAGCCATACCGACCAATTGTCGATATACCAAAGGTCAAATTCGATGCGTTTTTCAAGGCTAGTATCGCCACGCCAGCCATTAATCTGTGCCCACCCTGTTATACCTGCTTTCACCAGATGCTTTTGCATATAGCCGGGTATTTCATGCTGGAACTGTTGAACAAACACAGTTCTTTCAGGCCGTGGACCCACGATCGACATATCACCTTTTAAGACGTTGATAAACTGAGGTAGCTCATCAAGGCTAGTTCGGCGAATAAACCCACCAAAACGCGTCACCTTTTTATTTTTCGCGCCACCCCACTGCACGCCACCCTGCTCTGAGTCGACCGGCATTGAGCGGAATTTAAGCATCCAAAAGGGGCGGCCATTCCAACTTACCCGCTCTTGGCGATAGAAAATTGGGCCTGGTGAACTGAGCCTTACGCCAATCGCAACAAAACACAGCACCGGCAAAATCATCAATAGAATGATGGCGGATAAGATAATGTCCAGGCAGCGCTTTTTGAACCGGCTCCAGCCGGTCATGGGCGAACAGCTCACGTTGATCAAATGCATACCGGCAATGTTATCAGTACTGTGATTGATCAGACGTAGATCCGACATATTGGGTAATAAACGGATATTGGCAGTCACCGTATCCAGTGAGTTGATGATCTTCTGTGCTTCGTAGCCTCGTGAAAGCGGCAAGCATATCCAAACTTCCTGCTCTTTTACATGGACTCGTTTACTAGGTTCATAGTTTTCAACGACCCCGATATATTTTTTCAAACGTTTTCTTAGTCGGTAATCTACTACCAGCACCCGGGTGATGTAAAACCCTTGGCCGGGATCGCGACGCAGCGAATAGTACGCGTTACGACAAGAAGCGGCATCTCCTATCAGCAAAACGCTGCGGCGGTTTTTGCCCTGTGCCCGTAACCGCTTAACAAAGGGATAGGCCGCCCACCTCAGTAATAGTGAAAAAGATGCAGCCAGTGCTACCCACCCAAAGAACCATAGCCGGGAAAAATCAAAAAGCTGAAAAACAAACATAACGATCATGATGCTAACGCACCACAATAGATAAATACCCATCAGCCGTGTAGCCAACACTGTCCATAAATGCCCACGCCAGGAGCGATAAAGGCCACAATTAGGAAATAACCATAGCTGCAGGAGTCCGCCGACCAAAATGGCCCAGCTATAGCGCTCCTCAACAGTTGTCCATGTATCAAAACGCAGCACATAGGCTAGCCAACCTGCCAGCAGTACAGAAAAAAGATCCACACTGCGAAATATGATGGAGGATAGCCAGTCGTATTTACGGCGGACTGGGCGCTGATCTGATGAGGGCATGTAACCTTCCAAACTGGTCAAGTAATTAGCCTACTGCTTAATAAACTATCTGTCGTGAAAACAGCGATAAAGCACGCTGCCGAAGTGGCAGTCAGAAGCCTCTCTGCTCTACAAATTCATTCCATTTGGTATCCACAAAAGCGCTCAGTTCTTGCTTGAACCGTGCTTCAGAAAACTGCTCTGCGTGATAGCGAATGGCTTGAGCATCGAAGGCAATCCCCTCGTGCTCGAATTGCTCAACACTTTGCTGAATAGCGGCACTGGTTTGTTCAAAAAAATGAGCACCAGTTTCACCATGACGTACTGTTTCAAACGCCCCACCGCGCCCATAAGCAATCACGGGCGTACCGCATGCCTGTGCCTCAATAGGCATAATCCCGAAATCTTCTTCAGCTGCAAAAATAAACGCTTTGGCTCGCTGCATATAAGCTTGCAGTATCTCGGTAGGTTGATAACCCAAGAAGGTGATGTTGGGTGTCAGCATCTGTTTAATTTTTTCAGCCTGTTCGCCCGTTCCTATCACAACTAGCTTTTTATCAGGCATTTTAGTGAATGCCTCGACAATCAGGCTAATTCGCTTATAGGGGACCAAGCGTGAAGCCGCTAGGTAAAAATTCTCTTTCTGCTCATACAGATTGAAATTCTCCACATCGACATTGGGGTATATAACGCTTGCTTCACGGCGGTATACTTTATTAATGCGGCGCGCAATATAGCGGGAATTGGCGATGAAATGATCCACCCCATTTGACGTCCGACAATCCCATAGCCTCAAGCGGTGAAGCAGATAGCGGGCCACGTTGCCTTTTAACCCTTTCGCCATACCTGAATCCGCTAGGTATTGGTGCTGAAAGTCCCAGGCGTAACGCATCGGTGTATGGCAGTAACAAATATGCAGTTGATCAGGCCCTGTGATCACCCCTTTGGCAACCGCATGTGAGCTTGAGATAATTACGTCGTAACGCGATAGGTCAAGTTGCTCTACAGCATAAGGCATCAGCGCCAAATATTTTTGGTAGTGCTTCTTCGCACCAGGCAGTCTGGCAATGAAGGATTGCTTTATGTTGCGGTTTTCAAAACCAGTGCCTTTGAATGCTTCAGCATCGTAAATATTGGTGTAAATATCGGCATCGGAAAACAACTCCAAGATGGCTTCTTCCACCTTCTCAGAACCTGCATAAGACACTAGCCAGTCACTTACTATCGCAACTTTCATACTCTCCCTCGCTCTACCACAGCCGTTCACTCTGTTTGCTTAACGTGTAAAATCACTAAAGCTGCTTTTAATTTTGTTAGCAACATCATCCCAATTATATTTTCGGGCTTGAATAATGCCGTTTTCACGCAACGTTACGCCGTTTTCTGGGTTAGAGGCAAAATTGAATGCCTCAATTAATTGCTGCTCGTTGGTAGGATCAAAATAATGTGCTGCATTGCCAGCCACCTCAGATAAAGAAGTACGATTGCTGCTAAGAACAAGTGTATTGGAGGCCATCGCTTCGATCACAGGCAAACCAAAGCCTTCGTAAAGCGAAGGCATGATGAGAGCGCTTGCACCACGATACCAAGCGGGCAAGTCACTCTCCTCGATAAAGCCTGCCGCCCTAACTCGGTCAGCTATGCCTAATTGATCAACTAACGTGCTGACTGTATCAGAGAACCGACCACTCAGTATTAGTAAGAAATTATCCCGCACGGTACTTTTGGCGAAGGCTCTTATCATAAACTCTATATTTTTATGCGGTTTTTGGTTTCCCACATAAAGAAAATACGGCTCACCGAGGGAATGCATACGCTGGTTTTCTGTGAAAATAGGGTCAACCCCATTCCCCACCACTACTATTTTATCAGGGTCAACACCCGCCCATTCCACAATCCTGTTCTTCGAGTAGGTAGATACGGTAAATACACAGGCCGCCTTCTTAACAGCGGGTAAAATTAGTTTCTGGTAATAAGCGCGTTTCAGATAAGAGCTTTCTTGCTCTACATCAAGATGAATAAGGTCATGCAACGTCATAAAAATAGAGATATTCGCAAGTAATGGTGGATTGTATCCAGGCGTAAAAAAGCAGTTAGCCGATTTATGTTTCAGCCTTAACGCCATACCACTTTTAACTCCATCAAGAGGTGCCGCTGGATTTCCCTCAGCCGCCAGAGGCGTATACTCAAGGCGCGACAATACCTCGGTTGCAAATCTCCCAATGCCATGGGGCCCGATCCAGCGATGGTCTGCAATGCACGCCAATTTATTCATTTATAACTCTCAGTTTCTTTGATGCTGAATAATTAAATATCATTAAAACAAATAGCGTGATCCAGAAATACATACGCAATACGTTTTGATTACCCTGCATTAATAAAAACTGGCCTAATACAGCTATACACATACTGGTTTGTAGCAGGTCACTTTCATTTAAGGGTTTTTTCAATAACCGAGGAATTGTTATCCACAACAGCCAACCTAAAAATAGAGCAATGCCGACAAGCCCTGTCGCTGCGGTAATTTCAAGTACTGGAACCAGACCTTCGTTTGTACGTATTTCATCGCTTGTGGGCTCATTGATGCCTTTATTTCGCGCGATACCCTTTGCAATGTTGCCTAACCCAACACCAAGCCAGAGATGTTGGCTCGTTAACTCTACTGTATCTAGCATATCTTGACGACGGATACTGACAGAATGATCAGACCTCTCTCCGATACCTGTTCCATTCATCACGCTCTGACGTATAAGCGCTTCAACCTGAGACGTATTCTTCTCCATTGATTGTTGCGCAAGATAGTCAGTTGAAAAACTCACTATTGTAAAAAATAGAATGGCACTGCCTATAAAACCAGCTTGACGCCAAATATCGCCTTTCCAGTATTGCCTTGCTGGTGGTAATATAATCAACCTATAAATAGCGATACATGGAACTGCCAATACGCCAATAAACAAAGCCAGTCGTGAAGAGCTAAGAATAAGTGCTAACGCGGAAAAATAAAATAGCCAGCGGATTATATAATTACGCTTGCTATCTATCCACACAGCATTCATCAAAAAGAAAGAAATTAAAAAATAGGGAAAAACAGCCAAGGCATAATAAGAAGGTTCGTACATAAAACCATTAACTCTGGCTATTGTTCCTTCATACCACCACTGTTGGACAAAAAATATATCTCCAAAACCAAACAAGGAAATTATAAACTGCCCTATTCCAACCGCAGAGATAACAATACCTGATAAGAGATAAAGATCGAAACAGCGAAACTTTGACATTTCCAGCCAAGGGGCTTTTGCACCTAACACCATGCCTAAATAAATTAGCATAGCAATCGTATAGACGTAGTTTCGGAAACCGCCATTCATCACACAAAATAAAATTGCAAGTAGTGCCCAGATTAATATAGGTATGTCTATTTTTTCAAAAAAATAACGTGGCGATACAGAAGAAAAAACTGTTAGCCATAAAATGGGAGCAAACACAATTAACATTAAGAAACCAAGCTTTAGCTCAAAGCCTAATGAAATAGCAACTAAATCATTAGCCGCTACAACAAAAAGCAGAAAAAGGAAACTATTTAAAAACTTAGAATCTTTAACAGCCATCATCTATGCCCTTTTATAAAAAAACAAAAAGTCACTTACTCCCAACCCCTTTGAATCTTTTATAAAAACCAGAAATCAATCCTGCAAATCTCATAAAATAGCGATAAGATTTTTTTCTATCCCAAAAGTTATAGATCACAACACCAAGCAGGCTTTTAAAAGCGAACATTAAAACATTAATACAAACATGAGGTTTATTGTAATGCTTTATTGCAAGTGATGCGGTGCCTTCAGCATAGCTAAAATAACGTTTAGCCGGAGCATCTTTCTTGCTCGGATGTCTAAAACAAGTTTCAGCAATATAATACATATTTAAGTCACTATCTAACGCGCGCACCATTAGATCTTTTGCTTCTTCAGCTCCATAAGGGCTGCCCACGCCCAGCATTGGATCAAACCCGTCTAAAGATTTGATCTCATCTGCCTTCCAAACTTGAGAGAATTCTATAGTTACAGAGTGAAAATTCTTTTTATCAATTTTACAATCCATATTGGGGAACGGCAACATAACTACTTCATCAAGCTCTAAATCAAACACGCGAAAACTAATCATTGCTGCATTGGAATATTTTTCAAACCCTTTTATAACACTTGATAAAAAATTATCTTCAATAACGGCATCATCATCACAAAAATTAATATATTTACCTGTAGCTTTTTCAAGCCCAAGATTCCTTGCGTGAGATGCTCCTTTTTTTTCACTATGAATATAAGTTATCTTTGAATGCCAGCCTTCAGACAATACGTTCTGGATAAAGCCGACAGCATTCTGATCCACCAGAATAACTTCAAGACTATCATCCCATTGTTTTTCTATACTTTTAAAAAGCTGGATAAGCTCTTCTGCGCGCCCTATTGTTGGCACAATTATGGTTAGCATAACCATGAATCACCCCCTCATTTTCAGTATAAAAAAATAACCTAAAAAAACCAAAAACTCACTAACCAGAATCGCGAATACCGCGCCAACCACCCCAAATGTCTTAATAAGCACTATATTTATAAGAACGCTTATAAACCCTACAATTATTTGAACGAACGCTCTTTCTTTTTGCAGTCCCGCGCCAGTCATTGCCTCACCTAAAAGGTGATGCAACGCAAATAATACCGGCAATGGACATAATAATCTTATTAGATCAACAGCCCCTTCATAATCTTCGCCTAGTATAAAGGGTACAGTTGGTGATAAAAAATAAATCGATAGCGATGCAAATAAGCTATAAGCCAACAGAGGCAATGCAAGCCGCCTACTTAATTCTAATGCTCCTCTTATTTCTTTTCGTCCAGCGCGGAAATAACTCGGGTAAGCCGCTTGAAAAAGAGCGATGATCGGTATCAAAGACATTTGCACAACTCGATATGCTGCTGAATAAACCCCAACATCATACAAAGTACCTATTCTTGATAAGACTATTTTATCTACATTCGCGTTAATGGCTTGACTACTACCTGAAAAAGAAAAATAAATACTGCGATAGATATCTTTATAATAAACTCTCACCTTGCACTTAAATAGATCGTATTTTTTAATTACCAGATATAAACACCACACCGCTATCAAACTAGTGAACACTATATTAAAAACAATCCATGTTGATAGTGAAAGCCACCCAGTTGACAAAAGAACAGTGGCTAATAAAACACGAGTCAAACTAATACTTAGATACGCTAGCGATACTTTTTTTAGATTTTCTTTTGCTTGCCATGCATGTGTAGCAACATCTAATAAACGATAACTCACCAACTCTGTGAGCAAAATAAGAAGCACCATCCATTGAGGACTATCATAAAAACTTACTACAATCCAAGAAAATAAAACTGCAGCAATGATGCCAATAAATAACGTTGCGAATAAGGGGGTCCAGAAATAATATGGCAGCAGTCTAGGAAGCCTTGAAACTCGCATCACCATCGTATTATGCGTTCCTAACCCAGAAAAAGGATATATTAGCTGTGCAATTGAAAACATTGCCATAAAAAAGCCAAAATCACTCGCTCCGAACCCTCTTGCGAGTATGATAAAAAGGCCAGCCTGAGCAACTACTTTTCCTCCTTGTGCGACTAATGCCCAGGCACTATTTTTTATAAGAATTGACATGAAATTTATCGTTATCCTAATAACTCATTAATTAAAAGTAGTGATTGCTTTAAACTCAATCTTTCGAGCGCCCATATACATCTTCGAACCGAACAATGTCATCCTCACCTAAATAAGCTCCTGACTGTACTTCAATAACTTCTAACGGAATTTTACCGGGATTTTCCAGAAAGTGTTTTGCGCCAAGCGGTATATAGACAGACTGATTCTCACTGAGCAGCATTTCTTCATCATTGATGCCAACACGGGCAGTCCCAGAAACTACAATCCAGTGTTCTGCACGATGATGATGCATTTGGATTGAAAGCTTTTGTCCTGGGTTAACAGTAATTCTTTTAACCTGATATCGTTCGGACATATCTACAGAGTCGTATTTACCCCAGGGGCGATAAACTTCACGATGCGCGCTCAGTTCGCTACGCCCATTCTGCTTTAGCTGCTCCACGACCTGCTTTACACGCTGATCTTCTTGTTTACTGACTACTAAAACAGCATCTTTGGTTTCCACAATGATGAGATTTTCAACGCCTACGGTAGCTACCAAGCGATGACTAGAATGTACCAGGCAGTTTTGAGTATTTTCTAATATTACGTCGCCATTTCTAACATTATTAGCTCTATCTTTTTTACTCACATCCCATAGTGCGGACCAAGAGCCTACATCACTCCACCCGGCATCCAAAGGAACCACAGCTACCTGAGACTCTTTCTCCATCACGGCATAGTCAACCGAGTCGCTGGGGCTGGATAAAAATGCCCACTTATCAATACGTACAAAGTCCAGGTCTTCCTGAGCACCAGCCATTGCCTGCTCACAGGAAGTTAGTATAGCAGGTGCTTGGCGTTTGAGTGCTTCTAGATATGCATCAGGACGCATAAGGAACATGCCGCTATTCCAGAGATAATTTCCTGATGCGATATATTGCTCAGCTGTTTCGCTATCGGGCTTTTCAACAAACTGCTCTACCCTATACCCATGCATATCCAGCTTTGTTCCTTGCTGAATATAGCCGTACCCTGTTTCTGCATGCGTAGGTAAGATCCCAAAGGTAACCAATGAACCATCGCTTGCCAGCGGTGAAGCTTGCTTAACAGCTTCATGTAGCGCCTTTATATCTTCTATTACATGATCGGCAGCCAAAATAAGCAGTAATGACTGCTGACCCGGAGCGCGCTTTTCAGCTTGTAGTGCACCCAAAGCAATAGCAGGAGCTGTGTTACGGCCTTCGGGCTCTAATAAAATGTTGGCCCCTTGTACTCCAATATCACGCAGTTGTTCAGCAACCAGGAAACGATGCTCTTCATTGCAAATGATGATAGGTGCTTCGCAGGGTAGCCCCTCTAGGCGGGTTAATGTCTGCTGCAGCATTGAATGCTGGCCTGTTAAAGCGAGAAACTGTTTGGGGTGCAGGCGCCGCGAAAGAGGCCACAACCTTGTGCCGCTGCCACCCGCCATGATAATAGGTGTTATCTTCATAGCATTCTCTAATGTAGTATTCACCCGAATAGCCTCCGCTGCCTATCTTATTCGCTAGCTTACCTATGAGGACAAGCTGCTTTTCTGTTATTTACCATTAAATATGATGCCGACTCGATATCATTTATGATGCTGGCAAGTTTTTTAAAAAATACCGCTTTTTTTAAATTAATCACATATCAAAAAAGCGCTATTTTGAACACTTCATAAAGGCTTTTTTTGATCATCAATTGAATACAACCAATATGGCATACTTATATTTAGCAACGACTCCCATTATCTAAGTATATGTAGAAATAGATGTTGCATGTAAAAGCGGATAGATACGGTAGGCACATAGCATCAGCATTCCCTGCAAAAATTGGTTTTTAACGACTTTCTTTTCACGTTGTCGTCAATATCAACAAAGTTCCATGCCGGTGCTGATCCTATACGACTTGTGCCATAGATTCAACGCAGGTCCTTTGGGCTGGTAACTACGTAGCCTGACTGTGTATGATTAACTAGCTGTTATCACCCTCTGCTTAAGCCAAAATGACTCTATGATTTTGGATTTATTACTCCCCCATGCTAACGTGGAGATGACTTTGGCGACTCATCAGACGGCTTCTTCGATTATTGCAGAAAGCGGCATTTCATTTGGGACCAGCGGAGCTCGCGGTCGTGTTGAACAATTTAGTGATGAAGTCTGCGCAGCTTTCAGCATCGCTTTCATCTCTACGATGCAAGCAACTTTTACGTTTGACCGTATTGCGATTGGTATTGATCGGCGGCCTAGCAGCCCCAAAATGGCAGCCGCTTGCGCTAATGCGGCGAGTATTGCCGGGCTTGAGGTCGACTACTACGGTATTCTGCCTACTCCCGCTCTCGCCTTACAGGCCTTGGCAGATAACATTCCAGCCATAATGATTACAGGCAGCCATATTCCCTTTGACCGTAATGGCATTAAGTTTTACCGCCCAGATGGGGAAATCACAAAAGCCGATGAGCTTAACATATTAAATTCAGAAACGCCCTTAGCTCCTACCACCGACAGCCCTCTTCAGCATCCATCCGACACAGCTAATCAGCGCTATATAGAGCGCTTTACACATTGGTTTCCTGGCTCACCGCTCGCGGGCTGGAAAGTAGGCTTGTATCAACATTCTGCTGCTGGCCGCGACCTCAATGATCAGATTTTATCAAACCTTGGGGCCGAGGTTGTCACATTAGGTAGAAGCGAAACCTTCGTTCCAGTCGACACTGAAGCCGTTAGTGAAGAAGACCAAGCGTTAGGACAAGCGTGGGCAAGTGAGCATAATTTGAATGCACTCCTTTCTACCGATGGCGATGGAGACCGCCCACTGCTAGCCGATGAAAGTGGAACCTGGCAGCGCGGAGACATTGTGGGCCTCTTGTGCGCCCAGGCACTAGGTATTAAAGCACTGGCTGTCCCTGTTAGTTGCAATACTGCTATTGAGCTAAGTAAGTCCTTTACGCATATTGAAAGAACCCGCATTGGCTCACCGTTTGTTTTATCGGGCATGGCCACGCTGGCTGAGCATTACTCTGAGGTTGCTGGATTCGAGGCAAATGGCGGGTTTTTATTGGAAAGTGCGCTTCAGGAAGATAACCGCTACTTAGCCCCTCTACCTACTCGCGATGCACTATTGCCCGCTTTAACATTAATGGTGACTGCAGCAAAACAAGGGGTAGCAATCTCTACACTGGTTGCCGAACTACCTAGCCGCCATACAGATAGCGGTCGGCTACAAAACTTCCCTACCGAACGCAGCCAAGCATTAATTGCCAACTGGCAAAGTACGCCTCAAGCGATGGAAAAGGCATTATTACTGCCGACAGCTATCAGCGAGATCAATACAACGGATGGCCTGCGTGCCACGCTGAAAAACGGTGATATCGTGCATTTACGACCTTCAGGTAATGCTCCCGAGCTTCGCTGCTACAGTGAATCGAGTTCGCAAAAAGCTGCTCATAGCTTGGCGAAACACTGCTTAGCTCAGTTGGCAAACACTTAATCACTACAATCTTTAGGCATCGATTATAAAACAGCTGGCCTCTAAGGAGGCCAAATTTTTCATTTAACTACTATCATCTGCTCCTAGCACGCCACTAGAGCAGGTAACGTGCTCCAGTTAACAATATACGTTATCAATCAGCTCGCCCGAACGAGCATATAGGTGTCGCCCCAGTCCTACTGTATCGAAACCTCCACCATAAACATCGCTGTCTTCCTGAGTTTCAGCTCCAAGGCGCGCAGAGAACTGGTCGCTGACTTGATAAGCACCTATCAGACCATACAGCATTTTACCGTTGCCACCGCCCCGAACCACATTTTCTACAGCGCCAAAGCCTATCTGGGCAGGCCCGTTTTGATAACGCAAACCTGCCTGCCCAGCCACTACACTGCCTTCGTCACTTTGCTGGGAAAGGTTAGCCTTCCCGGCACCGCTGCGATTACCACGCACTTACGATATCACTCACTACTGACCACCATCCACCCATAAAAAAACCGGCCTTCAAGAGGCCGGTTCTATCGTAACTGCAGGTGTTACTACTTAAAGCGCGGTATTTGAAACCAGGCTTAGAAGTGGTAACGAGCGCCTGTCAGCCAGTATACGTCGTCAGTCAGGTCGTTGAATACGTCGCTAACTTGGCTGTCGCCCAGGCGAGGTACATCACCGTTGTACAGCTCAGCAAACACGTCGAAGTTGCTGGATACTTTATAGTAACCACCGGCAGCCCAGGAGTTGCTGTTGTCGAAGTGACCATCACGATCGATGTGGTAGTAATCTACGTTAAACGCCCAAGGACCAGTGGTGAAAGTACCACCCAGACCGAAGGTGTCATAACCTACGAGGCTATCGTTCGGAGTAGGACCATTGTTGTTGTAGGTGTCGTTATGACCGCGACCTTCGTAGCCCAGACGAGCAGTGAACTGGTCAGTGATATCGTAAGAGCCGATCAGACCATAAATCATCTCACCGTTGCCGTCGCTAGAACCAGTACCACCGGTACGGCTACGCTCTACGTCTTCAACAAAGCCCAGACCGATAGTCAGAGGACCATCGATGAAACGCACACCACCTTGGGCCGCAATAACCTGACCTTCGTCGGTAGTGTCTACGCCTTCAGCCAGGCCACGCTCGCTGTAGTGCTTAAGCTGCAAGAATGCAGTGAAGCCGCTCAGATCAGGTGTGTAGTAACCGATAGAGTCGCCACGCGACTGTTTCGGGTGACCCGCGAATTCCAGGCCTTCATCAATATAAACATCGAACGGCAGGGAAACGAACTGGTTGTAGAAGCTGTCGAAGTTACCCGCTTGGAAAGTACCATACTGAGCGCTTTTCAGGCCAAGGTAGCTCTGGCGGGTTTCGCGGAAGCCAGGAGAGTCCTGCTCGTCACCGCGGAAGCGCCACTCAACATGACCGAAAGCGCTTAGGTCAGAAGTAATTTCGTGGCTCAGACGCAGGCCCAGACGAGAGTATACGTCTACAAACTCAGCACCGTTGTCGATTTCAACGCGCTGACCATCGTCAGTTTCGAACTCAGGACCGCCACCGCGGATACCCATGGCGATACGACCATAGATGTCCATTCTGGTGCCGTCTTGATCATATACAGTTGCCGCCTGCACGGTAGAAGTCGCACCCAGGGCGGCGAATGCACTTACGATAGCAGTCGCTAAAAGTGTCTTTTTCATGATGTAGGTTCCTTAACTAGCTTACTGTTTCGATCGTTTCTGCTCAGCTTCTGTGAAGCGTGGCAGTTGGCCTGCGGGTCATGCTCTTTTGCCATCCTCCGGTTTTTCCCGGTGGTATGCGGCATGTCCTCAACTAAGCCTTGTTATAGTCCAATGCTCGCAGGTCAAACTCTATACTGGGATTCCAGGGAACGCAATAGAAAAAAACAGTGTTTTTTTACGAATTGCGTTTTTTTATGGAACCCGCAGTGACTTATTAGGTCTCAGCGGCCTTTGAATTTTTGCTGAAGACCCTTTAATTTCTCTTCCCAGCTAAGCGGTTTATCCTGCTCACTTTTTTCTGACGGACCTGGATCAACTACTTCAGTATAGGGCCTGTGAGAGGATTTTGCTGTATTAGTTTGTGCTGGCCGAGGTTTTTTGTGGGCGTTTTTTTTAGCCGCTAAAGGTACATCATTTTGCGGCTGCTCTTTTCGCCGTTCGCTGGCATGTAATGCGGCTTCTTTATCAACCGTTCCCGCAGGTTTACCATCTAAATCCACCCGTTCTGCTCCTTCACGCATCGATTTTACGTAACGCGGTAAGTTAACGTAGTTGGCAAGGGCTCGTCGAATCAGCTTTCCAGACCAGGGTTCACGCTCCGCAAGGTCCTGATGAATACCAATTTTAAGCGGTTTGGTATGCCCTTTAAAAAAGGCATCCGGGTAGCGCTGATACCACTGTTTCAATAACGCTTGGGGCGAAGGCGGCTGCTCTGGCGGGGCACTCTTTTCGTCAGTTCGCTTTTCAGACGATTCTTCAGCAAATGCAGCGGGAGGCGTCCCTACTGGTGCTGACTGAAGCTCATCTTCGGGTTTGGGCGTCTGCTCCGTCGCAACGGGCATCGTTATAGCGGCACTACATTCTTCTGCATTTTCAGCATGGCCTTGCCGGGCAGCCAGTTGCTGTTTAAGTCGTGCATTCTCTTCACGCAGCGTTTGAAGCTCGGCTTTTGTCCGCTCAAGATGTGTTTCCAATGACTCTAATAAGTGCTGTACGCTGGCGGCCATGCTCCCTCCTTTGACCCGATCAGTCTTTGAAGCGCTCGTATATGACGAAATCATAATGGGGCTGCCCTTCTGTGGGCTTACCCGCTACACGCTGCACTTCGCGCCACTCTTCAGCAGAAAACTCTGGAAAGACGGCATCGCCATTAACGTTAATATCCACCTCGGTAATGTACAAACGCTGTGCATAAGGCAGCGCCTGGCGGTAAATTTCACCACCGCCCATCACCATAATTTCTTCGGCTGCTTCAATCGTGGCCTGTTGGTCTGCCAGGGCGAGGGCTGAAGGCAGATCAAAACATACCCGTGTGCCTTCTGCATTGAAGCTTTTATCACGTGTTACCACAATGTTAAGCCGATTAGGTAGCGGCTTGCCAATGGATGCGTAGGTTTTGCGCCCCATAACCAGAGGCTTGGCTTGGGTCATGCGTTTAAAAAACTTTAAATCTTCAGGTAAGTACCAGGGTAGTTTCCCGTCAACACCAATAACACGATTCTTCGCCATGGCCACAATCATGGCAACAGGTACCAATGAATCCGATGGGCTGCCCTGATGGTTCATACGGCCACTTCCGCTTTGATGTGAGGGTGCGATTCATACCCTTTGATCTGGATGTCGTCGAAAGTAAAATCAAACAAACTGGTGACCTTAGGGTTGAGCACCAACGTTGGCGAAGCCAATGGCGTGCGCGTTAGCTGCTGCCGGGCCTGCTCAAAGTGATTACTGTACAAATGGGCATCACCCAGAGTGTGAATAAACTCACCGGGCTCCAAACCAGCCACCTGGGCCACCATGCTTAACAACAGTGCATAACTTGCTATATTAAATGGTACCCCCAGAAAGATATCCGCACTGCGCTGGTATAACTGGCAAGAGAGTCGGCCATTGGCAACGTAGAACTGGAATAGGCAGTGGCACGGCGGCAGTTTCATTTCATCCACCTGACCAGGATTCCAGGCGGAAACAATCAACCGGCGTGACTGCGGCGTGGTGCGAATTTGCTCCAGCACTTTGGTGATTTGGTCGACGCTACCACCGTTGGGACTCGGCCAACTACGCCATTGGTAACCATAAACTGGCCCTAGATCTCCATTTGCATCAGCCCATTCGTCCCAGATGCGCACACCGTTCTCTTTGAGATAGCCAATATTGGTATCGCCTTTTAAAAACCATAGCAGCTCATGAATGATGGAACGCAGGTGTAGTTTTTTGGTGGTGAGCAATGGAAAGCCACGGGAGAGATCAAAGCGCATCTGATGGCCAAACACGGAACGTGTGCCAACGCCAGTGCGGTCGTTGCGGTCAACGCCATGATCCAACACGGTGCGCATTAGATCCAGATAGGGTTGTTCAAGCGCGGTGGCAGGCGTCGTGGTGGTGCTCGGCGTGGGCGTTGTTGCAGTCACAAAAGTTCCAGAGTTGCAGGCGATTTGGGAATGTATTCTAGGCCGCTATAACGCAACGGTCTAGCCCACCCACGAGTGGCAGCGGGCCCACCCCGGCACCGATTCGCGGTGAATCCATGCCGGGCTGCAGGTGCGCTTCGCTTACCACGCGCTACAAGGTTGATGTGCCACCATTCTAAACTTTGGCGTCGATTGGCTTGTTACGCGACCATGCCATGAGTAGCAGACCAAGCACAATCATGGGTAATGTCAGCAGCATGCCCATGGTGAACCAGCCAAAGGCAAGGTAACCGATATGGGCATCTGGCATACGCACAAACTCTACCATGAAGCGGAATACACCATAGCCCAGCAGGAAGAGTCCTGACACAAAGCCGCGTGCGCGGGGTTTGGCCGACACCCACCAGAGTACGACGAACAGCACTAAACCTTCCAATACCGCCTCATACAGCGCAGAGGGGTGGCGTGGTTCTGGCCCCATACCTGGAAACGGCATCCCCCAGGGTAGCGATGTGACTCGCCCCGGCAATTCATGATTGATAAAGTTACCAATGCGCCCTGCCCCTAAACCAATTGGCACCAGGGGCGCAATAAAGTCGGTCAGCGTAAGGAAAGCCAGCTGTTTACGGCGGGCGAAGAGCCATGCGGCCAGCAGCACACCCAGCAGTCCGCCATGGAAACTCATGCCGCCATCCCATACGCGGAAAATCCACAGCGGATCTGCGGCCCACTGCCCCATCCCGTAAAACAGTGCATACCCCAGACGCCCTCCGGCAACTACACCAATCGCACAGTAGAACAGTAAATCGCTGATATCGTCTCTGGTTAACCCAATACGGGAGGCGCGTCGGCAACCGAGCCACCAGGCAGCGACAAAACCGACGACATACATTAGGCCATACCAATGCACTTGAATCGGGCCGAGGGAAATCGCGACCGGATCAATTGTTGGGTAGTTGATCATCAAGACTCTCTAAGCTAACAGGTGGAAAGCGGCAGCCTGGCATGCGGTGATTACGCCAATATGAAGCGTAAACCTACCACGGCCAGCAGCGCAGCAAAGGAAAACCGTAGCACATGGGCGGGTAACACATGGGCAAGACGAACCCCAATCCGCGCAAAGGGTACGCTGGCTACCACGATGCCCAAAAAAGCAGGCCACATGACAAAGCCGGTAGCCCATGGCGGCAGTAGTGGGTTACCCCACCCTACGATAATAAACGTAATGGCACCGACCACCGCGATGGGCAATCCACAAGCCGCAGAGGTGCCCACTGCCTGGGTCATGGTGGCACCACAACGGGAGAGCCAGGGTACTGTCATCGCGCCGCCGCCAATGCCAAACAGTGCGGAAATAGCGCCGACGACCCCACCGGCAATGGTCATGGCAGTTTTACCCGGCACCACTGTACCGGGCTTGGGTTTGAGGCCCAGAACCATTTTGGTTGCCAGCAATAGTACGAAAATGCCAAATAACGTACCCAGCATCGTGCCCGATAGACTACCGGCAATAAACACACCACCAATGGCCCCCAGCATCAACCCAGGCAGTAATGCCATAAACCAGGGACGATGTACACTGCCCCGGCGGATATGGCCAAGTGCCGAGGAGGCTCCGGTTACCACAATAGTGGCTAATGAGGTTCCAACAGCGAGATGCATGGTAATTTCTGGTGCAATGTTCTGTACACCAAATGCAAACACCAGTACGGGGACGATAATAATGCCGCCACCAACGCCGAATACCCCTGCCATAATGCCTGCTGCTGCGCCTAGCGCTAAATATCCCACCACAATGGTCAGTGCTGTCATGAGATAGAAGTCTCGTTATTGACGTTCGGCATCCATTTGGTAATCATGCCTATTAGAGTTTCGGGTTGATAGGGTTTGGCAAGCACATCGTTGAGCCCGGCGGCCTCACAGGTGTCGCGGCCAGCGTTATCGACGTTTGCGGTCAGGGCAATGATAATGCTGCGCTGACTATTAGTGGTACTTTCAAAGTCACGCCAGCGGCGCGTGGTTTCAAGCCCATCCAGGGTCGGCATGAAAATATCCATAAATACCAGATCAAAAAAGGTGGTTTGTTGGCGCTCTAGCGCCTGTTCACCGCTGCTTACGCCTTCTACCTGAAGACCTTGGGATTCTAACATCTGACGAGCCAGCATGAGGTTAACGGGGCCATCATCCACCACCAGTACCTTTAATTGCCGTTTGGCAGGGGGCAATAACGCTTCAAAGGAAGAACTTTCGTTAACGCTTTGCTGAACGAAGTTCGCAAGAAGTGCACGTATGTCGGCCAACCGTTCCCTGACATGAGTAACATTTTGGCGGCATTCTTTTGACGCACCCTCCTTAAGCATACCGCCCACATGATCAAACAGGCTGTCCGCCTCCCGCTGCAGCAATGTGAGGTACCCTGACTTCAAGCGCGACTCTTCCCGTGCACGGTCGCGACCCGCAATCAAGTGTTTAAGCTGCTTTTGCTGATGGTGCAGATCCTCAAGCAACGCTTGATCTTGCTTGGAGCGCTCGGAAGACGGGGGAAAAAACGGCGTATTCGCATGGATTCTGACCAGCTCTGCCAGTAAATCATTAACATGAGACAAGCGCCGCAAAGGGAGCGTGTGCTGTTTTGCCACGGGCGCTGTTGACTGAATATCCGTTCCTACCATCTCGAAGTACAGTGTTTCCGAATGACGTTCCAGTTCTGCCAGCTCCTGCAAGAACAGGGCATCTTTATATTTGGCTCTGGCTTTCACCAGCATAAGAAACACCCCTACATTCATACAGCTGCCCAACAGCAAGGTAAACGCCAGCCATAGTGTGGTACTCCAGGAAACCTGATTTGGCGACATTCCCCAGATGACTAATCCGACAAAAATGCACAGTATGACCAACGCTGCCTGAACGAGCAGCAAAGGCCATAGCACTGGCCAAACGATGGCATTCCAAAAGTGCTCTCGCTGGTAGAATTGCATAGATCGTGCGTTCCTGGGTAGCGGGTAATTTCCTTACCGGATGAGCAGCCCACGCTGTGGTAAAACGTCTGGATATAAGGTTAGTGTACGACTACACCACAATGCTGTCATGCCGCTCCTGGAGGGGATGGCACTCTTCCTGCCCAATTTTAGAGGGAATAGAGAGTTCACTATGTGTTTGATAACCTTTTCCTGGGCTCCAGGTACCCCCCACCCCCTACGTTTGGCCGGGAACCGTGATGAATTTTACGCGCGCCCTAGCGCGCCACTCGCCTATTGGAACGATGCCCCCGACCTTTTGGGTGGGCGGGATCTGGAGGCGGGCGGCACCTGGCTGGCGGCAGACCGGAAGAGTGGCCTGGTCGCGGCGCTGACCAATGTTCGCGACCCACAGCTTGCCACCCCCGCCAATGCACCAAGCCGTGGTGAACTGGTTGCCAGTGCCCTGCAAAGCGACAACATCGAGACTTGGCTAAAAATGCTAGCCATCTCTGGCGCCCGGCACTATGCCGGGTTTAACCTGCTGGTCGGCACCAACGAGCATCTATGGCACTTACACCGGGGCCGCTACAGTATCACGCTAAACGAAGTACCGGCAGGTGTACATGGCCTTTCGAATGACACGCTGAATACGCCCTGGCCTAAACTCAAAGCCGTACGGGAGGCTATGGCGACCAGTACACCGGAAAACTGGCGCTATTTGACTCAACACGCCCTGCATAACCCTACACAGGCACCCGATTCAGCGTTACCCGATACGGGAGTGGGCATTGAACTGGAGCGCCAGCTTTCCGCCGCTTTTATTGTGGGGGAGCGCTATGGCACCCGCGCTACCACTTGGCTAAGCATGGATAAGGCGGGGCATATCTGCATTACCGAGCAGCGTTTTGGACCACTAGGCTGCTTTGAGGGCGAAACCACCCTTTCCACCTCTTCAGAACTGACCTAGCCCCATCAGCCCTTCGAATAAAGCGGTATCAATCCCGTGGTGGCAGCAGATGTGAAAGCTGCCAGTCATCCAGGCGCTTATTCAGATGCTCATGTACTTGTGTGGGGGTATCCAACTGCATAATTTCTTCGAGCAGAACCTGTGCATCCACCAGCGTTACCCTACGAATCGCCGCTCGAACTTTGGGCAGGCTGGGAGCATTCATTGAGAGGCTGTCGAATCCCATCGCCATTAGCAGCAGCGCTCCAGCCGGGTCCCCCGCCAGTTCTCCACATAGGGAAATCGGCTTATTGAGTCGCTTGGCATCTTGAGATAACTCTTGCAGCGCCCCCAACAGCGCTGGGTGCAAAGCATCGTACAGACTTGATACACGTGGGTTGTTACGATCGACCGCAAGCAGGTACTGGGTTAAATCATTACTACCTACTGAGAAGAAATCGACCCGTTTTGCCAATGCATCCATTTGGTAGATGGTGGCGGGCACTTCAATCATTACGCCTACTTTAGGGCGTGTGACCACGATACCCTCCTCACCCAACTCGACAATAGCTCGGTCCAGCAGGCGCAAGGCTTCGTCTACCTCTTCGACGTTGGTAATCATCGGGAAGAGAACATAGAGGTTGCCTACGTCGTGGGAAGCCATGAGCATGGCCCGTAGCTGCACCATTAATACTTCCGGGTGATCCAGGGTTACCCGCATACCGCGCCAGCCCAGGAAGGGGTTGGCTTCCTCAATGGGAAAGTACGGCAGATCCTTATCGCCGCCAATATCCAGTGTACGCATGACAACGGGCAATGGCGCAAAGCCTTCAAGCTGCTCACGGTACATGCGCATTTGTTCTTTTTCACCAGGGAAGCGCTCGGTAATCATAAACGGCACTTCCGTGCGATACAGCCCTACCCCACCAATGCGACTTTTCAGCAGTGCCGTAGCATCCACCGCCAAGCCAGTGTTTACCATCAGCGGCATAACATGGCCATCTGGGGTTTCACTGGGCAGGTCTTGCTCATGCTCCAGCACTTCACTGAGGGCTTTTTCTTCAGCGATCAGACTGGCGTAACGGGTTTTCAGCTCTGCGGCAGGACGCACAAACAGCCTGCCCCGGTGACCATCCAGGACTACCGGCGCACCATTTAGACGCGGCAGCGGCAGGTCGACCATGCCCAACACAGTGGGTATCCCCATGGCACGGGCAACAATCGCGACATGTGAAGTACTGGAGCCACGTACAGATACCAACCCTTTGAGCTTATCCCTAGGTACTTCACCTAGCATTGCCACACTGATTTCGTCACCCACAAGAATGGCGTTATCTGGATAGGTTTCCGGCGTTGAGGGGGTATCTTCCTGTAAATGCGCCAGCACACGGCGGCCAAGGTCACGAATATCTGCTGCACGCTCACGTAAGTAGTCATCATCAACACGTTCAAGATATTGCACGTGACGGCGCACGACATCAGCAAGCGCACCGGGCGCCCATTGTCCTTCACGGATGCGCTTTTCAACCTCCTCCGACAGCGCTGCTTCTCCCAGCATTTGCTGGTACACATCAAACAGCGCCAGTTCCTGGGAGGAAATACGGTTGACCAAACGCTCCGCCGCTGCGCGGATCTCATCACGGGTTTTGGCAATGGCTTCTTTCAGACGGGCGATCTCAAACTCCTGATCGCTGGGGATCAGGTCGGGCACACTGTTGAGGTCGGCTGGCGGTGTAATTACCACTGCTTCCCCCATGGCCATACCTGGAGAGGCCGCCACACCTTTGAACATCGCCTGACCGCCGGGCAGTGCCGGGCGAGTGAAGTTACCGGTGGCCAGCGCATGAGCCAATACCCCTGCCAACTGGGCAGCCATGGTTACCAGAAAAGCTTCATCTTCATCATCATAGCGGCGTTTTTCCGCCTGCTGTACCACCAGTACTCCCAGCATATGGCGCTGGTGCATAATCGGCACACCGAGAAAACTTGAGTAGCGCTCTTCGCCTGTGGCTTCAAAATAGCGGAAATGGGAGTGAGACTGTGCGTCTTCCAGGTTAAGCGGCTCACTGCGCTTGGCAACCAGCCCCACCAGGCCTTCGCCTAGCGGCAGAATGACACGACCTACCGCCTGGGTACGCAAACCTATCGTTTCCATCAACACCAGCGATTCCAGCTCTTTATCATAGAGATAGAAAGAGCAGACATCCGTCTGCATGGCTTTACGTATGCGGCGTACCATTGTTGACAGCGCGGCGTCGAGGTTTCGTGCGCCATTCACTTCCTGAATAACGCGTCGTAGCACCTCAAGCATGGAGGTTTTACTATTCACTTGTGTTTGCCTCGCTGAGGGATTTTTACAGCAGCCCTCACTGCCCAAACAGGGCAGTGAAGTGCTTGTTATCCTTCGTTATCTTGTGCCAGGCGCTGTACGCGGGGAGAAAGCTCTCTTAACGCGCGCCGATATACCTCTCGTTTAAACGGCACTACTTGCCCCAGAGGGTACCAGTAGCTTACCCAGCGCCAACCATCGAATTCTGGTTTTGGGGTGGCCGTCATACAGATTCGGTTCTCTTGACAGCGAATCTTAAGTAAAAACCACTTCTGCTTCTGGCCTATACAGACCGGTTGCGAGTGGGTACGAATCATGCGTCGTGGCAGACGGTAGCGCAGCCAGCCCCGGGTGCAGGCGACAATATCAACATCGTCGGCGGTTAGGCCGATCTCTTCGTGAAGCTCACGAAAAAGTGCTTGTTGTGGAGTCTCGCTTGCTTTGATGCCTCCCTGGGGGAATTGCCACGCATTTTGTCCTACACGACGCGCCCAAAGCAGTTGCCCCTGGCTATTGGCAATAATAATGCCAACATTGGGGCGAAAGCCGTCAGCGTCGATCACGGACATCACCTTTATAAATTTTCAGTTGTCCCCATTTTTCCACAAGGGAGACAAGCGTATCAATACAATATAACGCTAACTGGTTAACGCTTACTCTCAATTGGTGGGAAAGCCAGAGCGACTCTGCGATAATCCGCCGCTTTGTGCACTGCAATTAACGACCACCATAAAACGATAAGGGGAGCGCCGTGAGTCTGGCCATTTTCGATTTGGATAATACGCTGCTATCCATCGACAGCGATCATGCCTGGGGAGAGTTTTTACTCGAACAGGGCGCCGTCGATCCTGTTGCTTACCGGGAAGCCAATGAGCGCTTCATGGCCGATTACAACGCAGGCACCCTGGATATGGCGGCGTTTTTAGAGATGGCGCTTAAGCCACTTGCCGATAATACACCCGAACAACTGGCTGCCTGGCATCAGCAGTTTATGGCCAGCAAAATTGAACCCAACATTTTACCCAAGGCAGAAGAGCTGTTAGCCCGTCATCGCGCTAAAGGCGATACGCTGATGATTATTACCGCAACCAACCATTTTATCACCGCGCCCATTGCAGAACGTCTGGGCGTGGATCACTTAATTGCAGTGAATCCTGAAGTAAAAAACGGCCGCTACACAGGGCGGGTTTCCGGGGTTCCCAGTTACCGCGAAGGCAAAGTCACCCGCTTGCAGCAGTGGCATGAGCAGCAGGATATTTCAATGGATGGCGCCTGGTTTTACAGCGACTCTCACAATGACCTGCCGCTGCTTGAGAAGGTAGACCACCCCGTGGCGGTTGACCCCGACGATACCCTTCGCAAAATTGCCGAAGAGCGCAACTGGCGGATTATGAGTTTGCGGGGCTGAGGTGTAAGTGACTCCGTACAACCCCCGGCACCGCTTCGCGTTGTACTTATACAAAATGCTCCGCGGGTGCGCTACGCTTACCACGCGCTACAAAATCACGCCCTTATAACGCCTGGTGGAAGCACGTCCCGTAGCGCGTGGTAACAACGAGGGTGCGAGGAACGAGCAAACGAGGCACCCGCGAATGGCGGCGCCAGCCGCCCAATCATGCCACTTTAACCAACCCCAGCACCGCTGCGCGCTGTGCTTATACAAAATGCTCGCGGGTGTGCTGCGCTTACCACACGCTACAACATTCTAAAAAAATTAAATAATTAGAGATTAAGAAGAGTGTTAAGCGAGATCACATTACCCGAATGCTTCACTGCCAGCTTGACATCATCAGTGACTAACGTAGCTGCCGTGACAAATGCAGAAGCAGAAATGATGCTATCGGGTAGTTTCCATCTGTGTCCTACGCCGTACCTTGATAGTTTCGGTTTTAACTTGGTGATCTAGTTCTACCCTAGCTAATTTGGCCAATATTGCTGAAATGGCTTTTTCTTCTTCTAAAGGCAATTCTGGGAAAGCCAAGAGTTCAAGTTCTGTGATAATAGAGTAGAAATAATGCGCAGCAGGTAGGCACAACTGCCGATTAATGGCATTGATAAACACATTGGTATCGAGTAGCTAATTACCACTCATCCCGGAGGCCCCGCTGATATTCGACGCCATCATGAGTTGTCAGAGTGGGAGCTTTAACAGACGTAAAATCCACACCGGAAGGTTGAGCAGACTCACCAGTCTCCACTGCTGTATTTTCATAAAACACAACGATCCTTGCATGCCGGTTTTTTAAATGTGCATACTCATCAGGAATTTTAACAATGCCATTCTGGATGTCTGTCTCAAATTCAATTGCCTGCATACCTCCTCCTTATACTCAAATACTCACCTAGCTATTTGACACTCTTTTTACCAAAAATTCGAGCAGCGCATCAGCAACCTAGCAAGCAATAAAAAACCCCACAAGCTGGGGCTTGCGGGGTTTGCGTTTACCGGTGCTGCCAGGAGGCGCGTTTAGCCGAGCAGGTGCTCGACGGCAGCACGCTCTTCACGCAGCTCTTTCTCGGTGGCTTGCATCTTCTCTTTACTGAACTCGTCCAGCTCGAAGCCTTGAACGATTTCGTATTTACCACCCTGGCAACGTACCGGGTAGGAGTAGATGATGCCTTCAGCAATGCCGTAGCTGCCGTCAGACGGAATAGCCATGCTGACGATGCCTTTGCTGCCCAGCGCCCAATCATGCATGTGATCAATTGCGGAAGAGGCGGCAGATGCCGCAGAAGAAGCACCACGCGCTTTAATGATCGCGGCGCCGCGCTGCTGCACAGTGGGGATAAAGTCGTTTTCATACCAGTCACGATCGACCAGATCGAAAGCGGCTTTGCCATCGACTGTGCACTGGGCCAGATCCGGATACTGGGTGGCACTGTGGTTGCCCCAGATGATCATATTTTCAACGTCGGTGACGTGCTTGCCGGTTTTTTGTGCCAACTGGGTCAAAGCACGGTTATGATCCAGACGTGTCATGGCGGTGAACTGGCCTGCATCCAGATCCGGTGCGTTGCAGGAAGCAATCAGCGCGTTGGTGTTGGCTGGGTTACCAACCACCAGCACTTTCACATCACGGCTTGCATGATCGTTCAGCGCTTTACCTTGTACAGAGAAGATCGCGGCGTTGGCTTCCAGCAGATCTTTACGCTCCATACCCGGCCCACGTGGACGGGCACCTACCAGCAGCGCGAAGTCGGCATCTTTGAACGCTACGTTGGGGTCGTCGGTCGCCACGATATCCTGTACCAGAGGGAAGGCACAGTCGTTGACTTCCATCACCACGCCACTCAGGGCGTCCATTGCCTGGGGGATTTCCAAAAGCTGGAGAATGACAGGCTGATCCGGCCCCAGCATGTCGCCAGCGGCGATGCGGAAAATAAGAGAGTAGCTGATCTGGCCGGCACCGCCGGTAATCGCAATACGTACTGGATCTTTCATCATTGCTCCTTGGTTGGTTCGCCTGAGGGTGGGTCGACAGAACTCAAGACGCCAAGATGGTATGCCCACACGCCCAAAAACTCAATCAGACATGAGGCTACTACCCATTAACGTGCCTGCTTGGTACTCGCTGAGAGGCGCCAGTTGCGCTATTGTGTGACGGGCTATATACCCTGCCCTCAGCATTACTTATCTTTGGCGATACTTTTGTGTTAATAGGGATATAAACACCCCATGCGACGAATCCCCTACTCTTATGCCCTGGCCAGCTTACTGGTACTGGTGCTGGTGATATGGCTGGCCTTTGGCGACTTTCAGCGTTTTCAAACCACAGCCCCTGAAACAAGCGCAACCGAGAATGAGTCGGCACCACGGGTCGAGGTGGTAATTCAGCACAGCACGCCTTACATTCCCCGGCAAATTATTCAAGGCCAGTTAACCGCCGAGCGTGAAACCATTCTACGCGCTAATGTAGCAGGCTTTGTCGCGGAAAAACCGATTGTCCAGGGCGGCATGGTAGCTCAGGGAGAAACGCTGTTGGTACTGGACAATGAAGCCCTGCCTGAGCGTTTACAGCAAGCACAGGATGAGTTGGCCGTGGCACAAGCCGAATACGCTGGAGCACAGAACCTGCGCCGTCGCGAACTGATCTCCCAGCCTGAGTTGCTGCGTTTACAAAGCGCCCTAAGCGCCAGCGCAGCCCAGGTAGCCCAATTACAGAAGCAGCTTAACGATACCCGCCCTACCGCACCGTTTGAGGGAGTACTTGACCGGGTGCAGGTGGAGCTGGGTGATTTATTGCAACCCGGCGAAGAGTGGGGACGCCTGATTGATGACCGGCGCCTGACTGGAACCGCCTGGGTATCTCAACAGCAGGTGGGCGAGCTTAGCGTTGGCTTACCCGTAACGGCCAGGCTATTGAATGGCAATACGCTCACCGGCGAGGTTTCGCATATCAGCAGTCGGGCAGAGGAGTCGACGCGTACATTCTATATTGAAGTAACGTTGGATAACCCCGGCAGGCAACGTCTGGCGGGAGGTAGCGCAGAGTTTACGGTCACACTGCCTCCGCGCCAGGTACATACTCTCTCGCCTGCGCTATTGAGTTTGAATGAACCAGGGCAACTGGCCGTTAAACACGTAGTGGACGACAACCAGGTGGCTCAAAGCGCGGTTACCCTGGTAAGTGCCGATATCGAACGCGCCTATGTCACCGGCCTGCCGGACCCACTACACCTCATCACCCTGGGAGCTGGCTTGGTGGAACCGGGTGAGACAGTCACCCCTGTTCCTGCGGAGGAAGCACACTCCAACGAGACACTTCCCTCCGCTCAGGAAGGTGGTCATGCGCCAGTTAATTAATGCGGCGCTGACCCATACGCGCACTACCCTGCTGCTGCTGGTAGGCCTATTGCTGGCAGGTACTGCCGCATGGCAGTTCATTCCCAAAGAGGCCAACCCGGACGTCACCATTCCAATTATTTACGTCTCGCTTTCTCTGGAAGGGGTGAGTCCCGAGGATGGCGAGCGCCTGCTGATCCGCCCCATGGAGCAGGAGCTAAGGGGTATTGAAGGGCTGCGCAAATTTACAGCGCAATCCAGTGAGGGCCACGGTTCCGTTACACTTGAGTTTGACCCTGGCTTTGACCCTAATGCCGCCCTTTCCGATGTGCGGGAGCGTGTGGATATTGCCCGCAGTAGCCTGCCGGATGAAGCCGAAGAGCCGCGGGTTATGGAAGTGAACGTCTCTGAATTTCCCGTTCTGACGATTGGTCTCTCCGGTCAGTTGGATACCCGCGAACGCATTACCATCGCCCGGCGCCTGAAAGAGGAAATCGAAGGCATTGCCGATGTGCTGGAAGTGGACATTGCCGGGGAGCGCGAAGACTTGCTGGAGATAGTCGTCGACCCCCTGGTGCTCGAAAGCTACGGCATTGATTTTGATACTCTCTTTGATCAGGTTTCCCGCAATAATCGGCTTGTTGCGGCAGGCAGCCTGGATACCGGCGCAGGACGACTGGCGCTCAAGGTGCCTGGTATCATCGAGTCCCTTGAGGATGTCATGCAGATGCCCGTCAAGATCGAAGATGACCAGGTGGTCACTTTTGGTGATGTGGCCTGGATTCACCCTACCTATAAAGACCCTGAAGGCTTTGCCCGTATTGATGGCCAGCCAGCGGTGGTGTTGGAAATATCCAAACGCGCTGGGGCTAATATTATTGCTACCATTGAGGGCGTAAGGGAGCGCTTTGAACAGGCAGGTGATCTGCTGCCCGAACAGTTGCGTATCACTACGATTCTGGACGAGTCCATCACCGTTCAGAGTATGCTTTCCGAGTTGCTGAACAACGTACTGACAGCCGTTGTGCTGGTGCTGATTGTGGTTGTCGCGGTGATGGGCTGGCGCATGGCCCTGCTGGTGGGATTAACTATCCCCGGCGCGTTTTTAACGGGTATTTTGCTGGTATGGGCATTCGGCTTCACGCTCAATATCGTCGTTCTGTTTGCGTTGATACTTGTCGCGGGCATGCTGGTGGATGGCGCCATCGTGGTGAGTGAGCTGGCCGACCGTCACTTGAAAGAGGGGAAGTCGCCCCATGAGGCCTGGCTGAATGCCGCATCGCGCATGAGTTGGCCGGTTATTGCTTCCACAGCAACGACTCTGGCGGTATTTATACCACTGCTGTTTTGGCCTGGGGTGGTTGGTCAGTTTATGAAGTATCTGCCCGCCACGGTCATTTTATGCCTACTGGCATCACTGGCCATGGCGCTGGTGTTTCTACCCACCCTTGGGCGGCTGGCAACCAATACCTCAAAAACTCCAGAGGGAGCGTCAGGCCTGGATGAAAGCACGGCGCTGGGGCGTAGCTATCGGCGGGTATTGGAGCGCTTACTGAAGCACCCTGGCTGGGTATTACTGTTTTCGATGCTACTGATTGCCATGCTGTATACCGCCTATGGCAAGTTTAATCATGGTGTGGACTTCTTCCCCAATGTAGAACCGGATAGCGCCCAGGTACTGGTACGTGCCCGCGGGGACTTTTCCGCCCTGGAAACCGATGCCATTTTGCAACGGGTTGAAAATCGGCTTGGGGGGATGAATGAAGTGGAGGCACTGTACGCCCGCTCGTTTGCCGTTCCCGACCAGCAAATGGGTAGTGACGTGGTGGGTATGCTGCAGTTCCAGTTTGTGGATTGGTACGACCGCCGCCCTGCCCGCACGATTTTGGCTGATATGGCGGAGCGTACCCGTGATATTCCCGGTATTACACTGGAGTTTCAGGAGCAGGAAATGGGCCCTGGTGGCGGCAAGCCGATTGTGTTGGAAGTTAGCGCCACAGATCCGGAAATCGCCAATGCAGGTGTTAATCAACTGATATCACTGATGCGTGATTTGGGCGGCTTTACCGATATTCAGGATAACCGCAGCCTGCCAGGGGTGGAGTGGCAGGTAAACGTAGATCGTGAAGCAGCTGCCCGCATGGGTACCGATATCACCACCATTGGCAGCGCCGTTCAGCTGTTGACGACGGGCTTGCAGGTAGCCAGCTATCGCCCACCCACCGTTAGCGATGAAGTGGATATTCGCGTACGCCTGCCTAAAAACTGGCGCACCCTGGATCAGTTAGAACGGTTAACCATCAATACCCAGCGGGGCCAGGTGCCTATCTCTCATTTCGTGACACTAACACCCGCACCCAAAGTAGGTACGCTCAATCGAATTGACGGGCGCCGCGCCATTACCCTTGAGGCGGATTTAGCCCCAGGCAATTTGGCGGATGAACGCTTGAGGGCGCTGCTGGCCGCCAGCAGGGAGCGCTTGCCCGATGGCCTGATGGTCAATGTGGCTGGTGAACAGGAAGATCAGCAGGAGGCCATGCAGTTTTTGATTAGCGCGTTCCTGGTCGCCATTGGCCTGATGGCGTTGATTTTGGTGACTCAGTTCAATAGCTATTACCAGGCAGCCTTAGTGCTCTCCGCTATTGTGTTTTCGACAGCGGGGGTGCTGATGGGGCTGCTGATTACGGGTCAAGCCTTCGGCATTGTGATGGTAGGCATGGGCGTGATTGCCCTGGCAGGCATTGTGGTGAACAACAACATTGTCTTGATTGATACCTACAATGAGTTGCGCAGTAACGGCATGTCACCCGCAGAAGCCGCTCTGGAAGCGGGCTGCTTACGCCTTCGCCCGGTGTTATTGACAGCCATTACCACCGTGCTGGGGTTAATGCCGATGGTACTGGGGATTAACGTGGATCTATTTACACCCTCATTAGGCTTTAACGCTCCCTCCGCCCAGTGGTGGATGCAGATGTCGAGTGCTATTGCTGGTGGCTTGACCTTCGCCACCGCCCTCACTCTGCTGCTGACTCCTTGTATGTTGGTGATTGGCGGAAAACTTCGCCGGCGAGGGTGAATGTAGCGGTGCTGGGGTTTGATGATGGAGGCATAACCGGGGCGGTTGGCGCCGCCACCCGCGGGTGCCCTCGGTGCTCGTTCCTCGCAGACTCGTTACCAAGCGCTACGGGATATACTTCCACCAAGTTTTATGAGGGTGTGGTTTCGCGTAGCGCGCGGTAGTGTTTCAGGCGGGGGATTTCATTTGTTTGGGGCTGTGGGCAGCGTGTAGGCGGGCAATAAGCTGGTCTTCCAGCGCGAAGCGCTCGGTGAGACCTTTGGCTAAGCGGTCAATCCAGGCAGGTAAACGAACCAGATTCTGTTGGCAACGCACAGGCGAGACGAAATCCTCATCGAATTCCAATACCATCGCCGTCGACATATCCAACCGCTCCAGTAACTGCGCAGCAATCAACAAAGCGCTCTCATCATCGAACGCCTTTGCCTCTTCCGCCAGCTGAGGATAAATTTCGAAATGGCCCGCGCTGATATAGTCCATCAACAATTCGCTGAAGGTATCAATACGCACTTTACTGACCGCTTCCAACTCAATATCGCAGGCTTCTTTCAATTCGATAAAACTGACCAACAACGACCGGCGCTGGTCCAGCCAGCGGTCAATCAAGCTATGTACGCCCCCCCAGCGCTCCAGGGCATTTTTGCAATCTTCGAGCATGGGGCTTTCTCCTTGCAGATAGTCGCCTTCAAGAGGGCTAGACTCGCCTTTCCTGCTAACCCTGTCAATCCCAGCGGGTATGGTTTCTTTGATACTCAAGGCCAACTGATTGGCTGGCCTCTTGTTCGTGTCATCCTAGCGCTTTACAGCCAACCATAAAATCCGCAGCGGTGCGATAACCAGGATGCAAAAGCCGACTAACGTCCATGCGGGCAATGAGAGGCCTAACAGTACAAAGTCGATTTCCGCACACTCACCAGAGCCTGACAGCACCATGGCAACCACTTCCTGCATGGGCAGAATATCCATCATGTAATCAAGCCCTGGGCCACATGAAGGAACCTGATCTGCGGGCAGGCTTTGCAGCCATACGTGGCGCCCGGCAATAAAAGCGCCGGTACCTACAGCGGCTAAACCAAGCAGGCCGTAGATCCCTTTACCCACCTTACCATGAGGGTTATGCAGTGCCGCTATTAATAACACCAACCCCGTGGTGATCACCGCGACCCGCTGGAAAATACACAATGGACAGGGTTCAAGCCCGCCTATATGCTCCAGTCCCAAGGCGACCGCCATCATAAGTACACAAAATGCGAAGCCTGCAAGTGCAGTGGAACGAATGGCTGGTGACATTATTGACCTTCCTCGAGTGAAATTGCCGACAGCGCACGAGACTCACGCGCTTTGGCGAAGTAGCTGCTAAGAAACTCACTAAAGCTCACATGATCGGCGGCTTCAATATCATGCTGCTGCTGATGAGAGGTTTCAATTAACTGAGCCAATAACGCTTCACGGGAACGCAGCATAGGCGTCGCTTTCAACTTATCAGCCTGCTGTTGAGCCAGGCTCAATAGCGTATCGCTCAACGAGCCATTGCCCTCTTCCAAACACTTGAGCATCTGTGCAGAAGGCGTCAATGACGGGTCTTGCAAACGGGGGGCCAGCGCGTTGAGCGCGGCAGCATGGGGAGTCCCCTCTTCCACGGCATCCAGCAAGCGTGCTACTTCGGCCATTTCAGCAAAGATCTGCTCGCCCCACTCCCGCACCGTGGTACTTTCTCCATCGCGCACCAGAGTGAGCGCTGGATCACGCCCACGCTCTACCACCCAGCGACGGTTGTCATCCAGTCGGTCGCACTCGTCATCGGAAATCCATGGGCTGTCGCTTAACAGGCACCACATCAGGAAGGTGTCTACAAACCGCATCTGAGCTTCCGTGACACCAAGGGGGTCAAA
Source organism: Vreelandella olivaria (assembly GCF_023507745.1). Taxonomy (GTDB): domain Bacteria; phylum Pseudomonadota; class Gammaproteobacteria; order Pseudomonadales; family Halomonadaceae; genus Vreelandella; species Vreelandella olivaria_A. The sequence continues at coordinate 57,547 of NZ_JALPZO010000182.1, read as the reverse complement.
CGGATTCAAGTCCAGACAGCGCACTTCGATGTACTCTACACCACGTGCTTCCAACGCCTGACTGGGCGTTTCGTTGTGCTTGGCAACACGCTTGGGGCGTATATCGCTGTAGTACTCGTTTTCGATCTGCAGGATATTGGCATTTAACTGCTGCCACTCACCGTCTTCGTTCACCCCCAGTTTTTCATAATCGGGCCACGGCGTTGAAATCGCGTGGCGCAGGGTATTAACGTAGTTGGAGAGCGAGTTGAAGCAGATTTTTAGCTGGGACTGCACCTTGTTTTGGTAGCCCAGGTCGGACATACGCAGGGTGGTGGCGTAGGGAGCGTAGTAGGTGTCGTCGCTAAGCACCTTGAGTTTCTCTGGCACCTGACCTTCAGGCAGAAAGCTTTTATCCACCGCAGGCGATGCGCCAAACAGGTACAGCAACAGCCAGCTATGACGACGGAAGTGACGAATCAAGCCGAAATAGCGGGTGGAGCGATAGTCATTAAAGGGGATATTGGTGGCTTTTTCCAGCTCCCGCAGAGCGTGCCACATATCATCCGGCAGCGATACGTTGTAATGCACCCCAGCGATGGCCTGCATGATACGCCCGTAACGTACATCCAGCCCTTTGCGGTAGACATGTTTCATGGTGCCTACATTGGAGATGCCGTAATCGGCAATGGGCACACTGTCGTTGCCCGATAGCCGTGAGGGCATGCTGCCCGGCCATATCCACTCGTTTTCCAGGTGATGATAGGTAAAGGTGTGCAGATCTGACAAGAATGCCAGCGCTTCCCGCGGCTCTGAATAAACAGGCGTAATGTACTCCAGCAGTGCTTCGGAGTAGTCGGTGGTGATATGCGGGTGAGTCAGCTTCGAGCCTAATGCATACGGATGTGGCGTTTGTGCAATATGTCCATTGGCATCAACGCGTAGCCCTTCTTTCTCCAGCCCGCGACGCAGGCGACCCAAACGCCCAAGGCGAGCGCTGGGCAACAAACGCTCCACCTGGGCGGTTAGCGAGGATGGCACAGTGAGTGGTTCAGGCAAGGTGAACACTCCTTGTCAGTAAGGCCTGCTGTGAGCAGGCCTTGGTGAAATCAGCTGGCATTGCCATAAACGTTGCCCGCATCTTTTAGCGAGAATAGAAAGCAGGATATGGCGGCAACCATTAAATATTCAAGACGCGCGACTATTTGCCCTGCTTCGCTTTGAGTAGTGCCGCACCAAGCGCGCCCATCGCAGCAGGTGCCTGACTGCTTTTGCTCCCCTGGCGCTGACTGCGGTTGGGCTTGCGTGGTTCGTCAGTTGCGGCTTTACCCGGTGCGTTTTGTGCCTGCTCTGGCTCGTCATCCAGACGCATGGAAAGCCCTACCCGCTTGCGGGGTATATCCACACTCATGACTTTAACGGTAACAATATCGCCCGCCTTAACCACACTACGCGGGTCGTCGATAAAGCGATCCGATAGCGCCGAGATATGCACCAAGCCATCCTGATGGACACCGATATCCACAAAAGCGCCAAAGTGCGTAACGTTGGTCACGGTGCCTTCCAACACCATACCCAGTTTAAGATCTTTTAGGGTTTCGACACCTTCGCGGAATTCCGCTGCCTTAAACTCCGGGCGCGGGTCGCGACCGGGCTTGTCCAGTTCTTTCAAAATATCGCTCACTGTCGGCACCCCGAAACGCTCGTCAGCGAAATCGGCAGGCTTCAGCGCCTTTAACGTTGCGCTGTCGCCGATCAGGCCTTTTATGTCCCGCCCAGTCTGCTTCGCCATCCGCTCTACCAATATGTAAGCTTCCGGGTGGACGGCACTGGCATCCAGCGGGTTTTCGGCATGGCTGATGCGTAAGAACCCGGCGCACTGCTCAAAGGTTTTTGGCCCCAGACGGCTAACTTCCAGCAGTTCTTCACGGCTTTTAAATGCGCCCTTTACATTGCGCTGGGCCACAATATTTTCTGCAATCATGGCACTGAGACCGGCTACCCGGGAGAGTAACGCGCTGGAAGCGGTATTCAGGTCTACCCCTACGGCGTTTACACAATCCTCGATCACCGCTTCAAGGCTGCGCGATAGCTGCATCTGGGATACGTCGTGCTGATATTGCCCCACCCCTATGGATTTGGGCTCGATTTTCACCAGCTCGGCCAGCGGGTCCTGCAGACGGCGGGCAATAGAAACGGCCCCCCGCACGGTCACATCCAGGTCCGGCAGCTCACGTGAAGCGTATTCCGAGGCGGAATATACCGAAGCGCCAGCCTCCGACACCATCACTTTGCTCACACGGTGCTCTGGCGCCAGCGCTTTCAACAGCTCACCTGCCAGTTTGTCGGTTTCCCGGCTGGCCGTGCCATTACCCACCGCAATCAGCTCAACCTTATGCTGCTTCACCAGCTTGGCTAACACGTTAAGCGATTCGTCCCAGCGGTTCTGGGGTGCGTGGGGATAAATCGTCGCCTGATCGATAAACTGCCCGGTGGCATCGATAACGGCCACTTTGCAGCCGGTCCGCAAACCGGGGTCGAGCGCCAGGGTGACTTTTTGGCCTGCAGGTGCCGCCAGTAGCAGGTCTTTCAGGTTGGCGGCAAAGACATCAATGGCGGTTTGCTCTGCTTGCTCGCGAAGACGGCCCAGCAGTTCAGTTTCCAGGGCTGTATAGAGCTTTACCCGCCATGTCCAGCGCACGACTTCACTCAGCCACTTGTCGGCAGCGCGACCTTCATCACAAATACCCACCTGTTTGGCAATGGCAACCTGGGCGGGATGAATGGGGGCTTCATCTTCCCCAGGCAAGCGAATGGCGAGACTTAGAATGCCTTCGTTACGGCCACGAAACATGGCCAGAGCGCGGTGCGACGGCACTTTGGCAAGCTTTTCATCATGTTCAAAGTAGTCGGAAAACTTGGTACCCTCCTGCTGCTTGCCATCCAGTACACGGGCGCTAAGCTCGCCTTCCTGCCATAAACGTTCGCGCAGCTGGCCGATCAGTTCGGGGTCTTCAGCGAAGCGCTCCATCAGGATTTGCTTGGCCCCGTCGAGAGCTGCTTTGGCATCCTCAATGGCGGGTATATCGCCTTCAGCGGGGCGCAGGTAGTTACCTGCTTCTGTTTCCGGGTCTAATGTCGGGTTTGCAAGCAAAGCATCGGCCAGCGGCTCTAGCCCGGCTTCGCGGGCAATCTGCGCTTTGGTACGGCGCTTTTTCTTAAACGGTAGATATAGATCTTCCAGTCGCTGCTTGGTTTCTGCTGCCTGAATGGTCGCTTTAAGCGCGTCGTCCAGCTTGCCTTGCTCATCGATGGCGGACAGTACCGCTTCGCGGCGCTCTTCAAGCTCACGCAGATAGCGCAAACGCTCATCAAGTTGGCGTAACTGGGTATCGTCCAGTGCACCGGTCACTTCTTTACGGTAGCGGGCAATAAACGGTACGGTAGCGCCACCATCCAGAAGCTCTACCGTGGCGGAGACCTGTTCAGGCCGTACGTTTAGCTCGGTGGCTAAGCGCAAAATAATGCGTTGTTTGACATCCATAACGTGCAACTAACTCATGCAGCATTCGAGGTGCCGACAAGGTACCACAATCGACCAGGGCTGGCATGGATTGCCAACCCGCCAGCCCAGCGCTTTGTTGCCGCACCCTGCTAGCGGCACCAGTTCTTATCGTTCCAAAATGGCTTACTGGCTTCGCTCTGTACCTGTTCGCGGCTAAGGCCGATATCTTTCAGGGTGGCATCGCTTAAATAGCGCAGTGCATGTCTTTCACGCCGTAACTGGCGCCACCGCTTTAACTTTAATCGCCAGCCAGCTTTAGCCTTTGTGCACAAGGCCGTTTGCGCTGCCTGCCCCTGTTGATGCGCTTGCTTTAATAGATAGTTCATTGTGTCCTCCTCCACCTCTCATTTAATGATGGAGAAAGTATTAAGGAGGCTCTAAAATCAATCCAACGAATAGTTCTTATACACAGCATCATTTAAATTGATGATCAGGCGAGCGCTCCTTATGCAGCCCACCATTGACCATGAGTTGTTACGTACCTTTATTGCCATTGTTGATAATGGTGGGTTCACAAAAGCAGCACGGGCAGTAAACCGCACTCAGTCGGCGGTGAGCATGCAAATGAAGCGGCTTGAAGAGGATGTGATTCAGCATCCGCTACTGTTACGTCAAGGGAAGCAACTACGACTGACCAGTGAAGGTCATACGCTGCTTAGCTATGCCCGGCGTATTCTGGACCTGCACGGGGAGGCGCTAAACGTATTGCGCCAACCGGATATGGTAGGCAAGGTTCGGTTGGGTGTTCCTGATGATTATGTGATGCGCTTTCTTCCCGGCATTCTAAAATCCTTTTCTCAAGCCTGGCCCCTGGTGGATGTGGATGTTCTCTGTGCGCCTTCATCGGTGCTTTCGCAGCAAACCCGGGAACATCTTGACCTGAGCATTATGACCCGGGAGGTAGGTGATGAGATCGGCGTTATTTTACGGCGCGAATCCACCGTGTGGGTTGCGGCAGCTAGCCATAGCATTCATCTAACTTCGCCGGTACCGCTTGCGATGTTTGAAGTCCCCTGCTTTTGCCGACGCCATGCTTGCAATGCTCTCGATCGCCAGGGTCGCGCTTACCGTGTGGCTTATAGTAGCCCTAGCCTTGCCACCCTTCAGGCAGTCGTAAGCGCAGGCCTGGCCGTTTCCGCCTGGATGAGTAGTTTGGTTACGCCAGATATGCAGGTATTAGGCAAGGAAGAGGGCTTCCCTGAATTACCGGAAGCCTCCATTGTGCTCTTGCGCACCTCCTCCACCCAATCGCCCATTATTGACAGTCTGGCGGAACATATTATGGAAGGGTTTCGCTTGTAATAAATTATGCCACCGCGCTAAGAGGCGAGCTTCGCCAAACTCTTATCCAATGCCCCTACCAGCCAATCAATATCATGGGTCTGAAACGCTAAAGGTGGGCGCAGTTTTAGTACATTGCCATAGGGGCCAGCGACCGAGGTCAGCACGTGCTCTTCGCGCAGAGCTTCGATCACCTGGAGTGCCAACGCCTTGTTGGGAGTTTTACTTTGCTGATCGGTGACGAGTTCAAATCCAATAAACAGCCCCGCTCCCCGTACGTCCCCTACACAGTTGTACTTCTCTTTTAGCGGTAACAACTCTTTAAGCAGTGCCTCCCCCATCCGCAAACTGTGGATCTGGAGGTCTTCCTCCTCAATAACCTTCAGCACCGCCTGTGCCGCCACCATGGAGACCGGATTTCCACCGAAGGTATTGAAATAGGGTATTTGGTCGCTGAACGCTGCCAATACATCGCTTTTCGCCAACAGCCCAGAGACGGGGATTCCATTTCCCATCGGTTTGCCGAGAGTGACAATATCGGGCACCAGACCGTGGCGGGCAAAGCCCCAAAATGCTTCCCCGGTACGACCAAAACCTGGCTGAACCTCATCGGCAATAAACACACCGCCGTTGGCATGCACTACGTCAATAGCCTGTTTCAGAAAACCTGGCACGCCCGGTAACACACCATCCGACGAGAAAATGGAATCGGCGATAAAGCCTGCCAATTTAATCCCCTGGGCGTTCATGGTACTGATCGCCTTTTGAACTTCCCCTGCAAACCACTCCCCTAAAGTGGCCATCCCTATCCGATACTGATCAGGAGATGGCACCAGAAAGGTGGTGGGTGAAAGCGACTGCCCACTGCCCAGTGCGGGGGAAGCCCCGGAAGTCAGTTCACTGGTGCCATGATAGGCCTCTTTGGTCACGATAATGCCAGTACCGCCGGTAAAAGCTCTGGCAACGCGGATAGCCAGATCATTAGCTTCAGAGCCGGTGCACATATACATCGCACGATCAATAGCACCGGGCACAGTGGCAAGAATCGAATCGGTGTAGTCCAGAATACTTTGATGCAAATAGCGGGTATGGGTATTAATCAACTGCATCTGCTGCGACACTGCGGCAACCACTGCGGGGTGGCAATGGCCAATGCTGGCAACATTATTATAAACATCCAGATATTGAGTGCCTTGTGCATCCCATACATACTGCCCCTGGCCACGCACCAGATGCACAGGCTTCTGGTAAAAGAGCCGATACGATTTTCCCAGTACTTCCTCGCGCTTGTTGGTCATGCGACGCGTGTCATCATCAAGCGCCTGCGAAAATTCCGAGCGAAAGCTGTTGGTATCCATAATGGTCGAGCGAGTTGCCATATTAAACTCCTACGGAGCGTCTCTGCCTTTTCATTTATGAGACAGAAGTGCGGTAATTTATAAAAACGTACAAACACAGTGACCCAACCCGCTGACATAAAGCAGGTTTAAAATCTCTTTAACGCTACCGGCATTTAGCCAGTCAGTACTTCAGCACTTTGATGTAATGCGTCCATCATCAGTGCATCATTGATCGGTTGATCACTAATCAGGAAGTCCACTCTTTTAGTAGGGCAATAACTGACCCGACTGACTTTGCCTATTTTCGAGTGATCTGCAAGGAGAAGTACTTTATCGGCATTATTCACCATGGCTTGTGCAACCGCCGCTTCGTCGTGATCGTAGCTACTGGCACCGAAAGTGGCTTCAATCCCTACCGGTGACAGCAAGGCCATGTCCGCTCGGTAAGTATGTATTTCACTGACCGTTTGCTGCCCGAAGGTGGACTTTAATTGCGGATTCACCTTGCCACCGAGAAGAATGACCTGGTTTGATCCCGACGCTCCCTCTTCCTGATTGCAGGACTCCAGAATATAGGCGACATCCCATGAGTTGGTTATCACAATCAGCCCGGATAACTTATTAAGCTCTTCTGCCAATAATGTTGTGGTGCTCCCCGCATCCACAAAGAGCGTTTGGCCACTTTTAATTTGGCTACGCGCCAACTTAACCATCGATTTTTTTTCATTAACATGGAGCTTCGAACGTATATTAATGGGTGGCTCTTCTTTATTTACGGAGATCGCCCCGCCGTGTATACGCTGCAACTCGCCAACGGCTTCGAGATGCAATAAGTCTCTTCTTACTGTTTCTTTCGAAACGCCTAACTCACTTGCCAACTTTTCTGTGGAAAGTTGGTTAAACGTATTAATCAGAGAGCAGATGCGCTGGTGGCGCTCGTGATGCCACATGAATTAACTCCTTTTATCCGGTGATGGCACTTTTTTAATCAGCCAACGCAATAGCAGCATCGCGGTCACCACAAGCAACATCAGGCAAGTCGAAAACGCGGCGGCCTCGGAAATTCGTCCGGCGTCGCTAAGCTGCATGATGGCAACAGGGGCAACATTGATACTGGGTGTGATCAGGAAAATAACCGCAGACAACGACACCATGGAGCGCATAAAGAGGAAAAAGAACACAGCAATACAGGTGGTTAACATAAATGGGAACACGGCGTCCCGAAGCGTTTCCTTCATGCCACCACCAAAGCAGGTGCATGTATCTTCCAATGAAACGGGCACTCCTCGTAGCCCTGTCATCATCGTCAGGAAGCCTTGGGAGTGATAGTGGTATAGATTACACAACCCAATCAGCAACGGTGTGCCATACAATAAGGTGAGCGGCCCTCCGGTATTAAACGCGAGGATATAGGCCAACCCGAGTACCAACCCAGGTACCCCCACTGGCATGATGGCAATAAAATTAACGATGCGTCCTATCTGGGCGGGCAGCTTCTTCATGGATACCGCCATCAGGAAAATAAGCACAACGCCCAAAGATGCCGCGAGCAGCGATATCCATAACGACATCCATAAGGGCGTATAGCCCCCTGCCATACTGATGTTGTAATGGCGCAGGGTAAGCTCCATTCGGTAGGGCCATAGGTCAACAAAGCTGGCAAACACGGTAACGCCGATCACCAGATAGATCATGGCAGAGCAGGAGTGGGTCAGCGCTCCCAGCAAAACATCACGCCAGGTATTGGTATCAGGCTGGACGGGTATAGCGCTCTCACTGGCTGATGCGGACTGTTTTCTGGCGGCAAACCGCTCCACTCCAACAGCCACCACTGTAGGAATCAGCAGCAGTATGCCTACCACAGCCCCCATGCTGAAGTTCATCTGCCCTGCGACCTGATTATAAATCTCAGTCGCCAGAACTCTGAAATCACCACCGATGACGGCGGCATTACCAAAGTCAGTAATGGTGACGGTAAAGGCGACAAATCCCGCGCTTATCAACCCGAACTTGGCGTTGGGTAACGTGATATCGCGAAACTTTTCCCAGTTGGTTGCGCCCATCACACCAGCGGCTTCATAGAGTCGCGCATCCGATTGCCTCAGTGCCGCCTGGATGATTAATACCACCTGCGGTAGCGCATAAAGAATGTTGGCCATCAGCAATCCATAGAAACCATACGGATTGATGCTGATACCGAACCATTGGTTAATCAGCCCATTTCTGCCAAATATGAAAATCAGCCCCAGCCCCTGCACCAGTGATGGGGCCAGCAGTGGCAAGGCAAGCGCGACGGTAACAAACGCTCTCCCTTTGGCACTTGTTCTCTCCAGCCGATAGGCAATGGCAAACCCCAGAAGCAGAGAGATCAACATCGTCATAGCGCTTAGCACAAGGCTATTAAGTGTTGCGCTCACCAGCGTCGCATTGCTAAACACCTGGGCGTAATTCACCAGCCCCAGGGTGCCATCAGGCAGGGTAAGGCTCCTGATCAAAACGATATAGAGTGGATACCCAAAGAACAGTAGCAGGCAGACAAGAGGAATCAGGATAGACGCCACCACAAGTACTTTATCGAGGCTGAGATGAGGGCCTGAAATGAATCCCCCCTTCTTCGCTGCGTGCGAGGCAATATGACTCATGATTTCACCCACACAAACCCGTTGGCATCAAACGACACTCCCACACTGGCCCCTGGATCACATTGAATATGGTTGTGTACTTCTGCGGTCATCTCCACCCCGGCATACTCAACGCACACTCGGTTAAAACTGCCATGGAAGGTGACGCTCTTTACGTTGGCCGGTTTTGCAGCATCACCGTTTAGAATGACGAATTCCGGCCTTATGCACAGGAAGTATTCATCACGCTCCTGAGGTAGTGTTGCCATTGCTTCCGGTAAGTGCTTACTTACCCAATCCAGCGCCATGAGATTGCTGGCACCGATGAAATCGGCCACAAAGCGTGTGCGGGGTCGTAAATACAGCTCATCCGGGCGCCCTATCTGCTCAATCATCCCTTTATTCATGCAAACCACTTTATCAGCCAGTGCCAGCGCTTCCTCCTGATCGTGGGTCACCATCAGGATGGGAATACCCAACCGCCGCTGTACGTCTTTTATTTCCATGCGCATTTTTTCGCGCACTTTGGCATCCAGTGCAGAGAGCGGCTCATCAAGCAGTATGATCGAAGGGTCGATCGCCAGCGCCCGGGCCAGGGCAATCCTTTGCTGCTGCCCCCCTGAGAGTTGATGGGGATACCGGTTCGACATCTCGGCAAGATTGATCAGTTCAAGCATCTCCATCGACCGCTTTTCGATCTCCTTTTTATTCCACCCTCTGATCTTCAGACCATACCCCACGTTCTCTTTGGCCGTCATATGAGGGAATAAGGAGTATGACTGAAATACGATGCCGAAATTACGCTCTCTGGCAGGCAGGTTGGTGAGATGTTTGCCATCAAGCGAGAGCTTGCCACCGTCAGAGGGCAGCAAGCCTGCGATGATTCTTAGTAAGGTGGTTTTGCCACAACCGCTGGGGCCTAACAGGCAGACGAATTCTCCGCTATCGACCTCAAGGTTGATCCGATCGAGAACGATGTTATCCCCGAATATCTTGTATAAATTATCTATCTCTAGATACATGATTTCATCCAGCCGTATAGAAGCCAATTCGAAGAGGAGGCGGACAAGCGGCTCGGCCTGTGGCCAAGCCGCCTTCTTCCTAGCGCCCTATACGCTGCTGCCACTCGGCCATAAAGTTCGGTCTATCATTTGCGGACTGGGCAAAGTCCATCGGGAAGAGAACCTCCTCGACATTGGCTGGAAGGCCTGCCTCATCAGCTCCTTCAGGTCGGCTGGCACCAGGAATGGTGACAATTTCCTTGTACGCGCCATATAAGTCAGCCACCGAGTCAGATAGCGTCCAATCCAAGAATTTCTGCGCAGCCTCCGGGTTGGCGGAACTGCTTAGCATGGCTGATGCTTCCAGCTCATAGCCTGCAAAATCTTCTGGAATTACCATTTTGATCGGGTATCCTTCCGCAATAGAGCGCATCGCCACGAACGCAAATGAGGCGCCGATGGCATACTCGCCTGTTCTCGCCATCTGACATGGCCGTGAGCCTGAACTGGTGTATTGCGCCACGTTTTTATCAATCTGCTCGATTAACTCCCAGCCATCCGGTGTGCCCTGCTCGATGGCCACCATCTGCATGTAGCCCGTTCCTGAAGAGGCGGGGTTGGGCATCACAATCTCACCTTTGTAAACAGGATCAGCGAGATCGGCCCATGAGGTGGGCATAGGCAAGCCCAGACGCTCAATCATCGGCTCATTAATACACAACGCTCCCAAATACCCGGTTGCCGCAAACCAGCGCCCCTCGTCATCCTTATAGGGTGCTGCGAGTACATCGATTCCTTCAGGTGTATAGGGGGCCAGTTGACCGAGAATTTGCGGGTCGATCATGTTACTCAGTGCCATGCCCCATACCACATCCACCTGTGGCCGTTCGGCTTCAGCGATCAAGCGTGCCGCCAGATCCCCGGTAGAGAGCCGCAGCACATTAACCTCCAGGTCAGGGTGGTCGGAACGCAACTGCTGTAGATAGGTGTTGATTTCATCCTGTTCCAGGGCACTGTACACAGTGATGGAACTGGCATGGGCCATTGAGGTTGCTGCACTGATACTGAGTAAAGCGGCACCGATTAATTTCGTAGATGTAGGACGCATCGCAGTCTCTCCAACGTAGATGGAAACAGGTGTGATGATGGCGAGCGTCTGATAAAGTTGTTTTTATGTGGTTTTGTGTTTTTTTATGCTATTTATTAAAAACACACTCGATTTTAGTCTGCAAGCATTTTTTTCAGGCTGCATGAGAAAGCCTGAGATAGCACAGTGGCAATTGGTAGTGATATCAGGCCTATATCATTACCTGCCCCACGGGCAGAACCCGACAGGAATCACCCCGCCAGGTGCGGCCCCCCACCAGCGTCCTGAAAATACAATGACTACCTTCTTACTCTGGGTTTAGCCCCCCGCTCCTGGAGGGCTGGCACAGGCAAGCAAAATTCAGTTGAGAGAGACTGGTAAGCCCCAGCAGCGCCATATTCCTTTCGATTTCACGCTCCAGCAGATCGGCGACATGCTCCACGCCAGCCTGCCCTGCACAGGCAGCTGCATAGTTGAAGGGGCGACCAACGAAGACAAAATCGGCCCCTAACGCCAGCGCCTTGATCACATCAGTACCGCGACGGAAGCCACTGTCGATCATAATGGGAATATCACTAACGCGGCGTTTCACCTCCGGTAGCACCTGCAGCGGGGAGATAGTGCAATCCAACTGACGCGCCCCGTGGTTGGAGAGAATAATGCCTTCGACACCTGCCTTATGCGCACGTACCGCATCATCAGGATTGAGAATGCCTTTAACGATGAGGGTGTCAGGCCATAAGCGACGTACCAGATCGAGATACCCCCAGTCGAAGTGGCGGCGTCCCGAGAAGTCCCGCGCAGCCCTCCGTGAAATCATCGGCGCACCGCGCTCCGCATGATTGTTTTCAAAATGGGGCATGCCATGCTTCCACAGCGTACGCAGGAAGGTATTGCATAACCAATCGGGGCGTATCAGGCCGTCGAAAGCGAGCCTCAGGCTAGGTTCGAGGGGGGACGAAAACCCCGACCGGCGGAGGTTATCGGGATTGGGTGGAACCGGGTAATCAAGCGTGACCACCAGCTTCTTGAAGCCCGCCCGTTTGATTCGCTCTATCAAGGCTTCAATGCCTTCTGGCGTGCCCGGTAGGTAGGCCTGGAACCAGTCTGCTCCCTCAACCTCAGCCACCTGCTCCATAGGAATCAATGATGAACCACTCATGATCATCGGCAGGTTACGCGCGGCAGCCGCGCGGGCAAGCACAAGGTCCCCCTGATAGGCAGATAGCGCGCTGATTCCCATTGGCGCAATGCCAAAGGGCACCGCATAGCGCTTACCATAGAGCTCGGTTTGCAGATCGATATGGGAGACGTTGACGAAAGCCTTGGGCAGGAAACAGTACTCGTCGAAGGCGGACAGGTTGGTACACTGGGTGCGGCCATCCTCCGCTACATGGTCGATATAACCGAAAATCGGCCTGGGTAGCTTGCGCTGTGCAAGGCGTTCCACATCGTGGAGGTTGTGGATTCTGGAAAGGGTCCTCCGGATCAGAAAATTCATGCCGTGGCTCTCCTTATCTCCCTGGGTCGTTTATTGACCATATTATTCATATTATCAAGTTGCCTATTTGATTATTGTTGGCTAAATAAAATAGCGTCGTTATTTATGTTTTGGCCCTCCTCCGATGACTCTTTACCAAACCAGCGGACTAACCCGCTTTAAACTTGCTCTACTCCTAATTTTAAAGATGGATTTTTTAAGGGGATTGTGAGGTAAAAAATGTGGCAATAAAAAAAGCCCTGACAGTGATGCCAGAGCTTTTTGTTGGAGCATGCCGCTATGCGTTTAGCCTAACTGCGGTCCCGCCTGGATGATGGCTTCGCTAACACCTTCAAACTTCTTGAAGTTATCCACGAACTTACTAGCCAGATCCTTAAGATGGCGCTCGTAAGCCTCGCGATCGCTCCAGGTGTCGCGTGGGTCAAGCAGACTGGAGTCGACACCCGGCACAGCGACCGGAACCTGCAGATTCAAGCCATCAATGTGCTTGGTTTCAACGTTACGCAACACACCAGACTGGATGGCGCTGATAATGGCGCGGGTGGTGGGAATAGAGAAGCGTGAGCCACCTTCACCGTAGGCGCCACCGGTCCACCCAGTGTTGACCAGATATACCTGGGCATCTTTCTTTGCCACACGCTTAATCAGCAGGTCAGCGTATTCACGTGCCGGACGCGGGAAGAACGGTGCACCGAAACAGGTGGAGAACGTTGCTGCCAGACCTTCGGAGGAGCCCATTTCTGTCGAACCCACTTTAGCGGTGTAGCCAGACAGGAAGTGGTACGCGGCGGCTTCTTTCGACAATACAGATACCGGCGGCAATACCCCAGACATATCACAGGTCAGGAACACTATGGCACTTGGCTCGCCTGCCAGATTTTCCGGTACACGTTTCTCAACATGCTCCAGCGGATAGGCGGCACGGGAGTTTTGGGTCAGGCTATCATCGGCGTAATCTGGTTCGCGTCGATCGTTTAGAACCACGTTCTCCAGCACGGTGCCAAACTTAATGGCGTTCCAGATAACCGGCTCGTTTTTCTCGGAGAGATCGATACATTTGGCATAGCAACCGCCTTCCATGTTGAAGACAATACCATCACCCCAGGCGTGCTCGTCATCACCAATCAGGTAGCGCGCCTGATCGGCGGAAAGGGTTGTTTTGCCAGTACCTGAAAGGCCAAAGAACAGGCAGGTTTCACCATCTTCACCCACGTTTGCAGAGCAGTGCATCGGCAGTACATCGGCAGCCGGTAGCAGGAAGTTCTGCACAGAGAACATCGCTTTTTTCATCTCGCCCGCATAACGCATACCGGCGATCAGTACTTTGCGCTCGGCAAAGTTGAGAATCACGCATCCATCTGAATTGGTGCCATCACGATTTGGGTCACACTCAAAGCCCGCAGCATTCAGGATAGTCCATTCGTCTTTGGCTGCTTGATTATAGATCTCAGGACGTACAAACATGGTATGGCCAAACAGGTTTTGCCATGCCGTTTCGGTGGTAACGCGTACCGGCAGATAGTGCGTGGAATCACTGCCTACGTGGAGTTCGGCAACGAAATGCTCACGGCTGCCCAGGTAGTCTTCTACACGAGCCCACAGCGCTGAGAATTTTTCCGCATCGAACGGACGGTTAACAGCGCCCCAATCGATACTGTCGCGGGTAGAAGGCTCATCGACGATAAAACGATCTTTAGGTGAACGCCCTGTACGTAGACCGGTGTTTACCACCAGGGCACCATTAGCCGACAGGCGGCCTTCACCACGGGCCACGGCGCGCTCGATCAGTTCGGCGCTGCTGAGATTAACGTGGGGTTGGGGAGCGGCTTGAGTCGTGGTCATGTCGATTCCTGGGCCTTAAGGCCTTTTCTCTCGTTTACCGGGCGTCACCGACGCCTTAAATAGTCATCCCGATCCTCTTGGGTAGAGGGCTGGGGGCGCTGAAGTCCGGCGCATTATGGCAAAAATAAAGCCCCCAGGAAACGGGGGCTTTAAGCAAATATTTTGTAGTTAAACTACTACAATTACACAACATTTTGTGTTGCAGCGCAGTATTTCTTTCAAACAATCGTTTATTCGGTACGCCACGTGCATTGCTGTATCTGGCACGGCAATGACCAGCTGTTTTCAGCCCTCACTCTCAGGCCGACTACATAATCAGTGAATTACTGGGGGTGGCGCATCCGGGTTTTCCAACAAAGTTTCAATATCCGCGGCGGTGTAGTGATATTTCGTGTGACAAAAGTGGCATTGCGTATCAATAGCGCCCTGCTCACGCAGAATATCGCGCAACTCTTCCTGCCCTAATGTGTACAACGCATGACTCATACGCTCACGTGAGCAGGTACAGCCAAAGCGTACTGTTTTTGGATCAAATACCCGTACCGTCTCTTCGTGATAGAGTCGGTAAAGGACTTCCCGCTGCTCAAGCCCCAGCAACTCTTCAGGCTTGATGGTATCCGCCAGATGAACACTGCGTTCCCAGGCATCGACGTCCTGGTTTTGTGATGCATCCGGCAAGCGCTGCAGTAAAAGTCCTCCTGCCCGCTTACCATCAGCCGCCAGCCACAGCCGGGTAGGTAACTGCTCTGATTGGCCGAAGTAGGCTTCCAGGCAACCGCTCAATGTATCGTGGTCAAGCGCCACAATGCCCTGGTAGCGGTGCCCTTCCTGGGGGTCGAGGGTGATAACGATTTGACCATGGCCTACCAGTTCGCGGAAGCTGGCGTGTTCATCAGGCAGTGTAGCGCCTTCTGCAATGCGGGCAATGGCACGCAGCTCACCCCCAGGGTTGGACTCCGCCATGAGCAGCGCAAGCGTGCCTTGGCCGCGCACTTCAATGCTTAGCGTGCCATCCAGTTTAACCGTATCGGTCAGTAGCGCTACAGCGGCCAATAGCTCACCGAGCAGTTCGTTAACCACAGGTGGGTAGGCGTGGCGGTCCAGCACCTCATGGTAGGCGTCACCAAGGGTCACGATCTCGCCGCGCACATTGGTTTGGTCAAACAGGAAACGTTGAATTTGATCAGACATAAAATAACCATAGGAAAGAGGGAAGGAAAACCTGCGGCGAATAGTGAATGAGCCGTTGCTCACTCACCCTGCTGGCGCTGAAAGCGCTGAATATCCCGACGCTGTTTTTTATCGGGGCGCCTGAGAGGGTGCTGCATGGCTTCATTGGTCAAGCGACGAGCCTCTGCTTCCCGGGCTCTACGTTGAGCGCTCTCCTGGGTTTCTGCATAGAGCTTGCGGGCTTCCGGTGCGCCACGGCGCTGGTCGGTTAGGGCAATCACTTCCACTTCGAAAATATCCCATCCCTGGGGAACACGTATGAGTGCCCCCAGTTCAACATTTTTGCTGGTTTTAACACGCGCACCATCATAGTGAACCTTGCCACCTTCGATAGCTTTTTTAGCAAGGGCACGCGTCTTAAAAAAACGCGCCGCCCATAGCCATTTATCCAAGCGAACACTGTCGTTCATTCAACGCTCTCCTTAACTTGATGAGAGCTGCCCTGGCAGACTAGCTGGCAGCAGTTGGGCAAATCGGTCTAGGGCAATAAACTCCTGAAGCTCTTTTTCAGGCCGTCGGCTATCGGGCTGTTTGATCCCTAGCAGGTGCTTGATGCCAAACTCACGGGCACTTTCGAGTACGCGCGTGTTGTCATCAATAAACAGGGTACGCGAGGGGTCGAAGGGCTCACGCGCCTGCAAGGCAAACCAGAAGGCCTGCTCCTCTTTGGCAAACCCTACGTCTTCAGAGGAGATGATGGCATCAAGGTACTTTTCCAACCCCGTGAGCGGCAATTTTAGCGCCAGACTGGCCTTATCAGCATTGGTGGCCAGCACCACGCGGGGATGGGCCTGCTTTAACCACGTGAGAAAATCCAAGGCATCACTCCGCAGGCCAATCAGGTGCTGCACCTCTCTTTTTAACGCAACGATATCCACGCCTAACTCGCGGCTCCAATAGGCAAGGCTGTACCAGTTGAGGGTACCCTGTTCGTCAATAATACGTGCCCGCAATGCTTCCTGGCTGGCCTCGTCCAGTTGATGAAGCTCCACGTAGCGTCTGGGCAGATGCTCTAGCCAGAAGTGGCTATCGAAGTGCAGATCCAGCAGCGTACCATCCATATCAAGTAGGACGGTATCAATCCCGCGCCAATCAATCATTGCCGCTCCAGTCTGAAAGAGTAAGCGTGCTATTGTAGCGTAACCCGTTTTTTGCAGCCACGGAGGCACGATGCCTATCCACGACACATCGGCAAGCGATACCTCAACCGGATACCCGCGCAAGCCGCAGATTTTGGCCAGAGAGAGCGTCGCCAGAAGCCGCTTATTTCATATTGAAACCCTTGATTTGCGTTTCTCCAATGGCGAGGAGCGCCAATTCGAGCGCTTAACTGGCGCTGACCGTGGCGCCGTCATGATTATCGCAATGCCCGATCCGGAGCACGTACTGCTGATCCGCGAGTATGCTGCCGGCTTTGAGGATTATGTACTGACCCTGCCAAAGGGGTTGGTGGATCCTGGCGAGGATATGCTCACTGCAGCTAATCGCGAGCTGATGGAGGAGTGCGGCTTCGGTGCACACTGTATTGAACCGCTGGTGGAGCTTTCATTAGCACCCAACTATATGCGCCATCGCATGCAGGTGCTGATGGCGACAGACCTGTATCCCATGCGTTTGTCAGGCGATGAGCCAGAGCCGTTAATTGTGGAAACCCATGCCATTGAAGAGTTACCCGCCCTGTTGTTGCGGGAAGATTTTCATGAGGCGCGCGCCATTGCCGCCCTGTATATTGCCCGGGATAAACTGCGCGAAGAGAAACGCAATAGCGCTATGGATTTACTCTAAACCATCACAACCGATGCCACCATAGAGGATTCGCTATCCCGCAACACGGCGGTGAGGAATGAGCCAAAGTCACCACCGGGCCATTCCTTAGCGCGTGGAAATAAGTTGAGCGGATGGGGAGACTCGAACTCCCACACCCGCAAACGAGGGTATGAACCCGTAGCGCATCGCAAGGAACGAGCTAATGAGGCACCCGCGGGTGCGCTTCGCTGCTACGATTAATCGAGTTTGGAAAGATCGCGCACCGCGCCCTTATCAGCCGATGTGGCTAATAGCGCGTAGGCCTTCAGGGCTGGAGTCACTTTACGCGGGCGTTGCTCAACGGGCTTCCAGGCATCTTTGCCTTTAGCTTCCATGGCGTCCCGGCGTTTGGCGAGTTCAGCGTCACTAAGTTTGACATTAATCGCTCGATTGGGAATATCAATCAGAATCGTGTCTCCCTGCTCCACCAGACCTATCGCCCCACCCGCAGCGGCTTCAGGAGATACATGCCCAATGGACAGCCCCGAGGTACCACCAGAGAATCGACCATCCGTTAGCAGTGCACAGGCTTTGCCGAGCCCTTTGGACTTCAAGTAAGAGGTCGGGTAAAGCATTTCCTGCATTCCAGGCCCGCCTTTGGGGCCTTCATAGCGAATGACCACTACATCGCCCTCTTTAACCTTGCCGTCAAGCACATTAGCCACTGCTTGATCCTGGGACTCCACTACATGAGCCTTACCTTCAAACACCAGAATCGAGTCATCAACACCTGCGGTTTTAACCACACAACCGTCCAGAGCAATATTGCCATAAAGCACCGCCAGGCCACCCTCTTTGGAGAACGCATGCTCAAGATCGCGAATACATCCATTGGCGCGATCACCATCCAGACTGGGCCAACGGGCACTTTGTGAAAATGCGGTTTGGGTGGGAATGCCACCAGGGCCTGCCTTGAAAAACTCGACGATCTCAGGGCTGGGCGAGCGCATAATGTCCCACTCGTCCAGCGCTGCTTGCAGGCTATCACCATACACAGTGGGCACCGTGGTATCCAATACGCCTGCGCGATCGAGCTCTCCCAGAATGGCCATGATGCCGCCTGCACGGTGTACATCTTCAATGTGGTATTTCTGGGTGTTGGGAGCAACTTTACACAGTTGAGGAACTTCACGGGATAAGCGGTCAATATCCGCCATGGTGAAGTCGACTTCCGCTTCCTGTGCCGCGGCCAGCAGGTGCAGAATGGTGTTGGTTGAGCCGCCCATGGCGATATCCAGCGTCATGGCATTCCTGAATGCGGCTTTGCTGCCGATTGCACGAGGCAGTAAGTGGGCTTCTTCACCTTCGTAGTAGCGCTTGGCCAGCTCCACAATACGATGGCCTGCAGTCTCGAACAGGCGACGACGATCCGCATGGGTAGCCAGCACGGTACCATTACCAGGTAATGCAAGGCCCAGCGCTTCAGTCAGGCAGTTCATGGAGTTGGCGGTAAACATGCCAGAGCAACTGCCGCAGGTGGGGCAAGCACTGCGCTCCACTTCCGCCAGCATCTCATCGTCGACATTATCATCGGCGGCCATCACCATGGCATCAACCAGATCCAGGCCATGGTTTAGCAATTTGGTTTTCCCGGCCTCCATGGGGCCACCTGATACAAAAATCACCGGGATGTTAAGGCGCATGGCGGCCATTAGCATTCCAGGTGTAATTTTGTCGCAGTTGGAAATACACACCAGCGCATCGGCACAATGGGCATTACACATATATTCAACACTGTCGGCGATAATATCGCGGCTGGGCAGCGAATAGAGCATGCCATCGTGGCCCATGGCGATACCGTCATCGACGGCAATCGTATTGAATTCTTTAGCAACACCGCCTGCCTTTTCAATTTCACGCGCGACCAGTTGCCCCATGTCTTTGAGGTGAACATGACCCGGCACAAACTGCGTGAAAGAGTTCGCAACCGCGATAATCGGCTTGTGGAAATCATCATCTTTCATGCCGGTGGCGCGCCAAAGGGCACGGGCACCAGCCATATTACGGCCAGCGGTGGTAGTACGGGAGCGATACTCAGGCATGGTGTCCTCTACATCGTTATAGTGGCCTGCCACACTCCAGGCAGCAGGTAAGTGAATCCAGCGGCCTTAGATTGTGGCATGAGCCAACTCTAGAGACTAGATGTAGAAGGCAACCAGCCTGCGCCAAACAGCTAGAACGTTTCCCACGCCTCTTCTTTTACCATGGGAGACGGTCGTTTAAGATCAGGTTGAGAAGATTTACCCGCCGTTGGTAGTGACAATTGCTCAACATCCTTGTTTTCAAGCAAGCGGCTCCGGGCGGTGTCACTACTCTCTTCACCGGCTCCTTCAAGGCGGAATGCTGAGATCACATTAGCAAGCTCGAGCGCTTCACGCGTCAGGCTTTGCGCAGCGCTGGAGATAGACTGCACCTTGGTGGCGTTTTGCTGGGTCACATGATCCATTTCTGAGATAGCAGTGTTAATTTGTGCAATACCACTGCTCTGCTCATCGGATGCGGTACTGATCTCCTCCATAATATCGCTCACCCGCATTACCTGGGTGACTACCTGTTCAATCGCCTGCTCTGCCTCTTTTACCGCTTGAGCGCCACCGGTAATTTCCTGGGATGAAGTATCAATCAGGCGACGGATTTCACCTGCAGCATCAGCGCTACGCCCGGCCAGGCTCCTCACTTCGTTGGCAACGACCGCAAAACCCCGGCCTTGCTCACCGGCTCTGGCAGCTTCCACTGAGGCGTTCAGAGCCAGGATGTTGGTCTGGAAAGCAATACCATCAATGACAGTAATAATGTCGTTCATTTTATCGGCGCTAGTGGCAATGCGCTCCATACGCTCTACCAGTGCTTGCATACGCTCGCCCGTTTCGCGGCTGGTCGCTGCATTCTGCATCGCCAGTTGGTTGGCCTGACGGGCATTTTCCGTATTTTGCTGAACCGTGGCCGTCATCTGATCCATACTGGAAGCGGTTTGCTGCAAAGAGGATGCCTGCTGTTCAGTGCGGGAGGCCAAATCTTCATTTTGCTGTTGAATGTGCTCAGATGCTGGCGTTACCACCGCCACTTTACCTCCCACTTCAGTAATAAGGCCTGACAGACTGGCGCGCATGGTTTCCAGCGATCGAAGCAGCTCACCCAACTCATCATTGCGCTTGAGCGTAACGCGGTTGGCCAGATTACCGGCAGCAATCTGGAAGGTAACACGGCGGGCTTCGTTCAGGGATTTGATCAGCGACCTCAATACCGCAACGCTCAATCCCACCATTAGCAATATACCCAGCAATAACACACCCAGTTGAGTCCATAGCAACAGCTGTTGCTGGCGTTCAGCATTTTCCATCAAATCGTTTGCTGCAGCACGCTCCTGGTCAACCAGTAAATTAATCGTGGCACTAATACTTTCAGAGGCGGGTTGTACGATATCGTTAAATGCTTCAAAAGCGGCAAAACCACTGCCATCACGGATGGCGGCATACGCATCATAAGCGCCTGCCAAAAAGCTCTCCAGATGGGCGGTGAGCCCCTCCTGTAGTACGCTAGATTCACTGCGCTGGACGGTATAGTTCTGCCATGTTTCTTCAACATCCGCACTCATCGTACTCACCTGCTCTTCCAGTAGATCCATGTCTACTCGACGAGGATTTCGCACCGCAGGCTCCAGTACTTGGAGTAACTGGCCGGTTCGTTGCTCTATTTGTTGCAGATCGGCAATGCCTTCCAGCCCGGTTTGGTTCAGGGTACGCAGCCTTTCTGCCGAGCTAGTTAAACCATACACACCAGCAGCACCAGCAATCACCAACAATGCAATCGCCGCAAAAACCATACCCATTAATTTTGCCTGCATACTGCTGAAGCTAAAGCGCTGAACCCAGCCGCGCACTCCCGTGCGCCGCAACGCACCATAATGAAGCTTAAAACCTCGCACCTTGCCCCTTTGCATAGCACTATAAACGCTGGCAGCTTGAGCGGCTCTTTTGGCACTCGCCTTACGATGGATAGCGGTATAGCCTGCAACGCGGTTACCGTCTAATAGCGGCGCAACGGTTGTGTGCACCCAATAAGTGCGGCCATCTTTACAGTGGTTTTTAAGAATTCCCTGCCACGTTTTACCCTGCTCTATGGTTTCCCACAGGTTTTTAAATACCTGAGAGGGCATCTCGGGGTCACGGAACAAGCTGTGGGGCTCACCCATCAGGTCACTTGGTGAGTAGCCGCTGATCTCGACAAACGTTTGGTTAACGTAGGTAATTCTGCCCTGACGATCAGAGCGAGAGATCAATACCTGGTCATCGGAAAGCTCAAAAGTCGCTTGGGTAATAGTGCTCATTCAAATCCCCTACTCTTTTTTATAAATAGCCAGTGCCACCATGGCGCTTAGCGATGTTTCCTTTACCAAGCCGATCGTTTTAAATTAGTGATACTGCATTAGCCATACGCACAACATCTGTGCGTACCACACCATTCACTCCTTACCCTGCATAAAACGTGCCACTCAAAGGTGGCACGCAAGTGTTTAATATTAGAGGCATCAGCCCAAGAAATGAGGCCATTAATAGATATGGCACATGGACTGCAGCGTTGAGGAATTGTACGTTTAAAACGCCTCCCAAGGCTCAGCCCGGTGCGCATGTGCAGGTAACGATGCTTCTGAGGCAGCTAAACCAAGCGATGCTTTACGCAGCGCCTGATTGACCAGTTGAAGCTTTTCACGAGCAGCTGCCGTGCTTTCGCTCTGGGCACCTTCAAGACGGAATGCATCAACAACATTAGCCAACTCAAATGTCTCAATAGCAAGGTTATCAGCCGACGCGGCTATGGTCTGAACCTTAGTGGCATTTTGCTGGGTGACACTATCCATTTCAGCGATGGCAGAGTTAATTTGCCCGATACCACTGCTCTGCTCGCTGGAAGCCGTGCTGATGGATGCCATCAGCTCACTCACCCGACTGACCTGCGTTACCACATTTTCGATCGACAACTCCGCCTGTTCCACGGCACTACGGCCACCGTTTACCTCCTGGGTGGTACTATCAATCATTTTGCGTATTTCTTGAGCCGCATCGGCACTGCGACCAGCCAAACTACGTACTTCGCTCGCTACAACAGCGAAGCCTCGCCCATGCTCGCCAGCACGTGCTGCCTCTACCGATGCATTAAGCGCGAGAATATTGGTTTGGAACGCAATACCATCAATCACACCAATCATTTCGGTCATTTTTTCAGCACGCTGGGCTATGCGCTGCATACGCTCCACCAACTGCTCCATTTGCTGCCGGGTATCGCGCGTGCTATGAGCATTCTGAGCAGCCAACTCGGTTGCCTGGCGTGCATTTTCAGTGTTTTGCTGCACTGTTGAGGTCATTTCCTCCATACTGGAAGCGGTCTGTTGAAGCGATGAGGCCTGCTGTTCGGTACGTGATGCAAGTTCTTCGTTTTCAGCAGCAATTTGTTGTACGGCAGGGGTCACCACCGAGACCCGCTTTTCTACATCCCCCACAATGCTCGCCAGACTAAAACGCATGGTATCGAGCGAATAAAGGAGTTCGCCCAATTCATCATTGGTTTGGCGACGCTCTCGAGCGGCTAAGTTACCAGATGCAATTTGAAAACTCATATGGCGTGCGCCCGCCAGACTGCGGAACACCGATTTCAGAATAGCGACACTTAGACCTACCATCACCAGAAGGCCTACCGTCATCAACACAAGCTGGGCAATGAGCATTTGCTGACGACCTTGGTGTGCCTGAGCAACCAGTACCTCTGCATTGTCACGCTCCTGGATCACCAACTGACTGCTTACCTGGCGCAGCACTTCTGTTGTCGGTTGAACCGAATCGGTGAGTGCTTCGAACGCTGCAAACCCATTCGCGTCTCTGATAGCAACCAACGCCGAGTTGATACCGTTGCGCCACGTTGTTAAGGCACTATCAAATGCAACCTGGCTATCGCTGGTTGCATCATCATTTACGCGATAGCTATCCCACATGGTTTGAATCGCTTCAGTATGTTCACCAATGGAAGTAGTGACCTCTTCTATATCCACCCGTCGTGGATTACGCACTGCGGGCTCCAGTATCTCCACTACCTGCCCGACCCCACGTTCAATACGCTGCAGGTTTGCCACGGACTCAAGAGCGGACCGGTTGAGCGTATCCAGGCGCTCTCCCGAAGCGATCAAACCGTATACCCCAAGCCCGCCTGCAGACGCTAACAAGACCAGCGAGGCAATCACCATCCCAGTGAGCCTGGCTTTTAGACTGGTGAGCTGGAAACGTGCAAAGAAGCCGCGAACCCCTTTGCGCTGGAGGGTGCCACGGTTAAGGCGATAATGACGGGATTTGCCTTTCTCACGTATTTCCGCATAGGCCTGTTCGGCCTGGGTGACACTCTGGGCCGGTGCCTTGCGGCGCACTGAGGTGTAGCCCACGACCCGCTCACCATCTCTTAGCGGCGCCACGGTAGCACTCACCCAGTAGTGATCTCCGTTTTTACGACGGTTTTTGACGACTCCCTGCCATGTGGCACCTGCCTGGATGGTATTCCACAGGTCAGCATAGGCGGCTTCAGGCATATCAGGATGACGAATCAGACTATGCGGAGCCCCTACCAGTTCATCACGTGAATATCCACTGACTTCAACAAAGCCTGCATTCGCGTAGGTGACGTTACCTTTTGCATCTGAGCGAGAGATTAGAACGGCTTCATCGTCCAGCACGTACTCACGCTGCGTGATGGGTTGGTTGTTGCGCATGGATAGCTCCCAGGGGGTGGTTTTTTTAATTTTTGACTTACTCCTATTATCCCGTTTCTCAAGTAGATTTAACCAGTAAATAGATGTAAAAAAGCACCGTTCTCCTCAGAGCGGCGCTTCTAACGGATAGTTTGCTGTGTTTATCAGCTACTTTCTATTTAAAAACCACGTTGGCTACGTCACGGTAACGGCTTGCGAAGTGTACGGTCATTCCCTCTTTTAAGTAGTCGGGTAGCTCTTCATAATCGCGGCGATTAGCTTCAGGAAGTATTACCTCAAAAATGTCGCTGCGCCGTGCGGCAATCACCTTCTCACGAATCCCACCCACTGGCAGCACCTGACCGGTGAGCGTTAACTCTCCGGTCATTGCCAGGGGGCGCTCAATCGCCTGGTGCCTGGCCAGTGACAACAGTGCAGTCGTCATGGTCACTCCCGCAGATGGACCATCTTTTGGCGTGGCACCTTCCGGGACGTGCAGATGCACAAACGCGGAGTCGAAGAAGTCAGCATCGGCACCATACTCTTGCAAATGGCCCAGCGTGTAGCTGTAGGCAATATTGGCGGACTCCTTCATTACATCGCCAAGTTTGCCCGTCAATTTAA
Organism: Vreelandella olivaria; assembly: GCF_023507745.1. Lineage (GTDB taxonomy): Bacteria > Pseudomonadota > Gammaproteobacteria > Pseudomonadales > Halomonadaceae > Vreelandella > Vreelandella olivaria_A. Next base: position 32,940 of record NZ_JALPZO010000182.1, on the reverse strand, counting down.
AACCACGATCCAGCGCATGCACCTTGCCCGCTTCAATGGGCAGTGTCGCGCCACCCATGGACGTCCAGGCCAGCCCGGTGACCACCCCTTCACCTTTGAGCACCTTTTCTTTACGGAATAGCGGCGCGCCAAGGAACTCTTCGAGGTTCTTAACAGAGATGCTGACGGTCTCCAGTTGGTCTTCCAACAGTTTGACGGCTGCTTTACGCACAATACGGTGAAGCTGTTTTTCCAGCTGACGCACACCAGCTTCACGGGCATAACCATCGATCACCTGCTTGAGTGCAGCGTCGGTAAGGTTAATGCGTTTTTTCGGCAGCTTGTCGCGCTTGAGCAATTTGGGCCATAAGTGATGCTTGGCGATCTGAAGTTTCTCTTCCGCGATATAACCCGATAGCCGAATCTGTTCCATGCGATCCAATAGTGGCCCCGGAATAGAGTCCAGCGTATTGGCGGTACAGACAAACAGCACCTTTGAGAGATCCATTCGCACATCAAGATAGTGATCCAGGAAATCCACGTTTTGCTCAGGATCGAGCACTTCAAGCAGCGCTGAAGCAGGATCTCCCTGAAACGACTGGCCAAGCTTGTCTATCTCATCCAGCATGATGACGGGATTTTCAACCTCGACTTCCTTGAAGGCCTGAACCAGCTTGCCGGGCATGGCACCCACGTAAGTACGGCGATGTCCCTTGATTTCTGCCTCGTCGCGCATGCCTCCGACAGAGAAGCGATAAAACTCTCTTCCCAGCGCTTCTGCTATCGAACGCCCAATGGAGGTTTTACCCACACCGGGAGGCCCAACCAGCAGTACAATCGAGCCCCCTACGTCACCTTTGAAGGTACCCTCTGCAAGGAATTCAATAATCCGCTCTTTGACGTCCTTTAAACCGTCATGGTCGCGGTCCAACACTTCCCTGGCATGGGCAAGGTCCAGTTTATCCTGACTGGTAACCCCCCACGGCAGAGAGGTTAACCAGTCGAGATAGTTACGGGTGGTACCGTATTCTGGAGAACCGGTTTCCAGCACACTCAGTTTGTTAAGCTCATCGTCGATGCGCGACTGGACACGCTCGGGTACCACCAGCGATTCCAGGCGACTTCTAAAGGTATCAACATCGTTTTCGCGGTCATCTTTGGAGATACCCAGCTCGCGCTGAATGACCTTCAACTGCTCGCGCAGGAAGAACTCCCGCTGGCGCTCCTGCATCTGTGCATTCACCTGCTCACTGATTTCACTTTGCAGTTGCGCGACATCAATCTCTTTGCGCAGCAGCGGTAATACTTTGTGCATGCGCTCAGCGACAGGCAGTGTCGCCAATACGTCCTGTAATTCGGGACCTTTTGCAGAAGTGATCGCCGCGGCGAAATCGGTTAGCGGACCTGGTTGGTGTGGGCTGAAGCGATTCAGGTAGTGCTTGAGCTCTTCACCATACAGCGGGTTAATGGGCAACAGCTCTTTAATGCCGTTAATGATCGCCATGGCATAAGCACGGGTCTCTTCATCTTCGGCATTTACGGGTTCTTTGGGGTAACTGACCTCTACCAGATAAGGAGGCTCTTTCGAAAGCCAACGCTGGATTTTGAAGCGCTGTAGCCCATGGGCAATAAACTGAATCTGCTGATCTTCGCCCTTTAGCTTGTGGACTTTGACAGCAGTACCAATCTCCGGGAAGTTTTCATGATCAAGCGATTCAATACCCTGCTCACCAACAAAGGCAACACCGATAGTGTGGTGCGGCGTATTACCTACTCGGCGCATGGTTTCTTCCCAACGCTCACGGTTGATCACCAACGGCTGTACTTGAGCAGGAAAAAAGGGACGATTATGGATCGGTAACAGGTAGATACGCTCTGGCAGCATTTCACTGGCAGGAACTAATGAATTGACCCGTTCACCATCGGAACGGTGCTCTTCGCTACTATGGGACTCTTCTCGCGACTCGCTATCAGTTAGCCAGTCGGCGTGTTCTTGATCGCGGTCGTAATCCTGGTCGCTCATGCGCCCTCCAATCAACAGTGACTAGCGGATTTCACCGCTTAGTGTTGCTACTGGAATGTGGGCACATAGCCAAAACTTCAACCCTTGGGGAATTTAACTGACTCGTGAATAAGGCCTGGAATCATCATTAATCAGTTACTACTAAAAAACGTTCAGGGCCATAATTCGGGCATTGGCCGACCATTAACCCGCCATACACCGCGAATCACATCAAACTGCAGTTCTCGGGTACCCAACGGCAAACCGAGCCATAGCGCAGCCACAGTGGGCGCATCGTACCAGGTAAAATCTCCATCAATACGCTCTAACCAACGGGCTCGCTCTTCGGGCTTCTCCAATGCCGCCAAACTCAGCTCATTGAGGCGGCGGGCATCAAAAAACAGTGCACCATCGGCCTCTACACTCAACTCCAATAGCGGGCTTTCAATGGATACGGCGGTGACATCCAAACGGGGCGAGTCGCTCATTACCTGCAGCAGATCAGGCTCTAGCCGGGCTAACAGACCTTCTGCCATGGGGAGGCTTGTATCCCCCCATGCGGCTTCCTGGCGCAGCTTGCGAATCACCTGGCGCACAGCGTCAGCATTGAGGCGCGAAAGCTCCGCTTCTATTCGGCCACTTAATAGTGGTGTATCCGGCGCTTCGCTGGGCACACGTACCTCCCCCAGAACGAGTTCGCCTTTTAAACGCAGTTCACTCTCATCCAGCACCATATGGCTAATGGCATCCAGAGAGGTCATCTGGATATCGTAAGCGGGGTAATGGAGTGCCAAGTGTTCAATATGAAGGTGATCCCGCTGCGCAAAATGGTACGCATCGTGAATATAAGTATAGCGGCTTTCAAGGGTCGTAGGCCCGAGGGCTAACTGGGACAAACCGTCGGTTAAGGTAAGTTGATCCAATAACGCACGTAGCCGCCAGTCACCGAACACACCTTCCAGCCGCAGGCGCAAGCCACGCACATCCAGCTCGCGACCACTTTGCTGCACAATGAAGGGAGCCAGTGCCAATCTAAGCTCAGTGCGGCCGCTTAGTGTATGGTAGCGACCCTGCCAGCGAGGCACGGAGGGGGCAGATACCTCGCCAACCGCTTTTTGCAGTACGCTATCCAACCGGGGTAGCAGTGTCCCTTCAACATCGGTACTTAAGACGCCGTGGCGGGCACGGTAGGTCAGCTCTAAGCGCCAGGGGCGACCAAGCAGTGGTGACAGCAGTACGCTTCCCTGTGAGGTTAACCACCCCTGACGACTGTCTGTACGGCTAACCCGCCATTCTCCTCGCGCCTCCAGGTCATCCAACGCCTGGCGAAGGCTACGCTCGAACAGCACACTAGAAAGCAGTTGCGCCACCATCCATACAGCGGCAACTGCCGCCAGTATGGGGACGATCAGACGTTCCTTGCGCATGCCATCTCCTTGAACAGCTCCACGATTGAGGAGTTATTCGCCACCGATAATCGCTAGGTTACTACAGCATTGTCCTTTGCGTTCACTTAAAACCTTCAATGTAGCCAGAACCAAAGGTGCATTGTACTCCAGGCATAAATCCCTGCCATCACATCATCAATCATGATACCAAATCCGCCAGCCACCCGACGGTCTGCCCAACGGATGGGCCAGGGTTTAAAGACATCGAAGATTCGAAACACGATAAAGCCCCATAGCGCAGCTTCCCAGGAAAAGGGTACCGCTGCCATGGTAATCCAGTAGCCAACAAATTCGTCCCATACGATCCCGGAGTGATCATGTACGCCTAGATCCTGGGAGGTTTTATCACACAGCCATACCCCAACCACGAAAGCAGCAAACACCAGCCCCAGATACCAGCCAAGGGGCAAGTCAGCCATCACCCAGTAGAAAGGAATCGCAGCCAGGGTGCCAAACGTGCCGGGCGCCCAGGGCACAGTACCACTGCCCAGACCGAAAGCAAAAAAGTGAGTTGGGCGTCGCCAAACACTTGCCGGTGCGCGGTTCATGGCGTATCCCCACTAAAATGCTGCCAGCCAGCATAATCGGCTGAGGACACTCCGGTCACGCCTAAGGCTTCATTACAGCGCCCGATGACGGTCAGTGTTATACCTAAGTCAGCAAGCCGTGCCTGGGCACAGGCGACATCTTCCGGGGCAAGTGTGACCAGCAATTCATAGTCATCTCCTCCTGATAAGGCTGCTTTACGGGCGTCTGACTGGCCGAGCAGTTGCTCCAGCCCTTCCGCCAGTGGCAATGCCTCAGGCTCTAACGTAGCTCCTACATGTGAGGCTGCACGAAGATGGGCCAGATCCGCCAGTAAGCCATCGGAGATATCCATCGCGGCAGTGGCTATACTGCGTAACGCCACACCCGCAGCCAAGCGAGGCTCAGGTAATAGATAGCGCTGTAACAAGGGGTGCGTGATATCCCGCTCACCTTTTTGCCACAGCGCAAGCCCACCAGCGCCTCCCCCCAAGGTCCCGGTGACGGCAATAACATCGCCCACCTGGGCACCTGAGCGGGTCATGGCGATACCTGTGGGTACCTCCCCCATGACCGTGACTGAGATCGTTAGTGCCCCAGAGGTCACATCGCCACCCACCAGAGTGGTGGCATGTTGCTGACAGAGTGTATGAAACCCTCTGGCATAATCAGACACCCACTGTTCTGCGACCTTTTTATCCACAAAGGCCCGCTGATCCAGTGTTAGCGCCATTAAACACCAGCGAGACGCTGCTCCCATGGCTGCCAGGTCACTCAGGGCAACCGCTAATGCTCGATGCCCGATCGCAAAGCCGGGGGCATCGTGGGGGAAATGCACATCAACAACAGACGTATCGACGCTAACCACTAACTGCTGCCCGGCCCTGGGCATCAACAGGGTGGCATCGTCACCATTTCCAAGGGCAACGCCATTTGCCGCTTGCGCCTCCTGCGGCGACATAAGGTAGCGTCGAATCAGATCAAATTCGGCAAGCACAAAGGCCCCTTAAACGCATTATCAGACGGTCCGTCTTATAAACGGCGGGCGCTGACTTCGGCACTACGTAAGCGATTTGCCAGCTTATCGAGAATGCCATTCACGTACTTATGGCCGTCGGTGGCGCCAAATGATTTAGCCAGCTCAACGCCTTCGTTGATCACAACACGGTACGGAACTTCCATACGGCGGGAAAGCTCGTAAGCACCCAGGCGAAGGATCGCCAACTCCACCGCATCCAGATCTTCCAAACGACGATCAAGCAGCGGCGAGATCTCACGATCAAGCTCGGCTTTAAAGCGTACCGTGTTATGTAGCAGCTCATGGAACAGCGCTTTATCGGCAATTTCCATCACTTTTAGCCAGTTTTCGTGGTCTTCCAGATCGTCATCGGCGACCTGGCTACGAAACTCAGCTTCGATGGTTGTGATGGATTTGCCCGTCATTTGCCATTGGTAGAGCCCCTGAACCGCCAACTCACGTGCAGCGTGACGCCCTTGCTGTGCGGCAGAGGGCTTACGCTCACGACGCTCGCTCATTTCGAGTCTCCCACCGGCAGAGCACGCAGCAGCGATACCATTTCCATCGCAGCCATAGCAGCTTCAGTGCCTTTATTACCGGCTTTAGTACCAGCGCGTTCAATCGCCTGCTCGATAGATTCAACGGTTAACACGCCATTCGCTACCGGTGTTTCAAACTCAAGCTGGAGGTGATTGATCGCGGTATTGCAACCACCAGCCACGTATTCAAAATGCGGCGTACCACCACGGATAACGGCACCAAGGGCAATCACGGCATCGGGCTTCATAACGCTCAGCACCCGCTTGACTGCCAGTGGTAGCTCCCAGGCACCGGGTACGTGGACAATATGAATATTTTCAGCATCTACCCCGTGCCGGGTAAGGCTATCAACCGCTCCCTCTACCAGGCTATCCACCACATGATGATTAAATCGTCCTACGACGATGACATAACGCCCATCGACATCCACAAAACTGCCTTCAACTTGCGAAAGGGATTGCATCAATTTATTCCTGCTGAGTAGTTGGCTCATACGCCGTGTCATTGGGTCCCAGGCGCTCGACAACTTCGAGATCGAATCCTGAGAGTGCCGAGAATTTCCACGGGGAGCTAAGTAGCCGCATTTTACCCACGCCCAGGTGGCGCAGAATTTGCGAGCCAGTACCAATCGTTAAGTAGTTGCCGGCACCATCTGAGTCACTGGTACGTGGCTGACGTACACGGTCCAGAAAGATATCCAACTGATCTTTCAAATCCTGATGGGGGCGGCCATCATCAATCAGCACAAACACACCGGCTGGCGCATGGGCAATCTCTTCAAGTGCACGATTAGCATCCCAGCGGCACTGCTCCCCCTTCAGCAGCCCCATCACATCCCGCAGTGTATCAGCCAGGTGAACACGTACCGTGGTGGCCTGTTCAGGTGCTGGCTGCCCTTTCACCAGCGCTAAATGGTGCGCCCCTTGAATACGATCGCGGAAGACATGGAGCGCTAACTCACCATGGGCTGTCGTAACGCTGGTGGTTTCAATCGCGTCAACGGTTTGCTCGTTGACGATACGATAGTGAATCAGATCAGCAATGGTACCGATTTTGATACCGTGAGTCTTCGCAAATACTTCAAGCTCCGAACGACGCGCCATACTGCCGTCATCGTTCATCACCTCGCAGATAACCCCACTAGGGTCGCAACCCGCCAGGGCAGCAAGATCACAGGCGGCTTCGGTGTGCCCTGCGCGACGTAAGACACCACCTGGTTCCGCCATCAGCGGAAAAATGTGCCCCGGCTGAACGATATCCGCTGGCTTGGCATTCGGCGCCACCGCCGCTTGGACGGTACGGGCACGATCAGCTGCCGAGATTCCTGTCGTGACACCTTCTGTCGCTTCTATAGAGAGCGTGAACTTAGTACCAAAACCAGAGCCGTTATCCTGCACCATGAGTGGCAGGTTAAGCTGTTCACAACGCTCACGGGTCATCGGCATACAGATAAGGCCACGCGCATAGCGGGCCATGAAGTTGATATGCTCGGCCTGAACTTTTTCGGCCGCCATGATGATATCACCTTCGTTTTCGCGATCCTCATCATCCATGAGAATCACCATTTTACCGTGGCGAATATCTTCCACCAGCTCAGCGATTGAGGACAAACCTTCAGTAGAGGAGTGCGTCATGGAATCTCCAAAAAAGTGGTCGCATTGCAGCGATTTCGCGCGTCAGGGTACCTTGCTATCGACGCTTGCGCTAGTCAGTAAGGGGCTCGGCGATAATGCGCCAATCATGCCCAATAGCGCGTACTTCCTTGATGGTCAATCGCTTCTGATCCACCATCCGGGTTAAGTCAGGTAATGCAAACAAGGGCTTGGCTTCGCCACCAAGGAGCGTTGGAGCAACAAAGAGTTGCAGCTCATCGACCAAACCGGCGCCTACCAGCGCACCGGCCAGGGTGGCACCTGTTTCCACCAGCAGCTCGTTAACCTGTTCATTTTCCGACAGCCAATGCAGCATGTCAGTTAGCGATACCCGCCCTTCCTGGGCCATGGGCAGGACGTGTATTTCAGCACCGGCAGCTTCCAGCTTGCGCCTCTTCTCATCACTGTGCTGTTCCGTGGCAATAATCAATGTTCGTCCTGGCTCCCGCAGACAGGCAGCCGCTAGCGGCAAACGCAGCCGCGAATCCAGAATAACGCGCAGCGGCTGGCGTTTAATGATGTCGTCAGCATTAGCCAATTCCAGTTGATCCGCCCGTAACGTTAGCCGCGAATCATCCATAATAATGGACTCCACACCACTCAAAATAGCGCTTGAGCGTGCTCGCAGGCGCTGCACCTGACTGCGGGCTTCCGGGCCGGTAATCCACTGGGATTCACCCGACCCCATGGCGGTGCGCCCATCAAGGCTCATCGCCATTTTTAATCGCACAAAAGGACGCTGGCGCTGCATGCGGGAAATAAAACCAGGGTTCAGCGCCTTCGCATCTTGCTCCAACAGCCCCACTTCCACCGTAATGCCAGCTGCTTGAAGCCGCTCAATACCTTGTCCGCTCACTTGAGGGTTTGGGTCTACCATCGCCACCACCACCCGAGCAACCTGGGCTTCTACCAGTGCCACAGCGCAGGGGCCTGTTCTTCCCGTATGAGAACAGGGCTCCAGGGTGACATAAGCCGTTGCCCCTTTTGCTGCTGCACCGGCGGCGTTGAGCGCGTGAATTTCCGCATGGGGCTCACCCGCGCGAAGATGAAAGCCCTCCCCAACAATACGCCCCTCTGCTCCCTGATCGTATTGAACGATAACGCAACCGACCCTGGGATTCGGGTCCGAGGTGTATAACCCCTGCTCAGCAAGCTTCAGGGCTCGTGCCATATAGTGATGATCAAACATGGTAGTGTTCGCTTGTCGCGACTCAGGACTCATTAGTGCTCCCCGTGCCCATCGTCGCCAAGCGGCGTTTTCATGGCGGGGGCTTGGTCGGTATCCTGGGAGAGCCGGTCTATTTCCGCACGAAACTCATCCAAGTCCTGGAATTTCCGATAGACCGATGCAAAGCGTATATAAGCGACTTGATCAAGATTTCTCAACGCCTTCATCACCGCTTCACCGATATCGCGGGCATTAACCTCGCGATCACCACGAGCACGTAATGATTGGCGGATACGCTCAACAGCCGCTTCAATGGCCTCCGCACTGACAGGACGTTTTTCGAGTGCACGTAACATACCCGCCCGCAATTTAGCCTCGTTAAAGCTCTCCCGGGATCCATCTGATTTCACTACCCTCGGCATGATCAATTCGGCGGTTTCATAGGTAGTAAAGCGCTCATGGCAGTTGGCACACTGGCGGCGACGACGGACCTGATCACCATCCGCCACCAGCCGGGAATCGCTCACTCGGGTATCATTGGCACCACAAAAAGGGCAATGCATAGCAGTCAACCTGTTGTCAGTACGTGCGGATAACAGCATTAAGCAGCATGTTATAAGCTATTGTTAACCACGTCTTAGGTGTTGTACAAAATACCTGCCATTGACAGCTTTTCACACGCTACCTTGTCACGCGCTTCGATTGTTATCGGAAAAAGAGCTGTTGCAAGTAAAGGGTAGCCTCTTCATTAAACGCAGCATTAGCCTAGTATTGTAACGATTCGGCATACAAGCTGCAGCGTTTGTATCAGATTGTTTTAAGAGGATGCCCGCATGACCCCCTTTGAGCAGACGGTTCACCATTATCTTTCTCATCTTTATGGTCCCCGTGCAGACGAAGTGCAGCGGCGTTTAGGGCAACATATTGATCATTACCGTACGGTTTTTCGTGATACCCCGTTCCCTTCGGCAAGCAATGCCCCCCAGCATGTTGGTCATGCCCCCACCTGGAGCGAAAAAGACCAGTGGGTCATTAGTTATGGCGATTCCATTGTGGCAGAGGGCTTGCCACCGCTTGCGGTGCTAAGCGAGTTTCTCCAGCGCTATTTAGGCGAGCGCATTAGTGGTGTTCATGTTTTACCCTTTTTCCCCTGGAGCAGTGATGATGGTTTTTCAGTTATCCATTATCGGGAGGTGAATCCCGAGTTGGGTGATTGGGAGCATATCCAGGAGTTAGCCAGCCACTATGACCTGATGGCTGATCTGGTGCTTAACCATGTCTCCCGTGAGTCGTTATGGTTTGTGGATTATCTGACCGGGAGCTTGCCTGGGCGTGATTACTTCATTGAAGTGGACCCTGATACCGATGTCTCACAGGTTACAAGACCGCGCAGCAATCCTCTGCTAGTGCCGATTTCCACCCGCCGGGGTACCCGCCACCTGTGGGCCACTTTTTCAGAGGATCAGATTGACCTGAATTTTGAAAACCCAGACGTTCTGCTGGAATTTGTAGGCATTCTGCTTTTTTATCTTCAGCAAGGCGTACGGATCATCCGTCTGGATGCAGTGGCTTTTTTATGGAAACGTTTGGGTACACCCTGCATTCACCTGCCAGAAACCCACACGGTCGTGCGTTTACTAAGAGCCATTGTGGATGAGCTGGCACCGGGTACCCTGTTAATCACCGAAACCAACGTTCCCCATGCGGAAAATATTAGTTATTTCGGCCTTGAGCGCCTGCCCGAAGGCTCGCCTGATGAAGCGCATATGGTGTACCAGTTCGCGCTACCACCGCTATTACTCCATACCCTGACCCGCGGCGAGACAACCACTATCCAAACCTGGCTTTCGGGCTTGCCGGTACTACCGGAACAGTGCACCTACTTAAACTTTACAGCCAGCCATGATGGCATCGGTGTACGCCCCCTGGAGGGCCTGCTGCCAGACCATGAGCGGGATGCCCTGCTGGAGTTGATGCACCGTTTTGGTGGTTTTGTAAGTATGCGCAGTAATCCTGACGGCAGTGATACACCTTATGAGATCAACATTACCTGGTTTGAAGCCATGCGGGGTACACGGCGCGGCCCAGACCCATGGCAAATCGCGCGTTTTCTATGTAGCCAGGCGATTATGCTCAGCCTGCAGGGCATTCCGGCACTCTATATCCACACGCTGACAGGGACGCTTAATGATGTGGAAGGCATTGAGCGCAGCGGACGGTTACGCTCTATCAACCGCCGCCGCTGGCAGCGGGATGAACTTGCATTACTGCTTGAAAGCCCCTCCACCCCTACCCATGATGTTTTCCATGCCCTTGGGAAGCTACTGGACCAGCGCCGCCATGAGCCCTGCTTTCATCCTCACGCCGCCCAGCGCGTGCTTCCCTCACCACCAGAATTACTCGCCATTGAGCGAGGCCCGTTGAGCAATGGGCGACGTTTGCTGGCTCTATTTAACGTTACCGATACATTATTGCCACTGGCAAATGTGGGTGAAGCGGTGAGCCAAGCACTGGATCTGCATGCATGGCAGGCATTGGATGCACAGAGCCATTGGGGAACTGAGTCCTCCCTGCCTCCCTATGCTGTACGCTGGCTGGTGGCGGATGAGTGAGAGTCTGCACTCAAGGAGAAGAGGCCAAATCATCAAAGATAAGCTGTCTATGACAGACTAAGGCAATGATCATTACCCATTAAATAGGGATGTTGTTATGCAACGCTTTGCTCTATCCAGCCTAAGTAATTTTTTGATACTAGCGAGTATCAGTACCGCATTGACAAGCCAGGCAGATGAACTACCCCCACCGGTTCAAACATTGGCCAACCAGGGACTCACCATTCACGGGCAGTTCGATGCCCCAGGAGGTTTACGTGGCTATGGAGCCAGCGTTCAAGGGCAGGATATGGCAATCTATTTAACGCCCGACGGGGAACATGCCATCGTGGGTACGTTGATGGATAGTGCAGGCAATGACCTTACCGAAGCGCAATTGGACGAGCATGTACGAGTACCACTCGAAGCCGAAACGTGGCAATTACTGGAGGATAGCCACTGGATCCAGGATGGCGATGACAATGCGCCACGTATTATCTATACCTTTACCGATGCCAACTGCCCTTATTGCCGTCAGTTCTGGGAACAAGCTCGCCCCTGGGTAGAGGCTGGAGAGGTTCAACTGCGCCATATTATGATCGGCATTTTAGCCCCAAACAGTCCTGCACTGGCGGCGACTATTTTAGGCTCCGAGGACCCTGCTGCCACCCTGCATGCACATAATGAGGGTGAGATTATTAACGCCGACGCTCAACCAAGAAATGTTGAAGAACAGGTGTATGATAACAATCAATTATTTGAAGAGTTAGGCTTGTATGCAACCCCTACCAGCGCCTTTCAGTATGTAGCCGACAGCGGTAATTTACGCATTGACCGCATCCAAGGCTTACCAAGTGCAGAACGTCTGGTTGATATGATGGGTAGCGAAGCGCCTTAATCGGTTAGAGGCCCGCGACAGCTAAAGGGTAAAAAGCAGACATCAGGAGGATGCGTTCAAACGGTCAGCTATCAACCAACCTGTGACCATGGCCACCAGTAGAGCCAGTAGCGGCTGCGAAAGCCCTCCTCCCATGGAGGCAATGGCAGGGCCGGGGCAGTAGCCCGAAAGCCCCCAACCAATCCCAAAAAGCGCTGCACCACCCAGCAACTTCGCATCCAGTTCCTGTTTGGTGGGTAATTGAAAATTGTGGCTAAATAACGGGGTGCCACGCGCAAATACCAACCGATACCCCACAAAAGTGGTTCCCACGGCGCTACCCAGAACAAATACCAACGTTGGGTCCCAATGACCTGCAATATCCAAAAACCCCAATACCCGAGCGGGATCTGTCATACCAGAGATCCCCAACCCCAGACCAAATAGCAGGCCAGCCATATACCCCGCAGCGGTTTTTACGGTGGTACTATTCATAAAGCAACTCCAATCACATGCCGTACCACATAAACCGTGGCGATGGCTGTCATCAGAAACATGCCCATCGCAGCCATTGAGCGGGGCGCCAAACGCGCCAGGCCACAGACCCCATGTCCACTGGTGCACCCACTACCTAACCCCGTGCCCAGCCCAACCAACAGCCCTGCCAACAGCATGAGCGGTACACCACCTGCTGGTTCACCGATGACGGCTCCAGGTATACCAGCCACATTGCCCAATCCACCACCCAATGCCATGAGTAACAGCGGGCCGCTAATTAACCCGGCTAAAAACGCCAAACGCCAGGCAGTATCGCCTTTTGTACGCTGGGTAATTAAATTGCCAATAGTTCCGCTAATCCCGGCGATACGACCAAGTGAGCCCATCAGCCATACGGCTGAAAGTCCTATCAACACTCCGCCTATCAACCCCTGCAAACCTGCTGTCCAGTCCACAGTCAACTCCTTAATGTTACCTAGCGCTTGGTTTTACACGTTGAGATACCCAATAACGGATACAGAGGACAGAAACTGAACAGGCCCGTTACCAATGGCACGCCCCCAATCCATCCCCATGCCCCGACCGTGCCCGTTAGCGCCAGCACAATGAGCAGCAAACCGATGGCCATACGTGCTATTTTGTCGACTCCGCCTACGTTAGCTTTCATTGCTGTCCACCTACTCGTTTGTGTAATGCCGTTGATGTGATGTTAAGTACGCTATGACTGCTCAAAACCGATTAAGCGGCACCTTCAAATATATCTGCCCATTATTTTCGGCAGGTGGTAATTCACCAGCCCGCATATTGATCTGCACCGATGGTATGATCAGCGTTGGCATGCCCAACGTGGCGTCCCGCTCGGAGCGCATGTTCACAAACGTCTCTTCACTGATGCCTTCATGCACATGAACATTAGCAGTGCGCTGTTCAGCCACGGTGGCTTCATGTTGGTAGGATTCCCGCCCTGGCGCTTTATAGTCGTGGCATAAAAACAGTCGCGTTTGCCCCGGTAACGCCAATACTCTCTGAATTGAGCGGTACAGTGTGCGTGCATCACCGCCGGGGAAATCACATCGCGCGGTGCCATAATCCGGCATAAACAGCGTATCGCCCACAAAAGCGGCATCGCCTATTACATAGGTTAAACAAGCAGGTGTATGCCCTGGAGTATGCAATATATAACCTTGCAAAGAGCCAATCGTGAACGTATCACCCTCATTGAACAGCACATTGAATTGACGGCCATCTCGGGCAAATTCAGTACCCGCATTAAACACTTTGCCAAAGATTTCCTGTACATCGACAATATGTGAGCCAATCCCGGTTTTACCGCCTAACTGTTGGTGTAAATAAGGTGCTGCGGAGAGGTGGTCAGCATGTACATGAGTTTCCAGGATCCACTCAACTACCAAGCCGTTCTCCCGAATAAACCCGATGATTTCATTGGCCGAACGGACATCTGTGCGGCCAGCGGCATAATCAAAATCCAGTACCGAATCGATAATGGCGCAGGCATCACTTTCAGGGTCTTGCACCACATAGCTGAACGTATTGCTTGTCTCGTCAAAAAAGTGGGTAACGATCGGACGTTGCATACATTGCCTCCAGTGACAGACCTGCTGTGGGAGCGTTAGCTTCTCATTGTAACAATAAAAATTGAATATGTTTATAACAAAAACAACTATCAAGCCAAATTCTGCATGTATTTCTCAGAACTCGACTAAGGTATGACCCACACTGGCCGATAAATGAAGGTAGGGGTATTCACTGATTGGAAGGGTTAACAGAATTCATGAAAAGTTTAACGACGACACAAAAGCTTTGGAGCACGCTTGGCATTATCTGGATTGCAATGCTGCTCTTGGTGGGCTGGCTTGCATGGGAAAACAGACAAACCATTGAAAGCGAAAGGCGAGACAGCGTTGAGCATGTTGTCAGCAGTATTCATGCTCAACTACAAACCCTGCAAACGCGCGCCAGCAGTGGCGAGTTAAGCATTGAAGATGCCCAGCAGCGTGCGATAGACAATATTGCCAGTGTTCGCTTTGGCGAGGGCGAGTACATCTTTGCCTTTGATCAAAACCTTAATATCGTATCGCACCCTAATCGCCCTAGAGGCGAGGATATGAGCGCTTATCAAGATGCCAGCGGTATGCGTTTATATGCTGCTTTTCTTGAAACAGCTCAGTCCGGTGGTGGTCACGTTAACTACTTTTCCCGCCGTATTACGGGTGATGATCAGGTTCCCAAAGTAAGCTATGTTATACAACTCCCTGAGTGGGGCTGGACACTGGCAGCAGGTATTTATATTGATGATATTAACGCGGCGTTTATTGCAGGACTGATTCGTTCGGCCTTTATTCTGCTCATTATTGGCGTTCCGGTAACACTGCTAATGGGCTGGGTAATTCGTGATGTCGCCCGTCGGCTTGGCGGTGATCCGCGCTACGCTGCCAGTGTGGTTCGCTATATTGCAGATGGTGATTTAACTCATACGGCTCAGTTGTCGGCTAACGATCAGAGCAGCTTGTTATTTGATATAAACCGTATGCGTGAAACATTGGCTGCCACGATTGGAGATATTAATCACGGAGCCGATCAGGTTAATCATGGTGTTGAGGAGATCGTAAGTGTCAATGAAGAGCTTTCGACACGCACGGAAGAACAGGCAGCCTCATTAGCTGAAACCGCATCCAGCATGGAGCAACTGACGGCCACTGTTAAACAAAATGCAGAACATGCCGACCACGCGCGCACCTTGGCAACCAACACCGCTGAAAGCGCCCAGAATGGCAGCGATGCCATGGCATCAGTCATTAATACGATGGCAGTGATTAATGAAAGTGCCACTCAGATGAGTAGCATCGTAAACACCATTGACGCAATTGCTTTCCAAACGAACATCCTTGCACTCAACGCATCCGTCGAGGCCGCTCGCGCTGGTGAACAGGGTCGTGGCTTTGCCGTAGTGGCTAATGAGGTACGCCATCTGGCGAGCCGCTCGGCGTCCGCTGCTCAAGAGATCAAAGGGCTTATCGAAAATGCCACCGCCCAAATGGCGGAAGGCAGTCATCAGGTGAGCAATACCGGCGATATCATCAATAGTGTTGTGTCTGATATCCAGCAACTAAGCACCCTTGTACAGGAGATTTCCGCTGCAACGATCGAGCAAAGCAGCGGTATTGAGCAGGTCAATCAGGCGGTTACTCAGATGGATCAGATGACGCAACAAAATGCGGGGCTGGTACAGCAAAGCAATCATGCAACACAACAGTTGGCCCATCTAAGCACCCAACTGCGTCAGTTGGTGGCTAATTTCCGCATTCATAGGGATGCCGCACACACAGCCCCTCAACTGACGACAAGCCCCACCCACTCGGTTACCACTGATTTCTAGTGAAGACGCCGGGAACCAGTGCTCGACCTGACAAATGTCAGGCCGAGCACCCCATGCACTATACCCTGCCCTGATTATCCAGCTCGACGGCTTCATGCATGCGCACCAGCAAATCGGGCACAGCCGCCTGAACCCTGTTCCAACTTGGGATAAACGGGCGTTCACGGGGGTTATCCAAAAACAGGTTGCCGGCCTCTAATAAGTTGCTGGCAAACAGCTCTACCGCTTGCTCTTCGGAGTGCCTATCCAGACTCAAGCCGTTCATCGTGGCATCGTGGTCATAAGCTTCAATCAGATCTAATGCAAGACGGTAGTAGGTGGCCTTGAGGGTACGAAAATCTTCACTGCTAAAGCTTACTCCATGGGTAGCAAGCTTACGGTATAGCGCTTTGGCAATATCCAGACTCATGCGGTTAAGGCCGCTATTGGCATCTTCCTCGCTGACTGGCTGGTGCTTGTGATCATAGGCATCAGCAATATCCACCTGGCACAGTTGCCGGTGAGAGTAGTTTCTCTGCAGTTCGGAGAGAACTCCGATCTCCAGCCCCCAGTCTGCTGGTATTCGAATCCCCTCCAACACTTCGCTTCGCATCGCAAACTCGCCTGACAATGGGTAACGGAAGCTATCCAGATAATCCAGGTAAGGAAGTGGCCCGCAGACGGTTTTGAGGGCCCGTAAGAGGGGCGTCACCATCAACCGCGATACCCGACCGTTAAGCTTTCCTTCGGCAATACGAGGGTAGTATCCTTTACAAAAGTTGTAATTAAAACGCGGGTGAGCAACGGGGTACATAAGGCGTGCCAGCAGGCTCCGGTCATAGGTAAGTATATCGCAGTCATGCAGACCCACGACTGCTGAACGTCCCGACGCAAGAATGTAACCGGCGCAGTACCAAACATTCCTTCCTTTACCTGGCTCCAGTGCTCCAAGCCCATGGCTTTCAAGCTCAGCATCCAGCGCTCTTAATCGAGGGCCATCATTCCAGAGGATACGTGTGTGCTGCGGCAGGCGGGCAAAGAATTCCCGAGCATATAAGAACTGCTCTCGATCGGCCCGATCCAGGCCTACCACTATCTCCGTGAGATAAGGCACTTTTACCAGTTCATTCACAATAGCTGATAGTGCAGGCCCTTCAAGCTCTGAAAAAAGCGAGGGTAAAATCAACCCCATTGGGCGACGTTTTGCAAACTGGCACAGTTCCTGCTCAAGTGCCTCAACCGAGCGGCGCGTTAAGTTGTGAAAATCGGTAATCACGCCATTTTGATGGAAATCACTCATGAGCAGCCTCCCTTGGCTTATACGATCATGCAATCATACCGCAACAGAATTAGCGGCTTTGTTATCCGGCACCTCCGCTAAACGACCGTTATCTCGCCCCCACCAGTGAGCCACCCCCTCAGCCCAGCCTGCTGGCCCTGTTGCTTGGGTACGGTATAAAGACACGTTGTGCGGCTCCACCTGCAGGTCATGACATCCTTTGATGACCACGGCTTGATTCACCGCTTCCAGCATGGTGATATCGTTCGGCCCATCACCTAAACCCAATGAAACGGGCTGGCTTCCTCGTAAGGAGGTAAAGCGCTTGATGAGCCATTCCACAGCACTCCCCTTATCAGATGCGCGCCCCATTACGTGCCAAAAACGCCCGCCTTGAGTCAGCTCAAGGCCATCCCCTTCCAAAGCATGCCGAAATGTCTCCAGCGCAGCTTCATCATCCCGCCAAATCAGTGGTTCACTTCCTTCACGCTGACGGGCCGCCTTGGCACGTGTTTCATCCAGCCCTGTCAACTCCATCACTTCCTGAGTACTGAGTTCGCCCATACGGGTAAAGTGAATATTAAGCCGCTTCCGCCATATATTGAGCCGCGCCCGGATAAAGCCGATATCAACGCCTGTGTGCTTAATCACAATTCCATCCTGTGCGTTGCCTGGCCGGTCTAAACGGGCATGACACCAACCGGGGGGCAAGCCAATCACTGCTCCATTTTCTGCAATAAATGGGGTCGCTGTCAGTCCAAGAGTCTCACGTAGGGGGATGAGTTCAGCGCGGGTTTTACTGGTAACCGGAATGACCGGCACACCTAACTGCTTGAGGCGCGCAAGCCAGGGAGCAGCAGGAGAAAAGTCATAGCTATGGTGGTCCAACAGTGAGCCATCAAGGTCGGTAACCACCAGGCGTGGTTGCAGCGCCGGATCAATACTGCTTATCGCTGCGGAGGCTAAAGGAGCATTGGCGTGTTCAGACATAGCACCACCTATTGATCTAAAAAGTGTTTGTGCACTTTTGGTGTGTAGATAAGCAGCCAAGCATTTTATATGCCAAACAATAAAATAAATTAAAATTCAATAATTTAAAAAAGGAAAAACAAACAAATAAGAAAAAGCATTAGCACAATGCACCAAATAGGTGCGCTCTTGAATATTAGGTTATTCCCACTGTTACACTGGCCTATTGGCACAACTGTCAACGTAATCATTAACAATAAAAAAAGCTGTACCCAGTTCAGTTACGCTACTCCACATGAATAACAACCTCTACCCGGCGATTACGTGCTCGCCCCTCGGGTGTGCTGTTATCCTCTAATGGCTGTGTAGCAGCCAGACCTACGGCTCTTAAGCGTGCAGCATCAACCCCTGCGGCTTCAAGGGTCTCGACAATGGCGATAGCACGAGCACTTGAAAGTGCCCAGTTGGAGGAAAACTCAGGGGTATTGATGGGCTGACTATCAGAATGCCCTTCTACCCAGACCTCACCTTCATAGCGCTGAATAGTCTCCAGTAAACTCCCTACCAACGAAGAACCGCCTTCTGTCAGCTCCGCTGTAGCCGAAGGGAAGAGCAGTTGGTCCTGTACGCGCAGGCTAATCCCTTCGGCTACGCGGGAAACTTCCACACCTTCAAGATTGGGGAGATAAGTGGAGGTTTCCACGCGCTCCGGCAACTGTTCATCAAGCACCAGAACGCTGCTCATCGCTTCATCGGTTACTTCCTGGACATTAACGGGAGGACGATCCGTCAGTAGCACCATATAATCAGCCAACGGCGACGCGAGCTCTCTTTCGTGAGTAGGCAGTAGTAATCGTGGTAATACCACACTAGCCGGAGGCTCTGGAGCAGTCGGCTCATCCACCACCCTGGCTAATAGAGGCGGTACTGCCATCACTGGCCGACGCGCGGGCAGTCCCGCCACGCCCAGCGCCGCACTAATGGCCATTGGGCTTAATTCTCCAGGTATACTGCTCACTACATTGGCCTGACGTTGTTGGCGTATGCTTCCAAGCTCTATAGGCAGCGGAACTTCGAAGACGGGTGATACATCATCATCCTGCTCAGAAAGCGCTTGCTGTGGAAGCCAGGATGGCGAAGTGACACCCGCAGCTGTAATAATGATCACAAACAGCGCTACAAGCAGCGTCATGATGTCAATGTAGCTAATCATCCAGCCACTATTGCTGTCATCTTCCAGATAGCTGGAAAGTAGCGTGTCGTGACGCGGACCGGCGCGGTGATCTTCAAGCATAGGTGCTATTACTCATTCAAGTTTTTAACCTCGTAGCCGATTTAAACTAAGCATGGCAAACTAGTCTATCAAAAGCCGTTTCGTAGCGAGAAGGAACTATCAGGTGCGCATCCGTTCTATATCATCCTCTATCGGTTATTTATTACGTCCTGTTAGCCTAGGATTTGCGAGCCTGATGCTAAGCGGCTGCTTCTATGCCAACACATCACAGGCACCGGTGGCGACCACTTATCCATACACGGAACAGCAGCGTATGCAGGCTGCCCAGCACTGGGAGGTGCTTGCCCAACATGAAGCAGCAGGTATTCTACGCAGCGAACGAGTGCGTTTTAGAGACCTCTATATCCCTGCTGAAGAGCACCCTTACCTAAGTGCTTACAGCGGCGGAGAGTTTGAACGCGGCTTTCGTACGCTGCTCACCAGTGAGCTGGTGTCCCGCGGGGGAAGTGTAACCACACAGCCCCGTTCAGGGGGTGCCACTGTCCAGATAGAAGTAGAAGTGGTCGAGCACCGCGACAGGGGCTATACACGCCCCCCTTTTGGCGCCTATACCGCGCTTGCAGGAGGTATTGCGGTAGCCAGTATGCCGCTGCGCAACTGGAGTGAGCCTGCTCTGGCCCTGATTCCTGCCGCCATGATAGCGGATACCACCACGGGTAGCTGGACGCATGGCGGAAACGAGGAAATTATTGTTACCACCCAGATTCTTGAGGAAGACCGTATTCTCTACTCTTCATCCAATATTTATTACATTAATGCGGGTGATCGGCGCCAATACGCTCCCCATCGCGTCCCTCAAGCTCCGACAACACCGACTGTTTCTATCACCGACACTTGGTAACAACATGCTTTTACTTTTTTCTTCCCTGCTGAAGCTGCGCTGTTTAGCTCGAACCACCAGCGGGCTGTCGATTGCTTTTGCTATACTTATGCTGGCCGGGTGTAGCACATTTGGTAATACCAATGCCCAAACGGCTGAGCCTGAACCCGATCTCTCTGAACTGGCCCATATGGCGGCCCAACAGATGGTCGCCAATAACCCAGACCTCACCCGCTACAGCCCAATGATTGCCGCCACCTTTGTCAGCATCGACAATCTGAGCCAGTCTTCCACCTTTGGACGTATCAGCTCTGAGCTCATGGCATCAGCATTAGCCAGGGAAGGAATGCAGGTACGTGAAGTAAAAATGCGCGATAGCATGTTTATTGAAGAGAACGTGGGTGAACTCATTTTATCCCGCCAGGTTCAGAGGTTAAGTGCCCAGCATAATGCTCGCTCTATTCTGATGGGTACTTATGCTCAAGGGCAGGACTACCTTTATGTTAGTGCTCGGGTCGTCAGGGCAGGCGATGCCATGGTACTGGGCAGCGCGGACTTCAGACTGCCACTGAACAACAACACCCGCAGTTTATTGGAAAGCCAAGGCGGCTGGTAAGCATTTATCAACCATATGATTTCTCCCTCACAGGCAGGAGCAATATGCCAACCAGCTCACGTGTAAAAAACATCATGATCGTGGCAGCAAGTCGTGTCATTAAATTACTTGCCAACATCACTAAGCTATTTAGCTATGTTTTTCATACTTTTTTCCCCAATAAACGCTTTACACTGCCTGGTTATGCTGCCCCGTTATTGAAGCCAAAACATACATCTGTTATCCCCCAGATAATTTGGCAAACCAACTTCACCAATAAGGTCACGCTACCGGTTTATCTCAATTACCTGTTTAATCGGTTGATGGCACCACGCTTCGAATACCGCTTTATGATTACGGAAGCGCGCTATGCCTTCATCGCCCAAAACTATGATGGCGCCTTATTAGATAGCTACTCAAAACTACAGATTGGGGCTGCCCAGGCTGACTTGTGGCGCTTACTCGTATTGTACAAGCATGGCGGCGTGTATTTAGACATTGATGCACATGCTATTTGGCCACTCTCCCACGTCGTCCCGACTACTATTGATGAGCTATATGTAACCACCCGCAGAGGTGAGTTGAGTAACTATTTTATCGCGAGCAAACCTAACAATCCTCACCTGTGGCAACTGATTGAACGAGTACATCAAAACATCAATGAAAACGCGCTAACCAATGTGTTCGAACTGACAGGACCAGGGGTGTTTATCAAGCTATTGGACCAGAATAGTGTGCCCACTGTCTCTTACCGGCATGCTTGCAACCAGGGAAGTTTTACCAACGAGTATTTCCAGTACATTGATAAAAAAGCGGGAAAATGGACTAAAGAGCAACAAACGGTGAGCATTATCCGCCAAGAGGAGTGATAGCTACCACTGCAAAAAAAAGCGCTAGCTCTTCGCTAGCGCTTTTTGTTTACCTTAAAGAACCACTCATACGTGGTTCTTTAAGTACACAGCACATTACTTATAGACAGGGAAGCGGCCACATACATCTGCCACTTTTTCCTGCACCTGGGCTTCAATGGCGCTGGTGTCTTCGCCTTTGGCCAACTGGTCCAGAATGTCACAAATCCAGCCCGCCAACTGACGACACTCTTCCTCACCAAAACCACGCGTGGTAACGGCTGGCGTACCAATACGCAAACCCGAGGTCACAAAGGGGCTTTGCGGGTCGTTAGGTACCGCGTTTTTATTCACCGTAATATGGGCACGACCAAGAGCAGCATCCGCGTCTTTTCCAGTTACCCCCTGCTTAATCAGGGAGAGTAGAAACAGATGATCTTCAGTGCCGCCCGAAACGATATCGTAACCACGGTCAATAAATACCCTGGCCATCGTTTGAGCATTTTTCACCACCTGCTGCTGATAAGCCTTAAACTCAGGCGCCATCGCCTCCTTGAAGCAGATGGCCTTAGCCGCAATAACATGCATTAGCGGCCCGCCCTGCCCTCCGGGGAAAACAGCTGACTGGAGTTTTTTCTCAATATCCGCGTCATTCTCCGCTGAGAGAATCACGCCACTACGGGGTCCGCGTAGCGTTTTGTGGGTGGTAGAGGTAACAACGTGGGCGTGGGGCAATGGGCTTGGGTATACACCGGCCGCCACCAGGCCTGCAATATGAGCCATATCTACCAGTAAATAAGCGCCAACTTCATCAGCGATTTCACGGAATTTAGCCCAATCAACAATTTGTGAGTAGGCTGAGAAGCCTGCGATGATCATCTTAGGCTTGTGCTCACGGGCCAGCTCAGCGACCTGATTGTAATCAATCAAGCCCTGTTCGTTCAGTCCATACTGAATGGCATTATAGTGCTTGCCAGAGAAATTAGGCTTGGCACCATGGGTTAAGTGCCCTCCCGCGTCCAGACTCATCCCCAAAATAGTATCGCCTGGTTTTACCAGCGCCTGAAAAACCGCACTATTGGCTTGAGAGCCGGAGTGCGGTTGCACATTAGCGTAGGTAGCGCCGAATAACTCCTTGGCATAGTCGATCGCGAGGTTTTCAGCGATATCGACAAACTCACAACCGCCGTAATAACGCTTGCCTGGGTAGCCTTCAGCATATTTGTTGGTCAGTTGACTGCCCTGGGCTTCCAGTACGCGAGGGCTGGCATAGTTTTCAGAAGCAATGAGTTCGATATGGGCTTCTTGGCGCTCGACTTCTTTCTGCATAGCGGAAAAAAGTGCATCATCAAATCCGGCAATTGTCATATCGCGGCTGAACATCGGCGGGAACCTCGTAGCGAAAGGATCATCATGGGAGAAGCGAGGGCGCTATGATAACGCAGCCTGACGCGACTTTCATCGCATCCGCGTCAGGTCGTGCATGAGCATGTTTCATGTTGAAGGGAGCAGACACAGACGTTACACGCCCGCAGCAATACTCCCTTATCAGGGTAGGCCATTACCACATCAAACTACCTAGGCTTCTCCTATCAGCCCAAGGCTGGCAGCAGGTGCCTGTCGTCTAAGGCTGTAAGAAAGGGCATGACCAATCGCACCGATCAGTAACGCTCCGCCTAATGGCAGTATGACCCATAGCCCTATATGCAAGCGCGGAGTTAGATCCAACCAATACAGGTAGAGCCCGGCAGTCGCCAGCTCGGCAAGGGCAGCCCCCATCAGGCCACTGGTAAAACCAAGTAGCGCATACTCTGCCCATTGCACCCGGGATATCATGCGGTTCCCCGCACCAAATACGCGTAGCAGCCCACTTTCATGGGCACGCACTGGTCGGCTTGCGGTCAGCGCAGCATATAACACACTGATGCCCGCCAGCAGCACCAGAGCAAGCACTAACTCTACTGCACGGGTTACTTGAGTTAACACGTCTCGCACCTGGCCTAGAATAGCGTCAACATTAAGTAACGAAACACCGGGGAAATCGCTAACCAGTTGACGTATCAGCCCCTGCTCACTATCTGGCAGATGGAACGCGGTGATATAGCTGTGCCCAAAAGACTCCAGTATGCCTGGCGGGAAAATGACAAAGAAGTTGGGGTTGAAACTATCCCAATTGAGGCTACGCAAACTCTCGATATGAGTAGTAATGGTGTCACTACCCACTGAAAACGTTAGCTCATCGCCCACACCTAAGCCCAGCCGCTCAGCCAACCCATCTTCCACTGATATGGGCACGCTTTCATCAACGGCTCGAGGTGTTGCCTCTACAGCCCCCATCCACCCTTGTGGTTCGCTCAATGTCGTAAACCACTGCCCTGCCACTATTTGATTACCTTCCGGCAGTTCGGCCTGCCAGGTGAGGTTCAGCTCACGGCGTAACGAGCCATCGCCTCTGGCGTCAGGTGGAACGACATCTCCTGGTGCTTGGTTATTAATCGCGGTAATCCGGCCACGCACCATAGGATAGAGCGTACTTTGGGTATCGACGCGAGGAGCAATCACTCTTTCAAAAGCGTCGCGCTCGCTGGGCTGTATATTGATCGCAAAGTAGTTGGGAGCATCTTCTGGCAATTGATCCTGCCAAGTAGTCAGCAAGTCACCACGCACCAGGACAATCATCGCCATGGCAAAAAAGGTAACCGAGAATGCCAATAGTTGACCAAGGCCTGCCTGTTTGCGCCGGGCAAGCTGTTTGCCACCAAGACGCAACGCCTGGGACCATTCGCCGCCCCCCGTCATCCGTTGTACAACGATCAGCAAGCCATTAAGTAGCAGCGAACTGATTGTCCATAGCAAGCCCAACAGTGCGGCTCCACCAATGAGAAGCGCTAATGCCAGTGGAAAGCTACCCGAGTAAAGCCAGAGCAGCCCACCGAAGACAATACTGGCAACACCGACTACCAGCCATGCCGAGGGTGGCAGTGGGTCTAGTTCGCGGCGCAATACTTTCAGTGCACTTACCTGCTTGATGCGAAGTAGCGTTGGCCCTGCAAAGCCAACCAGTACCGCTAAAGCGGTAAAAATACCCAACCATAGCGGCATAATGCCGGGTGGAGGCAGTGTCATGGGTAAAAAGCTGACGAGTAGCCAAAGCAATACCGCTTGCCCGATGAGGCCAAGTAGCGCCCCGACCACTGATGCGAGCAGCGCTAGCCCCAGTAACTGAAGCGAGAAAATCACCACAAGCTGATATTGACTGGCACCAAAACAGCGTAGTAATGCGGCAGTATCCAGGTGGCGCTCAACGTAGCGACGGGTTGACATGGCAACAGCAACACCAGCCAACAGCACAGCCGCCAGACCGGCTAAACCGAGATAGCTTTCCGCACGCTGGAGGGCATTACCTAACTGAGGGCGATCGACCCGTACATCCCTAACATCAACACCGTCACGCCTTAGTCCGGCAAGTAGCCCTTGCACTTGTTCCAGTGCAGCTGGCGGCCCGGCTGCCAACAACTCAAAATCGACACGCGCCCCTGGCTGTACCAGCCCTGTGGCCTCCAAGTCAGCAGTATTCAGCATCAATCGAGGGTTGAAGTTACCAAACCCACCGGACTGATCCGCCTCACGTTCAATAATACCGCTGATGGTGAGTTCTGTTTGGCCTACCTGTACGCGGTCGCCCAACTCGATTTCTATCAATTGAGCAAGGCGTGGGTCAGCCCAGGCTTCGCCCGGTGGTGGGCCGGATGCGATTTCCTCTGTGCCGTTGCCACGATCCACGTGGGATACACCATAGTGTGGATAAACGTCATCGACCGCTTTTAAGCTGGCGGGTTGAAAGCGCTCTCCCCGACTGATCATAGAGACTAAGTCTACCTGGTCACTCAGCACAAAGCCGACTTGCTCTAATCGTGTACGCAGTTCCTCATCGAAAGGTTGTCGCTGCTCCAAGACCAAATCTCCCCCCAGCATTTGGCCCGCCTGACGCTCCAGACCTCGCTCCAGGCGATCAAGGAAAAAAGCAATCATCGTGGAAGCTGCAACGGCCAAGACCAGGGCGACAAACAACGCCCGGACGTCTGCCGCCCGTATATCTCGCTTCAAACTACGGGCGGCAAGACGCCAGTTATGATCACTCATCGCCACCCCCGTTAGAAATCGCTGCTGGCTGGAATGGCTCCAATTGACCATTGACTAACCGCAAACACCTGCCGCAACGACGTGCAAGGGCGTGATCATGGGTGACGAGGATTAACGTAGTGCCCGCTTCCCGGTTCAAGGTAAAGAGCAGATCAATAATCTGTGCACCGGTATCGGGATCCAGGTTACCTGTGGGTTCATCAGCAAAAACCAGTTCAGGGTCGGTGACAAAAGCGCGAGCAATCGCCACACGTTGCTGCTCACCACCAGAAAGCTGTTTGGGTAAATGGTCCGTACGTTCACCAAGGCCAACACGCTCAAGCCATTGGGAAGCATGCTGATTTTCTCCTGCCCGCGGAGACAGCTCAAGCGGTAATAACACGTTTTCCAGCGCGCTCAGCGTGGGTAGTAGCTGAAAATTTTGAAATACAAACCCGACTCGCCCCGCCCGCAGCGCTGCTCGGCCATCCTCATCCAAACGGCTCAGTGGTTGCCCAAACAACGTTAACTCACCATCGCTTGGGGTATCCAATCCGGCCAAGAGCCCCAGCAGTGTCGACTTACCAGAACCACTTTTACCTAAAATAGCAACACTTTCTCCCGCCACTACGCTTAAAGAGAGGTTGTGTAAGATAGTCAACGATCGCTCTCCGCTCGAGACCTGCTTAGAGAGTTTTTCAGCATGTAGAACGGAGTGATGCCCATGAGGAACCTGTCGGGTATTCTGGGTGTCGGTGAAAGGGCGATGGGCGGGAGCATCATCGGTTGATATATTGGAAGCTTGGTCTGAGGAGTAAGACATGAAGCGTGGCATCCCTGTAATGTGGCAAAAACTTAACCGCATGGTAACCGGAGGGTTACTGGTACTGATAGTCACCCTTGGCGCTTCAACACTCAATGCAGATCAACAACCCACGCTGTTAGTGATGGGCGATAGCCTAAGTGCTGCCTATGGTATTGAGCAGGAACAGGGCTGGGTCACACTTCTGGCTGAGCGCCTTGAGGGCGAGGCACAGGTGATCAATGCCAGTATAAGCGGTGAAACGACCTCCGGCGGTGCACAACGGTTTGCAAGTATTATCGGACAGCGGCAACCTGACATCGTTCTTCTGGAGCTGGGCGGTAACGACGGTTTGCGAGGCTTGTCTCCAACTCAAATGCGCGACAACCTGGCAAGTATGATTGATCAAAGCCAACAGGCAGGCGCGGATGTACTGCTACTGGGTATTGATATACCACCCAATTATGGGCAAGCCTATCGCGATGCATTCACTGGCGTTTTTCGCTCCCTCGCTGAGGAGTACGATGTGCCGCTGGTACCTTTTTTACTTGAAGGTGTAGCGCTTAATGACCAACTGATGCAAAGCGATGGCATACACCCCACCGCCGAGGCACAACCCATCATTCTTGAAAACGTATGGCCAGAACTTGAACCTCTACTGGACCGTGTACTGCTTGCAGCAGAGGAGTGATGGCATCATGGCTACCTCATAATAGTACTTTCTACTAAGTAGATATAGCACTTCAACGCCACAGCTTGTAGTCTTAACGATTATTTGTCCAATGCTGATGGCGTCTATGCCTAAGTCCTTTCGCCCTTCTACCGGTTCCTTGTCCCGTAGGCAGTTTTTAATAACTGCAGGCGCACTCATATTAGGCACAGGCATCGGGCTTATACCTGTCTCAGCAACCGCTTTTAATCCTCAACGCTTGCGCCAAAGTATGCAACAGCAGTATGGAGAAAGCGGTCTTGCGGTTCTGGAAGAGTGGCTTGCCATGCTGGAGCGTTTACGCGGCCAGGATATTCAGACACAACTGCGTGATGTGAATGATTTTTTTAACCGCCGTATTCGCTGGGTTGACGATATCCATGTTTGGGGTCAAGAGGATTATTGGGCGACGCCTCTAGAGGCATTAGGAGAGGGGCGAGGCGATTGCGAAGAGTATTCAATTGGCAAATATATTACCCTTAAGCAATTGGGTGTACCCGGCGAACGCCTTCGAATGATTTATGTTCGAGCGCGTATTGGCCGTAGCCAAATCTCCCAGGCCCATATGGTACTGGGCTACTACGCAACGCCCAGTGCCGAACCGTTAATTCTTGATAATATTGCACCTTCTATTACCCCCGCCTCACAACGTACCGATCTTGACCCTGTCTTTAGTTTTAACAGTGAGGGATTGTGGGCTGGGGGCTCTTCTGAATCACGTGCCGACCCACTGGCACGGCTATCTCGCTGGCGCAGCGTGGTTGAGCGTATGCGATCACAAGGCTTTATTTAAGAGGAATTGGCACTATGTCGCTTATTAAACAGCTCTGGCTGGCCATTATCGCGCTACTACTACTTTCATTTATTGGCAGCCTTGCCATCAGCATTGCCTCTAGCCGCGACTATATTGAGCAGGAAGTCCGCATTAAAAACGAAGACAATGCGACAGCACTGGCACTTTCCATGAGCCAGCTCGACAAAGATATGGTGACATTGGAGCTACTGATTTCAGCTCAGTTTGATACCGGATATTACCGCAATATCACACTACGCGATGCTGAAGGCAATGTGTTGATTGAGCGTTCAGCAAGTGGTTACAGTGGCGATGTACCTGCTTGGTTTCGTAACTTGATTCAGTTTGATGTTCCCACCGGAACGGCCACTATACAGGATGGTTGGCGTCAATTCGGCACTCTGGAACTTGACAGCCATCACAGTTTTGCATATGCCTCTTTATGGCGCAGCATGATTGAGCTGGCAGGCTGGTTCCTACTGGCAGGCGCCATCAGCTTAGCGATTGCTACAGTACTGGTTCGCGGTATCAAACACCCCCTGGTTCGCGTTGTCGCTCAGGCGAAAGATATTAGTGCCCGTCGCTTCACGACCATTAAAGAGCCCCGCACACTGGAACTGCGCGAAGTGGCACAAGCGATGAATATCCTCTCCGCCAATGTTCGCCAAATGCTTAGCCAAGAGAGCCTGAAACTCGATGAGCTACGGCGTCACCTTCAGCATGACCGAGTCACAGGCGCCCTTAACCGCGATGTTTTTATGGGCCGAATGGCCTCATTGTTAGGTAGTGACGATGCACGTGCCACAGGACTGGTGGTAATGGTTAGAGTACAAGCCCTGGAGCAATTAAACGAACAGTTGGGGCATCAAGCGACCGATAACCTGCTTAGCAAGTTGGTAAAGCAACTCGCCCAACTTGATGACCTTTCAGAAGAGGCACTGGTGGGGCGCCTCAATGGCAGTGACTTTATGCTGATGCTGCCTTTAGACGAGAGTGCGGACGCGCTAGCATCGCGTGTAAGTCAGGCACTCGAACTGGTTTCGGATAGCGCCTCCCAAGTGGAGATACGTTTACCTACCGCTATCATTACTTATACACCTCAGGACGAACGGAGTGCCCTGCTCGCTGCTATCGACGATACGCTTGCGGAAGCCGAAAGCACCAGTGTCTCTGCCAGCAGTATAATTATTCGTAAACGTGAGCAAGGCTCATTGTATAGTAACCATGCTGAGTGGCGTTCTGCACTGAATGCAGCCATTACCCAAGGGCCCCAGTTAGCCTACTTCCCAGTCATTGATGCACATGACAACATTCTTCACTATGAGTCACCTGCCCGCTTAGAGCTTGCTCAAAAGTGGCAAACAGCAGGCGTTTTTATCCCCTGGGTCACCCGTTTCAATTTAGAACCCGCACTGGACATTGCAGTAGTTAAAAAAGCGCTTGAACACCTGGCAGGACATCCAGCCCAAAAGCTGGGTATTAACCTTTCCATTGCCTCCATTACGAATGCCCAGTTTGTGATTGAGCTGCGTATGTTGCTGGAAAAACAGCCGCTATTGGCCAAACAGCTCTGTTTTGAAGTGCCTGCTGTACTCAATACTCACGCCATAGGAAGTTTACGTGGCTTATGTACCGCCCTAAGGCCGTTTGGTTGCCAGTTTGGTATTGAGCATGTAGGAACTGAATTTACCAAACTGGCTGACCTGCATGATGTGGGCCTGGCCTATTTAAAAGTGGACAGTAGTCTCATTCGCGGTATTCATACTTCCAGCGAACAACAAGCCATTGTGCGGGGAATGGCAACACTGTGCCACTCGCTGGGCATTCAGGTAATTGCAGAAGGGGTGACAGAACAGGCTGAGCTGGAAAGTCTATTCCGGGCAGGGCTGGATGGTGCTACAGGACCAGGGGTACAAGTCTAACCAAGTCAATAAGGTTATCTAACAGCGGCGGCGTGGATGAGTATCAATACCTGCCGCTGCTGTTAGATGATACCACCATCGTCGCCAATCAAACTAACATCACTCTTTGAGCGCAGCGACTTACGCTCCATCAACTTGCTTTGAGCTGCGGGTGGTAAATCGGTAAAACTAAGTACTCCCTTCTCCAACAACACCTCCAACATATCCTCCACGACCCGCACAAAGGCGAGGTCAGAGGCAATAAACTGTGCCGACTGCCCTGTCTGCTCGGCCAGGAAAGCAAACACTTCTGGTGAGTCTTCTGTAATGGTGTCGTTGCACTCAGACGATGGTTCCTTGCTGAGCATCACAATCTCCCCTTGGGCATTGCGCTTGATATAAAGCATAGCGGCTTCCTCTGTCAGTATAAGCACCAAAATATTGCCAAACGTAAATAGCATCAAGATTAGACCAAGGCCGCCCTCATGGGCGACCTTGGCGCTAACTGCCTATACTATTGATCAATTTTTAACTGATCATTATTCAACATATGCTGAATAACATCCTGCGGGCTACCTCCCCCAAAGTCAGAGAAGGTTTTGCCTTCCAGGCGAATCACCTGGTCAGCATTCTCTTTATCACCGGCTAAATTACCTTGAGAATTGAGATAAAGCACAGTATCGCCGCCCTCTTCTTCAGCAACAATATAGGTACTTAGATCAGTCGCATCCTCTTCTCCCTGGAGCAGGTCAGCAATATCCAGAACATTGTTACCGTTACCGAAGTCTTTGACAATATCCACAGCCGGAGCATCTTCAGTTCCCTGGTCGCCCAGATTCCACAGGAAGATGTCATCGCCGTCTCCTCCGATGAGAATATCATTCCCCTCGCCGCCTATCAGCGTATCGTTACCGGCACCACCGATGAGAATATCATTGCCCTGCCCACCATCAAGCACGTTGTTACCGCCATCAGTGCGTACCGTATCAATCAATGCTTCCCAGTTTTGACGAACATAATCCAGCACCTGATCATCATCGGGAGCAGTTCCATCATTAACTTCCCAACGGAGGAACTCTCTTAACCCTTGATACCCCATACCATCATGTTCACCCGCATTATAGGCTACCCCTGTATCACCATTAGTCCACGATAAGTGGTCTGTGTTGATAGTATCGCCAAAGATAATATCATCGCCATCCCCACCATAGAGAGTATCCTCACCCAAGGGAGCCAGCTCATCGAACTCCGAACTACCCTCTAAAGCGGCAGCTAAATCTTCGGCATTATTGACAATATCCACATCTCCTACAGGCCCGGTAACAACGTTTAAGCCCCACCAGCCGAAAGATACACTGCCATCGCCAGTAATATCGGTATTGTCGAAGAACCTCAGATAGTTTTCCGACACACCACTGCCGATACCAATACCATTTACCGAGGATATGGCTGAAAGTGCTTCAAATGCGGTAACTGAGGCATTAAATGTATTGTAGTCCGTACTACTACCGGGACCAGATACGTTGCCCCACGAGTTATAGTAAAGAGTTGGATCACCGTCTGTCAGAAAATAGGACAGATTTTCAAATTCACCTGATGCCTGCTGATCATTCTGGGCATTAAACCACGCTGCAGAGGCCTGGAAGGCCGCCATATAGTTGGTGCCACCAACGGCAGAGAGGCTATTGATAGCGTTAATTAGTTGCTGCACATTTGCAGAGCTTACGTTTTCGAACACAACAGGATTTGAAGCATGCGTTGAGAATGGCACTAACTGTACATTCACAACCCCTTCATGCCCCTGGAGTTGGTTAGCCAAATTAACCAGCGCCTGCTTGGTCAGGTCCATTCTGGACACCCCAGGTGTACCCGATTGGTTATTCATGCTGCCTGAAACGTCAACGATCAGCGAGATATTGTAGTTTGTTGCTGGATCGATAATGGTAACCTTACCGCCGCGATCACCAATAATGACATCATCCCCACCACCGCCTTCAATAGTATCGCTACCGTTACCACCTATTTCCAGTGAAGCACTCTCCTGTACTTGATAGCTAACACTGTCGCTAGCACTGTAAGGATTGCCGTACTGGTCTGCCCCATTCACAATCGCGGAAACGCTATCACTGGACAGACTACCCACTATATCGACGGGCACTTCAACTTCCCAACTCAGATCCGCGTTTACCGCAGTAACGAACTCATTGCCATCGATGGTAACCGTAACCTCATCCCCAGCCTTGGCATCTCCACCTACGTTTCCACGAATAGTATGCGCTTGATCTACCTCGTTATTGTTAAGCACATTGTCAGACCCAAACAACGGCTGGTTGATGGAGATCATTGCCTCAGGCGCGACATTTGCAACACCTTTATTATCACTATCAGTGTCACTGTTACCCGCTGGATCGGTTACCGTAGCCGTGACGCTAACACTGGAGACCCCTTCAGCTACAGCGACCTGCACAATGACACCATTGGTCAAATCAGCCTGAGTAACCGCGCGATTAACCAGCCCATTGCCAGAGCCATCCGTGACAACCAGTACATCGCCTACTTTCGTATCCTGACCTAGGGTAACTTTGGCAGCTACCTTACCTGGCACTCCAGCAGCAATCTCATCGATGTTATAGACATTATCATCGCCGGCCCCCAGCAGTTCCACACTTACGCTTGGAGCAATGGCATCCACACCTTTAGTATCACTACTTGATTCCATATTTCCCTGCGGGTCGGTGACTGTCGCTGTCACACTGACACTTTCCATGCTGCTATCGACCGGCACCTGAACCACCAAGCCGTCATTCAGCATATCGCTAGTTACCGTTGTGTCCAGCAATACGGAATTTAGCCCGTCACGCACCACTAGGGTATCGCCAACTTGAGTACCATCAAGCAAGGTGATTTGTGCACTGACACTGCCAGCCTCCCCTTGTGCAATCTCATCAATGTTGTAGATACCATCGCTACCAGCCCCCAGCAACACGACTTCTACATCTGGCGTGAAGGCATCGAGTTCGCCGCTGTCGGTGTCGGTCACCGGGTTGCCGTTGCGGTCGCTGGCGGTGGCCTCGACGGTGATGGTGCCGTCGACCAGGCTGCTGAGGTCTTCGCTGGTGGTGTAGCTGCCGTCG
>NZ_JALPZO010000181.1 GCF_023507745.1 Vreelandella olivaria | reverse complement strand
AGCGCGCTTTTTCGCCTGTTCGGTGAACAACGAACTCATGTCGATGCCGGTGCCGACAATGTCGTGATCACGTGCCCAAGTGCACAGCATCTCGCCTGAACCGCTACCAAGGTCGAGTACTCGTGCTTCCGACTGCAGACGCAGTGCAGCACCGAGCGTGGCAAACTTGTCGGGTGTGAACGGGTTGTGGATGCGGTGCGCACTTTCCGTGATGTTGAATATTCGCGGGATGTCCAAAGCGTAAATTTCCTAACGAGATGCGAATAGATTTGGTAAAGGCCTAACGCCTTGCTCACCGGAAAATTAGGAGCGCAGCGAGTAATTTTTCCGCGTGCAGCAAATTGTTAGGCATCAGCTTTCCGATGCAATAATTTTCCTAAATTGCTCAATACTCGGCATCGGGTCAATCCGATGAATAATCCGGTGGCAATTTGAGCAAACCACGGCCAGATCAGCTAATGTCGTCACCTCACCTTTATCCATTTGACTGATTGCCTTCAAGTGATGAACCTCGCAAAAGCCATCGCCGCTCTTCCCATACTTCGCTTCAAAATCAAATTCACACACCTCACAACAGAGCTTTCCAGTAGCAGCAAGAACAGATTTCTTTTTCTTCTCCACCAATGATGGGCTGCGCTCTCGTCGGAGGTGGGCCACGAGCCGAGGGTTGCCCTCATTAGCTGTAGATTCAGTGTCAACGTCAGGTAATCTGCTAGTTCGAGTCCCGGATTGTATATATTTGATGACATCAGCAACTAAACTGGCGCTCTCCGGCTTATCTGCATACCAGACGTTACTTTGCCCGATACCACCCTTTACCCGTCGTGGAATGAGAAAGCCCCTTTCTTGAGTAGGTATTAAGTGTACATCCTCTACCGATGCGACAATCCGATACCCTGAGATGTTGTTGCTCCGATGGCTCTTACAAGGGTTGGGAATGTCCTGTAAATCACGAAATACAGTTGCATTTGTATACCAGCCAACAATTGCAGTACCACCAGCATCTGGGCCTGCGGTCCAAACAACCGTTACGCCATCCGCCTGCTCGGCACCTTTTGATGCGCCTAATCGTTCCACCGAAATACGGCCTGTAGGTTGTACATATCCGTATACTTTCCCTTTGCAGGGCGTGAAATTGCAGACTTCATGGCCCACCGCGTCTTTGTTATATGAACCTCCGCGCTGAATAGAGTCTCCCTGAATTCCATCGTAGTGCTTCATCCAGCCGATGTTGCAGAACACAATGGCCATCTACACTTCCTCCTGATGCCTAACATCGTGGTGTGCGGCGAGGCCGCATTTGGCGGACTGCTTGCTCTGCAAGCAGTGTGACATCTGCGGAATCGTCCGACACTACCACTTTGTTATTTGCTGATGGCGTTGCACGGACATTTGCCAC
>NZ_JALPZO010000180.1 GCF_023507745.1 Vreelandella olivaria | reverse complement strand
AAGGCACCTTGATGTACGGGAATTCCGTACAAGTATACGGCAAAAGCCCTAACAAGGCCAAGCACGGCGACGGCTTTTTCGTTTCGGCTTTGCCTTCACTACAAAGCCGCGCGTGTTGGCGGCGTTAGGTTTTCATCATGTCTATTAAAACTCTGAGGAATCGCATAGCTCAGCTGGAACGAGAAAAGGCCAGCCTTGAGAAATCGCTGGGCCGAGAGCGGGAGAATGCACGAAAGAAGCAGGCTGAGATTGCGCAAATATCACGCTCGATCAACAAGAACACATCGTTGAGCATACTGTCTTCTAAACAGCGTCAGATCGAGCCCAAGCAAAAGCAGTTAAGTGGCTATGAGAAAAAGGCCGCCGATTTACAAAGTAAAGTTGCTGCGAAGAGTTCGGAAATTCTGAAGAAACTCAGCGAAGTGGATAGG
Organism: Vreelandella olivaria; assembly: GCF_023507745.1. Classification (GTDB taxonomy): domain Bacteria; phylum Pseudomonadota; class Gammaproteobacteria; order Pseudomonadales; family Halomonadaceae; genus Vreelandella; species Vreelandella olivaria_A. The sequence continues at coordinate 977 of NZ_JALPZO010000180.1, read as the reverse complement.
GCCGAAAGCCAGGTGCAGCGGCGTAAGGATCAGGATGAAAAAAGGCGACAAGACCAACAGCTTCGTCATTCGAAGCAGGTCACGAGGGAGCTTGAGCGCCAGTCACAAATTCACAATCAGTTGTCATCAACTCCAATAATTGTGAAGTTCGCCGACTTGCCGAAGAAAATTACTGTTCTGTTTATCGCGTCGAACCCCGAGGATCAAACACAGCTGAAACTCGATGAGGAAATTCGCGCTATCACCAAGAAAATCCGGGAGTCGGAGTTTCGAGATGCAGTAGAACTTAAGGCTATTTGGGCCACGCGCCCGGATGACTTGCTTCAAGCACTCAACGAGCACAAGCCAACAATCGTGCATTTCAGTGGTCATGGTTCCGACCAAGGAGAGCTCGTGCTTCAGGACGACTCTGGGGGCACTAAACTGATCTCACTGGAAGCCATTGTTCAACTTTTTAAGGTAATGGCTTCAGGGATCGAGCTCGTGGTTTTCAACGCATGCTATTCCCATGCTCAGGCTGAGGAAGTGACCAACCATGTTAAAGCAGCAATTGGCATGAATGATTCCGTCGGGGATGATGCAGCTCGCGTATTTGCGGCTCAGCTCTATTCAGCGATTGGATTTGGAAGAAACGTTCGAGAGGCCTTTGACCAAGCAAAGGTGGCGCTTCAACTTGAAGGCATTCCGGAAGAAGATATACCTGAGCTGTACGTAGCTGATGGAGTTGAAAATGAAAGCTTGGTCCTTGTCCAACCCCAAACCTAACAAATCATTGCAGCGGACATTTGACCCGCCACCCATTTTTGCTGACGCAAAAACAGGCGTCGTCTCAAATGCCGCTGAATTCAGGCGTTATGCATAAGGAAAGAATATGAGCATTTTGCAAAATTCATTTGATATAGCTAAGGATTCTGCTGTTGAAATTTGGTCACTAGTTGGCGCCCAATATATAAATAACAATGATGTCTTGCACCCAG
>NZ_JALPZO010000179.1 GCF_023507745.1 Vreelandella olivaria | reverse complement strand
CTACTCATCACTCCCAATGCGTATGCCGAGCTACCCAGTGGCGGTACGGTCGTCGCGGGTGATGCTGCCTTAAGCCAACACAACCATACGCTCACCATCGACCAATCCAGTCAAAACGCTGCAATCAACTGGGAGCATTTCTCAATCGGCGAGCACCACCGTGTTCATTTTAACCAACCCAATGCAGATGCCGCCGCCCTTAACCGGGTAACAGGCAGTGAAGTGTCCAATATCCGCGGCTCGCTCAGCGCCAATGGCCGGGTATTTCTGGTTAACCCCAACGGCATACATTTCTCTTCGACGGCGCGGGTGGATGTGGGGGCTCTGGTCGCCTCGACCCTGGATATTTCCACCGAAGATTTCATGGCCGGCAACTATACCTTCGAGGGTGGCAGCGGTAACGCGGTCATCAACGCCGGTAATATCACCAGCGTTGCCGGGGGCCATGTGGCGATGATCGCCGCCGAGATCATCAACACGGGCAGCATCGAAACACCCCAAGGTAGCACCCTGATGGGCGCGGGTAGCCGCGTCACCCTTGACCTGGGCGGCCCGGTCAAGATTGAAGTGGAAGAAGCGCGCCTGGCCACCCACATAGAACAGGGCGGTGCTATTCGCGCCGACGGCGGCCTGGTTTACCTCACCACCCAGGCCGCCAACGACCTTACCGCCAGCGTCATTAACCATACGGGCATTACCCAAGCCAGAACGCTGGCCACGGGCGAGAACGGCCACATCATGCTAATGGGCGACATGCAGTCAGGCCATGTCGAAGTAGCAGGCACCCTCGACGCCAGCGCCCCGCATGGCGGCGATGGCGGCTTTATCGAAACCAGCGCCGCCCGCGTAAGCATTACCGACGACGTACACATCACCACCCGTGCGGATAATGGCACCACCGGCACCTGGCTCATCGACCCAAACGACTACACCATTGCCGCTGAAGGTGGCGATATTACAGGCACAACGCTTTCTGACCAGCTAGGAAATACTGATATCCGAATTGAAAGCGTTCAGGGGGCTAATGAAGGCAATGGCGATATTTTCGTCAACGATGAGGTGCACTGGCAAAGCGGCAACCAACTGACTCTAAGCGCAGATCGCAACATCGAGATCAACCGCACCATAGAAGCATCCCAGGGGGATGGCGGTAAGCTGGCGCTGGAAATCGGGCAAGGCAGCAGCGATGGTGTGATCAACGGCGTTCACGCCGATTATCGAATCAGCGCCCCGGTTAACCTGCAGGCGGGCAATAATTTTTCCGTCAAAACCGGCAGTCATGGCAGCGCTACTGAGTACACGGTGATTACGGAACTTGGCACCTCCAACAGCGTAACCGGGCAAGACCTGCAGGGCATCAATGGCAACCTGAGTGGCCACTATGCTCTGGGTGCCCACATCGATGCTACCGCTACGGCCAATTGGAATAATGGCGAGGGATTCAATCCTATCGGCTCTTGGACGAGTC
>NZ_JALPZO010000178.1 GCF_023507745.1 Vreelandella olivaria | reverse complement strand
CTACAACTTGCTCTCAAGCTCCGGCAGAATCTCGAACAGATCGCCCACCAGACCATAGTCCGCCACCTGGAAGATCGGTGCTTCTTCGTCTTTGTTCACCGCAACGATCACCTTGGAGTCTTTCATGCCCGCCAGGTGTTGAATCGCTCCGGAAATACCTACGGCAATGTACAGATCCGGGGCGACAATCTTACCCGTCTGGCCAACCTGCATATCGTTGGGCACAAAACCGGCGTCTACCGCCGCACGGGAGGCACCAATGGCGGCGCCCAGTTTGTCGGCAATGCCATCCAGCAGCTTGAAGTTGTCGCCATTGCCCATTCCGCGACCGCCGGAGATGACGATTTTGGCACCGCTTAGTTCCGGACGGTCGGATTGCGCCAGCTCTTCTTTGACGAAGCAGGATTGGCTGTTCTCGACCACCACATCGACCGCTTCTATCGGGGCGCTGCCGCTATCACGCTCTCTATCAGGGCAGGCGTCAAAGCCGGTGGTGCGTACGGTGATGACCTTGAGGGTATCGTCGCTTTTGACCGTGGCGATGGCGTTCCCGGCATAGATGGGCCGCTTGAAGGTGTCTGCGCTCTCTACCGCGATAATGTCGGAGAGCTGGCTGACATCTTTGAGCGCGGCAAGACGGGGCAGGACGTTTTTACCGGTGGTGGAGGCGCTGGCCAGCACGTGGCTGTAGCCATCGGCCAGTGCTGCCAGCAGGGCGCTCATGGGTTCGGCGAGCTGGTGGGCGTAGACGGCGTTATCGGCAACGCGCACGTTACTGACACCATCGAGTTTGGCAGCGGCTTCTGCGGCGGCGTGCACGCTGTCTCCGGCCACCAGAACGTCAATATCGCCGCCAATGGCTTTCGCGGCGGTGATCACGTGGGCGGTCGCTCCGGCCAGTTGGCCTTCGTGCAGGTCGGCAAGTACCAGAATGCTCATGGATTTTGCTCCTATCAAAGCACTTTGGCTTCGTTTTTGAGTTTGTCGATCAGCTCATCTACCGAGGCAACTTTGATGCCACCCTGGCGCTCTGCGGGGGGCTCTACGTTGAGCAGGCTGACCCTGGAGGCGACCTCAACACCGTAGTCGGCGGGGGTTTTGACCTCCAGCGGCTTTTTCTTGGCCTTCATGATGTCCGGCAACTTGGCGTAGCGGGGTTCGTTGAGGCGCAGGTCGGCGGTAATAATGGCGGGCAGGCTCAGGGCGATGGTTTGCAGGCCGCCGTCAATTTCCCGGGTGATATTGACCTTGTCGCCCTCAATGGCCACGTTAGAGGCAAAGGTGCCCTGGGGCAGGTGGGTCAACGCGGCGAGCATCTGGCCGGTCTGGTTGTTGTCGGTATCAATGGCTTGCTTGCCAAGCAACACGAGGCCGGGCTGCTCTTCGCCAACCACCTTGGCCAGCAGTTTGGCGACCGCCAGGGATTCGGCGCGCTCGTCGGTTTCAATATGGAGGGCGCGGTCCGCGCCCAG
>NZ_JALPZO010000177.1 GCF_023507745.1 Vreelandella olivaria | reverse complement strand
GGCTGGATATTAGCTTTACGGTGACCGACCCGATTCCGCCCTTCCATTGGGAACGCGACGCGGTAGAGCTGGAAGATACTCCTCGTCTGCGCCGGGAACTGCGTGAGGCGTACCGCCATATCCATGGCTTGATATCCCGCAACGACACAGAGGCCATTTTTCGTGAAGTGGAGCCAGTGTGGGCGCGCACGGCGTATATGCTCACGGAGCATGATTCCGCACGTGCCTTTATTGAAGATACACGAAGTGGGCTAGCAGGCTATAAACGGATTGGCCCAGAAGGTGAGGTACTGCAGCCGCTATCCTGGAACGACGATTCTCAGGATGATCAGGTGGAGTTTCTTGCCGAGGGGAGGTTGGTGCGTATTCAACCCACTCCGATTCTCTGGGAGCACCCACCGAGCGGCAGCGAACGCTATGCCAGCTTCCCGGTGGTGTTCTACCAGTCTCGCGACGGCCAGTGGCGAGTGGCAGACGTGGCGACCGGTATATGAAGCCCATCTCACGCAGGGGTGACCTGCATCGTTGCCCTATTCCCGGCCATGGCACCACTGAAATTATCTCTGGTTCGCCCTCTCAGGTAGAGGGCCAGCCCGTGGCCCGGGTGGGCGATAAAACGGGGTGTGGCGCTACTATCATCGAAGGTTCGAGTAGCTCCACCACCGATGGCAGGCCCACGGCCTATCTCGGCTGCAAGACCGACCATGGCGGCGAGATTATTAGCGCTTCCAGTAGTGCCAAAGTGCAGCCATGAGCGCAGTTATGAGAGTCGCATAATCAGTACGGATGGGAATAATGAGGCAATGGAGGTTGAGTGCAGGGGTTGTTAATGGCGCTGATGATGATGAGTGCGCCATCAATGGTACAGGAAACAGAATATCAGTTCGGAGTACGCTGGTCTGTGAATGGCATGCCTAGTTCATTATGTATTCATAACATTATGTTGAATTTTACAGGTACGTCGAGTCATTTAGACACGCGTCTACCAATCTCTAAGCACATTAAGAATGGCAAAAATACAATTAATTTAAATGTGTGGCCTCTTGAGTATGAGCCTGACAGTGAGCTTCGAGTCTCTCTGTTGTACAGGGCACCTGGTGAAAACCCCAATACCGGCGCCAACGTGGCCTTTGAGGTGGTCATGATGCCCAGAGAAGATGACGTCGAGCCAAGAGTGGTGTTTTTAGACCCCGGTGCTTCTTTACAGCCTCTGCAAAACAATATTCAGTTTAGCCATTTTGAGGATTACGATACGCTGGAGGTCAACTTCATGAACCGCCAAATCATGCCCACCTGGTGCTGGGAGGAAGGCGATGTATTAAGCGATAGTAACGCTACCCGGGCTAGTGTAGCCCGTGAGTATCGTCGGCTGTATGCTCTGTTTGAAGCAAAAAATAACGATGCGTTGATGAATGCCTCATCCACCATGATTGCAGAGCTGGCTCTGGCGTCTGGCGAATCCGAAGCCTATGTGCG
>NZ_JALPZO010000176.1 GCF_023507745.1 Vreelandella olivaria | reverse complement strand
TCACCGAGTACCAGCGCTTTGGCGAACGGGTGCAGTCAAGAATCAGCCAAGCACTCGCCCGGTCACTCACCGCCGGTTTTCCGCATGCCGACGCTCAGGAACGTTTGACGGCCGTCGAAACGGCCACGGAGTTAGGCACGTGCCACGGCCTGACATCAAAAAAACAGATCAAAACGCTCGCCAAGTGCCTGCTCATGTTCGGCAACGACTTTCCTCAACGCTATCCAGAGGTCGCTGCGGTGTTAAGCGACGCGGGCAGGCAGGCGTGGCAAAAACGGCACGTTATCGAAGAGTGGATACCCCGTGCACGAGCACAGTGTGACTTTACACAACGGATGGCAGCGTTACGTGAACATCACATGACCTGGCGTAAAGACACCCCCTACCAGGGAGCATCCAATGACGTATACCCCAATCGCTGAAGATCTGATGCACATTCTTGCATTGGATGGAGAACGCTTCTCAGAGGGGGAGCGCCGTAGCCTTGAAAATGAACTCCTCAAAGCCCTTGAACGCAGAGGCGATAACGGCGCCAGTGGGGCAGAAGGTACCGTGATGAAGGCCTGGGTCGATCGCTGGGTCGAACTAGGCGGAAACGATGGTCAACCGCTCACCGGTAGTGTTTTGCCGCCCGAGCCGGGGGATGGCGACATCCTCGACCCGGACTTTGCCGCAGTGTGTGTCAAATGCCACTCCCATGAGCCCTGCTGCCTGATGGCCGGGACGATCTCGGACAGCACCGACCGCACCCGCCAGATTACCTGGCCCCCCAGCACCATCGAGACAGGGGAGCAGTGCCGCATGGCCACCACCCTGTTGGTGGTGGCCAAGGAGCAGCACGGGATGCACCTGGCCGCCAGGGTACAAGCCGAGTGGGAAGGCCAGGATTGCCAGGCAGGCCACCTGGACCGCCCACGGTTGAACACAACAGGCTTAACCGATGGCCGTCGCCGCCTTGAAGAGCGTCAGGTAGACGTCGCCACCGGCTACCACCAGGCACTCAACATGACCATGGCGCTACGCCAGTACGTCCCCGAAAATGTACTGCACGCACTGTTTGCCATGGATGCGGTGCTTGCCATTGCCTCGACCGTAAAAGGTGCCACAGGTGCCACCTTTACCCCCAAACAGTGCGTAACGGATACCTCGATGGGGACGCCCTGCCGGGTGATACCACTGCCCTACGTCAAGCTGGATGGCAAGCTGGAACTGGCCAGCCGTATCGGCTTTTCGACCGCGGGGGTCTCCGCGTCTGCAGAGGCCAAAGGCAGCCTCACCGGCCAATTCGCCAGCTACGCACTACACGCCGAAGGGCAAGCCGGTGGCGAGGCCAACACCGGCCAGGCAATCGACGGCGGCAGCGACGCACCGGGGCTGATCGGCACCCTGGCCAGCATCATCCGCACCATGGACCACTATGTCGCCGTGGGCAACCACCGGGAACGGCCAAGGCGGGATCGCACCCAGTACGCCTCCGGCATACAGCTCAGCAAATCGCTGACCTTCGAACCGAAGGGCGTCGAACTGACCGCCCTCAGCGGCACGCCGGATTTACAGCT
>NZ_JALPZO010000175.1 GCF_023507745.1 Vreelandella olivaria | reverse complement strand
CCAGTGACCTCCCAGTTTCGGGTGCTTCCCGACCAGCGTTTCGGATATCGACGCTTAGCGCTTTCATAAACCGCTTTACGACGTTCAAGGCGTTTTCGATCAACACCACGATGCCGGTCAGCTGGCGTGACATATTGGATGCCACTGTGAAGGTGCTGTTCGTTGTAAGCCCGCTCAAACGCCAACAGCCATTCTTGTACCGCGCTCAGCGATGCAAAGCCTTTTGTGGGCCATGCTGGGCAATATTTGACGGTACGGAACAGTGACTCCGAGTAAGGGTTGTCGTTGCTCACTCGGGGCCGACTGTAAGACATCAACATGCCCAGTTCTGTTAGCCTCGATTTGAGCGTATAGGACGTCATTGGGGCCCCGTTATCCGAGTGCAATACCGGCGGCTGATGCCAGCATTTCTCACGCAATAACGCACGCTCCATCAGCTGTTTAGCCAAGTCGCCCGATTCCGTCTCATGAACTTCCCAGGCGATGATTTTGCGACTGTAGATATCCATGATCAGGTAGAGATACCAGTGCTGGCCACGCACAACGGAAGAGCAGTAACTAATGTCCCAGCTCCAGACTTGGTTCGGCCCTGTCGCCGTAAAGCTGGTCGGCGCGGGCACTGTGCGACGTGCTTTCGTACGGCCTCGATGGTGATGCTGACGATGCTTTTTCAATACACGATAAAACGACGACTCGGAGGCCAGATAGACGCCGTTGTCTGCCAGTAAAGGCACGATTTGAGACGGCGGCAAACTCTGATACTCGGGACGATGACAAGCATTCAAAATGGTCTGCTCTTCCTCATGCGTCAGCTGATGCGGCTGCCTGCCTTGTGCCGCCTGTGGACGCTGATCCTCAACAACAGCGCCACACTCAGATCGCCAACGTTTTAGTGTGCGCTCGCTTACATCGATAATACCGGCTGCTTGATAGCGGGAAGCGCCACCCACAACCGCTTCGTCAAATAGCGCGATGAGCCTTGCACGTTCGTCGAGAGGCGTTAGTCGTCCTCGCCGCTGTCTGGGTCTTCGCTGTACAAGGCTTCGAGCTTTTTTGAAAGCACCAGTAACGACGTCGTCTCTGCCAGTACCTTGTCTTTGCGACGCACTTCCGCTTTGAGCTGCCTGATGGTCTTACGGTCTTCTTTACTCTGCTTTTGCGCCGCTTTTTCCTGATCTTCTTGCCGACCAGCGCCTTCGTGGCAAGCCGCTTTCCACTGCTGAATTTGCTCGGAATAAAGGCCTTTTTCGCGGCAGTAAGCGCCAAGCTCTGCCTCTGACAGGGTGGCGGTTTCGATGACCACGGCTAGCTTGGCGTCGGGCGACCATTCGTTGTCGCCTTGGGTGTAACCCGGCACAGGCACTCCTTTTACTCGACACTGTTTTAACCAACTATACAGCGTCGCGCCAGAGATGCCTTCCTCTGTCGCTACCGATGCCACACTGCGATGATGGGGTGGTAACAACTTCTTCAGGACGGCTGATTTACGCTCTGCAGAATAACGTGGCACAAGGACTCCATGTCGCTCCCTCTGGATTAGATTTAGGCGATATCGCCAACCGGACAACTAGGCTGACAGAGGGGG
>NZ_JALPZO010000174.1 GCF_023507745.1 Vreelandella olivaria | reverse complement strand
AAACGCTGGCCGCAGGCGGCACAGGTCTGGTCCTCGGCCCGATGACCAGTGGCAGTATTATCGGTAATGCCATCGTGGGTGGTGCGGCGGGCGGTGCCCATACGTCAGCGACGAATTGGATGTATGACGAAAGTCGGTCGGTGGGACAGAGTACGCTTTTGGGTGCGGGGGCTGGTAGTGTTGGAACTTACATTGGCGGAATAATAGGGCAGCGCCTTCAAGGTTTGCCGAAGCAGGTAAGTGTGCCAGTCTTCCAGACGCCGGCCACTATTACTATGCCATTACCCTCCGCGGAGGTGGTCGGTAACACTACTGAGACGATAATCGGTAATATGCCGGCATTGATTAGCCTGCCTGACGCTGGAAACAATGAGGACCAAAATGAATAAATCCGAATGGACGTGGTCGGCTTTTCTTAAGAGAAACATCAAGTTTTCTGCTGTGTGCTTGGCTGCGTTTCTGTTCTTCTGGAATAGCGTGGCTATTGGGGAATGGCTGTATTCCCTGTTCGGAGGGGAGCTGCGAGGCTATGGGCCAGCACAGCAGCGCTGGCATCGAGTATGGGCAGTGGGAGTTGCAGGAGCGTTTGTTTTTGGCGTTTTAGTGGATGTGTTTAATATGAGGTATCACAGAAAATACCCTGAAGAAGCAAGGAGAGCGAAAAAATGAGGATACCTATGAGGCAAAAAACTCTCCTATGCGTGCTTCTTTTGTCGAGTCAACTGCTACAGGCGATATCGTACATCGAGCTGAGTTGATTATATTAGATAAGGTTTATGTGTTATGGCTTAGCCAATCAGGACAGGAAACTCGGCAGAATGGCCACGTAGAGAAGTTTATGTCTGAGCAGATGGTGAAACAGTATCTTGAGAAAAATACCACGTTTCGCTGGGGCGATTTTACTACTCCGGCCGCTATTGAGAAGAACCGCCAAGCGAATGAAGAAATACCACCGGCCGTTTTACTGATGGATAAGCTCGGGTTCTCCGGAATCTGTGGAGTCTTCTTGAGCGCTCTCTTCGTAATGAAACTCTGGCCCGCATTAACCGAGGACGGGATAAATGACATATTGAAAAGTCTTGTCATCTGGATTGCTGCTGTGTGTGGCTGGTGGATAGGAAAGCGATGTTCACGTCTGTTCAAGCAGAAGTGAGCGGTAAGGCAGTGGAAGGCAGCACTCGTGAGACCCTGCGCCAGAGCGAGCTACGCTACCAGGGCGAACTCGCCATCCAGGCCGCGCAAGGCATCACCATCGACGTGCCGGAAGTCAATGCGCAAAGCGTGCGCCAGGTCATCGACGCCATGGCCGAAGCCAATCCCGATCTCGCTTGGCTGCAAGCGATGGAGGCGCGTGGCGATATCAACTGGCGGCAGGTGGAAGCCATCCATGACAGTTGGAGCTATTCGCAATCCCCTCGGGCCGGGCGCCGCGCTCGCGGTCAGCATCGTCTCGGCCGCCTGGGCGGGTCCCGCTGCCGGTGGCCTGATCAACAATGCCATGGGTGCCGCGATGGTGAATGCCGGTGCCGGAGCATTGGCCGGTACCGGCGCGGTCAGCCTGATCAACCAGCGTGGTGACCTCGGCGCAGCCCTCAGCGACACGCTCT
>NZ_JALPZO010000173.1 GCF_023507745.1 Vreelandella olivaria | reverse complement strand
GCCGCTTCGAGATCTTTTCCCGCCACCACCGGCCCGTGGTTGGCCAACAGCACCGCACTGTGCTTGCCCGCCAGCCCCCGCACCGCCTCCCCCAGTGTGGGGTCGCCGGGGAGGTGGTAGGGCACCAGCGGGAGTTTGCCGACCCGCATCACGTAGTAGGCGGTCAGTGGGGGGATACAGTCGCAGGGGTTGACACCCGGCAGGCACGACACCGCCACCGAGTGGGTGGAGTGAAGGTGCACAATGGCGCCGGACTGGGGGCGCTCTGCGTACATGGCCATGTGCAGGAACTGCTCCTTGGTGGGCGGGTCGCCGCTGAGCAAATGACCGTGTTGATCCAGGTGGGAGATACGGGCCGGGTCCAGCCGCCCCAGGCAGGCATTGGTGGGGGTCATCAACCAGCCACCATCCTCCAGGCGCACGCTGATGTTGCCGCTGGCGCCCATGGTCAGGCCGCGATCGAACAGCGACTTGCCCAGGGTGCTGATCTGCTCCCTCAGGGTGTTGTGGTGGTGATCATGCCGATGAAGGCTCATGCCAGTACCTCAAAGGCCCGGGTGAAGAAGTCGACACCCCCAAAGTTGCCGGATTTCAGCGCCAGGGAGAGCGGTGCCGCGCGGCCCTCCAGTGGGGCCTGAGTCCAGGGCACACCGGGGTCGATCTGCTCGCCGATGCGCAGGGTGGTAATGCCCAGTGCCGAGACCACTGCACCGGAGGTTTCCCCCCCAGCCACCAGCAAACGCCCCACGCCTTCATTGACCAGCGTGACCGCTAGCTGGCTCAATGCCTCTTCGACGAGATGCCCCGCACGGGCCACGCCCAGTTCAGCTTGCGCAGCTTTCACCTTCTCTGGGTCCGCCGAGGCGTAGATCAGTACCGGGGTCTGCTGCTCCAGGCGCGTAAGTGCAAACGCCAGGGCCTGTTCCCACTGAGTGTTGCCTTCAGCCAGTGCCAGAGGGTCCAGGGCAACGCCTGCGCCGGGATGGCGGTGCAGAAAATCCGCCACCTGGGCCAGGGTGGCCCGTGAGCAACTGCCGGAGAGCACCAGCGCCCCACCCGTTGCAGGCGATAAGCGCCCCGGCTCCGTGATCGACGCTAACCAGCCCCTGGCCCGGTACTGGGCCGGCAGCGCCTGCCCTAGCCCGGAACCACCGGTGACCAGCGGCAGGGAGACCGTTGCTTCGGCCAGCACGTCCAGATCCTGCTCATTCAGGCTATCGCAGATCACATGGCGCACGCCCTGCTCAGCCAGTGTGGCCAAATGGGCCTGGGTGGCCTCAGTCCCCTGAGCCAGCACCTGATGGCTGACCAGCCCCACCGGGTGGTCGGTTTGCCGGGACAGTACCCGCACCAGATCGGCATCCGTCATGGGGGTTAACGGGTGGTGCTGCATCCCGCTGTCATTCAGTAGCCGGTCACCGACAAACAGATGGCCCTGATACACCGTCCGACCATTGACCGGGAAAGCGGGCACCATCACCGTTTGCGGTGCGCCCTGGGCATCAGGGTGAGCCGCCCAAATCCGCTCCAGTAACGCATCGGCCACCGGGCCGATATTGCCCTGGTCGGTGGAATCAAAGGTGGAGCAGTACTTGAAGAACAGCTGCCGGGCGCCCTGCTGGCGTAGCCA
>NZ_JALPZO010000172.1 GCF_023507745.1 Vreelandella olivaria | reverse complement strand
TCCCGCTTCGGCTTCGCCCAGGAAACCAATGATCTGTTCTTCGCTGAAACGCTTCTTCATGTCCAACCTCCTTACCCATAGGATCGGACTCTAAAGTGTAGCGCTACTCAATCTGGGGGTGACGTCGGGGGCATTGCTGCTGTTTTGATGGGATTCCAAACTTGGATTCTCAAGGAAGCTGGTGATGACGTCCTACCAGCCTCTGCAATTTATGTCGCCATTTTCAATGCGGCGATAGGTCTTGGTGCAGTGCTTGGTGCTATCGTGTTGTCGACATCTGGACTTAATGAGATTTATCTATTCGCTGCTGTTGCGACAGCGCTGGGTACTACCACTATCGCATTAATGTCTGGCCCTGCGGTTGCAACCGCTCAAGTAGAATAGGTCAATCCTAACTTAGCAAAGCGGCGGGCTAGTGTTATTGGCCTGCTGAATTCGCCACCTACTTAGTCTTCCACAGTCAACTCCAATAGAGCGCGATGAGGCTACTGCTGTTGGGGGAGAGCATATTCTGGCCCAGCTCAAGAGCGAATTCTACACCCAGCGTCGAAGAGCCGAATAAATGCATAAAGCGTCATTATGTTTAAATAAATAGAATTAGATTACAAAGAACAGTGGTGGCAAAGTATTATTGTGAAGGGTGTGTTCGAGGTTTTCAGAGTTTGAATGCTCTTTTAAACCAGCTTCAACGACTGCTAGCCAATATCAATCTTGCTGTCCAGCATTTCACACCCACCGCTAATATTACCGTAATTCCAAGGGAAAGATATGTTTCACATCTTGAAAGAACTTTACTGGTTCCGCTCGATGAGCGAGCCGCGCCTGGACCGGCACCGCTACTGGCTAGCTGCCTATCTGCTATTAAGCCTCCAGGTAGGTGGTGCGTTTCTTGTGAGCCAAGACCGTTTCTTATGGGACATGACACCAAGATTCTATTCTGACGCTTTTTTTTGGATTAACTATTTCACGCCGCACATCTCAATGGATCTCGTATTGATCGTGCTGCATATCATCGTGGGTATTAATGCCTTCGGCCGCGTTTTAGGTAGCCTTGCCGGGATCGGCACCTACTCATTAGGGGCTTTGGCCTCAATGATCAATTGGGCGGCATCGAATGGTTTCGAGGAGCACTTCGGTTACCCTCTGTTATCGATAGTGGTGCTGGCAATAATAGGCATTGTGGCACTGCTCATGGGGTTCACATTACGCTCTCTTCGCGATGTTGAACCGTCACATGCGCTCTTGCGTCAGCGGCCGGATATGCCTGTGGAAAAACAGCTGGACTGCCTGACCTTCTTGCGCCGCTATCTATTAGCCCACTTGGTGATCGGCGTGATAGGCATCGCTATTAGCGGCATCATGGTTTGGCGTCTCGACAACCTATCAGTGATGGGTTACTACTGGGCACTCGATTCAACGTTGAAGATTGGTGGCTTTTTCCTGCTGCTACTGACAGTGCTGGGAGGCGTCTGGATTCTCAAACTAATCGCCAAGCGATTGAACAGTTTTACCGATGCTACGACGGCCATTTTATGCGGGGGGCTAGGCCTGACACTCGTCCTCGGAGGCGGTACGGTCTGGCTGGCAATAAACGAGTTTTATGATAATGGGTGGCTGTTTCTACTGGCCAAAACAATCGGTCTCAGCCTGTGGCCTATCAGCATTGGCGCTCAGATTTATTTGATAATCAAGCCCTCGAAACAGCTCTCCCCGGCAGAGGAGGCAATGGCGGAGCCATCAGCCCAGGCACCCGCAACTTCAACATAGATCGATACCTGACGCCCCGACCAAGCCACCATGCCCAGCTTAACAAATGTGCCGAGCATGGTCGCTGATCATCAAAGGGCCAGCAGGGTTGCTTGTGGAATAACCTCAGCAGCCTGTCCGCCAAGCATGTCATGATGAACGAGCGTCAGATCAAGGTACTGAACCGCTTATTGGATACGGCAGGGGAGGAATTTGAGCAGGGTATCAATGCTCGTAAGTACCAATCGTTGGCTAAAGTGAGTAAAGCCACCGCAACGTGGGATTTGGCAGAGCTGCTGGAAAAAGGCTGCCTCTACAAGCTACCCGGTGGTGGGCGCAGTACTCGGTATTCGGTGTTACTTGGGCGAACAGAGGAGGCACCTTATAGTGGCGATCTTTGCCATTTAAGGCTTGATCGCCACTGAAAAAGAACGAACTAACTACCTCTGTCGCTTATACCGCGTTAAGCCGATAAGCGCAGCCAACGTAATCGCTGCCATGCCGCCTGTATAGGCGATAAGTGGCCATGCAGTACTACCATTTAGCGCTATCACTGCACCCGTGCCTATCACACCGACGATCACACTCTGAACGCAGAAGTGCAGGGCGACGGCAGTACCGGCCATCTCGCTGAATTCATGAAGCGCACCATTGGCTGTCACCGATGTTGTGAACACGATACCGACCGCAACCAGCCACATGGGTAACACGAAAGACCAAAAGCTGGGAGTTAGGAAGATCTGGCCCAATCCAAGCAAGTTCGCACTGAAAAGTAGTATTAGCATGCCACGAGCCACGCAGCCGGGGATTCCCCAGCGAGCTACGAAGCGCTTGGCGAAGCGTGTTGTACCGATCATTGCGAGTGCTACTGTCGAGAAGGCATAGCTGAAACCCAGTTCAGAGAAGCCTGCCCCTTCGATGAGTACCCGTGGGGCGGTAGAAAAGAACACAAAGAACGAGCCCATTGCGGTGCCGAAAGCCAGCGTATAGGTCCAAAAGTAAGGACTCTGGAGTACGATGCTAAAACTTGCGCCACTAGATTGTGTTCTGGTTCTCCTGGTCTCATGCCATTTCGGTAATACGAGGGGAAGTGCTATGAGTGCTGAGATACAGAGAGCAAGAAATATGGCTTCCCAGCCGAAATAACGCGCAATTAAGGCTCCTGCAATGGGGCCTAGCGCGGGAACGAAAGCCAACATCGCGTTCATTAGGCTATAGATCACCGTACTCTCGGGAGTATCCGCATAAACGTCGCGCACCGTTGCGAAAACGGCCACCAGCATCGCGGCCGCCCCAGCAGCTTGTACTAGTCGTAGTAAAACGAAAAGCCAAGCTGACGTGGTAGCCGCGAGTGCCAATGAAGTTGCAGCGAATACGAATACCCCGCTAATCAGAATTGGGCGCCGACCAAAGCGGTCTGAAAGCGGACCGAAGATAATCTGACCTACACCTAGCATAATCATGTAGAGGGTAAGCGTTAACTGCACTACCTCGGGTGTTGTTCCGAGAATTTTCGGCATAGCAGGCACTATCGGCAGATAAATATCCATACCGAGCGACGCTAGAATATTAAAGGGAGCCAGCAGCACCAACGCTACCGGCAGGCTGTAAGTCCACAGCCGAGGATTTTTAATAGGCACGATAAAACCTCCGCGCAAATAAGATGATTTGGCGGCGGCCTACCTTTAAGGAAGTGGTTTAAGCAGGCTGCCGCAACAACGAGAAAGCAAAGTTGCTGCGGCTTAGTGGTCTGACTTTTTTGATTCCATGAATGTGTTCTTCAGTAGCTGGCCTAACGGCGTTGATAGCTTAACCGGAAGAAGAAGCGCAAGGCTACTCGGGCTTTTTCGTGTTATCAAGCGTCATAAACTGCTCTGCCAATCATAATCACTTTGGAAAATAGCCCTTGAGCCGAATAGAACATGTGCCGAGCAACCCCATTCTAGGAATCCTGCCCCATAGAGAAGTATGCATATCTGGCTGATCTAGGCATATCTGTGAAGGTCACGGGTATCTTCGACCCCGTGACCGTCTGTCCTGACCTTACGCTATCCGTGATCCAGTCGACGTGCCGCCGCATCGAAATCCGCTAGGGCCCAGAAGCTTTCGAGGAAGTCTGGCTTCGCATTACGGTGGTCGATGTAATAAGCGTGTTCCCACATGTCCACGGTCAGCAACGGTGTCTGGCCGTTGAGTAGCGGATTCTCGGCGTTGGGTGTATTGACGATCTTGAGTTTGTCACCGTCGACGACTAGCCAGGTCCATCCTGCGCCGAAGACCTTCTGTGCGGCATCCGAGAACTGCTGCTTGAACGCCTCAAGTGAACCAAAATGCCGGTCCAGCTCTCGAGTCAGCTCGCCGGTGGGGGCGGAGCCGCCGGGCGTCAGGCAGTGCCAGAAGAAAGTGTGGTTCCAGATTTGTGCGGCTTGGTTGAAGAGAAACCCCTCACGCTCGCGGGTGATGAGCTCGGGGAGGTCGACGTTGCCGAGCGATGCATCGGTGGTGTTCATGATCGCGTCGTTAGCTTTGGTCACATAGGTGCTGTGGTGCTTGCCGTAATGGTAATCGAGTGTTTCGCGCGACATATACGGTGCCAGGGCGCTGCGGTCGTAGGGCAGCTCGGGAAGTGAAAAAGCCATGTGAGTCTCCTTGGTTCGTATTAGCGGTGGTAGCTCAGCTTAGCCAACTGAGGGTGAGGGGCCGCTTTCGTCATTGCTGTCGGGGTCTTTTACCAAAGGGTGAATTACCCTTTGCTTAAAAGTTTAGCCAATGCTAAGTTTTTAAGTCAAAGGGATCTTTTGGTTGGCACTAGTGCACCAATTCCGAAAGCTCCTATCTAATCTTCAAATCTAGTGGGGCTTATGATGAGTAAGACAATTCAAAACGCGGAGCCAGGAGGTGGTATCGACAGCCAGTGGGCGTGGTTTACGCAAGCAGGTAACGATTCGCTTGAGCGCGGCCAGCTACATGATGCACAGCGCTACTACGAGAGGGCGCTAACTGAAGCCAGCACCATGTTTGATAAGGTTCAGTCTGAACAAGCTGCTTGTCACTATGCACCAATGACCTACAACATCGCTGCGTTTAACCTTGCCACTCTATATAGTGACATCGGTAACAGGCAGATGATGCACCGCTACGCACGCTCTGCATTGGAGCGCCTGATTGAGGTCGCTGAACAGCGTAACGTGCCGCAGGAACTGCGCTTGCAGTGCGTACGACATTTGGGGCGTGCGGTCATAGCACTTGAACAGCTCTGCCCGGAGGCGCGGACCCATCCTGATTATCGCATTTTGGTTGCGAGTGCTGACTTATTACAGCGCAAGTTCGATATGCCAGCTGGACTATCCAGCATGCCGTCAGCGGCCGCTAGTGCCGCTAACGTGCATTGAGCAGGAAGGGTTGCGTAGAGAGTCAGACGATCTTGGTGTAACAAGCACGTATGATGATCTGTGCATCCACTTGGTTGGGCCTGCCCTCTTATGCAGATAGTCAAGCATACGCAGAGGTGGCGCCTAAAGCTGCTCGATTCCATCGACGATAAACACCCGATAATCAGCACCCAGAAAACGGTGCTTGCGGGCCTCCTGATAGGCGGGGCTTTGGTACCAGGCGCGGGCAGCCACCATATCGGGGAAACGCAGAATCACAGCCCCTTCCATAGAGCTGCCTTCGAGCACTTCAAAATCTCCATAAAAAGCGAGTGGTTGCGGGTCGTGGCCTGCACGGGCGGCTTTCGCCTTCTCGCTGTAGCGCTCCATTTCCTGGGTATCGTGGGTGTGTTCGCGGGTCAGTACGATATAAGCGGGCATTACATTCTCCTTACGTAGCGATTAGGCAAGCTTTCAGCGTTGGGTATAGATGCTGGCATCAGCAATCTCGCATCTTGACGCGCTTTGGCTGAAATCGCACGCCCCAATAATGCCTCTGAGAAATTACCTGGCCTCGTATAGGGTCAGGCACTCTAATTATGCAACGCTTTATTACGCCTTCTACCACTTTCTGGGGAGGGGGGGATATATGCTAAATAAGGCTTTAAAAGTGGATTAGGCAAGAAAAGGAGAGTTCTATGCATTCGCTACCGGTCTGTTTGAACTTATCATACATACATGAATGGATGGTAAGGCGAGCAAGTTAGCTTCTTACCATATTCAGCCGCAAGAGCTAATTAACGATCTGTTCACAAGGAGTGAATCATGAAAATGTTAAATATCGCCTTAATGATGACATTAATGCTTATTTCGGGTGTAGCCCTCGCTGAAAGAGGCTCTGATAAGGATAATGAGATTGCTTATCCTGAATCGACCTCTACAAGCACAAGTAGTGAGACGCGGAGTTTTTCACCTAGCGATCTTATTGACAGAAACCCTTAAACGAAACTGACTGGTTGTGATATAGCCAGTCATGAAGGGCGGCCTAACATGCTTAGGTTGCCCTTCATGCTGTTAGTCAGTTGCTCATCAAGTATACCGTATGGCTTCTGAACTGGCTTGCTGCATTTACACAGAGCGGAGTAGGGAGTCAGGCGTGGTACAGTGGCTCCATAATGCTGTTTTGAAACCATTGCTGTGGAATGAATGACCGTGAGAACCGATAGCCGCCTTTCCCGTATGTTGCATGTGTTACTACATATGGCGCGTGAGCCTGAATTGATTACCTCGGAACAGATTGGGCTGATGCTAGGTACCAATGCAGCTGTGGTGCGCCGAACCATGGCGGGGTTACGTAAAGCCGGTTATGTAACCTCTGAGAAGGGGCATAACGGTGGCTGGCGTATCGCGTGTGACTTGCAAAGCGTGACGTTGCTGGATATCCACAATGCGGTGGGAGGGCCGCGCATTTTTGCTATTGGAATGGACCGCGAGAACCCAGATTGCGCGGTTGAACAGGTGGTGAACAAAGCACTTTTTGAGGCTATGCGTGAAGCCGAAGCACTGCTGGTTGCACGCCTGGGGGCGGTGACGTTAGCGGAACTGGCTGAGCAGTTCGATGATATCACGAAAAGTAAAGGCTGCTGACTACGTCAGCCGACTTACATACTTCTGCTTAAGCCTGTGCACGAGTGGCATACCAAGCGTGAATCAGCCCAGCCTGATAAATGAGCACTGGCGTATTAAACCCACCCGATGCGATGATTTCACTGACGCGTTCGGGTGGTGTTACCGCAACATCGCGACCATACATGGTCCGAAACCGCTCTACCATATCAGATGGTACTTCTCCTGTACTTAACATCCTCGTCCATATATCCAACTGGTTGTGATAGGCAAGAGACTCCATGTCTGAGGCCAGGTCGGCGCTAGCCAGATACCCGCCCGGTTGTAGCCGCTGGGCGATGGAGCGGAAAAACGCCGAGCGATCTTTCGGCTCCAGTATGAACTGGGAGACCATAAGCGAGGTCGCTGCATCAAAAGGTGCCGAGGGTGCCAAGGAATCGAGGTAGCCATGATGGAACTCGCAGCGGGATGCGATCCCATGCCCTTCAGCTTGGCGGCGGCACACATCCAGCATGGCGGCGGATGGCTCCACAATAGTGAAGTGGTGCCCGGCAAAGCGCTGGGAAAGGTAGATGATCTCTGCGCCGGTTCCCGCTCCGATGCAGAGTACGCGTGCATCATCGGAAAGCGCGGAGAACACCGCGCCAATAAGCAGGTGCAGCCCGTCTCTGACCGGTGCCAGTTTGTTCCACTGCTGATCGTAAGTGGCGGCTTGTTGATCAAAAAGAGCTTCAAGTGCTTCGCGTTTCATATGTCCCCCAGATATTCATGTAACTATAAATGATACATTATAGCTCATGAGCTTTCATGGAGGAATAGGTGGCTTATGCTAATAGAGGAATGGCAGGTGCTATGACATCTATGGCGTGAATCTCAACGCATCGATTAATGCTCTGAGTGCAACAGGCATTTGTCGACGGCTCGGGTGATAGAGGTAATAGCCAGGAAAGGAGGGGCACCACTCATCCAGTACCTGTATGAGACGTCCAGAAGCAATATCTTCGGCTACATCATGCTCCATTAAATACCCGAGTACCGCGCCCTCTCTTACGGCGGCGACTGCCAGGGGGAGTTCGTTGACTACAAGCGAGCCGTTTGTGCGTATCCTGATCTCCCTCCCGTTGTGTTCAAACTCCCATGGCAACAAGCCTCCAGAGGTCGTTAGCCGAAAACCGATGCAGTTATGCTGCGCTAGATCGGCGGGTGTTTGAGGCTTGGGGAAACGCTCAAAGTAGGCGGGCGCCCCCACAACAACTGTACGCATTGCGGGGCCAACGGGGACCGCGATCATATCTTTATCGACTGACTCGCGGAAACGTATGCCTGCATCAAAGCCTGCTGCCACGATATCGGTCAGCCCATTATCGATATTAATTTCGACCCTGACGTTCGGGTTATCCATCAGGAATGCTGGAAGGACTGGCTCCAGCACCATCTGTGCCGCGTGGGCGAAGGTGGTAATTTGTACCGTTCCCGAGGGAGCCTCTCGCCATTCGGCCAGGTCGGCTAACCCATTCTGAATTTCAGATAGTGCAGGGGTCAGAGACCTTAGCAAGTGCTCACCTGCCTCTGTGGGCGCCACACTACGCGTGGTACGTGCCAGTAAGCGGACACCAAGCCGTTCCTCTAAGCCACACATGGCATGGCTAAGGGCTGACGGTGACATAGAGAGTAAGCCTGCGGCACGCGTAAAGCTACGCTCGCGCGCCACTGTCGCAAAGGCTAGGAGATCGTTGAGTTCGCGTCGTTGCATTAATGCATTTTATTCACAAGTTCATGCCGTTTTCCAGGGCTAATCGCGATAAACCGATGCGCTTATAGTGGCTTAGAAGATTAAAACCGCGACAGGAGAGTGAGCATGAATTTGACCGATTACCGCACATTAGGACATTCAGGGCTTGTGGTGAGCCCTTTAGCATTGGGCACTATGACGTTTGGTGCTGAACGCTGGGGTACTGGCGTAAAAGCCTCTAAAACGGTGTTTAATGCCTACATCGAGGCTGGCGGTAACTTCGTCGATACCGCGGATATTTATGCATCCGGCAGAAGTGAAGAGATGCTGGGTCGCTTTATGGCGGAGAACGGCTTACGCGAAAAGCTGGTGGTGGCGACGAAAGCTGGTTTTTCTCGTGAGCAGGGTGCGCCACATTCAGGGGGTAATGGGGCGAAAAATATTCGTCTGGGCCTGGAAGGGTCACTTAAGCGCTTGGGTACCGATTACATTGACATGTATTGGGTGCATGTATGGGACCAACTCACACCCGCCGAAGAGATGCTGCAAACCCTGGCTGATGCCAAACGTAGTGGCAAGATTCTCTACTATGGATTTTCGAATACGCCAGGTTGGTATGTCGCCAAAATTGCCGCACTAGCCCAAGTGCATGGCCTTCCTATGCCGGTTGGGCTTCAGTACCAGTACTCGCTGATTGATCGCGGTGTCGAATTCGATATCTTACCTGCCGGTAAAGAGTTTGGATTGGGGCTTGTGCCCTGGAGTCCACTGGGTGGTGGGCTGCTAAGTGGAAAGTATGGGCGTGATATGCTTGCCGAAGCGGGCCGTGCAGGGGGCTTGCCTGACAAGGCATCAACAGGTGATACAACGCAAGCTCAAAGTAGCGGTAGGCTCAGTGGCGATAACCCCTTTGGTAGCATGCTATTCACTGAACACAACTTTAGTGTGGTGGATGTAGTACGCGAGATTGCACAAGAGTTGGGATGTTCCATGGCTCAGGTGGCACTGTCATGGGCTGGCAATCAGCCAGGGGTTTCCTCGGTTCTAATCGGCGCTAGCCGCGTGGAGCAGTTGTCTCAAAATATTGATTCGCTGGATGTTGTACTAACCGCTGAACAGCATGAGCGTCTTAACAATGTAAGTGAGTTGGCGCCAATTAATCCTTACTTCATTTTTAAGCTACCACCAGAATATATTTTTGGTGTGAGTTCGGTTAAGGCAGGTTAGCGATGCTGTAACCCTCAGGTTGTCTTGATAGCCATCGTCCGCAGCACACGCATAGTGGATACGCAAGCTGCCCCATTGCGGGGCAGCGTGGCAAGTGGTTCGCGATTAGTGCTGAAGGAAGTTGAGCAGATCCTGGTTGAGGCGATCTTTATGTGTGTCAGCCAAACCGTGTGGAGCTCCCTCGTACACAATCAACTCTGCGTCTTTTACCAATGCCGCAGACGATTGCCCCGAGATTTCTAAGGGAACGATCTGGTCATCATCACCATGGATAACCAGGGTAGGGATATCGAATGCTGCCAGGTCCTCACGGAAGTCAGTGGCTGAGAACGCTGCAATGGAGTCATAGGTGTTTTTATGGCCGCCCTGCATTCCTTGTGCCCAGAAGGATTGAATCAGCCCTTGGTTGGGTTCCATACCCGGACGATTAAAGCCAAAGAATGGCCCTGATGCGATATCCAGATACAGTTGGGAGCGGTTGTCCAAAGAAGCCTCGCGGAGACCATCGAATACTTCAATGGGTAGCCCACTTGGATTGTCGGGTGTTTGCAGCATTAGCGGTGGCACGGCGGACACCAGGATGGCTTTGGCAACACGCTCTGTTCCGTGACGGCCAATGTAGCGGGCAACTTCGCCACCGCCTGTTGAGAAGCCGACGAGCGTCACATCGTGCAGGTCAAGAGTGTTGATCACGGTGGCAAGGTCGTCAGCATAGTGATCCATATCATTGCCGTTCCAGGGTTGGCTGGAACGTCCGTGACCGCGGCGGTCGTGAGCGATCACGCGATATCCCTGCGCGGCCAGGAAATTCATTTGCGATTCCCAGCTATCTGAACTCAGCGGCCAACCATGGCTAAAAGTGACTGCAGGCCCGTCTTTTGGCCCCCAGTCTTTGTAATAGAGTTCTACCCCATCTGGTGTAGTAATCAGGCTTGGGGTTTGTGCGGTGGCGATTGCTTGATCAGGTTGTGCAGCATATGCGTTGGCGCCAACTTGCAGGCCAATGGCTAACAGTGAAGCGGTCAAAGTGCGATTTAGTTTTTGCATGGTGATGTTTCCTGGCTGCATGGTTAAATGCTGGTGCTTATCCAGCTATCTTGAGAGTGACGTCAATGTTATTACGCGTTGCGTTGGAATAAGGGCAGACGATATGAGCCTGATCTACCAGCGTTTGTAAGACGTCGTGAGGCACACCTGGAGAGGTAATGGTTAGTTCGGCCTGGATACCAAAACCGGTAGGTATCTGACCGATACCGACTTTGCCGGTGACAGAAGTGTTTTCTGGAAGAGTCACTTTTTGCTTGTTAGCAACGAACTTCAGAGCACCCAGAAAGCAGGCTGAATAGCCAGCAGCGAATAGCTGTTCAGGATTGGTGCCGTCTCCGCCCGCGCCGCCAAGTTCGCGTGGCGTGGACAGCTTAACGCTCAGCACGTTATCGGAAGAGGTGGCTTGGCCTTCACGTCCACCAGTGGCGGAGGCAGTGGCAGTGTAAAGAATCTTTTCGATAGTCATGGCTATGTTTCTCCAGTGTAGTGGCTGTTCCGAAACGAGCGTCGTCCCGTGATATGCATTCTGTGCTCTAAAGTGGGATGATTGGTGATGAATAGTCTCGATAAATTAACTTGGAGTCTCATATGGTCGACAGGTTAGTGGCTCTGATGGAGCACTTCTCGGTGACGGCTCAGGTATTTCACACGGGGGCTTTGTGTGGCACCAATACGTTGGAAGCCGAGGAAGGATTGGGGCAGTTGCACTTGGTGCGGCAAGGGGAAGTAAAGGTGATACATCGCGATGGATCTTTACGCATTGCGCGGCCTAGCTTGTTGCTTTATCCAAGGCCAATGACACACCGGTTTGTGACTGACCCCGAACGCGGCGCCGATATGGCCTGTGCCAACCTGCGTTTTGAGGGAGAGCAGCAGAACCCGATCGCTGCAGGCTTACCGAACTTCGTGTGCCTGCCGTTGGATACCATTACGGGTGCATTGCCGGTTCTCGAGTTGCTGTTTGAAGAAGCCTTTACACAGCGCTGCGGCCGGGTCGCTTTGGTTAACCGTCTGTTTGAGGTGGTAATGATCCAGATACTGCGCCAGTTGATGGAAAACAATGATGTAAAGGGGGGCATGCTGGCTGGCCTCTCACATCCACGCTTGCGCCAAGCCCTTGTTGCCATGCACGAAGAGCCGGCTGAAATATGGACGTTGGAGAAGCTGGCCGATGTGGCTGGCATGTCGCGCAGTGTGTTTGCGTCCAGCTTTCGCGAAGTTGTGGGTAATACGCCTGGGCAATACTTGCAAGGATGGCGTATCAGGCTGGCACAGCAGGCGTTAAAGCGTGGCCGACCGCTCAAGATTATCGCCGGTGAGGTGGGCTATGGAAGCGAGGTGGCCTTATCGCGTGCGTTTAAAGCTTACACTGGGATGCCACCAAGACAGTGGCTAGAGGATCAAGGAAAACGTTAGCACCTGCTATCAAGCGCTTACCTGGGAGCTAGGTTCGCAATGTAGAACGCACGCTGCAAACCGCGGGCGCTGGCTGGGAACATGTCATCCATGTGAACTCTTACCACGTAGGTGGTTTTCCCGCGGAAGTGAACGAGACGATGACCCGCCTGTATCGACACTACATGCCTCACCACGCGCCGATCTGGACGCAAGTAGGGGTAGAGGCGCTTGGCTTGCCTACTATGCGGGTGGAAATTCGTGTCACCGCTATTATTGCCTAGCGGGTAGAGAGCGGATGTCCGCATTGAAAGTCAATGTGGGCATCCCAAACCATCACGGCCAATCTGGTGCAATCTGGGTTGATTGGTACCGATATGAACCCCTCATGTGGCGATTTTGCTGATATGAAGCGTAGCCTGACGGCACTGGGCTTGTTATGGGAAACCGGAAGAAATAGCGGCGACCGTGCCCTTCCCTGCAAGCCCTGCCGTGAGCGTTATAACAGGAACCTCCATCACTGTGAGTGGGGGGTACAACGTCTGGTCAGTGGCCAAGGATGGTCGGGAATGTAAGATGCTGAGTCGTTGTGACGGTTGCTGTTCTAGCGTTAAGGTGGTGTGCGGCAGCCGTTGCACAGTTTGCCAATAAGGAGAGTTCCTAGTTGAGCGAGGGAACGCTCATGTCTGCGATCTCGGCGAGGGTTTTGATGGTTAGTGGTTCATCAAAATGCCTACGTATCCAGTCAATGGCTCGTCTCACCTGCACAAGGTGGCCTTCGCACTGTATGAGTTGCCTAAGCAGAGCGCCATGCGGGCTTTGCAATAAGCAATATAGCAGTTCCCATTTTCTTGGTGTCGCTAAAGCGGAGGTATCTGCAGGAGTGCCAGCGGCAATGCGGAATGTAGCACCCTTACGTGAGACCATTCCATTGAAGTTAATGGGGACGGTTTCCCCAAGGGTGCCGCATGAGCCTCTTAGGTCCTTCGTTATCTGTTTTTTAGTATCGAGCACAGATACGACCTATTAGGGACTCAAAAATAATTTTATTAAACACAGCCTTGTGGGCAGAACAGTATCAAATGGCCGTCCGCTCCGTGAGCGCACGACGACGCAGAGTGGTCTGCGCGATTGCTGGCGGTATGTAGGCCGCCCTCTCCAGCGGTGCCACATCAATCCCCGGCGGAACAATTTGGTCGATCCGGTCGAGAAGCTCGTCGCTCAACTGAACTTCCGCGCCTACGAGCAGATGGTCGAGTTGCTCGGGGGTGCGGGGCCCGATAATGGCGGATGTGATTGCCGGATGCGACACTACAAAGGCCAATGCCAAGTGTACCAACGACAAGCCTGCATTCTCAGCCAGAGGGATGAGCTGTTCGACTGCGTCTAGACTAACCTCGTCGGTCATTGCCTTCGGAAAATATTTCACGCGCAGCGAGTCCGGCAACTCTCGACTCTTGCGGTACTTGCCGGTCAACATCCCTTTGGCTAGCGGGCTCCATGTCATCACCCCCATGCCATAACGTTGGCATGTGGGCAGCACTTCCCGCTCGATTGAGCGGTTGAGAATAGAGTAGGGCGGCTGCTCTGTACGAAAGCGTGCCAGCCCTCGTTGATTAGCGACCCACTGCGCTTCCACGATGTCAGAAGCGGGAACGGTTGAGGCACCGATGTTGCGAACCTTACCTTCGCGCATCAAGTCGGTGAGAACAGACAGTGTTTCCTCAATGTCAGTCTCTGGATCCAACCGATGAATCTGATAGAGGTCGATATAGTCGGTCTGAAGGCGACGTAGCGAGTCCTCAATCGCACGGGTCAGCCAACGCCGTGATCCACCACGTTTGTTGGGATCATCACCCATCGGTAGAGACGCCTTGGTGGCAAGCACGACATCGTCCCGTCGCCCCTTGAGTGCCTTACCGACGATCTCTTCAGATTCGCCCTGACTATAAGCATCGGCTGTATCAATGAAGTTGATACCGAAATCCAGTGCTTTGTGGATCATGCCGGCACATTCATCGTGATTCGCATTGGCGATTGCACCGAACATCATTGTGCCCAGGCAGTAGGGACTGACCTTGATGCCAGTACGGCCAAGATTACGGTATTGCATGGTGGCTCTCCTTGTATTTTGGTAGCGATATCCGGTGAGACACTTCGACAAAAATTGCGGATGAGGTCACCTCGGAAAAAGACTTTGCACGTGAGAGTATGGCTAACCAAATCCGGATGATCTACAGTGTAACGTCCGTATTTTGTTTGCAGGTGTCCTGAATTGCTTGATCCGTTCGCCCAAGTAGTTACGCTGCTTCAACCCGCTGCACCATTCTCAAAACGGGGCAGCGGGGCAGGTCGTTGGAGTGTCCACCGTTCAAAAGTTGGGGGGCCCTTCTACTGCGCTATTCTTGAGGGAGGATGCCGTCTCGAAGCAGAAGGGCATGACGAGATTGTCCTCATGGAGGGAGACTTTGTGTTGATCCCCACGGCGCAGAACTTCGCAATGTCGAGCCTTCTGCCAGCGGGCGTCAAGGACATCGTTTCGACTCCCATCGTGCTGCCCAATGGCGAATACCGACTTGGCAGTGCAGACGGCCCTCCCAACGTCCGCCTGCTGCTGGGTTACTGTGTTTTTCGCTCCCCGGATGCGGCTCTGCTGGCGTCGCTGCTCCCGAAGCTTGTACACGTTCGGGGAGTGAGTCGGCTGGCCACACTGATGCAACTCGTCAGCGATGAAACACGTGCGCAACGACCCGCGCGCGATGTTGTGCTGGAGCGCCTGCTAGAAGTCCTGCTCATCGAAGCCCTTCGATCTGGTGGAAAGGCGGATGCAGCACCCGGGCTGCTGCGTGGCCTGACAGATGAGCGGCTTGCGGTCGCGATCCGCCGGATTCATGAAAGTCCCGATCAGTCTTGGACGGTTACACAACTAGCAAGTGAGGCGACGCTCTCCCGCTCCGTGTTTTACGAACGGTTTGGTCACGCTATGGGAATAGCGCCAATGGAGTATTTACTCGCTTGGCGCATGGCGTTAGCCAAGGATTTATTGCGTAGAGAAAAAGCCAGCATAGCTGAGATAGCTAGTCGAGTAGGCTACAGTTCGGCGAGTACGTTTAGTGTTGCTTTTACTCGCCATGTGGGGCTACCGCCAGCCCGTTATGCACGAGACACTTTGCTCGACAGGATATCACCGGTCGGCTCCGGTAGTTCTGTGGAGCCCGAATCTATCGTCTGAACAAAAGCTCTTGGATAAGCAGTCGCGTACGGTCGGCCAGTGGGTCGAAGGTAGATTTAATGCATATGGCCGGTGACAGAGTTACAGCTTCATTGATTGATATGACCGCGCAGCGATTAGGCGTTAGCAAGTGCCGAAGTTTGAAGAGCTGTTGAAATGAAAGGAGATCGCACTTCATGCTGATAGGCTTCCACGATCTCGGCGAGTATCGACACGGCTAGCATGGATGCCTCACGCATTGATGGGACCAAGCCGACGGGGCCGTGGATTCGTCCGATCTGGCTTTCGGCAATGCCGGCGGCACGAAGCCTCTCACAACGCCGGGCATGAGTCGTCTTGCTGCCAACGGCACCGATATAAAAGGCTGGGCCTTGGAGGACTTGGGCAAGCAACCTTTCCTCCCAATCGATATCGTGGAAAGCGAGAAGAAATGCCGTCCATGGATCGTCGCCCAGATCCGGAAGTGTCGATGGGACCGTCAGCGTCGTGATGCTATCGATTCCCAGACGCTGAGCGTCTTGAATTTCGACGCTGTCGCGGAGCTGCAGCTCGGTCTGGATACCACTCGCCGCCGCGAGCCGGGCAAGCGCCAGGCTGTCGGCCCCGCGCCCCGCGATGCGCAGGCGGAGCCTGGGCGTGTATTGGAAGGACAATGCGCCTGCCACCACCGGGCGCCCCAGCCGGAGATCGCCAGTTTCCGAGAGGTTGAGCGTCGCTGTCTTGCGCGAGGCGAGCCGATCATGGCACGCACGCAGGACATCGGCCTTTGCATCTGGCAGTACACAAACCTCAATCGCACCACCGCAGGGAAGTGGCAGATCCATGAAAGGCGAGCCACTGCCGTATCTCAAGCGTTCGATCCGCCCCATGCGCAGCGCTTGCCGGGCATGATGCGCGACATCCGCATCGATACATCCGCCCGAGATATAGCCGCAACGTCCGCCATCTGCGGACACGGCCATCAGGGCGCCCGGCCGGCGCACGGCACCGCCTTCCGTCGCCGTCACGACGACGAGCGCGACCTCCCCCACCCTGCGCCAGGCAAGCCATTGTCCAAGGACATCTTGTGCATGTTCCAGATACATCGTGGACCTCGGCAGGTCTATATTCATTGCGCTAGCGCTCATTGAGGGCTTCATGGACGTCCTGTCTGAACGGTATCTAGATGTGATCGGAGAACGGCAAACTACGAACCCGCTGTCGTGTGGCGGCGAACAGCGCATTGGCCAGCGCGGGCGCGAGAGGGGGAACGCCAGGTTCACCGGCTCCCCCCAGGGGAGAGCCAATCTCGACAATGCCAACCGTGACCTCTGGCGCCTCTCCGATGCGCAGAAGGGGATAGTCATAAAAGTTCGACTGTTCGGCACGGCCGTCGCGGAGCGTGACCTTCTGCCTCAGCGCTACACCAAGCGCATCGATGACCGATCCCTGAATCTGTGTTTCCACCTGGCCCGGGTTGATCGCGCGCCCGCAGTCGATGGCCGCATGGACCCGTTCGACATGGATCTCCTCACCACCACCGGCCCGCGCCTCGACCACCTGTGCGACAAAGGAGCCGTAGCTTTCGACCACCGCCAGGCCGCGAGCGATTCCTTCCGGAGCCGGCTCGTCCCACCGTGACATCTCGGCCACCCGGTCGAGCACGGCGAGCATCCTTTCCTGCCCCTCACAATGACTTCTGCGAAACTCCAGCGGATCGCGCTCCGCCGCCGCGGCGCATTCGTCCATGAAGCTTTCGAAGAAAAAGCCGTTGAAGGAGTGGGCAATCGCACGCCAGGGGCAAAGCGGTATCGGCAGATCAACCACGGCGTGTTCCACGACGAAGTTCGGAATGTTGTAGTACATATCCGACAGCCCGTTGAGCGAGAAGGGATCGAAGTTTGCCAGGTTGCCCGTTGCCTGCGCCCGCTGCTCGGGATCCATGCCGTATTCGCGGCCCATCTGCGGCCCGGCGATGCGGATACGCATGCCGGTGATGTCGCCGGCTTCGTCCAGGACCGCCCGGAAGCGGCACCTCATCGTCTGGCGGTACTGGCCCTGCTGAATGTCGTTCTCGCGCGTCCAGAGCACCTTGACCGGCCGCCCGCCGACGGCGCGGCTGGCGAGCGCCGCTTGAAGAGCGATCTCGCCATGCGTCTTGCGACCGAAGCCGCCGCCCAGATGGGTGGTGTTGATGAAGAGCCGTTCAGCTGGCAACTGCAAAGCGCTCTCCAGCGTCATGCGGATGACGTCCTGGCCCTGTGTACCGATCCACAGTTCCGTGCGCTCCGCGCTGGATTCAGCCACACAGTTGATCGGCTCCATGCACGCATGAGCGAGCAGCGGTGCCGAGTACTCGGCCTCGACGACCTGACCGTCGCTAGACAAGGTTGCCTCTGCGTCACCGCGCAAGGTGGAAATCGGCACATCGGACCAGTCCAGCGCCTCGCGAAGCATGCCCTCTATCTCGTCCGTGGAAAGGTTGTCCGCCGGTGTCCGGGTGAAGGTGATGTCGAGTGCATCAGCAGCCTGCCTGGCCTGCCACCAGGACTCCGCCACCACAACCGCACCGCGCGGCACGCGAGCCACCGCGACCACACCCGGCATGCCGGCGACACTGCTCTCGTCGAACGACTCGACGTCGGCGGAAAAGACCGGGGCGAGCCGGGCGGCGCCGTATAGCATGCCTTCGCGCTCGACATCCACCCCGTACACGGCCCTGCCGGTCACTTTCGCCGGTATATCGAGGCGCGACACCGTGCGCCCGGTCAGCGTTCGCTCACCGTCGGGGCGCAGGGTCGGTTCCTCCGGCACAGGCAACGCCATGGCATCCTCCACCAGTTCACCGAAGGGAATCCTCCGGCCACTGCCGGTATGAACGATGAAGCCATTCTCGGCATGCAAGGCTCCAGGCGCGACTCCGAGGCGCTCGGCCGCTGCTTGCGTCAGCATCTCCCGCGCCTGGGCGGCGGCGCGGCGCAGCGGATCGTGCCAGAAGCGAATGCCGAGCGAGCCCACGGAGCGCATCTGGCCGAGGAAAGGAACCCTGTAGTCAGGCGTCGGCTGCTTCGGCATTTCGACGACGATGCCCGACCAGTCGGCGCCCAACTCCTCGGCGAGTATCTGGGCCTGTCCGGTGTGGGTTCCCTGGCCCATCTCGCTGGTGGGCAGCACGAAGGTCACCTGGCCGCTCGTGTCGATGCGAATGAAGGCTTGCGAAAGACCTACCGCCTCGCTCTGCCGTACCCAGGCCGGCAGCCGAAGGGGAATGACGAGGGCGCCGCCGGCCGCGACTGCGGCGCCAGCCAGAAAGGATCGACGGGTGAGGGGAAAATCTTGTAGTTTCATTTTTCTACCTGCGCCTTGGGTAAGTGTGGATTGAGGCGAATCGCGTCAGACTTCGGCGGCACGGTGAATGGCCGCCCGGATGCGTACATAGGTACCGCAGCGGCACAGATTGCCACTCATCGCCTCATCGATCTCCGCATCGGAGGGACTCGGGTTACGTCCCAGGAGCGCCACTGCGCTCATGATCTGTCCACTCTGGCAATAACCGCACTGTGGCACGTCCAATTCAACCCAGGCGCGCTGGACGGGATGCGAGCCATCCTCGGACAATCCCTCGATGGTCGTGACGGCCCTGCCCTCGGCACCGGCTAACGGAAAGACGCAGGAACGCACCGGCTCGCCATCGACATGGACCGTGCATGCACCGCACTGCGCGGCGCCGCAACCGAACTTGGTGCCGGTGAGCTTCAACTGCTCCCGGAGCACCCAGAGCAGCGGTGTATCTTGTGCAGCGTCGATGTCTACCGAGCGCCCGTTGATCGTGAATGCCGTCATGAGGCCTCCTTTTCGCTATGGGATGGGGGTGCTCAATATTTGCTGAGTATCTCGACCGCTTGATCGAAGCGTCCGTCACGCTCTGCCCAGCGCAGGAAGTTCACGTTCTCCACCAGGATTTCCTTAGGCGTTGGTCGTTCGAGAAACAGCATCATGACTTCCTCGATAAAGTCATCGAGAGGCATATAGCCTTCGCGGGTCGACTGGCCTGGAGTGAGCTCGGTCTGCACCGCGGGGGGAGCAAGCTCAATGAGCTCGACCTTGCCCTTGAGCTGTTCGCGCAGGGAGATCGTATAGGAATGGATGGCCGCCTTGGTGGCGCTGTAGGTTGGCGTGCCACTCATCGGGACAAACGCCAAACCGGACGATACGTTCACGATCGCCGCGTCCGGCTGGCGTACCAGATGGTCGGTCAACGCATTCGTCAGCCGGATAGGCCCAAGCAGATTGGTGATGACCGTCTGCTCGGCATCGCGTAGGTCGCGGGTCCTGGACAGGTCCTCGCGTCGCATGATGCCGGCGTTGTTGAACAACACGTTGAGGCCGGGATGCTCGGCGACGACACGGTCGGCAAAGGCAGCGATGGCCTCCGGGTCCTCGATATCGACGACCATCGCGTGCATGTCGCGCCGACCGGCGATGGTTTCCTCGAGCGTCTCCTTGCGCCGCCCAGCGACGATCACGCTGTTACCAAGTTGATTGAAGCGCAGGGCGAGCTCCCGGCCAATCCCGGAGCCGCCTCCGGTAATAAGGATGGTATTTCCAGATATTTTCATTTCTACGTCCTCCATCTATCCTGCCATGAATACGGATGACAATATCCGCGCTAGCCCAGACCCCATTCGTCGCCAAAGTTAGCGGTTGCGTTGGTATTTATACTTTTAACAATTCGGTGCTGGTGGGGCTTGCCAACGCCTGCGAAAAACTTGCCTAATCCTGTCAGGGTGGAGAAGCTTCCTCTATGTCATGCTAACTTTGAGTTGAAATGCTGGAGGAAAGTATATGAACTCACTTAAACAGGCTGTCCAGACATACGCCCGATACCACGCCAATGGTGATGGCTTGGCACTAACGCCGGTGCCAGGCTTGAAAATGATGTGTGTTGAGGCTCCTGCTGGCGACTTGCATTCGGTCTATAAGCCATTGGTTTGCCTTGTATTGCAGGGGGCAAAGCGCATTCTTGTGGGGAACCAGCAGATGGTATTGTCAGCTGGGAAATCAGCAATTGTCAGCGCTGATATGCCCGTCATCGGGCGAATCGTCCAGGCGAGTCCGAGCGAGCCCTATCTAGCGGTTGCCATCGAACTGGACATGATGATTCTGCGTGAGCTTGCCGCCCACATGGGCAATGCAAGTACTCAGCGCTTATCCGAAACGCATACGCTATTTGCCGAAGACACTGAAACTGAGTTGGTTGACTGCGCGTCGCGGCTAATGAAACTTCTGGATCGCCCCGAGTCTGCGCCGCTTCTTCGCCCTGGCATCGTGCAAGAGTTGCATTATTGGCTTCTATCAGGCCCTCATGGTACTGCCTTGCAGGCGTTGGCGGACCCAGGTAGTTACGCGAGTCGTCTTGCCGCTGCTATTGCGATTCTTAGAGCTGAATACCGGTCGCGCGTGCCAGTGGAGCAACTTGCGGCAGAGGCAGGAATGAGTCTCTCTTCATTTCATAAGCACTTCAAGCACATGACCTCGCTAACGCCGGGTCAATACCAGCAGCGACTTCGCCTGATCGAAGCGCGTCGTCTGATGCTCAATGAAGGCTTCTCTGCTAGTAATGCTGCCTTTGAAGTGGGGTATGAGAGCGTATCGCAGTTCACCCGTGAATACGGTCGACTATTCCAGGCACCTCCGAAACGTGACGCTCTGCGCTTACAAAAACCCATTGAGGTTGTAAGGCAAGATGCCGTTGCCTTACAACGAACAGGTGCTTGAGAGGTGTTCCTGATTACTCGGGTAGCTTTGCAATAACTTTGATTTCAAAGTCAAAACCCGCCAACCATGTCACTCCAACCGCCGTCCAGTTTGGGTAAGGCTGTTCCGGAAACGCGCGCGCCTTGGCTTCCATCACGATGGCGAATTGGGCTTCAGGGTCGGTATGAAAACTCGTAACATCGACGATATCTTCAAAGTTTGCTCCTGCTGCTTTCAAGACACTTTTCAGGTTGTCGAAGGCGAGTTGTACCTGAGCGGCGAAGTCCGGCTCAGGCGAACCATCTTCACGGCTGCCGACCTGGCCCGATACGAATAGAAAGTCGCCCGAGCGGACGGCGGCGGAATAGGCATTGTGTTCATAAAGCGCCTGGCGGCCAGAGGGAAAAACAACGTCACGTTTAGCCATGTGTACCTCCATCAATAGATCATCATCGATCATTTTGTTAATGATGAAGTCACTTTACGTTTACCTTCGTAGTGGATAAACGGCGCATTCTGATCAACATTGTTTGTATATTTCAAACAATCACGAGGTGTTTGGCACCGCTATGGATCGTTTTAACGCAATGCAGGCATTCGCGCGGGTCGTGGAGACGGGCAGCTTTACCAAGGCAGCCGAGACTCTTCATATGAGTAAGACCAGCGTGACGCAGCTCGTGCAGCACCTGGAGGCACGGCTACGGGTAAAGTTACTCAACCGAACCACTCGCAAAGTTAACGTCACTGCTGACGGGGCAGCTTACTATGAACGCGTTATCAAACTTCTGGCCGATATGGATGATGCCGAAACCAGCTTGTCCCATGCCACGGTTTTGCCCCGTGGCCGACTGAGAGTCGATGTACCTGGCCCACTTGCTCGAATGATCCTGATACCGGCTTTGCCCGCGTTCCACGCTCAATACCCTGATATTCAACTCGATATGGGGGTGAGTGATCGCATGGTGGATCTGATTGACGAAGGAGTGGATTGCGTAGTGCGTGGTGGAGAACTCACCGATTTATCTTTGGTGGCACGCCGTGTGGGCGATTTACGACTTGGTGTTTATGCCGCACCGGGCTATTTGGAACGAACGGGCCTTCCCTCGCACCCCCAGGAACTGTCAGCGCCCCCGCATTACATTGTCGGTTTCAGACGGGCACGTGCAGGCTTGGCCTCTTCCCACGCCATGTACCGCAACGGAGAGAGTGTCGAAGTGCAAGGGCGCTATGTGGTTTCGGTGGACGACGGTAATGCCTGTCTTGCGGCGGGCCTGGCGGGTCTCGGAGTACTGTGGCTCCCTGACTACATGACCAGGGAACACGTGCTGCGCGGTGAGCTGATCCGCTTGTTTAATGACTGGCACCTCGACCCGATGCCGATGTACATAGCATTCCCACCGAATCGACATGTAAGCGCCAAGTTACGTGTGTTCATTGATTGGGTGGTGGATTTGATGGCACAGGGTGCGCCTGTCGTTGGGCCACGGGATCAGGCGTTAAAAACGCCAGGTAGCGCCTAGCAATGGGCCGCTCATCGTAACGTCAATGCGTGTGCCCGACTCATCTCGATCCACTGCCAGGTGACGATAGCCAGCTGAAAGGTGCAGTGTATCGCTGATCTGGTAATTGGCAGTAGCGACTGCCTGCCAAGTGTTGTCAGAACCGATGCCGAAGCCGCCAATATCGGCATGTACCAGCGTTGACCAACGGGGTGTCCAGGTTGAACGTAGCCGAGCGGCTAAGATCGGGTCGACCCAGCGTTCGGTTTCGCTGGCACTGACGCCCAGCGCGGACACATTCACTTCTGCTTCAAGCCGCCAAGCGCGTGCGCCCGCCAACAGATCCAGGTGTTGGCTAGGTGTACTGACCACTTGATAACCTGCTGCTGCGGTGACTGAGCGCTGGCGCAGTTTGCCTTCAGCAGCAATGCCGGGAGGCAGGGCACCCTCGTGGCTAAGTGAGGCCCAGGTAATATCCCCAAACAGCACCAAACGGTCGCGACGTGCACTGCCAGCCATGAAAAAGGCACCATCCAGATCATCCAGTACTTCGCTAAAAGAGCGCGAGGTGCTAATGGTGGGTGCATTCTCCAGAGGACGCATGTCGCCTGATAACCCCGCCATCCAGATATAAGGGGTTAACTGAAAGCGCCAGGGACTCTCCTGGGCATTCGCATTCGCTGCCTGACCTGCCAGGATAACGCTCAGGGCGATAGTAACGGGGCGGTACTTCAACATCGTGCGCGTCCTTATCGAGTGTCTTTGTAGATACGCCCGCCCTTCATAATCAGGCGCAGGTTGCGTTCAGGGTCATGGAGGAAATCAAGGTTCTGGCTTGGGTCTCCGTCGACCAACAGCAGGTCGGCGTGGGCGCCGGGTTCAATTTTCCCCAGTGTGCCAGGGTAAGGGTTACGTGGACCTGCAAGAGAGAGGAGTTCGCCATTACGGCCAGTGGCCATGGCAAGTACCGTCAACGGATCGTAGAAGCGTGTCAGTTTGGACAACTGGCGAAGCTGGTTCGGTGTGTTTTGAGGGTTGAAAAGGATATCGGTGCCCCAGGCGGTGTTAATATCAAAGCGCTGGGCCAACTCATAAGCCCGCACCGTACCTTCGGCTACTTGCCGCTGGGCTTCACGACGCTCAGCATCTGGGTAAACGTTGGCGTCTTCATCCTGAAGAAAAGGTTGAAGGCTCCACCATGCGCCTTCTCCTGCCATCATTCTGACGGACTCTTCATCCGCTAGCTGGCCGTGCTCAATGGATTTAACGCCAGCCCTCAGTGCTCGTTGGATACCCCTTGGTGTATACACATGCACCATCACATAGGTACCCCAGTCTTCCGCCGCTTCAACGGCAGCTCGTAGTTCCCGCTCAGAGAATTGGGTGCTATCCAAGGGGTCGTAGGAGGAGGCAACGCCGCCGCCTGCCATCAATTTTACTTGTGATGCCCCCATCATCAACTGCTCCCGGGTGCGCCTTAGCACTTCTGCCTCGCCATCGGCGATAGCGGAGACACCCTGGCGCTCCAACTCACTTAGTGGTGTATTGCTGCCTCTGGGGATTTCATGGCGCATGCGAAAATCACCATGCCCGGAGGTTTGTGAAATCATCGCGCCCGCCGGAAAAATACGTGGCCCAGCCACAATTCCCTCGTCGATGGCGCGCTTCAACGCGAAGGAAGGCCCACCTACATCGCGTACTGAGGTAACGCCACGTAGCAGTGTGCGTTCTGCCTCCTGTGCCGCTACCAAGTGCACATAGCCGATATCGGCTGTCATGGCGGCGGTTTGGGTAATGGCTGCCAGCGTGGTGTGCCAGTGAGCATCAATCAATCCTGGCATCACGGTGCGACCGCCACAGTCGATGATTTCGGCACCTTCCGGCTCCGCATCGCTGGTGCCAATTGACTGAATCCGATCCTCGTCAATACGTATTGTTACACCTTCGCGCAGAGGCGCGCCGCTGCCATCGAAGAGCGTCAGGTTAGTCAGCAGCAGTGGGCCGTCTTGCCGCCTGGGTTGGGTGCTGATGGCGGCAGGGGCGTGAAGACCGGCGAAGAGCGCCATCACTGCGGCAGCACCCCCCATTAATTGGCGTCGGGTAATACCTGCCATCATGCGTTCATGGAAGTGTTGTAATAGCGGCGAGCCGCAGCAGCAAACGCCATGGGAGTGATGAGGGTAGGGGGCAAGCGGTAGTAAACCAGCAGTGGGTGGCATAAGCGACACCTTACGTCGTCGGTGGATAAGCATTCAGGCCGATGTCGCGTAGCCTTCTATCAAAAGTATACTGAGATAGTGTGCCACGCAAGTGACAGTCACTTTGCTGGTCGGTGGCTTAATCTGCTTGTCATCCGTTCCGCCAGAAACTCTATAAACAGCCGAGTGCAACAGGATAAGGCACTTGATAAAGCCGTATTCAACGCCAAATCTGAAAACGGCTACATTTCATATACTGCATAAGCGTTGTAAAAGTGCTGGTAGTGAAAAGGCGCAGGTTCGACGCCTGGTGCAAAGGAGAGTTCTCTCCATTAATAGTTAAAATACGCAACGTGCTATGGCGATTACCCAACTAAACATTGGGCATAACGCCTTAAAAAAGGAACCCCAATGACCAGGTTACGCAGAGAACTGGTGTCGTTAATTGAGCAGGGCGCTATACCGCCTGACCAGGTGGCTCAGGCGGTGAGTGCATCTGGCCTGTATCCCTCACCTCGGAGCTGGGGTGTGTTTTTCGACCGGCTGTTGCTATGGCTGGGAGCTTTGGCGCTAGCTTGCGCAGTGCTGTTTTTTATTGCCTACAACTGGGTTGAAATGGGGCGTTGGTTGCGTTTTGGATTGGTTCAGGTCGCGTTGGTGTCAGCGGTCGCAATCGGCATTTGGGGAAAGGCCAGCCCTTTGCTCGCCAGGGTGGCGCTAACGTCAGCGTCCCTGCTAGTCGGGGTGCTGCTGGCGCTATTTGGACAGGTGTATCAAACCGGTGCCGACCCTTGGCAGTTGTTCTCTGTTTGGGCGATATTCATTTTACCTTGGGTATGGGTAGCGCGTTTTGATGTGCTGTGGTTAGCATGGCTGGCCCTGTTAAACCTTACATTGTGGCTCTATTTTCGCACCTGGGGCGGTGTCTTGGGAGTGATGTTTACCAGCGGGCCAGCCGTGTTGTGGGGGTTGTTTTTGCTAAATACCACTGCACTGGTGGTGTGGGAGTTGGGAGTATGGCACCAGCGCTGGGGAGGGCGTTGGGCCGTTCGGTTGCTGGTTCTGGGGAGTGGCATCCCTATCACGCTGATTATGCTGATATTGGTCTCGGCATCACACTTTGCGTTTGCACCGGTCGTGATGGTGTATCCACTGTGGCTGGCAGCGCTCTATGGCGTTTACCGCTACTGGCGGCCAGACCTTTTTATGCTGGCGGGGGGCTGCGTCTCACTGATTACCGTGATAACGCTACTGCTGGCCAGATTTCTGCTATGGGAAGGCGATTGGCAAGCGGGTAATTTGCTGCTACTGGCG
Organism: Vreelandella olivaria; assembly: GCF_023507745.1. GTDB lineage: Bacteria > Pseudomonadota > Gammaproteobacteria > Pseudomonadales > Halomonadaceae > Vreelandella > Vreelandella olivaria_A. Next base: position 134,930 of record NZ_JALPZO010000172.1, on the reverse strand, counting down.
ATTGCGGTGTTAGCACTGGGGGCTGGGGCCGTTGTGTGGTTGAAGCGGCTACACGAGGAGGGGGTTCAATAATGGACGATAGGATTCCCTTGCGTAGCCGATTAACACAAGCTGGTATTGATGTTGGTGACAGCCTGTACCCCAAGGTAGCTGAAGCACCCTGGTTTGTACGCGCGCTGCAGGCCTTTTCCGGCTGGTTGGCAGCACTGTTTCTATTGGGGTTTATCGCCCTGGGCGCGGTGTTTGTTATCGAAAGTACGACTGCATCCCTGGGCTTGGGTATGGTGATGCTGGGGTGTGCTTTTGCGCTACTGCGTGCGGCCAGGGGGGAACTACTCGAACACTTGGCATTGGCGATTAGTCTGGCAGGGCAGATGTTGGTGGCCTGGGCCTTAATAGAGGTCTGGGAAGATTCCGCTTACCTGTGGTGGGCATTGCTGGTTTTACAGTGCGTGTTGGCGCTCGTGATGCCAAGTCTGGTACATCGTGGCTTCTCTGCCTTCGCCGCCAGTGTGGCGCTTTATATGGCACTGGTGACGAGTGCCATGGGGCCGGTCGCCAGCGGTACGGTGTTGTTGGTGCTGACGGCGCTTTGGCTGAATGAGTTTCGTTGGCCTCGCCGTATAAATGAGGCCCAGGCGTGGGGAGTTGGTTTGGTATTGGGCCTGCTGTTTGTGCAGGGGTTGGCGCATCTTGGTTATCCCTTACCGTTTTTCTACGACATGGTAGGCGGCCCTTGGGTGAAGCTGGGAGCATGGCTGGGGGCAGGTTTGGTCGCATTGGCACTGTGGTGGCTCCTTCAAACGCTGCGTATTAGCCAGCGTTTACCCAGCGTGAGTGGGTTGGCCTATATGGAGGTAGTTCTGTTGATGGCGATATCCCTTTATGTCCCCAGCGTGGGGCAAGGTGTGGTATTGGTGTTGATAGGGTTTGCTATTGGACATCGCATGTTAACGGGGCTCGGCGTGTTTTCGCTGATACTGGCGATTGGCAGTTACTACTACTGGTTAGAGGTCACCTTATTAATCAAAGCATTAACGCTACTGGGGTTGGGAGGGCTGTTGCTAGTGTTGCGTTGGGGTGCGCGTCAGTGGCTGGAGCCCGATGTTGCCCACCTCAGCGATGGGGAACCAGGGCCATGAGGTGCAACACACGATGGAGCCGGATAGTGGTGATGGCGGCCACGTTGCTGATTCTGGTGTTAGTGAACTGGGCGATCTGGCAAAAAGAGCATCACCTTGCTAAAGGAGAGGTGATCTATCTCGAACTGGCCCCGGTCGACCCACGCTCACTGATGCAGGGTGACTATATGGCGCTTAACTTCGCGCTTGGCAACCGTATACAGCAGGCACTGGGGCCGAGGGCATTTGCAGAAGGGGGGCCGGAGGCGAGGGATGGCAGTGTGATTGTTCGGCTTGATGGTCAGCGGATCGCTTATTTCCAGCGGCTGGACGATGGCCAAGCCACTTTGGCAGATGACGAAAGGCGCCTGCGTTATCGCCTGCGCCATGGCAGTGTTCAGTTTGCGACCAATGCCTTCTTCTTTCAGGAAGGTCACGCTGAACGCTATGAGTCGGCCCGCTATGGTGAGTTTCGTTTAAATGATCGCGGCGATCTGTTACTGGTGGCCCTGTACGATGAAGCGCTTCACCGCTTGGGTGAGATGGTGAGGTGACTAGGGTTCTTCTTCCATCGCCGCATATCGCTTGGTAAGAAAATCGAGCAACGCCCTCACTGAGGGTAGTAAGCCACGCCGGGAAGGGTAAACCGCGTGGACGAGCTCCCTTCTGGGCTCCCACTCTGGAAGTACCTGCACTAGCGAGTAAGACACAGCGTTGCATCAGTAGAACTATCTGGTCGGAAAGAGAGCCCCATTTAACGTGTATTTCGCTGCTTGATGGATTCGGGGTGGTAGTCTGTACTTTGTTTCTCCACTGACATGGATGTGTCAGCGTTAAATGCTGGGGGCTGGCGAAACTGGATAGCCCCATCTCAATGGAAAAGGCTGATATGAACGTAAATGGCTCATGGCCCGTGTGGATAGTGTTGGTAATGACCTTCGCGTTTTCCAGTTTCTGTGCGGCGCAAGCTCAGGGAGAGGAGAGCGGGGATGCGCGGTGGTTCTCTGTCGATGCGTTAAACGCAGGGCTTGGCGAAGCTCCCGACGATACCAGCCTAGCGACTCCCCGGGAAACCATCAGAAGCTTTTTGGCGCTAACCGAAGATGAGGAGTTCGATGCGGCAGCGCACATGCTCAACCTTTCCGATTTGTCTACGGACGAGCAGGCAGAGCGGGGTGGTCAACTGGCCATGCAGCTGGCGGAGGTCTTTAAGCGGGGTGAGTGGCTCAATGTATCGAATCTCTCCGGGCGCCAGGATGCCGCCATTGAGGATAGTTCCGGCCAAAATCCATTAGCTGGGGAGCCGCGAAGGGATATTGAAATTACCTCTCTCCAGGCCGATGGAGAAGCGTACGATATCCGGTTGGGCCGGTATCGTCAGGGGGAGCAGGACCCCGTTTGGTTAATTATGCCTGACAGCGTGGCAGCGATTCCCGTGTTGTACGCAGTGTATGGCCCTTCCTTATTGGAAGAGTATATTCCCAAACGCTTTAAAACCTCATTTGGGATGCTGATGATTTGGGAGTGGCTTGCCATTCCTGTTTTCCTGCTGGTTATTGGTGCTGTGGGGTGGGGCGTTTATGTCCTGGTAGGCCTGATGGCCAACTGGTTGCCCGGTGGCATGAAAAGTATTTTTGCCGGTCGTATTAAAGTCCCCATGGCGCTTATTGTCATGTCCCTTATCACCCAGATGCTACTTGATTATGTGGTCTCTTTTTCCGCAGTGGCCACTACTACGTTCCGGGTATTGTTGATTGCGATTCTTGCCTGGGGAGTGGGCACTATTGCACTACGCTTTGTCGATACCATCATGCTCCGGATGACCCGCCGTCTGGTGGGAGAAATTGATGATACCAAGCCCAGGGATAAACGCCGGCTGCTTACCTCGCTTTATGCGCTGCGCAGGTTGATCATCCTGTTTACCGTGACGGCGGTCTCGGTGTATGTACTAGGGCAGATCCAGCTATTTGAAACGCTGGGTTTATCGCTTCTTGCCTCCGCCAGCGTTATTGCGGTGCTGGTGGGGATTGCAGGCCAGTCGGTGTTGGGCAATATCCTCTCCTCTTTTCAGCTCTCCTTCGCCAAACCGGTTCGCATTGGTGACCTGGTAATGTTCGAAGGGCAGTGGTGTTATGTAGAGGGTATTTTCTACACCTTCATCCGGCTAAGGGTTTGGGATGAACGGCGCCTTATTGTGCCAGTCACCTATTTTGTTTCCAGACCGTTTGAAAACCTGTCGGTAAAAAGCACCAAATTGTATAGAAGCCTGGAACTGACGCTTCACCTGAGTGCCAATATCGCGTTGTTAAGGGAGAAGTTTCTTGAGTTTGCCAAAGAGGAAGAGAACGTTGTCGAGCACCACAAGCTACTGTGCTATGTGACCGCACAAACGGGAACAGCTCAGACGGTAACCTGCTACTTGATGACGTCAGATCCCATGGCCGGCTGGACATCAGAGATGAATATTCGTGAACGGCTAATGACCTATATTCGGGATAATCACCCCGAGTGGTGGCCGCGCGAAGTGGTGGTGATCAGTCATCAGGATATCGCCCTTGGGAAAAGCCAGGCTAAGCGCTCTGTATCAAGTGCTGAACAGGAGGCTGGAAATAGTGCTGGAGACAGTGAGGAAGCGTCTGCAAGTGAGTAGTGGGATATTGGTCAGTAAAATGCGGATTGGCAACATTTTTTGCTATAATTGATGGAAAACCATCAGTTAGAGGTGTGCCATGTCTGCTCTTACTCAAACTAAGGCGACTCCTGACGTCGTGTTAGCTAAGGCGGTACTACGTGCTGCAGAGCAACTGGGGTTATCGCAATCGACATTGGCAGAGGTGCTAGGTGTACACCGCACCACCATTACTCAGCTTAAGAAAAACCTAAAGCTTGATCCTACCTCCAAACAGGGTGAGCTGGCGCTACTATTAATTCGCTTAGCTCGTGCGTTGTTCGCCCTTACGGGAGGGAATAAAGCGTGGATGCAGCACTTTATGCGCACACCCAACCGTATGACGGGAGGTGTGCCTGCTGAGCAGGTAACACGGCTGGAAGGATTGTTTGCGGTACTTAGGTTCGTTGATGGTATGCGAGGTAAGGTGTGAGTATTTGGGAAAGCTGCGGTGGGGCAGGCAATATAGCGCCTATTTCAGGCACGCTATATCGGTTGGTAGAAAGCCAGGAGCAGGTAGCGACACTTGACTATGTCGATACCCTGGAAGAGCAGGAAATACTGGAAGCACTGCTTGAAGCGGCTAAGCCCCCCTTACCTGTGCAGGAGCAAGACCTTCACTACCTGCTAAAAACACCTTTTCGGTATCCTCCCCTTAAATGGGGTTCACGGTTTGGTCGTGTCCATGAGCCTAGTATTTTCTATGGTGGTCAAAAGATAGCGACGACCCTCGCTGAATCCGCCTACTACCGGTTAGTGTTTTGGTACTCCATGGACGGCACTGCTGTGGCGGAGTCCCTTCGTTCAGAACATACGCTCTTTTCTGTGGACTATGCTGCTAAACAGGGTGTAAGGCTAAACGCAGGTGCCTTTATTGATCATATAGAAGCGTTAAGGCACCCGGTGGATTATACCCATTGCCAGTCATTAGGCAGTGTCATGCGTGTGGCAGGCGTTGAAGCATTTGAATACGCCTCTGCGAGAGATCAACAGGGCGGTACCTGTGTTGGCTTGTTCACGCCCGCTGCGCTCACACAGCATCAGCCCGGAGAGATGAGTGCATGGTTTTGTATCACCACGGCTTCTCAGGTCTCCTTTAAACGTAAAGACGCATCCGGAGTGATGATCTACCCGTTGGATGATTTTCTCTATAACGGTGTTCTGCCATTTCCTGCGTAATGATCTACCTTATGGCCCTGTGGATAACAAGAAAATAGCGAAAAAGGGGACGCTTGATGGCGTTACATATTGTGCAACGATGATTTCCTGACTGGGGAGTGACTTATGGCCCACCAGGAGATGGGCCATTTCCTGCCATCATGTTGCTTCATGGTTCAGAAGGTGCCAGGGCGGGGTGGAGCCATCGGGATGCAACTCTATTCGCCGCGCCAGGATTTTTGGTGTTCTCTTATGGCTACTCAACAGGGGGCAATGCATGGAAAGCTGGTCATATTTTTGCAAACCGGGTGTTGAGGTCAATCAGTGTTAAAAAGCCATCCTCATCAATAAACCCCTTATCGCCGGTTATGTACCAGTTGGTGCCGTCTATCTCACGAAGGACCTGCCCGGTACGCTTGGAATCATTGAGATAGCCTTGCATTACCTGGGGGCCACTGATCAAAATCATACCTGTTTCACCGGTGGGTAACTCCTCAAAACTATCCGGGTCCACGATCTTAACGCTGGTGCCCGGTAGCGGCATACCTACCGTGCCTGCCTGGCTGTCGCGCTGGACCTGCTGGTAGTGAACATCCAGAGCATCAGGCAGGTTTACTGAAACAACAGGCGACGTTTCTGTAGCGCCATACCCCTCATAAATGGGTTTATGGAATTTAAGGGTAAAATCAGTACGAACGCTGTCGTCCAACTTCTCTGCACCCGCCGCCACCACCCTTAAGCTCGCCAGCATCTGAGGGTGTACTTTGGGGCTGCGTACAAATAGCTGCAAAAAACTGGAGGTGCCGAACATAATGGTCGCCTTATGCTTGGCAACGGCGCCCGCGATACCAGGCGCATCGGTTGAGTCGGCATGGCACACCAGCGGCAAGCCTTCAATCAGCGGGAGAAACTGCGTTACGGTAAGGCCGAAGGCATGGAACAGCGGTAATGAGCCCATGATCACATCATCGTGTTGGGTGTTCAGCACATCGGATATTTGTTTGATGTTCGCCATCAGGTTGCGGTGGCTTAGCATCACGCCTTTGGGCAAACCTTCACTACTACTGGCAAACAGGATGGCTGCGGTAGCATCCGCATCGCGTGCTCGGCTGAAACAGCGCTGTAGCCACCAGGTAGGCAACAGGCTTACGGCGAGCCAGGTGGCCAAACGTTCGGCACGCCTGATTGAGGCTGGTAGGTCCTCCAGGTAAATAACCTGTTGCTGGCTTAGTAACAGGTCAACATCCAGTCCGCGCTGGTTTAGTTTTTCGACAAAACGGCGTGAGGTGAAGACCGTACCAATATTTGCCTGGGTTATAGCAAAGGTCAGTGCCTCCTGGTTGGCGGTGTAGTTCAGGTTAACGATAGTCTTGCCCGCCAGTAACGTTGCCATGTTGGTAATTACCCCAACCGTACTGGTGGGAAGTAGCAGGCCTACATGCTGACCAGGACAGAGCTTACCAATACGCTTGGCCATCAGAATACTGGCGGTGAGCGCCTGGCCAGCATTGAGCGGTCGGCTTAGGGTATCCATGAGAGCTTTGGCACGTAGGTTGCGTTTAACGCTACGAATCCATGCATCAGGCAAGCTGGGTAACTCCTCAATCGCATGCTGCCAGGAACGGGTGGCCTGTTCAAAAATACGCCGTTTGAGCACATCGGCGGGCGTATCTTTCGGCAAGGACTTACCGAAAGCCACAACAACAGAGCGGTGCAGGGGCGCATTGCGCAGCTCTTTGAGCTTGCTGGAAGAGCGCGAAAACTGACTGCCCCATAATCCGCGCAGATAAAACGGTACAATTCGGACATCAGGATTGGCCATTTTACAGGCACGCTCATAGCCTCGGCGAAACTCCCCTAGCTGGCCATTACGGCTAATTGCCCCTTCAGGAAACAGACAGACCACTTCACCTGCATTGAGTTGTTCCGCAACGGTAGCCAATGCATGATCAGCACCAGCGCCACGCTCAATGGGGATACAGCCTAATGCATTGAGAAACCAACGTAGATACCAGCGTTGGTAAATACTTTTTAGCATTACAAAACGCACTGGGCGCGGGCTGGCGATCTGCACCATTGCCCAGTCAACCCAGCTTATATGGTTGCCCAGTAGAAGCACGCCCCCTTGAGCGGGCAGGTTTTCCAAGCCATGAACATCGACACGATAGCGACGGGTAAGAAGAAAGCTAAGCAGAAAGCGCACAAGGCTTTGGGGCAGCTTAACGATCGTATAGCCTCCCCCCACCATGGCAACCGAAGCCACTAACAGCAGCAGGTAAAGGCTATCCACGCCAGCCAGGGCAAATAGCGCCGTGAGCACCAAAAAGCCCAGCATTGAGATGTTTTGTATCCAGTTATTGGCAGCCAGCACGGTACCCAGTTCGTTGTCAGCAGCGTTAAACTGGATCAACGCATTCAGCGGCACAATAAACAGCCCACCCATCGTGCCGATAAAAATAAAGTTCAAAGCTTGGCTTGTTGGGGTGGTAAAGAGCGGCAGGCACCATAGGCCAACGGCGACACCGACAGCCGCTAGCGGGATTAACCCTGTTTCAATACGGTTACGCGATAACTTGCTTGCCAGTAGGGAGCCGAGCGCAATACCGATACCGCTGGCGGCAAGAATGCCCTGAAGTACCAAAGTGTTATCGATGTTAAGCGCATCTTTCGCATAGGCGGGAAACGCTGCTAGTAGTACTTGGCCTACCGACCAGAAGGTAGCTAGCCCTATAATTGAAAGCCTCAGCACGGGCTGGCGCGCGATAATACGCACGTTATCTTTTAGGGCTGCGCCCTTAATATAACGTTGCCAGGTGAGCGGCGTGTTGGGGGCATGGGCGGTATCGAGCGGCAACTGATAAAGAGCCAGTACCTGAATAACGCTATTGAGTACCAGCAGCCAGCCCAGTGGCGCAACTTGGCGCAGCAGTTGATCTGGCGTTTGATCCGCAAAGGGAGTCCAGGCTTCAAAAAAAGCGGTAAAAGCGACTGTGCCCGCCAAAATAGCGCCAATTGTAATGGCCTGAATAAGCCCATTGGCTTCGGCAAGCCGTGGCTTGCCGAAGAGCCCCTTTACCACGCCATACTTGGCGGGAGAGTAAAAAGCCGACTGAATAGCCAGCAGCAGTGTCATACCAAACGCCAGCCAGAACCACCCCTGATAGTAGGCGACGGTGATGCCCAGGGAGACCACAACAGCCGCCCAGGCAGAGACCCGTAAAACACGCACTTTTGGGTAGCTGTCCGCTACATGGCCCGCCGGGCTAAACAGCACAATAAAGGGGAGCAGGATGAGCCCGTTCACCAACGCTGTCAGTGCGACCTGTGTAGTGCCATCATAGCTTTTGAAAATTGTATTCTGGATGACGATTTTATGTCCCAGGTCCATAAAGGCATTAAGAAAAATCGCAATCAGGTAGGGCCAGGCGCCCCTCATTTTCAGCACGCTTTGCATATTAGGTAGCCTTATCAATCCCCAGACATGGTAGCCACTCTCTGCAATAGGCTCTTTTATTGCAACTCTATTGTGCTGAGTTGTGTTATAGGCGCTTTTTGGTATCGTTATTTGCTACTTTTTGCTCGATGAGTACAGGAGGCTTATGTGTCCCAAGCCGATTCGTTAATCGATACACTAAAGCGTCAACTGCGAGTCCAGGGTAAAACCTACGCGGATGTTGCCCAGTGGCTGAGGTTGAGTGAAGCTTCCGTGAAACGCCTATTCGCCGACAAGCACTTTACCTTGGCACGGTTGGAGTGCATCTGTGATCAGCTCAATATTGAATTCGCTGAGCTTGTGCAGGCCATGCAGTCGCAGGAGCAACGCTTACAGGAGCTAACCCAGGCCCAGGAGCAGATCATCATTGATGATAGGGAGCTGTTTTTGGTTGCTGTTTGCGTTATCAATGGTTATAGCTTCGACGAAATTCACCACCAGTACCAGTTGAGTGAGGCAGAATGCACTCGCCAATTGCTCAAACTGGAGCGGCTCAAACTGATTGAGCTGCTGCCAGGTAACCGCATCCGGCGGCGCGTGGCGGCCAATTTCCGCTGGCGCCCAGGTGGTCCGATCCAGCGTTTCTTTCAGCAGTATATCGCTAACGATTTTTTCCACTCACGCTTTGATAGTGACAGTGAAAAGCTGATTGTACTGAATGGCTTACTATCCCATGCGGGTAATGAAGAGTGGCAGCAGACGATGCAGCGGCTGGCCAAAGAGTTTCATGCCTTATGTGAGCGGGAAAGCGGGTTACCTATCCACAAGCGCTTTGGCACCACGTCAGTGCTGGCAGTGCGCCAGTGGCAATACGAGCTGTTTCAAGATTATATGCGAGGGCTCAAAAGCAGGACTAATGGAATTAAATAGAGGTGCCACTAAAGAGAGCTGCTTCATGCTCTAGCCACTCTATAAAACGGTTAGCCGCAGGTGGTATTACCCCCTCATTAGGCAGAATTAGGTCGTAAGAAAATGGCAAGGTGAGAGGAAACCGACTACCAAAAGGGCGCACCAAAACACCGCTCTCCAGTCGGTCAGCGATGAGAGGGTAGCTGGCCAGCACAACACCTTGCCCGGCAATGGCCTGATCAAGTGCCAAACTGTAGAGCGAGTATTGGCGTTGGCTGGGCATCTTTTTCATCATTACTCCTGTGCTTTTAAACCAGTCGCTCCAGCCGGGAAAGGAACGGCTTGAATGAGGACTCCAATTTACGGTGAGTAGTGTTTGTGCCAGCAAATCTCTAGGTAACGTTACATTTTCTTTGGTGAGTAGTGAGGGGGAGCAAACGGGAAACAGGGTGTCGTCGAATAGGCGCACACTGTTAGCGTCAGGCCAAGGCCCCTCGCCGTAGCGTAGCGATAGCCGTGCCCGATTTGTTTGCCAATACGGTGGTGTCAAACGTGCTTCAGCATCTAAAGATATTTCTATTTGCTGCTCATTGGCTTCAAAGCTTGTGAGGCGAGGTAGTAGCCAAAGCTGTAGGAATGAAGGCGGTGCGCTGATCAGCAAACGAAAGGTGTCTTCTGAGCGTTCAGTCGCTTGCTGGACGCCGCTGGCGATACGTAGAAGGCCAGCTTGCACATCGTCAGCCAGTAACCGACCAGCATCGGTAACACATACCCCATTGGCATGACGATCAAAGAGTATCACCCCTAAGTGCTCTTCCAACTGTTTGACTTGTCGGCTAACCGCTCCAGGCGTCACGCTTAGACGATAAGCGGCGGCTTTGAAGCTGTTCTCTCTCGCCGCTTCGGCAAACGCCCGGAGTGCATTAAGCGGTAGCCTTTCAATTCTCATAGAGTGATTTTTCCTGAGTCTAGGGCTGATAAGTAATCATTTGTACGAGAGTTTTCATCCTGCTGCAATGGGCCTCTCAACGTCATAGGGGCTCACAATGAATCATCAAAGCAGTACAACGGCAGGCTATGAGCGTAAATCTGTCGATACAACTGCTGCATCATTAATGCTCATATTTTGTCTGGTACTAGGTTTTCAGCAAGTGGCTATTAAGGGAGTAGCTGAGGATATCTCACCTCTGGCTCAGGTCGCTTTACGTTCATTTGTCGCTGGTGGATTAGCTATACCATTGGTGTATATGCGAGGAATTCGCTGGCAAGATGTTCATCTGAACTGGCGGCCAGGGGCTCTGGTGGGTTTGGGTTTTACTTGCGAATTTGCGTTGGTGGCATGGGGGCTGACTTATACGCATGCCTCACATATGTCGGTGTTTCTCTATACCGCCCCCATCTTCGCAGCTCTTGGGCTGCATCTATGGGTGCCCGGTGAGCAGCTCTCAACTCGTCAATGGTGGGGAGTTGGGTTGGCATTTATGGGTATGGTGATTGCCATGGCGCCAAACGGTTCGCATGGCATCGATATTATCATCGGTGATGTATTAGGCTTGCTCGCGGGTCTCTCATGGGCGGCCACGACTATAGTGATCCGCAAAACCTCCCTTTCGGAGGCTCCACCGGAACTCACTTTGAGCTACCAGCTGATTTTAACTGCACTTTTACTAGTACCGATGGCGGCCATATCAGGCCAGTTAATAAGCGCTCAATTTACCCCCATGGCTGTTGCTAGCCTCGGCTTTCAGGCGTTAATTATTTCGTTTGGTGCCCTGCTGCTTTGGTTCACATTACTGCGGCGCTATCGTGCTTCTCAGCTAGGAGTGTTCTCTTTTTTGGCACCACTTTTCGGTGTTCTTTTTGGTACCCTATTTCTCAGCGAGCCACTGAGCGTGGGTTTTCTAATAGGCGGTAGCGTCATTTTAGTAGGAATAGTATTGGTGACGCGTTAATCGAATGGTTTGCCCATGGCATTCACTCTCCGACTTACTTCTGAATAACAGGACTTACGAGCCTAATTATTGTATGAGTACTGCGCTTTTTCGAGCATTGGCATGTCCACCAGGACGTCAGTGTTGGCAGTACGCTAGTGACAATACGAACTGTTTCAAGATTATATACGGCGACTCAGGGTAAGAGGAGAGAACGATAAGTCGTATAGTGAAGCGATCATCAAGGATGGTGATCGCCTACGGCTAAATAAAGGGGGAAGAAGCAACGGCGGTGTACGGTTGGTTAGTCCTGACTACTCTTGCTAAGAAAGTTCTTGTACTGGGTTGGGGGCGTTCTATTTAGGATGATATGTTTTGCGATAGCTCAAGATCCTCTTTGACCCATAGTTGGCAGGCCAGCCGATAGCCTTGCTCTAGTTTTGTCCCCAGCATTTTTTTCTCTTTCCAATTAGGCGCTGGTAATGTTTCTCCTCCTTTAATAATCAGACACATGCATTTGGAACATTTGCCCATTCCGCAACCATAGCTTAGGTGTGGGTAAGGAAATTGTCGTATTCCTGCACGCACTACCAAGTTGGTCTCTGGCTGTATCTCTCCCTGGTGTGTTTCACCATTTTTATGGATCGTAATCAGTGGCATTGAAGTCACCTGAAAGTTATAAGATAAAAGTTAATGGCTCCATGGTATACCATGAGCCATTAGTGTGATTGTGTCAACTTGTCGCTATTAAAGTGATGCTGCGAGCTTGGGCCGCTCCTTGGAACAGAAACGGATGGACAGCGACCCACAAGGAGCATGTGACTGGCCAGGCAGCGACGGCCTGGACTCCCGCATATGGCTCTACATCAATAGGATGGCTAGGCAGGTCGCTGCGACTACGCCGGTTAGGACGGGCACCACGTTACGGCGTACCAGTTCGGCGGGGCTGACGCCTGCGATTCCCGCGTCTGCGGCAACTCCAAAAGCCCAGGCGGCGAGTGTTCCACCACCAGCGAAAATGGCGGTTACCTGGCCAAGTGCTGCCAGCACGGCAATATTGACGCCTGCGCCGGTACCCAGTGCTCCAGAGAGTGAGCCTACCAAAGGTAAGCCAGAAAAGCCGGATCCATCCATACCGGTCAGTAAGCCGATAAATGCCATGCCGAAGGCCAGAAGGAAGACATTACCTTCAATGAAATAGCCTATGTTATGACCAATGTCGAACAGGTAGCCTGGTGCAGTACTACCGATGACGACTTCAGAATGTGCTGGATGACCCAGCAGAAAAAAACCAGCAATGGGGATAATGGGAGCAAATATTTTGATCGCAAAGAAGAAGCCTTCTCGTGTGAAGTGGCTGATCCCATCGAGTGCTTTGTGGCCCTGCGAGGCGAAAGAAGACAGAACCAGCAATACGGTAGCCGTACCACCCAACAGGGCGGTGGCGTTTCCGCCACGAATCGCCTGGTCTGGTAGAAGCAGGGCACGGTAAATCATCAGTCCTGCGATACCGAGCAGTATGGTAGGGACAGCGATAGCAAACAACTTTGCGTAAGGGTTAGGTGTAGGCTCTTCTGAGAGGGTGGCCGGATGGGTGGCGGCAGCACCAGCAGATTTGGGAACAAACACCTGGTCGCCAGTGGAGGCTTGAATACGGCCGCAACTCATATCACGTTTGAGCTTTAGGAAGCCAATGGTGACTGCGATGATGCCGACGGTAAATGAGAATAGAAGGGTATATGGGATCAGCTCGGTGGTTTCGATACCAGCTGCACCCGCCGTTAGACGGCTGGCACCTTGAATGATTGGGTCAGCAGACAGTGCCATGCCATGTCCGAACAGATTGACAGCCATTGCGGCACCAATAGCAGGCAGACCGACCTGCATGGCGACAGGAATGAGTACGGTCCCCACCAGGGCAACGGCAGGCGTCGGCCAGAAAAAAGCGGCAGCGATGTACATTGTAATGCCAAGTACGAAGAAGGCGCTCCATGGGCTAATCATTAGCTTTTTCATAGGAGCAATCATCATTCGGTCCGCACCCATGCTTTGTAATGATTTCAGCATGGCCACCATGAGGGCGATAACCAGCATGATGTCAAAGAGTTCATTGCCGGCATTTAGCAGTGCCCTAAAAACGACCTGAATCGCAAAAATGGTTTGGTTCAGCAGGCCTTCTTGAGGAGCATCCGCCAGGAGGCCCAGAATGAGAATGCCCAGAATGGATGGAATAATAACGCCTTTCCTAAAGCCGATTGAGATGAATATTGCCAGGATGACAAGTAGGAATATCCAGTGCGATGCAGTGAGTTGTACCAGTTCTATTTGATCCATGGTGCACCTTGTCTAGTCATGAGGTCTTGATTGTCAGAAGTGGTTTATTGGTGCTGGAGCGTGTTTGGAAGGGCAGTGCATGTGATATCCCCCAGGAACACATTTATCTGTCTTTATTGTCATCGTCGTTGCATGACCAACCCCCTTGAGCATCGCTGAGCGTGAGTGGAGGCCTGCCGGTCACGAGGATGTCGCTTGCGTAGGCTGCTACAGTGGCAGGAAGCTTGAATTGGCTGACAGGTGTTTAATCGGGCAGGTAATAAGCGAGACAGGCGTGGCGGCATTGCGGTTGCGCGCGGGCGATATGGATACGAGCAAATGGCATCGCCACGGGAGGAACATACGTGATTGGTGACTTTGTGGTGTACCAAAGACGATGTTTTTACTCTATTTTTTCCCTCTTTGAACATCTCAACAGAGGTGAAGCTGTAGGGGTAGGCTTCATGGTTCATTGCGATTTAACACCCGCTCTTAATCATTTTCATCAGTAAGAACACTGATATATCAGTGTGTTATATGAGCGGCGGATAGTCGTTTTTATTATTTAAAATCGATTGTTTGACTAGGATATGCCCAGCCGAGAGGATTCGTCAATATAGGTATACCAAATTCCATAAATCGAAATGGATGAGGCGCAACTGCCTCGTTTTGATAACTTGTGGGTGTAGACAGGGTTTGAGTGGCGTCGTGCATGCCCACATTCAGAGCTTTACATAATCAGTAGATGTGAGCTAGTGTTGGATTGTTGGTATACCAAAAGCCATTTTGGTTGATCGACTATGTGGTTGATAAGCTTGGTTGCTGCCCTCAAAGGGCTAGCCGGAAAAGGGCTTACATGACCTTGGTGCTTACTGTTATGAGGAGTGTGTTCGATGACCAGGGTAGCCCCTTGCTATCTGCTAACCGAAATGACCTGGCCTGAGGTTCAGCAGGCGCTCGAAACAGTCAAAATGGCCATTGTCCCAGTGGGGGCACACGAGCAGCATGGCCCTCACATGAATGAGAGTTGTGACGCTGTTCTGGCAACGGAGATGGCGAAACGGCTTGCGGGGCGGCTTTATCCCCGAGTGTTGGTGACGCCGACCGTCAATATGGGGGTTTCACCGCATCACCTGAACTTTCCCGGCACCATCAGCCTTCGGCCGGAAACGTTGATGGCGGTATTGTACGATATGGTGACGTCGTTAAAGCATCACGGCATTGAGAAGGTTTTGTTTCTTAATGGCCATGGCGGCAACCAGTCCACACTGGGACTCGCGTGTGCCACTCTTTACCAGGAATTGGAAGTGGAGTGCTACTACGCAAAAACCACAGCAGCGGCAAAGAAGTCCATGCAGGCTTACATTCACTCGACACTTTATGGACATAGTTGTGAGCGAGAAGTCTCGGAAGCTTTGTATCTGGCCCCAACGCTCGTTCGACGGGATAAGCTGGTGAAGGGGGATATCGTCGAGGGTGGTCGCTGGCAAGGCCTGCGTCCGGGCAACCCCGTTCAGGGGTTTTATCGCTATGAAGAGATGACTCGTAATGGCTGCATAGGTGATGCCACCCAAGCCAGTTTCTCGATTGGGGAAGCTATCGTGGAAGAGGCGTTAGATGGATTGGTTAAGTCTGTGAATGATTTGCTTGGTGCAGCGGAATAGTAAGTTTTTATTGTCAAGGGATAAATGTGTGTGGCGTAAAACGTAGAGGGTACCTAACCATAGAGGAGAGTTGGCAATGTATATAATTATGACCAGTAAATTCGATGAGTATGATGCGTTACCTGACCAGGGGATACGGCCAGTCGAGTCGTATGAATATTACTTCTATGAACGTAAGAAGGCGTATTTCACCATTGCTAAGGTAGAAGAGAACGCGCTGGAAGAGCGGGTGAGTATCGTTGAGGTGGGGGACAAAGGTACTACCAATCGTGTGAGGCTTAAATTCTTCGAGCGCTTTGATACGCTTGAAGAAGCTCGTAAGGAACTGAATCAACTCGTTACGTTTGGGACGATTGATACGCGTCTGGAGAAGTGTGCCTGACAGCAGTTGGATGCTCTGAAGAATGTGCAGGCTGGTTTCTTTGACTACATTTGGTTCCTGGTGCACCAAATGTAGTCAGCATGGTATGATGATAACCAAATTTATCCCGCCTATGGTCATCGCCAAGGAAGCTTCCCATGCCTGGACTCTGGAGCCAACAGGACTTGTCCCCGATTCGTGATAAGGTCTATACCTATTTGAAAGATGCGATTTTGCGTGGTGAGTACAAGCCAGGAGATCGTTTGATAGAGCGGGTGCTTGCTGAGAAACTTAATATTAGTCGCACACCTATCCGCGAAGCGCTTTTTCGCTTGGAAACCCAGCGTTTTGTACGAACGGTTCCGCGTAAAGGAGTGGTGGTTAATGAAATTCCCCAGTCCGAGATACTGGAGGTTTTCATGATCCTTTCTTCGCTTGAATCGTTGGCAGCCAGGTTGGCTGCCCAGAAAATCAATGGCGATATTGTAGCTGAAATAGATCAGTTGATGGTTGAGATGGAAACTGCTCAGCTTAATGGTGATGTTGAGGATGCCGTTGAGCTGAACGTCAAATACAATGATCTCATCGGACGGGCGGCAGGAAACCCTAAGTTGCATGAGATGCTGGTCGATTTAAAGGATTATGTGCGTGCCTTTTCCAATCTGAGTAGTGGTTTGCCTGGGCGTACAAAAGAGGCGCTACGGGAGCACCGCGATATCCTCGGCGCTATCCGCAATGGTGAAGAGGACTTGGCGGTTAGCTTTACTCAGATACACCTTGAAAAGTCACGCAAGGCTTATATGAGTCGTTCGCAGGTGTAATTTAATTGGCATACTTGACACCCGGTAATAGGTTGGCTAGTTTGTCGATAAATACTGTGGTATACCAGATGCCTAAAAATTCTAGCTGCCTGGGTGCTCACGAAACTTAGTGACGGGAAAAGAACTTGTCATTGTAATAATTGTGATTGCAATGGCGGTTACGAAAATGGATAGGTTGGTGCAGGGATCGTACGGTTTAACTTCTTACGAGACGATTCCGTCATGACAACGCTGGGCGATCTAAAGCAGGACATCATCAAAGAGTACAATGATACTAACTACCGTATCTTTGGGATTGGTGTCGTGCGGCAGAAAGTGGATATTCAGGGGGAGCGGATTCTCATTATGGCTGTGCACCGTCGGGTCCCCTCCCTGGGTTATTTAAGTCAATTGAATAGCAACGTTAGTGAATTGGCAGATCACTATCTAATCAAGGGGTTTAAGCAGGAGTTTAAGCAGCGGCTGGTTGAGAAGTATGCTTTCGAGGTGGTGTCCATTCTAAAGGATTACGATCCGGATGCTGAGCTTTCCGCCACGCTGATAATAATGAAAAAGGATGTGC
Source organism: Vreelandella olivaria (assembly GCF_023507745.1). Taxonomy (GTDB): domain Bacteria; phylum Pseudomonadota; class Gammaproteobacteria; order Pseudomonadales; family Halomonadaceae; genus Vreelandella; species Vreelandella olivaria_A. Next base: position 117,989 of record NZ_JALPZO010000172.1, on the reverse strand, counting down.
GTGATTACCTCTAGCTTAGCGAGAAATATCTCGTTATTGAGATGGAGCATAATACGCAAATCTTTGGAGCACGTTGACTGGTGATATGAACTCACCCTGAAAGGGGGGAGTGCTCAATGACCGTCAGTGCAGCCTTGGGCTTTCGCCTAGGGTTGTGCTGGCGGTTTTTTTTGTCCCAGAGGAAGAAACCAATGACAACCGTCTCTGACATCGTCAACGCACTAAGCGCCATTACTGGTGGTAGAACTGTCTCATCCATGGATGAGGTAAAACGTGGGGATCACCCCTTTGTGATCATGAAGTCATCGGGTATTTACGGTAAGGAGGTATTGGAAATACCTGGATTGATTTATGGCAATCCGGGCAGGGAGGTAAAGAAACTAGCTGTCTGTATGACGATGACTGAAGTGGTCATTGAACTGGCGGGGGCCACGCAAGTGGACGCTATTGTTGCGCATCATCCTATCGCGGATGCTGCCAGTTGTGGTGGCGTCACCCTGAAAAACTATCTGGATCTTTATGACATCGCTGGTTTGGAGTGCCATGAGGCATTTCATGGCCTGCATCCTGGAATTCCGTATTTGCATGGCCATAAGATACAAAAAGGTAGCATCTCTTATGGTGGTGTACATGGCAATATTATGTATATCGGCAACACATTGCCTGGTATCGAAACATTGGGAGATATTCTGGATCGCCTTGATAGCTTCATGGCGCTGGACCAGGATCGAGCGCTACTGGATGCTGAGCGACAGTTAAGAGGTATTTTCTCTATCTGTGAAACCAGTGTCGAAACGCATGGCTTTATTCATCTTGGTACACGTGAGAGCCAAGTGGAACAGATATTACATTTTTTCCCGCATACCGGCTTCTCTTCAGATGATATGCGGCGAGCCATCGCAGAAAACCCATATGTTGATACTGTGTTGGCATCAATCAGTCGAGTTTATGAGGGTCACCCGCTGGTTGAAACGGCTAGAGAGTTGGGTCTCAATTTCATGGTTGGCAATTGCCATGTCATGGAGATACTGGAAAACGGGTTGCCATTGGCACATGCCCTTGATGAGTTGCTCGAAGGTGTTGAGGTTGTGCTGTTTCGGGACCGAGTCACTTCTACGCCCGTAAGACAGGTCGGTTCCCCAACAATGCAGATATATGCACAGGAAATGGCTGCTAGTCACCTGTTGGGCAAACATGCACTGAGCGATGTTTAAAGCATACTCAACCCTCTTCCAGGAGTTACTCATGAAAACATCACTTTCCGACCCCCAAGCCGGGGAAAAAACACTGTCTATTGCCAAGCGTGCTTGGAGACGTATTGAGATAGTGGGGCTAGTACTACTTGGTATCTGCCTTTTATTTTTGCTGTTTTCCCCTACCAGTTTGGCTGGTCTTTTTAATGCTATTATCGACTCGGTACGCCCAGTCGTGGTGGATGTCTTCCTGACAGGGGTGGTGGGTACCGCCATTATCGTCAGTGTTATTATTGGTCGGCTGTTGGAGCGATTGGGGTTCACTGATGCGCTAATGCGTATCTTTGTGCCTGCAATGAAGCTATTTAAGGTTAACCCGGCGGTTATTATTCCTAGTATTTATAATATCTTTGGCGATATTAACGCAGCAGGAAAAATCTCCGGGCCGATCCTCAAACGGGCAGGTGCAACAAAAGACGAGCAGAAACTGGCTGTCGCCACGATGGTACAGTCCCAGCAATCCTTCTCTACTTTCATGCTTGGGTTGATGGCGTTGGCTTTTGCAGGAGTTAACGTCTTCATTGTGGTGCTGTTGGCTGTGTTCCTGCCTTTGCTAATTGGCCCTTTTTTACTCTCGAAGTTGGTCTATCGCGATGTACGCCATGTGGATATTGGTCAGTTGCCAGCCTTTACCCCAGACCGGGAATTTATCCCGACCCTGTTTAGGGCTGCTCGGGAGGGGGTGGAGTTGTTATTGCTGATTTTAATTCCAGCGGTGGCGCTCGTTTTTGCGGTGATTGGTGTGCTGGATTACATAGGCGTTTGGGCGCCGGTTGAGTCGGGCTTGGGATGGGTCATGCTCCATCTTAATATTCATCCTGAAACCGGCGTATTATCGGTTCTGGTAAGCCCAACACTGGCGATGGGGCAGTTGCAGTCCATTGCTAGTGAAATAGATCCGTCGCTGGTGGTTGGCTCTTTTGTGTTGGCTTCATCAGGTCTGCCGTTATCCGCTATCTTTGGGCAAGTGCCCGTTGTCTGGTCGGAAAGTTCGGACTTAACCGAGCGTGAAGCGATGGGGGCCGCCGTGCTTGGAATTCTCATGCGCGTTATAACCGCTTTCCTGATTGCCTTCTTCGTGACCCCATTTGTAGTGTAGTTATTGTGCAGATGACTTTCTGCTGATAGCTTTTGAAAATAGTTATAACGTAGTTAAAAAGCGCCCTCTCTTTTTTAAAGAGAGGGCGCTTTTCGTACCATGTTGCTTCTTTGTTTATACCCGCTGTGATGTATATGCCGATAGTAGAGCTAAGGGAAGGTTAGCTGAATATCATCGGAGAGGTTAATTGGCGCAGAGAGCTGAGAATGCTCATTGCGACGATATACCCTGTTTTGGGGTTGCCGGGCGAAGGGGTATTTTGCACTTCAATACGCACTTCTCCGGATACCCCTTGAGCAGAAACCTCATGAATGTTCTTCTCAATGGTTGGGTCGACCAGAACGCGCACGGTGGTGGATTCGAAACCGATTCCTGCAAGGCTGAGCGCGGCTGAAACGTTGACGCTTTCGGGGAAGAGGCGTGACGATTCACGAGCATTACCCTCGAATACCAGCGTTGGCTCGCTAATCGTATCCAGATTGAGGATTTCTTCCGCAAAGGTACCTCGCCAAGCCTTAACAGGCTTGCGTGTCGTTAGTGTGATGCTGTCCACGTGGCCCAGGGTGGCTGCGGATAGACGGTCAAGGCCTGCAATGGCCGCTGAGGGAATGATCACCCGTTTGCCTTGCTGTCGGGCTATTTCAAGAGTGTCATTGAGTAGGGCCTGGTCACTAAAAGCGCCGACCGACACAACCATGACATCGCAGCCTTTCGACAAAGCGTGACTGGTGTAATGCCGTACGGCATCATGTCCGGCTGTTTCGATAACAACATCCAGGCCCGCATTGAAAAATGCATCGATACTGTCGGTTAATGTACCCGCAGGTAGCTCAGTGCCCGAATAGCGGTGGCTATTACGCACCAGTACCGCTGTAAGCTGGCAGTCGCCAGCATTTCCTGCCAGAATTCCCTTGGCCACATCACGGCCTGCGGTACCGTAGCCAATCAGCCCTGCCCGGATCTGGCGCTTTGCCGTTTTGTTCATGCGCGTGTCTCCCAGGAGACTTTAACATTCCCCTTGAGGAATGTTTGGCAGGCGAGTCGATATCCCTGTGCTAACTCATCCTCGCTGAGTAACTTTTGCTCTTTCTTCTTAATGCTATCGGTATGTTCACGGCCCTCTTCAACGCGACACTTGCAGGTGCCGCATAAGCCTCCGCCGCATTTAAAAGGGATGCCTCCCTGCTCGCGGAGTGAGACACGCAGCAGGTTGGAGTCCTCCGGGGCGCTAACGGTCTTGTTATTATTGGTGATGAAAGTGATATCCAGCATAGCGATACACCTTAGGCAGTGGCTTAGGCCACGCTGCCATCAAGTTCGTGAGTGAAGTTGAAACTGTCGGCGAAAATACGTTCGACGTTGATGCCGCGTAGGGGTAATTCCCGCTTGGCGGCAGCGATCATCGGGGGCGGTCCACAAAGGTAGGCATCGAATTGGCTTAGGTCGTCGTGATTGCGGCATACAGCTTCATGGACAAAACCGCGTGCACCTTGCCACTGTCCATCAGCCTCTGAGAGCACGGGAATGTAGTGGAAATTAGTGAGTTCACGAGCCCACTGGCACAGCAACTCATCCAGGTATAGGTCCTCGGCGCGACGGACCCCCCAGTACAGCATGATGCGGGGCGTAGGCGGAGTACTTCGCAATGACTCAATAATACTTTTGATTGGAGCGAGCCCTGTACCGCCTGCAATCATCAGGAGGTCGCGGGAACTTTGTGCGTCATAGCGAAAATTACCCAGGGGAAGCTCTACATCCAGTGTGTCTCCGATGTGGTAATGACTCTCCAGTCGGCTGGTAAAGAACCCTCCTGGCACACGACGAATGTGCAAGTTGAAGAGATCACCCTTCGGTGGTGAGGCCATCGAGAAGCTACGAGGTGAGCCATCATCCAGCATGATATTGAGGTACTGGCCAGGGTGAAAACTTACCTCGGCAGCGGTAGGAATACGCAATATCAAATGAATGACATCATGGCTGAGCTTTTCGATTTGAGCGATGGTCGCGACGTGATAATCGGCAGGAATAAAACCTTCAGGGCGTAACTGTGCACTGATAGTAAGATCACTTTGTGGCATCGCCTGGCAGGCCAGTGCATATCCCTGCCCGCGCTCTTCTTCGGTTAGTCCGAAAGGAGGTTCTTCGTAGCTTACCTGGCCACTCAGCAGTTTAATGCGGCAGGCACCACAGCCGCCGAAGCGGCAGTCATGCATTAGCTGTAGGCCGGCACGCTCAGCAGCAATCAGTATCGGCTCGTTGGGCTGAACATCAAACGTATCGGAGGTTTCTGAAAGCGTTATGGAATAGGTCATGACGGCCTCCTTGGCACCTCAATATCAGAAGTGCCGAATGCTTATATGTCGAAGTTGGCTTCTCGTTGGATCAACGAAAGCGAAGGCCAGCGCCTTCGCTTGGTCCCGCTTACTTTTTAATGTCCGCCTGAACGACGACTTCGTGACCACTGTTGCGCAAGTGATCCTGCAGGGCTTGTAAAGCAGCCAGACCTGCTTGAGTGTCTTGTTCTCCATTACCGCCACTCAAGCCAACGCCACCTACCACTTCGCCATCAACCACGATGGGGAAGCCGCCAACGAAAACGGCAAATTTTCCTTCAAAACTCCATTGGATACCGAAAGCTTCGTTACCTGGTAGAGCCGGGCCATTGGGGGGGGTGTTGAATAGGTGGGTAGAGCGCTTGTGGCCCGCAGCCGTAAATGCTTTGTTCCAGGCGATCTGAGGGCCGGTAACCCGTGCGCCGTCCATGCGTTCCAAGGCGAGGGGATAGCCACCTTCATCGACAATGCAGATGCTCTCCAGCACATTGATTTCTTCAGAGCGCTTTTTGGCCGCTTCGACCATTAATTTAGCTTCTTCGAGTTCCAGTCGGAAAAACGTTTTCATGATTCACCTTGAAATTATCGTCAGGGGGAGGGGGTCAGTAACCTAGATATATGGTTTTGGTTTGGGTGAAAAAGTCGAGACCGGCGCGTCCAGATTCTCGGAAAGTCGATGTGCTTGATTGCTTGAGGCCTCCGAACGGGGCGTTCACCAGGTTGCCCGTCGTTGTGCGATTAATCTTGACGGTTCCGGACTGAATCTCGCTTGGAAAGCGTTGTATATACTCGAGGTTCTGAGTCGCAAGGGCCGCGGATAGGCCATACATAGAGTCATTGGCCTTGGCGATGGCGTCTTCATACCCATCAACCTCGATAATGGCTACGACCGGCCCAAATATCTCTTCGCGAGCAATGCGCATCTGCTGGGTCACATCGCTGAAAATGGCTGGAGAAACAAAGTATCCGTTGTCATACCCTTCACCTGTAAGGTGTTCTCCGCCATGGATATGCGCGGCTTCGCGTTTGCCAATGTCGATATAACGCAATACCGTATCAAGCTGTTGTCGGGTGGCAAGAGGGCCGATCTGAGTGCTTTGCGCCAGCCCGTTGCCAATCTTCAATTCCTTGACCTTGGCAACCAGGCGTTCCAGATAATCCGTTTTGACCGATTTTTCGATTAGCACGCGGCTGGTCCCTGTGCATGCTTGGCCAGTTAGGGAAAAGCCACCTTTGATCGTCAGGTCGACAGCCTGGTCGAGATTGGCATCGGCGAGCACGATAAGAGGATTTTTGCCCCCTAGTTCCATCTGTGTGCGTGTGCTCATGGCGGCTGCTTGCTGAATGGCTTCGCCTGCCTGGGTCGATCCGGTAAAGGAGATGGCCTTGATGGCAGTATGGGTAGTGAGTTCTTGCCCCAGAGCGGATGCGCTGCCCGTGATGAAATTGAAAACGCCTTTTGGTACGCCAGCGTGGTGAAGTGCTTCGGCAAGACGGTAAGCAATTAAAGGGGCGTCTGATGAGGGCTTAAAGACAACGGTGTTGCCGGTAATTAAAGCAGGGGCAATTTTTCGGGCAGGTATCGAGATTGGAAAATTCCACGGGGTAATGATGGACGCAACGCCCAGCGGCTCACGCTGGGTGTATACCGTCATTTTTGCATCATCCTGGGGAAAGGTTTCGCCAGTAATCGTCAGGCCTTCAACAGCGTAAAAGCGCAGCGTTTGGGCTGAGCGTGCAATTTCGTCGCGGCTATTGCTTAACAGCTTGCCCTCTTCTCGCGTCAGCTCTTCGGCAAAGGCCTCAATGTTTTCTTCCAGGTAATCTGCAGCGCCGTTGAGCACTTTGGCTCGCTTGGAAATAGGCGTTGCCCGCCAGCCTGAAAATGCACTGTCAGCCGCTTCAATCGCGAGGCGGGCATCATCGGCGGAGGAGGCCTGAAAGTTGCCCAGCAGTTCATCGTGTTCGGCTGGGTTGCGATTTTCAAAGGTCTGGCCTGTGGTGCTGGCAGCCCATTGGCCATCAATGTAATTGAGAAACAACGGGGTAGGATTCAAAGTGCTCACCTCATCAGGTCACTGGTACTCGTCAACCTGCCGCTCCTCTGCAGGAGGGGCAGGCATGATGGTTCATGGGTGTCTGGAGTTCAGGCAGCCATATCCAGCTCGGTGATGGGGAGATCGCTTGCAACGTAGTCATAGTAAAGCGCGGTGGTATAGAGCAAACGCATCTGGGCGCCAATTTCACATATGCGCAAGCAACGCTGTTGCAGCTCGACAGTGTCAGCATGTTCGAGCACGATCTGATAGCCGCGCTCACCATGGATCTCGTCGGAAACAATGTGCAGATCAAAGAATTCGACTTCCTCGTCAGTGAAGCCGTACTTCTCGCGAAGGGTTGGGGTTTGTCTGCGATAAATGGAAGGCACTTGTGATTCCAGGCCAACAACGAGTGCCGCGACCGCAACAACGGGATGTTCGCGCATGGCTATGGCATAGCACCAGCTCTGCAGCCCCCGCGTAGTTGGCGACATATTGTCAGGGTTTTCGACGCGCTCACGCGTAGTACCGCACGCCTCAGCAAAGCGGATCAGCAAGTCAGTATGGCGATCACCGCCAAGCTCTTCCTCGTACATGTTCTGAAGTAGAAAATCCTTGGCTTCCGTATAGGTTTCGGGCGTATTGGCGTAAATATAGGCCAGATAATCGGCAAAGGGGCCTACATAGTGATAATGATTTTCCGCCCAGCGGGAAAGATGCTCTCTGGATAGCTTGCCACTTGCCCAGGCGATGCTGAAAGGGGCTTTATTGGCACTTTTGCCTTTGATGGCTTCCTCTAGTGCAGTGCGGAAATCGTCTCGATTCATTAACTGAGTCATTGGGGAGTCTCCTGCGGTCGACTGTTTGGATTGGTAGTCGTGGTTGCTGTTGTTGGTGGAACAAAGTGTGAGGGCCGGTTACAGCATAAGCGCACCCTCTCTTTATGGTTCTTGGTATACCAAGAACCGTTTTTTGAGATTAGCTTTGAAGGCTTGTCAGTGTCAAGGCGTTTCCTGAGAGAATCAGTTCAGATGCTTGTTTGTCGTCGTTGGTATGATGTTTTTTTCTTTAAATACAGATAATTATTATTAAAATATATGTTTTGGTTTTTAGAGTGATACGTATGTTGTAATAATAAAGTGGTGGGATTTTTGGTATTCTGTATATGGTGTTTCTATCGTGTTGCTGGGAAGCACATCACTGATGTATGAAGAGTGTGTCGGTGATACGTCGTATGTTCATTGCCATACCAAGCTGATATGGAATACCTGTTAAACTGTGCCATAGGCCTACAGTGAATGTCGTAATAGGCACTGTAACGGCTGTCCCTGAGCCGGGGCTGTCTTGTCAGGTGCCTGGAAATGCCCGATTCGCAGATCTTCTGGATGGGGTGGCACGACCTGTCAACCACTATGTAGGATGGCTCTGCTTGTATCTGAGGCGCTGTACTATCTCAGTTGATGAGGTTAATTTTGATGAGGTGCGTTCTTCAGTTTTATTGCTGTTACCCTGGTAAGATAACCAATTCTTTATTTTGAGCCGCATTGATTGCGGTACTAACCCGCATCCTCACTCCTGCATGAATCATCTATGAGTAACATCCCGTTTCAAGCACTGGCATGCCCATTAGATGGGAAGCCACTCAAGTTAATGGGCGGTGCCTTGTGTTGTGTGAATGGGCATGGTTTTGATATTGCCAAGCAAGGCTACGTCAACCTGCTACCCGTGCAACATAAGCGTTCACACGATCCAGGCGATAGTAAGACGATGGTGGCTGCCCGCCAGCGGTTTTTAAATAGCGGGCATTATCAGCCCATTGCTGCGTTGGTGAGACGTGCAATTAGCCAGCACCGCGATATCCTTGCTGTGCAGCAAGCGCAGTACAGTTGTTTGGACGCAGGGTGCGGTGAGGGTTATTACCTGCGGCAGTTGGTGCAGGCAGTTTCTGGTGTGCACTCGCTTGCGCTGATGGGGCTGGATATTTCCAAGTGGGCGGTTTTGTCAGCAGCCAAACAGGAGAGGCAATTAGCGCCCGAGCAAACGCATCAGGCAAGCTGGGTAGTCGGCAGTAATGCGCACCTACCGGTTCAGTCGCGAGCGCTAGACAGTGTGCTGTGCATGTTTGGGTTTCCTGTGTATAGCGAGTTTTCCCGCGTGTTGAAGGAGGGAGGCTTACTGCTTCAGGTGGAAGCAGGGCCGAATCACTTGCGGCAGCTAAGGGAAGTGATCTATCCAGCCTTAAAGCCAGAGCGTTCAGGTGGGCTGGCAGTGCCCGAGGGCTTTGGGTATCAGTATACTGAGACGTTATGCTACGAGTTGCAGCTTGAAGGAAAGGGGATGATTAGTGATTTATTGGCTATGACGCCACATCTGTACCGTGCCACTGCCGATGGGCGTGCGCGTGCAGAAGCTTTGGAGGAATTAACTCTGACGGTGGATGTGCGTTTGACTGCGTGGCAGCGTGTTTGAGACTGAAAGGGCAAAATGCAACAAGACCCGCATAAGCGGGCCTTGTTATTGGGCCTGGAAAGGCCCGAGCAAATACTTAACCTAAGGGTTAGGAGATTTGCTTGATGTTAGAAGCCTGGAGGCCTTTCTTACCCTGGGTAACGTCGAAGGAGACGTTAGCGCCTTCTTGAAGGGTTTTGAAGCCGTCAGACTGAATTTCGGAGAAGTGAGCAAACAGATCGTCGCCACCGTCAGAAGGAGCAATAAAGCCGAAACCTTTGGTGTCGTTAAACCATTTAACTGTGCCAGTTGCCATGTGTAGATCCTTTCGCGCTAATGCGCCGTAATAAAATTCCTGGTATTACCCAGATGAAGTAGTGGGTGAAACAAGGAATACAATATCAGGCTGCCGAAAAAGATCGTACGCTTCTGAAACCATGCTGCTTGCTTTCCAACTGACACTACATTGTCATGCTTCTGGGCTTAGGTCAAAGCCTTTTACATTTTTTTTCTGAGTGCGGCGGATGGCGGGTTGAACTCTGTCGCCATCGGCCGACCATTCAGTGTGCTGTTAGCGTGAATGACATTTGGGGAATGGGGCGCTGGGGCTGTGGTGAAATTAGCGAATACCATCATTAGACTGCAACAGATAATTGAGTATTTGACACCACTAAAGGAGTGGCTAGTATTGAGCATACAAGGGGAGTAGCTTTTCGCTGTGGTGTCGTCATGACGGCTGACCTTAAATGGTCGCCCGGCATCACAGGCAACAGATACTGTTGCAAGCGAGACCTTGCCGAAGGGCAAGGTCTCGTGCGTTCTATCTATTGCAAAAAAGACCTGTGTCCTTCGGACGCGGGTCTTTTTTATTGCCTTGAGATAGGTGGCGCGATGCAAACGATGGGAAATGGATGGTTGTGGGGCATCTTCGCAGCCATTGTATTAGTAATGCTGGCGGTTGATTTGCTTATCTTTAAAGGAGGAGAGCGTCATCGTGTATCGCTAAAAGAAGCCGCCGGGTGGTCTATTGCCTGGGTCTCTGTAGCGGTTCTCTTTGGTATTGGCCTGTGGGTGTATCTGGCCCTGACGGTTGGGCGCGACATTGCTAACGACACGGCACTGAAATTCTTTGCAGGGTATGTGGTTGAGAAATCTTTGGCGGTCGATAACGTATTCGTCTGGATGATGATTTTCAGCTACTTCTGTGTTCCGCTGGAGCTTCAGAGACGCGTGCTGCTGTACGGCATTTTAGGTGCTGTTTTTTTACGTACCATAATGATTCTTATGGGAAGTTGGATTATTTCGGACTTCCACTGGATTCTTTACGTCTTTGGCGTCTTTCTGGTGTTTACCGGCATTAAAATGGTGCGCTCAGCGGAGCAGTCGGAGGATTTAGAGCAGAATCCGTTATTAAAATGGATGCGTAACCGGTTCCCGATTACACCGCAGATGGTGGGCGAACGTTTCTTTGTCGTTCAGGATGGGATGCGTATGGTCACGCCTCTTTTCCTGGCTCTGGTACTGGTCGAAATTTCAGATATGATTTTTGCTGTTGATAGTATTCCCACTGTTTTTGCGATTACTACCGACCCCTTTATTGTGCTGACCTCCAACCTGTTTGCCATTCTGGGGTTGCGTGCGATGTACTTTCTATTGGCCGATGTAGGTGACCGTTTCTCACTTTTAAAGTATGGTCTGGCGATGATTCTGGTGTTCATTGGCGTCAAGATGCTGGTAGTGGACTGGATTAAAGTGCCGGTATGGCTCTCGCTAAGTGTCATTGCCTCTATCTTGACTATATCGGTGGTTGCTAGCCTGATACGTGCTCGTAAGCGTGAATGGCTCTCTTGAATCAATCTCCCTGGAGGCGGGTGAGTTTTTCATTCGCTGAGCCCACCCTCCAGTTGTAGTGAGACGCGCCGTAAAGTAAATGGTCGGTGCGATTGATACTGCAGACAGAGCTCCCCCCATCGCGTCGCAAGGGGGGAGCGTAGTTGTTTCATTCAACAGACCGGTATAGCACCATACCGCCGTGATACAGCACATCATCAATGAATTCGCCATCAGCGGTGAAACCGGTGTCATCCCAATATTCTATGTAGTTATCAGTCACCTGATAGCGACCCTGATAAGCGCTTTCACGTTCACCGCGGGCCTCATCATAGCGGTTATTGGGTAAAAGCTCATGACGCACCCGGCCATCTTCAGTGACCCACATGCCAACATAGGGGTGGTCTGCCATAGCGTCGTCTCCGTTATTGTGGGTTGGTTGAGCAGTGGTGGCTGCTGGAAACACCGTGATGATGCCAGCGATCACCAGTGCACGTTGCCAGTAGATGGGAAGCTGAGTCTCTTGCATAAACACCTCTCTCTAGGTATCACGTTCGGCAAACAGCTCGGATAGAACCTGAGATGCAGCAATGGCACGGGGGAAGCCAGCAGGTACCGTGATCATATAGATCACTTCCTTAAGCTCTTCCTCGCTAACGCCAATGTTAAGTGCGTAACCCGCATGGACACGCATCATGCCAACCTCGCCCAGGGCGGCCATCACCGCTACTGCTGTCAGTTGGCGTGTCCGGTCATCAAGGCCAGAACGACTCCAGACATCGCCAAGAGCATAAGCTTCCGTGGCTTCGGCGAGAAAAGGGAACTCTTCGCGCATTGCTTCCAGGTTTGGTTGGTCTGCACCTTGATTAAGATTGCGAATTACTTCTGCTCCTCGCTCGCTGCGGGCTTCTGTCGTCGTTGCCTGTGCAGCAAACGGAAATAGTGCGCAGGCAAGCGTCAGGAAGGGCAATAAAGCCATTTGACGTTTCATTATTTACTCCGCGGAGTCGTTGCTAAAAACATGGGCAAGAATTAGTTGCTCGCTGTGGGTCGTACCACAATGTCGCTGGTATCAACGTCATCCGGCTGACCGATAACATGCGCGATGGCTGATGCAATGGCCTCGGGTTTGAGAGCAATCTGCCGATAGGTTTCCATCAGTTTGGCCGATTCGGGGTCGGTGATGGTGTTCGCCAGTTCGGACTCCACCACGCCTGGATAGACACAGGTGACGCGGATGTTATTGGTTTCCTGGCGTAATCCATCGGAAATAGCGCGTACGGCATATTTGGTGGCGCAGTAAACGGCAGCGGTAGGCACGACCATAAGGCCGCCAATGGAGGAAATATTGATCACCTGGCCCTTTTCCTGAGCCTGCATGGTGGGTAGAACGGCAGCGATGCCATTGAGAACACCGCGAATATTGACATCAATCATGCGGTTCCACTCGTCAATCTTGAGCGCTGCCAAGGGTGAAAGCGGCATAACACCGGCATTATTGATGATGACATCGATACGGCCATGGGTATTGAGCGCGAAATTGGCAAACGCTTGCATAGCTGCAAGATCAGTAACGTCCAGCGTTTGATAATCCACCGTGCCACCATCGGCACGAATGGCGTGGCTCAATGCCTCCAGCCTATCCGTGCGGCGGGCGCCAATGACCAGCCGGTGGCCTTGCCTTGCTAGCCAGCGGGCAGTGGCCTCGCCAATGCCGCTGCTGGCGCCGGTTAATAAAATGACTTTGGATGTGGATGAATGGGGCATGGGTTAATCCTCCAGAGGGTATGTACCTGGAGAAGATTAGAGGCTGGCTGGCAGTGGCAATAGAGACAATTCTATTGCATGTTTGCCTAATTCTATTTGATGGATGGTTTTAGGTACTGAGTTTCAGCATAAAGCATGTATATTGCTCTTATACCGTAATGACGCATATTGACGGGCTTATTGTTTTCTTTATCAAACTGCATCCAGTGAGCAGGTGGTGGGTATGACGACAGGTAGCGACTCTCAGGTTCACGACAGGATTATCGAGCGCTTGTATCAATTAGCACCACATGAAGGGTACACCCAGTCGCTGTTGGATAGCGTGCGCTTAATGCGCGCTAACCGTCCCCTTAAACATACCCCTGCTCTTTATGAACCCTGCATCGTGATTATCTGCCAGGGCCGTAAACGTGGTTATCTGGGAGATGACATCTATATCTATGATGCACAACACTATCTTGTGCTTTCAGTGCCGTTACCATTCACATCGGAAACGGAAGCAAGCCCGGAAGAGCCGATGCTTGGCCTTTCTATCCGGCTGGATGCGGTGGTTATCTCTGAACTGGTAACGATGTTGGAAGCGTCGGGTGGTAATACGCTGGATGCACCACGGGGGATGCTGTCTACCCCACTTGGAGAGCCACTGCTGGATGCGACATTACGCTTGCTGGACGCTTTGGCCTCCCCAGCAGACGCACGCATCCTGGCCCCTCTCATTGTCAAAGAAATCTTCTATCGGGTGCTGGTGGGCGAGCAGGGCGGTAGCGTTCGTTCTGCGCTCTCACATTATGGCCAGTTTGGTAAAATCGCGAAGGCCTTAAGGAGAATTCATACGAATTACGCTGATACACTGGAGGTCAGTAGCCTGGCTGGAGAGGCGGGCATGAGCACACCTGCTTTTCACGTTCACTTCAAAGCCGTTACTCAAACATCCCCTATTCAGTACATTAAATCCACCCGTTTGCACCATGCCCGGCTGCTGATGATACGGGATGGGTTAACGGCTGCGTCAGCAGCGAATCGAGTGGGGTATGAAAGTGCATCACAGTTCAGCCGTGAATTTAAGCGCTTTTTCGGTCGACCGCCCACTGAGGAGGTACGTTCCATGAAGAAGGTTCTGGGGCTGTTGCCGCCAACTCACTTGGCAGATATCGCTTTGCCGCACTAATAGCGTGATAAGCGTTTATTACCTGCCTACCTGCAAGTTAATGCTATACAACAAGAACAGGTGTGTTCTGCTGGAGAGATAGTTGACACAAATAAGCGCTTCACTAGCAGTGAAGCGGCTATCCTAAATTCCAGAACCACATATGAGAACTCACCAGGATAGGATGCCATGGGAAAGTTAATGCCGTCTTCGCTGCTACTTACAAGCACTGTTATCGCCAGCCCGTTATGGGCCCAAACGGTTACGGATGGTGAAGCGGCGACTGAGTTGCAAACGGTGGAAGTGAGCGCACCACGCCTTGCCCGCGAACTCTATGCCACGCCTGCGGCGGTATCGACGCTGGAAGCGGATGATATCTCCCAGGGGCAACAGCGGGTCCGGTTGGATGAATCATTGGTGCGTGTACCCGGTGTGTTTCTGCAAAACCGCGATAATTTTGCCCAGGGGCAGCGGATTGCGATACGCGGCTTTGGAGCACGTGCCCCTTTTGGTGTGCGCGGTATTACGGTCATGGTGGATGGCATTCCCTATACGCTTCCTGATGGGCAAGCCCAGTTGGATGCTATTGATTTGGACAGTGTAGAACGTATTGAAGTGATTCGTGGCCCTTCATCTGTGCTGTATGGCAATGCAGCGGGTGGTGTGATTGATATTACCACCGCAGATGGTCGGGAAAACCCCGGCTCCCGGTTCAGTGTTGGTGCGGGTAGCGATGGTTATCAAAAAGTGGCGCTTCAGAATAGTGGTGCCCATGAAGGGTGGTCGCATAACGTTAGTCTGTCTGCCCTTAATATCGGTGGCTATCGTGAACAAAGCTCTACCGAGAAGTACTTGCTCAATGCCAAGTTACGCCGGGAGCTGGGTAGTGAACGGGCGATAACGGCGATTATTAATTTACTTGAGAACCCACGCTCAGAGGATGCCGGGGCGCTTACTGCACAGGAAGTGGCGGAGGGGCGTCATCAGGCCGCACCCAACTCCTTAGCCCTGGATGCACGGCAAAGTGTGGATCAACAGCTGATAGGTTTGCAGTATGAAGATCTGGCAGCGGGCCCTGGCGAGTTCTATTTGAGAGGGTTTATTGCCCAGCGCGATTTTGAACAGCAATTACCCTACGTGGGGGATAGCCGCCTGGGTTATCAGCGTGACTATGTGGGTGCCAGTAGTGAGCATCATCAGGATGTCGCGTTGGGCAGTTTACCGCTGAGCTACATTGTGGGAGTCGATGTGGCGCGTCAGGACGACGACCGCTTTCGCAATGACGTGAACTCACAGGGCGCTGTTGGTGAGCAGGTGGCCGAGGAAACGCAAACTGCCACAGCAACGGGAATCTTTGCTCAGGCTGATCTGTCTCTTTCTGAAGCAGTGACGTTTTCACTAGGAGCGCGGTTTGATCGTGTAGCGCTTGAGGTGGATGACCGCTATCTGGTGGATGGTGACCAGAGTGGCAAGCGTACCTTTAATGAGTGGAGCGGTTCGGCAGGTTTAAGTTACCGTTATCGTCCTCAGCATCAAGCGTATATCAATACCGGCACCGCGTTTGAAACACCGTCCTTTGCCGAATTTGCCAACCCCGCTGGAGGTGGTTTTAATCCAGCCATTGAGCCGCAAAAAGCCTGGAACCGTGAAGTGGGCTTACGTGGTTATATCGAACCATTGGCCATGGATTATGATATGGCACTCTTTTCAGTGCGTGTACGCGATGAGTTGGTGCCCTTTGATGAAGGGGCGCGCACGTTCTACCAGAATGCTGGCGACACCAACAGGGATGGCGTGGAGCTGGCGGTGGGCTGGCAGCTTGCTGATCAGTGGCGGTTAAGTAGCGCCTTGACGCTGGCACGTTACGAGTTTGATCGTTTTTCAACGCCTGCCGAGCGCTTTGATGGAAACCGCATTCCTGGCTTGCCAGAACAAACCTGGGTCAGTCAGTTGACCTGGGAGGGGCAGGGAGAGCGTTTTGCCACCCTGGAAACCGAGTATGTGGGTGGTATGGTGGCAGACAATGCCAATGAAACTGCGATCGATAGCTACTGGCTGGTCAACCTGCGTACTGGCGATGGTTGGCAGTTGGGTGGTGATACCCGGCTTAATGCCTATGTAGGGGTGCGCAACCTATTAGATGATGACCACTACGCTAATGTACGCCTGAATGGCACCTTTGGCCGTTTCTATGAGCCTGCTCCTGGGCGCAGTGTGTACGGTGGAGTAGCGTTGCGTTTTTAACGTTGTGATTGGTGGGGCAGTTAATACAAATGGGCGGCCCGGTGGTGGGCCGCCTTGCGACACTGATCGTTTAAGGGGTATCACACACTTGCGGGTGTGTTATCCGTTAATTCGCTATGAGTCTAACAGGGTCAGCATCACGGGGGCTGTGCCCCGGCGAATCATGCCTAACTTGCTGGCCGCCCGCTTTGAAAGATCAATAATACGCCCTTGCACAAAGGGGCCGCGGTCGTTGATCAGCACCTCTACTTCCTGCCCGGTATCGGGACGTGTTACCAGCACTTTGGTTCCAAACGGCAAGCTTGGGTGCGCTGCGGTGAGTGCCTGTTGGTCGAAGGGTTCTCCACTGGCGGTGGTGGCACCCTGGAAGCGGTCACTATAGAAGGAAGCAACACCTTCCTGTATTTCTAGACCGTGTGCAAAAGCACCATTAGCGGTGAAGGTAATGAGTAACGCCGCTAAGCAACTCGTTTGGAGTAATCGTTTATGGGCTCCCATGGGAGTACCTCAGTTTTATGTGTCACTAATGCCACTTTCATTGATGAGGTGCCTGCTAGGCTCAAGGATAGTAACGTGCTCTTTTCGAGACGGCAAGCTTTAAGGAGATCGCTACAAATGGCCTCAAAATTACGATTTTTTAATCTTGGCGTTATGGGCTTGAGATTCAGTAAGTTATCGCGAGCCAGCGGATGAGTTCCAGACGCTGCTTTTGTGCACTGCAATGTTTCTATTAAATGCTCACTTTATTCAGTTAAGCGTCATATAATTTCGGCTTGCTTTATCTTCCGCATTATTGCTACCGAACAAGGATGCACGTATGGCCAAGTCTTCCCCATTCACGCTGATCATCGCTGCGGTCGGCGGTGCTGTTGTTGGCTTTTTAGCAGCGCAAGCAATGCCTGGCGCGACACCTGCCGTTGAGGGACCCCCTGCCGAGGAAAACGCCGCGGCAGAGCAGTACCGAAACTCCGCAGTGGCGGGCCTGGATAGTTTAACGTTGGGTGAGCGTACTCGTGGTGAAATCACCTCAGCCGGTGAGTTAAATGGTAAAGATGGCAGCCGGTTCTTACGTTATGCCATTAGCCTGGAAGAGGATGAACTGGTAGAGATTTCCCTGCGTGGGGCTCTGCAAGGGATTGTCGCTTTATATGATGATCAGCTCGAACTGCTGAAAAGTGCCCCAACGGTCCGTCACCGTATCGAAGAGAGTGGCGACTATATCGTGGTGGTCAGTGGAGCTGATGCCCATAGCTACGGTCCCTTCAGCATTAATAGCCGTACCATTGAACTGAGTGATTCGGACACGCTCACCATAGACGCGCCGATTGATAGCTGGTTGGATGGCACTGCCCGTGAGCTAACCCTGACAATCGAAGAAGCAGGCATGTACCAAATTGAGATGCATGCGGATGACTTCGATGCCTATTTAGTGCTGGAAGGCCCCCATGGCTACCACCGTGAAGATGATGACAGCGCAGGTAATCTGAATGCACGGATCTCTGATTTCCTTGCGCCAGGCGACTATAAGCTGACAGCACGTACTGCATATGGTGATGGCAATGGTGTATTCACCTTAACTGCCGAGCCGCGAGAACTGCCGGGAGATGGTGAGTTGCGTAATGATGGCACCATTACCCCCGATGACTCTTTAAACGGTTGGTACAGCGGTCAAGACCTTCAATATGAGTTGGAAATTGAAGAGGCGGGCATGTATCAGGTCCAGATGGGGTCAAACGATGTCGACTCGTATCTGGTACTACAGGGGCCTAACGGCTACTACCGTGAAGATGATGACAGCGCTGGCAACCTGGATGCCCGTATTACTGACTTCCTGGCCCCAGGTGTCTATCAGTTGACTGCCCGTACGGCCTTTGGCTACGACAGTGGTTTATTCACCCTGTCGGTTGAGCTCAAAGAGTTACCCGAAGGCGTAGAGCTGCGTAATGAGGGCGCGTTAACGCCTGATGAAACGCTAAATGGCTGGTATAGCGGTGAGCCACTGATGTATGAACTTACGTTAGAGGAAAGCTCGCTGGTCACGATAAGAATGAACTCCACTGACTTCGACACCTATATCGAGCTATATGGCGAAGGCGTTTCCTATAGCGATGACGATGGTGGTGGTGGCACC
The DNA here is from genome assembly GCF_023507745.1 of Vreelandella olivaria. Lineage (GTDB taxonomy): Bacteria > Pseudomonadota > Gammaproteobacteria > Pseudomonadales > Halomonadaceae > Vreelandella > Vreelandella olivaria_A. Next base: position 99,698 of record NZ_JALPZO010000172.1, on the reverse strand, counting down.
AATTCACTTCTGGAACAAGCGCTGCTGCCGGGTACCTATACAGTGAGTGCACGTGGTTTCAGTGCCAGTGGCAGTGGCTTGTATGAGCTGGAAGTACGTACCGAGCCAACTGAAATGCAGCCAGATACGTAAAATGCCAGATAGGTAAAATGTAGTACATCTGTTACCAACGTATCGCCTTAACACCCTTGTTCGCTTTATGCAGCAAGGGTGTTTACATTTGGCTAAACTAAATAAGTCGCTTTGAAACACACCACTTAAAAGAATGGCCTGATGTCTGCCAACAAGGAGGTTTTATGCTGCGAGTTACCAGTGGATTATGTGCCCTTATGGTGCTACTGCTTAGCGGGTGCCAAACATCGGAGAACAGCAACGCAGAGCCGTTCTCCCTTGCCACTCTGGCAGTGGAAAAATACTATGTAGCGCCGGACTGCCAGGGGGAAAACTGTTCAGCAGTGACGGTGTCAGCATTAGAGTTTCCTCAGTCGCCAGAGCTGACTGAGCAACTGCAAGCGCGCTTATTAACACTTGCCATGGGGATTACCGAAGAGAGTGCACTGCCAGCGGAGAGCTGGGATGGTTATGCGCAAAACTTCTTCGATCTGGCAACAGAAGATAGCCAGGTACGGCCTGATTTTATGGCCAGTGAAGCGCTGCTGAAGGCTGACGTATACGCCCACCACAACGACCTTCTGGTGCTGGAGCTCAACAGCTATGTCTACCATGCCGGGCAGGCTCATGGGTTGCCAATGACAGAATTTATGGTGATTGATGAACGCCAACAGCGCGTTGTAACGGGCGATGACATGCTCTTGGGTGGGCAGCAGGAGGCGTTTCAGGCGGTGCTTGGCCAGGCGCACCAGCGCTGGATGGCTGAGATGGAGCAGGATGAGCAGTTTGCTGCCACCTGGCCTTTAAGCGATAGCCGTAATATTGCCCCTTTGGAAACCGGCTGGGAGGTGAAGTACAACGTTTATGACATCGCCCCCTATGCTGTAGGGCAGCCCTCCTTGACGATAACCACTGATGAGCTGGAGGGCATAGCAAAGCCACGTTATTTAGGCCATTAAGGCGCTCAGCCAGCTACGTGGCCTGCTTTTAAACAGCCGATGACCACCAGGACGGCGGCAGTAGGTAGCCGCCAGTCCAGGACGCTCATATCTGCCAGCACCAATATAAGGGCCGCTAGAACGGGTACCCCGTAGGCGAGACTGCCAACAACACTGGCTTGTCCAAAGCGCAGTGCCTTATCCCAGGCTACCATTGCCACTCCATAGGGCCCCAATCCGAGTGCAATGCCAGCCAGCAGGGCTTCACCATTTACCACACTCGGATTGCCCTCGGTAATAAAGCTGGCGCTTGCTGCGATAGCGCAGGCAATAAGCAGTAACCGTGGCAACAGTGGGGATAACGCCACCGGTGCGGTTTGACCCAGCCAGGAGTAGAGTGCCCAGCAGCAGGCAGCGACTAAGGCCAATCCGTAGCCAGTGGCCGCTCCCCCAAAGCCTCCATTCAGTGCCTGAGGCAGGAGTAGTACTGCGGCGCCTGAAAAAGCAATGAGTGCGCCTATCACTCCCGCCATTTTCAACCTGCCAAAGCGGCTCCACTGGCTTAGCAGTACGAACAGCACGGGCCATGTGTAGGTAATCAGCGCAGCTTCCGCAGCGGGTGCGAGACGCATACCTATAAAGTAGCTACCAACAGCCCCAACAATAAGTAACGGAACGCCCAACCAGACGCTGAGCTGCCAAGCCATATTGGCACGGGAAACATTGATCTGCCGGCTTAAAGGAAGCGTGGCCAGTGCGCCAGCCAATAACGTAAGCGCTGTTAGTTGGAAAGGCGGAGTGGTACGCGCAAGCTCTGCCATCAGCGGTGCAACGCTCCAGAGCATCACGGCCACAAGCGCTGCCCCAACACTGTACCAACGTGCAACGACCTCGTGAGGGTGAACGGGTTGCATGGGTTTCTCCTTGCCTTGTGGTGATAGCCCACAGCATACTCAGCAACCACCCATCACAATATCGATCTTTTTTGATTGGTTATATCAATAATGGTGATGTATGCGCGCACCAACACTTGATCTGACACTATTACGGACGCTAGTGACCATCGCCGATACCGGTAGCGTCACCGCAGCGGCAAAGCGATTGGCGTATACCCAGTCGACAGTGAGCATGCAGTTACAACGGCTAGAAGCTCAACTTGGTATGAGTTTGCACGAACGGGAGGGGCGAAGGCTGCGCTTTACGTCAGAAGGTGAGCGCTTACTTTCCCATGCGCGTCGTTTACTGGCCCTGAATGATGAAGCCTGGAACGACATGCAGGCCCGCCAAGTGACCGGTGATTTGACACTCGGTATCCCTGAGGATTACGCCTCGCTGTTGCCTTCTGTGTTTGCCTATTTTCACCAGCTGTATCCGGCGGTGGGGCTAAAGGTGATTTGTGGCACCAGCGCCCACCTTGTGGAGCAGGTAAAAACAGCCGATATTGATTTGGCGTTGGTAACGCGACAACGCAACTCGCCAGGAGGAGAGGTTATTCGCCGTGAGCCACTGATTTGGGCCGTCGGTGTTAACCAGCAACCATCACTAAGCGATCCTATCCCCCTGGCGCTGTACTCTCCAGGTGCGGATGTTTTTCGCGAAGTGGCGGAGCAGGCGCTACTGGCGGCGGGGAGAGAGTGGCGTGTTGCCTATACCAGCCAATCCATGGCAGGGCTGGCGCCCATCGTGACGGCTGGACTGGCCGTGGTGGTGGTTACCCGGAGTATGCTGACACCTTCGCTGCGGCCACTGGATGAAAGCAGCGGGTTGCCTGTTTTACCCATGATTGAGTTGGCGTTGCACCGTGCACCGCATCGTCCCTCAGAGCCGGCAAGGCGGCTGGGTGAGTTAATACGGGAGCAACTGGCGGCATCCACGTAGGCATTACAAGGTGGTGCTTTGGCTGGTCTATTAACTGAAAGGTGTCATATCCCATTATGACTCTTCAGCAATTCCCGCGTGATGTGAAACAGCAATGGGAGCTGGCAATACCTATTACCGAGGCTTTTTGTGAGGTGTATGGTTCGGCTCCTCAAAGCAATTCGCTGCTTCCAGAAAGTTACAGCAGAAAATTGATCAAAAGAGAGTGTGATTAATACCTACAAGCGTTCGTGACTGCACTAAGCTTAACGCTACATAACGTGATTGGCCGCTAGGAGCACTGAATGCACGAGTTGGATCACTATATCTACCCGCACCGGATACTGCACTGGCTGGTGGCAGGGGCGGTACTGCTTTCGTTGGCGAGTGGGTTAATGCTGGGGGCTCTTGGTTATGAGCGAGCGGTGAGTTTAGTGGGGAATACACTCACCAACCTCCTTTATACCAGTCATAAAACGCTGGGCATGATTATCTTACTCTTAATGACGCTGCGCATTATTACCCGCCTGGCATTTGTGGTGCCGGATCATGATCCTCCCTTACATGTGTTGGAGCGGCTAGTGAGTACCAGTGTGCATCACTTGCTCTATCTGGCGTTGGTGATCATGCCCATTATTGGCTGGGCGGCTACCGCCACGGGTGGCTTTCCAGTAGAGTTTTTCCACTGGCATTTACCGAGGTTCATCGGGGAGCATGATGCTCTGTCAGAACAGCTGTTTATGTGGCATGAACGCCTGGGGTGGGCCATTGCTGTTTTGGTGGTGCTACACGTGGTGGGGGCACTGTTTCATTGGCGAATCAAACGCGATAACGTGATGAAACGAATGAGTTTGTTTGATTAAAACTGACCGTAAATAATTTTCAATTATTCATCAGTGATTTAAGGTGCACCACGTTGAGCGCAGTTATCAAAAAAGGTGACCGTTGCTGGCCAATCGCTAAAGATGCCCAGCACGCCAACATCGTTTATTAATGCATCGATAGTGATCAGTTGGTCCCCCTCCCGCTGTATGACAGCCTGAGTGGTTTGGTGATACCACTGGTCTGCTTCAGCTAATGGCCCTGAGCGCTCCATGGTCCATGCAATCAGCAATAGTCCTGCATCGCGGGCTTCCTGGGCATAACGCGACGGTTGAAGCCGGCGCTGGTGACCCGTGTCACTAGCGGCTTGATCACTGTCTGATTTAGTGAATTCAGGGTTAGGTTCGAGCAACATCCAGGTGGGTGGGGCGAGAATGGCAACTCCCTGTTCGACCAGTTCGGCCATACTGGGTTGCCACGTGGTCGGGTCGTTGTGGTCAAAGCTCTCATCGTCATAGCGGCCATCCAGGTAGACCGCTTGAGCACCGAACTCGGGTTCGTTTTCAATCCAATAGAGCACGTCTTCAAGATTAAACGACTGCGGGTAAACATCCTGGGGGTTAATGCCTGCTGCCTTATACTCATCTATCAACTTTTGTGCGTAATCCTGCTGGGTAAAGCCCGGCTCTGAATGGCCAGTAAATGGCATCTCTACCTCTGGAATTTTTAACTCTGGAGTCATCTTAACGCCAAGCTGCTGAAAGAGAGCGATGCTGTCTGCATGGCTCATTAGCGTGCCTCTAGTGGCATATAGCTCGGTGCGCCAGGCCGGTGTACCAGCCAGGTATGCTTCCAGCGTGGTGGCGTCGCTATTCACCCCTTCCATCATGCCCTGCAATGTGCGGAATTCAGCCAGTGTGATATCGCTGGTGCAGCAACGTATATCAGCCGCATTAGTGAGTTCACCGGTGGTGTCATCAAATGCGGGGGGAACACTACACTGCTGAGCCAATTCAGTTTCCACAATATTAGTGGTGTAGTGCAGGTCACACTGAGAGTGTCGGCATACCAGCTCTTCATCTGCGGTAAACGCAACGTCACACTCTAGTAGGCCAGCTCCCCCCTGGGCGCCCGCCAAATAGGACTCAAGAGTATGTTCTGGAAACTGAAGGGGTGCACCTCGATGCCCAATGGTTAAGGGAGAGCGTTGCCATTGGGTTTGCTCCGCCGCGCAGGCCAGCAATTCTGCTTTTAGTCGTCGTTCATGAGCATTATCAGCACTCATATCGTTAACTAAAAAGAGCGGCCTAGGCCCCAGCGTCACTTGCTGGGCAGCACTGATTAAGGCCTCGTTCCAAAGAGGGGCAGCGCTTGACGCTTGTCCATTGGCTACGTTTGCGATGAGTAGGCCACTCGCAACCAGCAGGGCTGAGGTTTGAAGAGGTGATAACATAAACAAAGTTCCCTGTGATGCTAGGCTTTGTACGAAAACTGCTTGCGCTCGATCATCGACTTGTCGGACAAACCCTGGATGAACACTTTGAGTGTAGCCGCCTTTCTGCCACAACCCACCGCTATGATGCTAAAGCGTGAGGCGGTTCAGCCTTTCTGTTAGGCGCTGTACTAGTTGACTGCTATGACGCCAGAAGTGCCAATAGAGGGGAACCGTAAGAGAGCGGCCAGGGGCAATGCTAGCGAGCTGTCCGCTTTGTAACTGCTTAACTGTCTGTAGTTGGGGAATCATCCCATAGCCGATGCCTGCCGCTGCGAGGCGTACAAAGCCTTCGGACGAAGGGCATAAATGATAGGGGAAATACCCGTGATACCCACACTGAGCAAGAAAACGGTGCTGCAACTGATCATGGGGGCCAAAAACAATCGCAGGCGCCTGCTGGAAGGCTTCTGGGGTAGGGCCATCAGGAAAATAGCGTGCCACATAGCTGGGGGAGGCAAGTGGGTGATAATGCATCTCGCCAATTTTAATGCAGCGTGCTCCTGCGACAGGTTGTGGTGTTGCACACAGGCAGGCGGCGACATCGCCGTCCTTCAGGCGTTTTAATCCCACTTCTTGATCTTCAATCACGAGGTCCAGCAATACGCCGTCTGCCTGGCAGGTTTCCGCCACCGCCGCTGCCCACCAGGTCACCACGCTATCAGCATTAATCGCAATGCGTAGCCTGGGTGCCGCATTATCCAGAGTAGGCAGTGCATGGTGCAAATCCTGCTCCAACAGCTGTACTTGCTGATAGTGGGCAAGCAGTCGTTGGCCCGCTGGGGTCGGCGATAGCTTAGGGTGACGGACTAACACTGGCTGCCCCAGGCGCACTTCAAGCGCTTTTATGCGTTGGGAAACCGCTGACTGAGAAAGGCCCAGTAAATCGCCAGCCCGCTCAAAGCCGCCACACTCCACCACGGTGGCCAGCGCATGCAGCAGTTTATAGTCGAACATGCGGTACCCCCATCAGCTAAGCCCTCAAGGACACATCATAACGTGATGGTTACACAAAGCTAATCAAACGCCTTAATGTAAAATCAACAGCTTGATTATCCTGGTTGTTTAGTACATCTCAATGCACGGCCTGCCAGTTGGCTAACTGGGTGGGCTGTTAGGCCATGTTTCTCTATGAAATACCAGCAGGGACTTGGCTGCTTGCTTGATTGATTATAAGCATAACTAATGAAGTATTAGCAGGATGATTTTTGTTAATGATTGCTGCCGCGTAACCTATCGCCTTTATCCAGCCTTGAAGGGCATAGTGAGGAAAAGGGCATGTGGGAGAGCTATTTAACAGGCTTGGTGGTATGTGGCGGTATCATTATGGCTATCGGGGCGCAAAACGCCTATGTATTGGGCTTGGCAGTACATCGAGAATACCACTGGTGGTCCGCTGGGCTGTGCATAAGTGCGGATATTCTTCTGCTGATAGTGGGTATGTTTGGCGCAAGCGCAGTACTGCTCACCATGCCCAACGCTATGGATGCGATGCGCTGGGTAGGCGTCATATTTTTAAGCTGGTTGGCTGCCCAGGCGCTTTGGCGTGCCGCCAGTGGGCAAGAAGGCCTGCGTGCAGGTAAGACAACTACCCGCAGCTTGCGTAGTGTTGTTCTGGCAACCTTGGCGGTTACTGTGCTGAACCCCCAGGTTTATCTGGATACACTGCTACTGATCCCTGCAATTGGTGCACAGCAGGAGAGCGCTGGTGTATTTATTGCCGGCGCTTCTACTGCATCCATTCTCTGGTTTAGCTTGTTGGCCTGGGGTGGGGCTGCGCTTTCTCCCTGGCTTTCCCGCCCTGTTGCCTGGCGCATCATTGATGGGCTGATTGGCCTGATGATGGCGGCTATTGCCGTGCATTTGGCACTGGGAGCCGGGCTGTAAGTACCGTACTAATACTGGCGAAAATAGCTATCCATCACTGCCAGTACTTCATCAATATCCGCATCGTCGATATCGCGATGGACAACAAAGCGCGTGGCGTAGAGCAGTTCAATTAATATACCTTGCTCTTTCAGCCACGCGGCAAGCGGCTGTACATGCTCATAGGGAATGCGTGCAAATACCATATTGGTTGCTTGAGAGAGAACTTCGATGCCGGGTAGTACGGCCAACCCCCGTGCAAGGCGCGCCGCGCGCCGGTGATCATGGGCCAGATCGTCCACATGATGATCCAGCGCGTATTGGCAGGCTGCGGCAATAATACCTGACTGGCGCATACCGCCGCCTACCATCTTACGCCAGCGTCGTGCCCGATCAATTAGCTCTTGGGAGCCAACCAGAGCGGAACCCATGGGAGTGCCAAGCCCTTTGGAGAAGCACAGCGATACGCTATCAAATGGCTGGCACAACTGCTTAAGTGATGAACCGGTAGCCACGACTGCATTAAACAGCCGCGCGCCGTCCAAATGAGTAGCCAATCCAAACTGACGAGCCAGGTCAGTGGCCTCTTTCACGTACTCGGCAGGTAATACTTTGCCACCAATGGTATTTTCCAGCGCCAGTAGCCGTGTTCTGGCAAAGTGAAAGTCATCCGCTTTAACCGCTGCTGCGATTTTCTCAAGGGGTAAGCTGCCATCCTCGGCATGCTCAATGGGTTGTGGTTGAATACTACCCAATACTGCTGCTCCACCCCCCTCATAGCGATAGGTGTGCGCATTTTGCCCAACGATATACTCATCACCACGTTCACAGTGAGCCATTAAAGCCACCAGATTACTCTGGGTGCCGCTGGGAAACAGCAGCGAGGCTTCTTTACCTGTCTGCTCGGCCAATCTGGCTTGAAAGGCATTCGCTGTTGGATCATCTCCCCACACATCATCTCCCACAGGGGCCGACACCATGGCCTCAAGCATAGCGGCAGTGGGGCGGGTCACTGTATCACTACGTAAATCAATCATCTGCTTTTCCTTCATTGAGCAGGGTAATGTGGCAATAACCAACTATTGTTAACAGCATACTGCATGACAACCCAGCATAGGCGATAAGATGGATCTTAAAAGTGGTTACCCGTTTTGGGCGATTAAAAATGGATTATTAACCCCTTTTCCGCAGCTACGTCGCGACCATCACTGCGAGGTAGTGATTATTGGGGGAGGTATTACCGGTGCTTTAATAGCTGACGAGCTTAGTCGCCATGGCCACCACGTGGTAGTGGTGGAGCGCCGTGATGTAGGGTGGGGAAGCTCTGCTGCCAGCACCGCCTTGCTGCAATACGAAATTGATACCCACATGGTGCATTTGGCTGAGTTGTATGGTGAGGCAAATGCAGTCATGGCTTATCGTGCCTGCGCCGAGGCTATCCTATCCTTGGAAAGCATAGCCGCCGAGTTGGGTGATGTCGCCTTTGAGCGCCATCAGAGCCTCTACTTTGCCAGCAATGGTGACGATGTGGCTGCCTTGAAAGCAGAACTGGCCTTGCGCAAAAAGTATGGGTTCGATGTGACATGGCTGGGGCACCATGAGGTGCTGGCTGATTATGGGTTTGAAGCACCAGGCGCTATTTTATCCGAACTTGCCGCCAGCGTGGACCCGTACCGCATGGCGTATCAGCTGTTTGATAAAGTGGTTGCACGGGGCGGAGAGGTTTATGACCGTACCCAGGTGAATCGCATGCAGCAAAATGAGCGGGGCATTGAGCTTTTGCTTGCCAATGGCGCCACGCTAAGTTGCCAGCAGGTAGTTGTGGCGGCGGGCTACGAAGCGCAATCGTGGCTACCTGCCCCTGTTGCTGCCAATCGCAGTAGCTATGCCTTCGTAACTGATCCTTTGCCCACTGAAGCATTGGGTAAGTTGCGCCATACGCTGGTGTGGGAATCGGCCAGGCCCTATTTATATCTGCGTTCAACTCAGGATGGGCGTCTGTTGGTGGGTGGAGATGATGATGACGAGGATATTCCCCAGCGACGGGATGCCAGGGTAGTCGAAAAGGCGCAAGGCCTTGCGGCCAAAGTGGAAGCGTTATGGCCTTCGCTGGAGATCAACCCCACCTTTAGCTGGGGAGGAACCTTTGCAGAAACGGAAGATGGTTTACCTTATTTTGGACCCCATGAAGCGCTTGGGCCAAGGGTGCACTTTGCCATGGCGTATGGTGGTAATGGCATTACTTATAGCTTGATTGGTGCGGGGCTACTACGTGCCCTTATTGAGGGTAAAGACCATCCTCTGGCGGCACTGTTTTCCTTTCAACGCCAGGGTAAGTGATAAGTAGTGAACCAATGGCAACTGATAACGCCCAACAACCTAGGTTTAATGGTAGTCGAGTGGCAAACAATGAGTCATAAACTCTATTTACGCGCTCTGGAACGCAGTGATCTGCGTTTTGTTCACGAACTAAATAACAATCAAAGCATTATGTCGTACTGGTTTGAAGAGCCGTACGAGTCCTTTGATGAACTGGAAGAGCTTTATAACAAGCATATTCACGACAACGCAGAGCGCCGTTTTGTCGCGGAAGATAGTGCTGGCCATGCGATTGGCCTGGTAGAGCTGATCGAGATTGACTACATTCATCGCAGTGCTGAGTTTCAGATCATTATTACACCGGAGCATCAAGGGAAAGGGTTCGCCCGCTCCCTCATCGGTCAGGCGCTGCACTACTCATTTACTATCCTGAATCTTCACAAAGTCTACCTTATTGTGGCGGTAGAAAATGTCAAAGCCATCCACCTTTACGAAGAGAGCGGTTTTATTGAGGAGGGGCACCTGGTTCAGGAGTTCTTTATCAACGGCAAGTATCGTGATGTAAAACGGATGTATATTTTACAAGACACCTACTTGGTGCAGCTTACTGATTCGGATAAGGTTGATAGTGGGCCGTAAAATAACGTGAAGCAGGGGCAAACAGGCTATATACAACAATGCCCCGATAGTTCGAGGCATTAATACTCAAAAAATTATTGTTGGCGCATGTAGGCGGCAATGGCATCAAAAGCGGCGCGTTGCTGTAAGGCTCGTTTCGCCCACACTTCGATAACATCCACTTTCATCGCCTGGTTTTGGGTAACTGAATACTGCATGGCGAGCACTCCTTAATAGAAATTGAAGAATATTTTTGTTATATACAGCCTGTGTTGTGCAGCGCAGCAAGTTGGCCGTGACGACAGATACTATGCGTTTTTATGTGTCACGGCTAGCCCATAGGATGTAGGTGAGTTGCCACAGCATGTAAGATTTGGCTTACATTTAGGTAAGAAAACTACCCATGTGGTTGAGTGGAAAAGGTTTTCATAATAAAAAAGCCGACGTTCAACGTCGGCTTGTGTCGTTATCTTTTCGTCTAAAGGGGAGAGAAAACGCAGTTTTCAGCCAAAATAGGCTGTTAGCGCTTCATTGGCGGCTCGCTGCCATTTGGCTTGTAAGCTCCAAAAGTGCAGAACTTCATCATCGCGCGCCGGAATTGGTATCAACATTGTCATAGCGTGACCCTCCTGCTGGGCAACACTAAACAGTATAGCGGTTTTTTGTTGCAATGCAGCATTTGATTGAGCTAATCCCTACCAAGATCGGCACAGCAGTGAAACAGCAACTACGCTGTAAGGGATTGCTATCACTAAATACCTGGTGCGAAAGGAGTCGCTGATGAGCGCTAATGTTGCCGAAATCGTGGTTGAAACGCTGCAAAATGCAGGTGCGAAGCGTTGTTATGGGATTGTGGGGGATACGCTTAACCACTTCACGGATGCCTTGCGGCAAAGTGACGTTGAGTGGGTCGGCGTACGCCATGAGGAAGTGGGCGGCTTTGCCGCAGGCGGCGAGGCTTATATAACCCAGGAACTGGCGCTATGCGCTGGGTCTTGTGGCCCTGGTAGCCTGCATTTTGTTAATGGCTTGTTCGATGCCCATCGAAATGGTGCTCCTGTGGTGCTCATTGCCAGCCAAACACCACTCAGTGAAACCGGGAGCCAGTTTCCACAGGAGGTTGATCAAGCTCATATTTATAAGCAATACAGCGTGTTTTGCGAAACCGTGGCCTCTCCAGAGCAGGCCCGCCGAATGACTGTTCAGGCAGCCCAGGCGGCGCTTGCCCGGCGCGGGGTTGCAGTACTGATTATACCTGGCGATGTAATGACGCAAGTCCCGAAGAACCCGTTAGGCTACCGTGCTCATCAGTTTGAATACTCGATTCGCCCCAGTGCTGAAGCACTGGTTCCCGCCGTCGAGCTGCTGAATCAAGGTGGTAATATTACGATTTTTGCCGGGTCTGGCTGTGCGGATGCCCGGGAGCAGGTAATGGCGTTGGCAGAAAAGCTGCAGGCACCCATTGCCTGGACATCACGGGCAAAAGATTTCATTGAATATGATAACCCATACCAGGTGGGTATGACCGGGGTCTATGGTCTGGAGGGTGGCTATTACGCCGTGGCTGAATGTGACACTCTGTTAATGTTGGGGTGTAACTTTGCATTTAGTCAGTTTTACCCTGAACGTGCACACATTATTCAGATAGATCACGACCCCACGCAAATTGGCAAGCGCTACCCTGTCGAGGTTGGCATTGTAGGTAGCCTTCGTGATACCTGCGAAGCGCTTTCGCAGGTTGTTGCAGCGAATACCCGTACGCGCTGGCTGGAAAAATGCCAAAAGCGCTATGCCAGGTCGCTTGAAAAGTCAGCGCATAAAAGCCGTGATGCCGATGTGATTCACCCCCAGGAACTCACCTTGGCGATTGATCACCATGCGGCTGAAAATGCATTGATCACCGCTGATACGGGGAGCGTCAATGTGTGGATGTTGCGGCATATTCGCTCTTCTGCGCAGCGGCGCACACTGTCTAGCCTGCATCATGGCACCATGGCCAATGCCTATCCACAGGCACTAGGCATCCAACTTGCCTATCCCGATCGTCAGGTAATAGCCATGTGTGGTGATGGTGGCTTATCCATGTTAATGGGCGATTTACTTACTCTGGTACAGCATCGTATCCCCCTTAAAATTGTGGTGTACAACAACCATTCGCTTAGCTTTGTGGAGTTGGAGCAAAAGGTTGAAGGGCTGCTGGATGCGTACACTGAACTTGAAAACCCCAATTTCGGTGAGGTGGCCAGGGCGATGGGACTGTGGGGGCAGCGGGTTGAACGTGAAGATGAGCTGGAGAGCGCCATTGGCCAATGGCTGGCACAACCCGGCCCTGCCTTATTGGATGTTGTGGTGAACCCTATGGAACTGGTAATGCCTCCAAAAGTAGAGGCGGGGCAAGTGGCATCTACGGCACTCTACTCCGCCAAGGCAGTACTTAGTGGACGAATGGACGATGTCGTACATTTAGTGAAGAGCAACTTCTTAAAACGCTAGCCACGCGTCATGCTATCTTGGCTTTTTGCTCATAATAAACTGATAAGATGAAGAGCCATGACACCAACAACCACTCGCCATGACCGCTGGGTAACGGTGCCCGGCGGTTGCTTGTTTAGCCGCATCTGGGAGCCGCAACAGGCATGTTCGGATATACCCATTGTGCTCTATCATGACTCACTCGGTTGTGTGGACCTTTGGCGCAGTTTTCCTGCGGCGTTGTGTGCTGCCACCCAGCAGAAGGTGATTGCCTACGACAGGCTAGGCTTTGGCCGTTCTTCGGCAGCGCTGTCACCGCCGCCATTAAGCTTTATCGACGACGAGCCTACGGCCAGTTTTGCAGCACTTTATCAAGCGCTGCAACTCAAACAGTTTATTGCCCTGGGGCATAGCGTAGGGGGCTGTATGGCCATTCATTGTGCTGGGCACTATAAGGCGCAATGTATAGGGCTTATTACGATTGCGGCTCAGTCATTTAATGAACAACGCACCCGCGCTGGGATAACGGAGGCGCAGGTTGCTTTTCAGGCGCCCGAGCAATTTGCCAAGCTGGAAAAATATCACGGCGATAAGGCCAACTGGGTGCTACATGCCTGGACCGATACATGGCTACATCCGGCGTTTAAAGAGTGGTCGCTTACACCTGCCCTTGAGCGGGTAAGCTGCCCCACCCTGGTGCTGCATGGCGAAAAAGATGAATATGGTTCACACCGCCAGCCGGAGCGCATTGCCCGCTATACCCATGGCCCGGCTCACTGTGAAATCCTTCCTGGTGTTCATCATGTGCCGCATCGAGAAATGGAAGCGCAGGTCGTTGATCTTATCCGTCAGTTTATCGCCCGCCTTAGCCTGTAACAGTGATTATTAAAAGTGATAGGCCAGAAAAAGAGGAGCACTATGCGTTTACGTATTTTGTCTGATCTCCATCTAGAGTTTTTTGACGGAGAGCGTGAGCTACCTGATGTCGATGCAGATGCGGTTATCCTGGCTGGGGATATTCATAGACGAGCAGAAGGGTTGGCGTGGGCACGGCAACAGTTTTCAAATATGCCGATTCTATATGTGCCTGGAAACCACGAGTTTTACGGCACTGAAATGCTAGCACTGCGTGAGGAGCTAGCCCTGGAGGCAGCGCGCCATAATATAGAGCTATTGGATAATCGTGCTGTCACCATCGGTGGGGTACGCTTTTATGGCACTACGCTATGGACCGACTTTGCGCTATACGCCGATGACCCCACCCGCTGCCCGGAAGCGACGGAAGTAAAAGCGCTGCACGTTATGCCAGATTTCAGGATTGTCACCTACGCTCCGGGGCAGGTGTTTACCCCTCAAGCTAGTCGGGAGCTACATAGTGAAGCGCTGAACTGGTTGAACAGAGAGCTTGCTAAACCCTTTGCTGGCCCAAAGGTGGTGATCAGCCACCATGCACCCTTGCATGGCTGTATCCCCGAGCAGTTCCTGGGGGATGCACTGTCGCCTGCTTTCGCTTCCCACCTGCCGCAACTAATGGGAAAAATGGATGTATGGGTGCATGGGCATGTGCATGAACCGGTCGATATATTGTGCAATGGCACGCGGATAATCGCTAACCCTGGTGGTTATCCCAATGAGTTCTCTCCGCCGCTGTTTTGTGCGGATCTGGTGGTAGAAGTAAAAACTTCGCCTGCTAATGTTGATTGCTGATTGTACGAGGTTTTCCTAGGCTGAGAAGGGTAGTTAAGACTGATACAGTTTGTAACCTTCGCTAGGAGCATGGCATGACACTTCAAGGACGGCGTTTGTTTCGTAAACAGGCTCTCATTTCCCAGTTGGCATGTGGGGCCGTGCTGTCAGGTGCCGCAAGTGCGGCGTACGCTGATGTTAGTGTGGTAGATAACAGTGTGGCAACAGGCGTTGAGAGTGAAGAGGCCACGTTTAGCGTCACGCAGGTCGTCAGTGGACTAGAACATCCCTGGGCGGTGGCCTGGTTGCCAGACGGACGTATGCTGGTGACGGAACGACCCGGTCGCCTGCACCTGATTGATGGCGAAGACAGTATTGAATTAGGCAATCTGCCTGAAATTGATACCGACGAAGACCAGTTATCTGCCCCAGAGGGCGGTAACCAGGGTGGATTACTGGATGTGGCGGTTCACCCTGACTATGACGAAAACGGCTGGATCTATTTTACCTTCTCCAGCCCTGGGGACCCCCGCGCTTTCAGCACCTATGAACCTGACTATGGCACGGGCCTTGCTGTCGGGCGTGCTCGCATTGATGCAGATAATGGTGAGCTAACGGACGTAGAGACCCTCTACGGTCAAGTACCCAGAACCCATCCGGGTGCCCACTACGGTTCGCGGATTGTTTTCCCTGGCAATGGCGAAATTATTTTTTCCATTGGCGATCGCAATGTTCAGAATCTGCCACAGGATCTGACTAATCCCGGTGGCAAGATGATTCGCCTGCAGGAAGATGGCGGTGCTCACCCGGACAACCCATTCATTGGTGTAGAGCCAGGTAATTTACGCCCGGAAATCTACTCCTTTGGGCACCGTAATAACCAGGGGTTGACCATTCACCCTGATACGGGAGACCTATGGGCAGTGGACCACGGCCCAAATGGTGGGGACCTGCTGTATAAGGTGGACGCTGGGGCCAACTACGGCTGGCCGATGGTGGCGCATGGTACAGAGTACTCCACCGAAGCCCATATTGGTTTAGGTACTGAAGCCCCGGGGGTTACGGTACCCACTTACGTTTGGGAAGACTCGTTGGCGCCCTCAGGCATGGTCTTTTATACCGGGGAAGATGTGAGTGCCTGGCAGAACAGCCTCTTTGTCGGGTCGTTATACCGCGAGCAGCTACACCGTTTGGTGTTTGATGAAAATAACGAAATAGCCCATGAGGAAGTACTGCTGGACGATACCGTGGGGCGTATTCGCGATGTACGCCAAGGCCCGGATGGGCTGCTATACGTCTTGACAGATGAAGAGGATGGAGGCCTTTACCGCCTTGATCCAGAGTCGTAACGACCAACGATAAAGCGCTTTTGCTTTTTCTAAATAGGCACCCTAGAGTGCCTATTTTTAATTACTGGCCTTTAGACTTGACTGAGTGCTTGCAATAGCCTGATTCCGTATACCTGAACACCGGCTAATGAGCGCAAGCGTTAGGACTGTTTTTCAATCAGCAGGCCACACGATGGGGCTGCCCAGCGGGTATTGGCAGTGAACACCACATCGCATACAACCGGGGAGTAATAGCGGCGTACCTCTTCATCGATACGAGCGCGTAATTGATCCTGTGTATGAATCGAGGTATCGGGCTCGCGCAGTATAACATGCACTATGACGTACAGGAGACGGCCAGGACGTACCATCCGCACTCGGACTTCCTGCGTGTCGATATCCGTTAGCCCACGTGCAACGGCCTGCCTAACAGGGGCGGCGATGGTTTCTTCAGGCGTTTTATTAAGTAGCTCCCGCAGTGCCTGAGAGGCCATGCGTACAGGCACCCCCAAGCACAGCACCACGACTGCAATCACTAATACCGAATCCACATAAGGCAGGATGGTTTGCCAGCCCAGGCGCTCAAATAGCATAACCAGACAAAACGCTGCCAATACGGCGGCAGAGATAACGCTATTCACGATCCAGTTAAGTTTATCCGCCGCGATGAGAGGGCTATGCACATGTCGTTGGCTACGGTACATCACCCACGCCGTCAGTGAACAGGCGGAGGTCGCAAACAGAGCATAAATGACCGCCAGCCCAGCTGAAATTTCTCGACCACCGGTTAACAGGGCGGCAATGGCATCAATCAATGCAAAAATGGATACTCCCAGAATCAATAACCCTTTGCATAGATTAACCAGCGACTCAAAGTAGCTGTATCCAAAGGGGTAAGATTCACTATCGGGGCGGCTAGCCAGTTTGCTTACCTTGATGGTGACCAGTGCCACACTAAAGTAGATAAGGTTGAACAGCCCATCCAGCAGAATGGCTTGGGAGTTGGAGGCCAAGGTAGCCACAATGCCCGCAGAACCAATCAGTAATGCCATGATGGCGGAAAACGCTAACGTACTGGATTCAGTTTTCACGAACTTTTTTGCTCCAATGCACACATAGATAAATAGCCGATAAGGATAGCAACTTTGTTAGCACTATATCGAATGCTTGCTGTATGCAAAGTTGGCTCATGCCACGTAGGCACGTGTGGCGAAGCACCACACGGAGACTTGTGCAGATGCACCATGCCAATGACCTGACATTCAGTCTCATTACCCCGGAAGATGCAGCTGAGCTGCTGGAGTTTGAAACCATAGAGCGAGCGTGGTTTGAGCAGTATATCGAGGCGAGGCCGGAACACTTCTGTACCCCTGAATGTGTTGCCCAGCATATTATGGCAGCATTGAACAATACTATGGTTGATTTATGGGAAATGATAAACTGCCGCTTGATTTATTATATCAATAAGCCAAACGGCAGTTTTTTAAATTATTGGTTTTTAATTTTTAAGTAAGCTATCAACCTACTCCAGCCACCTTTCCATAATTTTGAAAAAAGAACAAATAGCAGTAGTAAAATTATTCCTTGAGAAATAGGGCGAGTAAAGAGTATTGTCCAGTCGTTTTGGGATATCAGCATGGAGAGGCGCAGGTTTTGCTCAGCCATGGGGCCAAGCAAGATGCCAAGTACGACAGGAGCGAGTGGGTAGTCAAGGCGATTTAATACATAGCCGAGCAAGCCAAACGCTAACATTACGTACAGGTCCGTTACTCTTCCATTAACGGTGTAAACACCTATTGCCATAAGTACGAGCGTAGTTGGGACTAATAAGGCAGCAGGCAGTCTTAATACCTGGGCAAACAGGCGTGTGGCAACCATCCCTCCCAGTAGTAGCAGTACCAGCGATGTTAGCAGCATCTGCCACATAAAGCCGAACACGACATCGGGAGCCCGGGTGAAAAGCTGAGGGCCCGGTTGGAGACCATGGATCATCAGTGCGCCAAGTACCAGCGCCGCAATCAGGTTCCCTGGGATGCCTAATGTAAGGGAAGGAATCATGGATGATGCGTTATCCGCACTATTTCCAGACTCTGCAGCTGCAATACCTACAGGGTTGCCAGTGCCAAAACTATCGGGCTCTGGAGATCTGCGCTTGGCTTCATTATAACTTAATAGTCCCGCCAGGTTACCGCCCGCGCCAGGCAATATTCCAACGCTGATACCTATCAACGATGATCGGGTCCATGTTTTCCAGTGCTGGCGCACTAAGCTCACGCCGGTAACACTCGCGTTGACCTTAAAGCTCTCGGCATTGAAGTGTGAGCTGCTTTTGTTCTCGGCCATTTCAATAATAGGGGGAATGGCATAGAGGCCAATAAGAACAATAAGCAGCTCGAAACCACCTGTTAAATACAGGCTGCCAAACGTATAGCGTTCTTCACCCGTTAATGAGTCAACGCCTACCAGGCCTATTAGTACGCCTAGTAATGCACATAGCATGCCTTTGCTTACATCCTTGCCAACCAGTACAGCAATACTGATGAGCCCGAAGGTCGCGACCCAAAAATATTCAGCCGGGCCGAAGGCTAGCGTGACTTTGGCCAGCAGCGGCGCCAGTGTCATCAATGCCAGGGCGCTGAATACGCCACCAATAGCGGACGACCAGCATGCGGTTTTCAGCGCTAAGCCACCCTGGCCATTTTGTGTCATGGGGTAGCCATCAAAAGTGGTTGCTATTGCAGAAGGTGTGCCGGGTATTTTTAGTAAAATGGCGGGAATTGCTCCTCCATACATAGAGCCATTATAGATACCTGCCACCAAACCCAGCGCAATCAGCGGATCAAGCCCATAGGTTAAAGGTAGCATCAATGCAATTGCCATCACCGGATTCAGGCCGGGTAGGGCGCCAATGAGTATTCCCGCCAGTGTGCCAATGAGCATGCTAATGACAGACTCAGTGCTTAGCGCAACTGGGAGTGCATGAAATAAAGATTCAAACATAAGGTTACCTCCTCTTTATGAGGCGAGGAAAAACTCAACAGGCAGAGAGCGCTTGAGAACTAACGCAAATAGTCCATAGAGCAAAGCGATAAAACTCAGGGCGATAAAGATAATGATCGTGGGGCGCCGCTCTCCCAGTAGAAAGGCCAGTATGCAAATAAATAGAGTGCTACTTGTGTAAAAGCCCACTACCGGTAACGCGATGTAATAAATGACACAGCAAATAAGTGTTATACCGAAACGCGCTGGATCAATAACCATTGGTTGGCTGGTGAGACCGGTGCGTGTTTCATAACGAATGACACTGATAGCACCACGCCATATTACGGGTATGGCAAACAGGCACATTAGTACTCCTACACCCATGGGCACGTAGGCTGAATCGGCATAAAAATCCTTCCCCACCAGCGTCGCTATAACACCGCAGGTGAGGAAGGTAATGCCAGAGATCAAATCTCTGAAGTTCATGGCTTAAATCTCGCCGTGTTGATGTCGATTAAAATCTTTTAAGTCCAAGGTTTTCCAGCGTCTCGCCAATAGCCTCAAACTCAACGTGCATGCGCTCACGCAAGTCCTCGCCACGCACAAGGTTTAAGGTCTCTCCTTGTGCTGCCAGAAACTCTTGGTAGCCAGGGTTTTCCACCGCGCGGGTTACTGCATCGGCGACGATATCAACGCGGCTGGCATCCATGCCTTCAGGGGCCAGCAACATGCGCCACAAAACCGTTTCTAATTCAGGGTAACCCAGAGCCTCCAAGCCGGAGGCATCGGGTAATGCCTCATTATCCTGGGCGGAGGTCACAAGCAGGCACTTGGCGGTGCCATCTTCAACATACGGAAGTACGGGAGGAATGGAACCGCCATAAATATCCACGTGACCGCCGAGGAAATTCTGCAGCGTTTCGCCTGCCCCCCCAAATGGAATGGGCCGGGCATTGATCTCTAACGCACCAAAAATACGCTCTGCTGCTAAGCGCATTGTTCCACCCACGCCATCATTTCCGTAGGTATATTTACCCGGGTTAGCGGTTAACTCAGCAATGAACTCTTCTGCATTATCGGCAGGGAAGTCTGGCAAAACGCACATGGTGTATGCGCTTTGAGACGTGCTGATAATGGGCGTTAAGGTCTCATAGGAGTATTGGACCCGCTGCATATGGGGCACGGTAGTAATAGGGCTATTCCAGGTGGAAAGCAGCGTATAACCGTCGGCACGGGCACGTGCTAATTGGTTAACACCAATGGCACCACCACCCCCCGCAACATTAATCACAGCGGCCGGTTGGCCTAACTCATCCTGAAGATACTGGTTAAGCATACGTGCCATATTGTCTGTGCCGCCGCCTGCGGGCGCAGGCACGATAATTTCGATAGGTCTTGTCGGGTAATCACTGGCCATGGCCGGCGAGAGTGAGAAGGCGGTTAGTGCAATGCTGGAGAGAAGAAATGTCGTTTTCATTTTTATGCCTATTATTTTATGTCGTTAGGAAGTTAAGCGCTGGTTTGCTCACCGAGGGTGACTCGGTATCTAAAGCGTTCGGGTCGTCCGTGAACCTGGCGATACTCAATAGTGCGGCCAACAGGATTCCGCGCAGTACGCTGGATTGCTGCTACAGGGTCCCCCTGTTTCAGGTTGAGATGCTGCGCGCTGGTTTCAGTGGCACTACTGAATGAGAGTTCATCGGTAGCCGATGAAATCAGAATTCCAAACTCTTCAAGAAACGTGGGATAAAGCAGTGGCCCTATGGACTTAAAGTCAAGTGACATAAAGCCTTCGAAATCTGGCAGCCGAAGATAAAGCTCTTCAAAGAGTAGAGGCTCTCCAGACCAGAGGCGTACCCGTTCAATTTTTATACAGTGAGTATCAGCACCACCGCCAAAGGCGTGATGGGCTTCGCTCGGGATCGGCACTTTTGTGCATGACAGAATCCGGCTTTCCGGAATAACCGGGCTATCAGGGTCATTAACATCATGCACATGGAAAAAACGAAACAGATCCGCACGGAACGCTGGCTGTTTTACAAAGGTGCCCTTGCCACGGCGCCGTTCCAAAAGCCCCTCATCAGCGAGTTGCTTTAAAGCCATCCGCATCGTAGCGAGTGCCACACTATATTCTTCAGCCAGCCGGTTTTCCGAGGGGATGGCATCACCAGGAGTCCACTCACCATTTGCGATACGCGATGCCAATTGATCGCGCAGTCGTGCATAGAGAGGCAATCGCTCGTCGGTGCGCATAAGCTGAGTTGTGTGCATGGGAGATCCTTAGCTGGTCATGGTGCACTTATTGCTGTTACTAAATACCAGTGTATACTTCTCGTCAACCAGTTCTCTAGAGAACTAGACTTAAGTCTAGGGCTAACATTGCAGGTTAAAATCATTAACACCTGAAAAAATCCAATCATGAGGAATTAAAGTGAAGCTGGGTTTCGATTGTCATGCACATGTCTACTCAACGATAAATGACACCTTAGGCTCTAACTATCGT
Source organism: Vreelandella olivaria (assembly GCF_023507745.1). Classification (GTDB taxonomy): domain Bacteria; phylum Pseudomonadota; class Gammaproteobacteria; order Pseudomonadales; family Halomonadaceae; genus Vreelandella; species Vreelandella olivaria_A. The sequence continues at coordinate 78,704 of NZ_JALPZO010000172.1, read as the reverse complement.
CCCTCCCGGCCTGCACCAGTGGGAGTTTGGCAACAGAACCTGAATAAGTGCGATCTGCTTGGGGGAGTGATTGTTCAGCCAAGTTTCTTGGGAAATGACAATACAATGCTTCTTGAGAGGCTAACCCAGCTAGGCTCTCATTATAGAGGTGTGGTGCAGCTACCAAAGGATGCCAGCTATCAAACCATGCTTGCACTGAGTGCAGCAGGAGTCGTGGGGGTTCGCTGGAATCTGGTGGAAAGGCGAAGTGAGTTGCCTGATCTTGATGACCCCGAGTGGCAGAGCTTTCTTAAGCAGCTCAAACTGCTGGATTGGCATTTGGAGCTTCACTTGGAAAGTGTACGGCTACCCGAAATCCTGCCCGCACTGCAGGAGAGCGGCGTGACGCTAGTCATTGACCACTTTGGTTTACCACAGCAAGACGACCCGCAGTATGACAAAGGGTTCTGCTTGCTATTGGAAATGGCTAACACAGGACGTGTGTGGGTGAAGATGTCTGCTCCCTATCGCTCGCCAGTCAAAACCCTTAAACCATATATTCAGGCGCTATTAGCCCACTTGGGTCGGGAGAGGCTTGTGTGGGGTAGCGATTGGCCTTGGACACGGCACGAAAATAAGCACTCGTATCTCGATACTTACCATTGGTTATCAACCTGGGTGCCGAATATGGACGATCGCCACTACATTCTGAATAACTCACCGAGAACGTTATTTAAATTTGATACATGACTTCCATAGCGAAGAAGCGGCCTTACTCAGCCGCTTTAAGTAAGTGGCACCTTTCTGCTGCATTTCCTTCAGTACCGCACCTAACTGACTGTGCTCATCTTTCTGGAAGTAACATCTACAAGGCGGAAGGACTTTTGATGCAGCGAGCCGCTGTTATGCAAAGGCGGTCTGCCTAAAGCTATCACGGCTACATACCGTATGGTGCCAGGCTTTAAGTTGAGGGCGGCTATTGCCCCATGTCAGCTCGGGCAGCCGGAAGCTAAGGTAGTCCAACGCTACGGCAACAGCTATATCTCCCAGAGTGACGTTTGAGGTGGGCTGAGGCGTCGGAAGCTCGCCTTCCAGTTGATCAAGAGTGCGTCGTATGCCCCGCCAACGGCGCTGGCCCAGTACGCCCCCATCAGCCTCACTGTCCTGATGCTTTCTGGAAATCACGGTGGTAAAGGCAGCATCCATTAAACTCTGGCCTAGCCCGGTAAAATGTAGCACCTGTTCCAACTGGTCGTGGGGAAGCATTGGCTCCGCCTGCCCAAAGCTATCAAGGTAAAGTGCAATCAGGAGCGATTCGCTCAATGTGGTGCCCTTTGCTGTAATCAGGGCAGGTATGCGTCCGGCTGGGTTGGCGCGTATCAGGTCGGCGTCGTCGGCCCAGGGGTCGCACCAGCGTAGGGTGACGGTATCAGCCAGTCCTCTCTCCATGACGATGATGCGCACCATGCGTGCATAGGGTGACGTTGCATTTAGAAAAAGCTCCATTATTGCCTCCTGGTATGAGGGGGTATATGGCCGTAACGTGCTTGTACGCCAGGGCTGAGAAGAATCAACAGGCTGCCAGTGGCCAGCATAAGAGCACCGATGGCAAACAGCGGTGTATAGCTGCCCCAGTATATGTACAGGGCAGACATGCCATATCCCGATATCGCCTGTGCTAAAGCGAACGCAGCCGTGGCACGGCCCCAATACTTCTTATGGGAGGTTGGCCCCACCAGCTCGACGAGGCGCCCGGAGGTTAGCGCAACGATACCGGGAATCATTGCGCCGACCAGGAACGAAGAGAGAGAGCGACTGAGCATGCCCAGAGATAGCAAAGGCAACGCAATGGCAGCGGTTTTGACGAGAAATGCAAATACAAGCCCGCGTTGCCAGCCCAACCGCTTCGTAAAAGCCCCAGCGATCAGCGGGCCGCAAATAGCCCCTACACCAAAAATCTCCCACTGCAGTGAAGCTGCATGGTTGCCTAAGCTATTCTCCCTTGCCAGATAATCGACCCAAAATACCGTGTGTGGCACAAAGCCCGCGCCATCCAGGGTGTAAGCACCAATCACCAGGCAGACCAACAACGCCTTCATGCCGACAGGCGACTCTTGGTAACGGCTATGCTGGGCAGGTGATACGGCTGTCGTGGTGAGCTGTTTCAGGCCGTGATCACAGAGCATACCCGCGATCATAGTGATCACTCCTAATGTGGTCCAGGTGATGAGCAGGCCAGCATCCAGCAGTAGTGGCACGACCCATGCTGACAGCAGTGCGCCCAGGCCAATACCGGTAAAAATCAATGCGCCCACCTGGGGGCGGCGGTCAACAGGTGTGGCTGCTAACGCCAATGATGGGCCGACCACCATCAGAACCGCACCGGCGATACCCGAGACCAGCCGCCAGATAAAGAACCAGGAGAAGCTGGCTGGAAAGGCGCAGAGCAGAAAGCTAAAAGCGATGCCAGTGAAGCTTATTGCTATCACCAGCCTTGGAGAGTAGCGCTCCGACAGTGTGTGGCTGGAGAGTGCACCGATCAGGTAGCCCAGCAGGTTGGCTGCTCCCAGGTAGGCAGCCTGACTGTCGCTAAACCACTGTTGTTGGATCAGGGCGGGTAACAGTGGGGTATAGGCAAAGCGAGCTAAACCGATACCCGCCAGTGTGGCCATAATGCCCATGGTCAGAGCAGGAAAGTCCCTTTTAAGCATCATGCTGCCAATGTTACCTCTCTGATGTTCAATCCATATCTGAGTTTATGAGCACCTGCCGCACACCATGCGGGCGTGTGCTATGGCCTGGGGAAAGCTTAGGCAGCGAAAGTGTTTTCTAAAAGTGATTTGTTGTGATAGTAACTATCATGTTATGAGATGGCTTTCGCAATAAGGCAGGCTTGGCATGCAGCTTAAATCGTTACGTCTGTTTATGGCGGTGGCTGAAACCGGTAGTTTCGTGGCGGCGTCACAGCGCTTGCATACGGTGCAATCCAATGTGACAGCCCACATCAAGAAACTGGAGGAGGAACTGGGCGCCCAGCTTATTCACCGTAACGGTCAGGCCCGGCTAACCTCTGCCGGGTACGCGCTTGTCGAATATGCGACAAGGATATTGGTGGCCCATGATGAAGCGCTTGATCTGTTTACCCGCGACCAGGGTGCGTGCGGCCGGCTGCGCATCGGGGCAATGGAAACCACCATGGCACTGCGTCTCCCGCCGATTCTGGCGGCTTACCACACCGCCTATCCTGAGGTGGATATAACACTCACTACCGGGCCTACCGCCGAGCTAACTGAGTTGCTGCGGGCAGGGGAGGTGGAGGGTGTGTTCGTTGCGGGGCGCCTTGAGCATCATCGCTATCATTTACTTAACGTCTTTAGTGAACAGTTGGTGCTGGTCGGTCCCAAGCCCATGTCTAGCATGCCTTCTTCGGAACAGTGGCTGGCATCCACCTTCCTTGCGTTTCGCCAGGGCTGTAGCTATCGCCAGCGTATTGAGCTGCTTCTGGCCTCTTATGGGATCAATGCTATACGGATATTTGAATTCGGCACGTTAGATGCAATGTTGGGTTGCGTTGTCGCGGGCATGGGATATACCGTGCTGCCCCTTGCAACGGTTCAGGCGCACCAGCAGCGTTTTGATATTCACTACCTGGAACTGCCAAAACCCATCGCGGATGTGGATACTTATTTTGCCACGACCGAACCAGGGACATGGTCACCTGCGCTCTCGCGTTTTATTGATACCTTGAATGACTCTGTGTCTGCGGGATGTGTCTATGGGAGAGCACAGTCGTGAGTTACGTTGAAACAACACTGTGGCTGAAGGGTGGGCGGCCCACAGCCACAGTGCATTGCCCTAGCTCTCAATCCACACCTCATTGCCCTTGAAGCTGACGCGCCAGGTGCGCAGCCGGACACTGTCGTCCTCCAGGCACTGGCCATCCTCAAGGCGGAAGTGCTGCTTATAGAGGGGGGAGGCGATTACTGGCTGCCCCTTTAGGTCGCCCACAATCCCCCGGGCGATCACATAGGCGTTGGAAAACGGGTCAAAGTGATCAACAGCGTACAGCTCGTTACCGTAACCGGGCAGATAAAAGAGGGCGACCTGGGCGGCGCCTTCGGATGTTTCCAGCCAGGCAGCAACACCGGAAAATGCAACCAGATCGGCTTTTGTGCAGAGCAGTTGCCATGCTTTAGGGGGTATGTCCTGTTTTAGGGCAGTGGCTGTCATAGCAATTCTCGTAATGATTGGACGCGTTATAGGGTTAAACAGGGCGAGGCTGGCCGCGCTCGGATGTCATGATGATGGATGGGTCGGGGCGAGCATCATTTACAAAGCTTCTAAAGCGCTTGAGTTTTTCCGGGTCGCTAATGGCATTAGCCCATTCACACTGGTAGTTATCCACCACACGTTGCATTTGCCGTTCCAGCTCACTGCCTAGCCCCAGGCTGTCTTCCAGAATCACCTCTTTGAGGTATTCAAGCCCACCCTCCAGGTTTTCACGCCATACGGATGTACGTTGCAGGCGGTCAGCGGTGCGCACATAAAGCATCAGGAAACGGTCGATTGTGCGGTAAAGCTGTTCGTCATTCAGGTCGGTTGCGAACAGTTCCGCGTGGCGTGGGCGCATGCCCCCATTGCCACATACATAGAGATTCCAGCCGTTTTCGGTGGCGATAATGCCGATGTCTTTGCTTTGCGCTTCGGCACACTCCCGGGTACAGCCAGAGACACCAAATTTAATCTTGTGAGGCGCACGCAGACCCTTGTAGCGATTCTCGAGTTTTATGGCCATGCCCACGCTGTCCTGTACTCCATAGCGGCACCAGGTGCTGCCCACGCAGGATTTTACTGTGCGCAGGGATTTACCATAGGCGTGGCCGGTTTCAAAGCCAGCGGCAATCAATTCAGTCCAGATTTCCGGTAGGTCTTCCAGCCGGGCGCCGAACAGGTCAATGCGCTGGCCGCCGGTGATTTTGGTATAAAGCTGATATTTCTGGGCTACCTGGCCCAGTACGACCAGCTTATCCGGTGTGATTTCGCCACCCGCGATGCGTGGTACCACGGAATAGGTGCCGTTTTTCTGCATATTGGCCATAAAGGTGTCGTTGGTATCCTGCAGAGGCACATGGGCGGCATCGGTAATCGGTTCGTTGAAGCAGGAAGCCAGAATCGAGGCCACCGCCGGTTTACAGATATCGCATCCCAGGCGCTGGGTTTCGGGATTGCCATGGGAGGCCATCAGTGTGCTGAACGTCTTGATGCCCTCAACCCGTACAATGTCGTACAGCTCCTGACGGGTGTAGGCAAAGTGTTCGCAGATTGATTTATCCACCTCAATGCCGCGGGCTGCCAGTTCGTGATCCACCACACTTTTAAGCAGTGCCGCGCAGCCACCGCAGCCAGTGCTGGCACGGGTGGCACCTTTTACACTGGCGAGGTCAGCAGCCCCGCTGTCAATAGTGGCGCAAATGCTTCCCTTGGTGACGTTATGGCAGGAGCAGATCATGGCGGTTTCCGGCAGTGCATCCGGGCCGAGAGCTGGAGCGGCCCCGCTCTGCTGGGGGAGGATCAGCGAGGCAGGCTCCTTGGGAAGTTCAATACCATTGGCGTAGTACTGCAACAGCGTATCGTACACGCCGTTGTCGCCCACCAGCATGGCCCCCAGCAGCTTCTTGCCATCGCCGGAAACCACCATTTTGCGGTACACCTGGGTGAGTGGGTCCAGGTAGCGGAACATCCTTGCGCCGGGGTTTTGGGTGCCATGGGCATCACCGATGGAGCCCACATCTACCCCTAACAACTTTAGCCTGGTGCTCATGTCGGCGCCGCTAAAGCGCATATCGCCGCCGGTAAGCGTCGCGAGGGCCGCCTTGGCCATTTGATAGCCTGGGGCCACTAAGCCAAAAATACTCTGGTTCCATAGCGCTACTTCGCCAATGGCCAGAATGGCAGGGTCACTGGTGCGGCACTGATCATCGATGACCACGCCGCCGCGCTCACCAAGCGTCAGGCCACACTCCCGTGCCAGGGTATCCTGGGGGCGTATGCCCGCCGAAAACACAACCAGATCGGTTTCGAGGATTTTGCCATCCTGGAACACCATGCGCAGGCGGCTGGTATCGCCGGGTTCGATACGTTGGGTGGCTCGCTCAGTGAGCACCTGAACACCGAGAGCGGCAATTTTTTCCTTGAGTAGCTCACCGCCTTCGTTATCCACCTGCATCGGCATTAAGCGGGGGGCAAACTCCACTACCGCCGTGTCCAGGTTAAGGCCACGCAAGGCATTGGCGGCCTCCAGCCCCAGTAGCCCACCGCCTACCACTACGCCGTTGGTGGCATTTTTCGCGGCTGCCTGAATGGCGTCCAGGTCATCAAGGGTGCGGTACACCAGGCAGCCTTCGCTATCATTGCCGGGGATGGGGGGAACAAATGGGAAAGAGCCTGTGGCCAGCACCAACTGGTCATACGGGTAGCGGCCCTGTGTCGTCACTACTTCCTGCTGCTCACGGTCAATGCGAGTGACTGCCTCGCCAGTGCGCAGGGTGATGCCGTGATGGGCGTAGTAATCGCCATCGCACAGCGCAAGAGACTCTGCATCACGGCCACTGAAATACTCGGAAAGGTGAACACGGTCGTAGGCGCGGTGGCGCTCTTCACCAAAGACCGTCACCCTGATGCTTTCAAGCGAGCCGCTTTCAACAAGCTGCTCGACCAAGTGGTGGCCGACCATGCCGTTACCAATGATGACCAGATTTGTGGGGGTTGCCATAGTTAAGCCGCCTCTTGGGTGGATAGGGTGGAGGGCTCGCTATGCGCCTGTGCCTCTTGTAGCGCTTGGGTATCGGCTGGGCCAAACAGTAGTGCCTGGCGGCAGGTAACGATGTTGGCACCCGCTAACGACTGCTCGAAATACCAGGGGCCGTAGTGGGTATCGCCATACAGCACTGCGCCTTCAATACGGCCATCACGCAGCAGCAAGCGGCGATACTCACCCTGTCCCGGGTCGTGATAGCGCAGCACTTCATGGTGTGGGCTGGGGTGCGTAGGCCCGAACGCGTATAGCGAGATACCGCTCACTTTTAGCTTGGTAGCGGTGGCAACTTCCTGGTAACCCGCAGTGGTATCGTTACATAGCCTGGCGGCGAGCACTTCAACCTGTCGCCAAATTGGCTCCACCAGACCGTAGGTGTATTGCTCATACTGGCAACATTCACCCAATGCAAAAATATGCGCGTGAGACGTGGCCAGGTGATTGTCAACGACAATGGCGCGGTCGCAAGCCAGTCCTGCTTGCCGGGCAAGGTCCACGTTCGGTGTAATCCCTGCGGCAATAATCACGCTATCGGCGGGTAGGCGACGGCCATCACTTAGCTGTACAGCCTGCACATACCCGTGGCCGTTATCCTCCAGTGCGGTGGGCGAGGCATGGGTAATAATGTTCAGGCCGCGCTCAGTCAGTGTGTGTTGCAGCAAGTTGGCAGCGGTGTCATCAAGCTGGCGGTTCATCAGCCGCTCACTGCGCTGTAATACGCTGACATTGAGTGCTTTTCCTGCACGTTTGCGCAGGCCTTCCGCGGCTTCCAGGCCCAGTAACCCGCCGCCAATCACCACCGCATCACCACCGCGTTGGGCAATGGCTGCCAGGGCCTCTGCATCCCGTAAATCCCTGAACGTATGCACCCCTTCGAGCGTGATACCTGGCACATTGGGCAGCGTGGGCTGTGAACCGGTGGCAATTACCAGACAGTCGTAGTGCAGTTCACCCTGCGTCGTGGTAATGCGTCTAGCGCCAGGATGAATGGCAATGACGGCCTCTCCCAGCCGTAATGTGATGCCCTGCTCGGCATACCAGGTCTGGCCACGCAGTGTGAGTTCTTGAGGGTTGAGTTCGCCCGCCAGTAAGGGAGAAAGCAGGATGCGGTTATAGGCTGGCACGGACTCTTCACCAATCACAGTAATGTGCTGTGGGCGCTGCGTGTGGCATACCAGCGTTTCAATCAGGCGGTGGCTGGCCATGCCGTTACCTATAATCACTAGGTGGTCGTTAGATGAGCACCGGGCAACGGATTCCATGGGTGGCTCCTTCTGTTCTGCATGGGTGTCAGGCAATAAAAAACGCCCCTGACACGCAGCCTCCAGAAGAAGGGGTGTCAGGGGCGTCGTTGCCCATTAGCGTTGTAAGTCACGCTTGGCAGCCGCCGTTGGCTGCCACATCATAAGTTTGTGTAGTGTGTGTTACAGCAAAAATTCAGCCAGCTCTCGCTGAAGATATGATTACTTCTTTTTTATCAGTGGCTTGCTTGAAAGCCGACGATGTGTGTCACCCTCTGGTAATAGTGCTGGAGCACTTTTCTGGTGCGCAATACGGCTGTCGCGCACCGAAATAATTCGTTGAAACGGTGTGGTTAGCGTTATGTACGCCTTGACTGGCTTGATTGATTTTTACTATATTTTTGTTTTTAAATGGTTTTTTTGTTTATTGAAGAGATCGGCCTGTTGCTTGCTTTGTTAAAGGCAACAAGTAATAACGGCTCATAGCAGCTTATTTTTGCCAACAAACATGATAATCACTAATTGCGACCAACAACGCTAACGGCAGCAAAAAACTGATGAGTACGGCACCTTTAGGGTGCCCCTGAGACAACGGCGTCCAGGCAGGCTTCTTTATTGAGGCTCGCTTGGGCGCTTTTTGCTTTTTAGCGCCAGAGGGAAGTGCAAATGCCACAGGCTGATCGGACGGCTGGAAACGAACACCGCACAACCTGCCCATACTGTGGCGTTGGCTGCGGTATCAAGGCAACGTTAAACAAGGGGGTATTAACCTCTGTTGAGGGTGATCAGAAGCACCCGGCCAACTTTGGCCGCCTCTGCGTAAAAGGCGCTGCCTTGCATGAAACCCTTGGCGAGCAGGGACGGTTGCTGCGCCCACGGGTTGATGGTGTCGAGGTTTCCTGGGAGCAGGCGTTAACCGATGTTGCCACGCGACTTCAGGCGCATCGTTTGGCCTATGGTAACCGCTCCATCGCTGCATATCTTTCCGGGCAGCTCTTAACCGAAGACTACTATGTCGCCAACAAACTGTTTAAAGGGTTTATCGGAACACCTCATCTGGATACCAACTCGCGGCTATGCATGGCCTCCGCTGTTGCAGGCTATAAGCGTGCGTTTGGAGCAGATGCAGTGCCTTGCAGTTACGAAGATGTGGAAGAGGCTGAGTTGGTAGTCCTGGTCGGTTCCAATCTTGCCTGGAACCATCCCGTGCTTTACCAGCGTTTGAAGGCCGCTAAAGAGCGCAATTCACTGATGCGTGTGGTGGTCATTGATCCCAGGGTGACGGATAGCTGTGATATTGCCGACCTCTATCTGGGGGTTCAGCCGGGCAGCGATGCCTACCTCTTTAATGGTTTGCTGGCATGGATGGCGGTGAATAATCAACTGGATAGTGCTTATCTCGAACGCTGTACCGATGGTTTTGATGAAGCATTACGCGTTGCCCAGCAAACCGCAGGCCGGGTGTCTGATGTGGCCAGCATCTGTGATATAGACCCAACGCATCTGGAGACGTTTTATGACTGGTTTGCCAGCCGACTACATGTGGTAACACTCTATTCCCAGGGAGTGAATCAATCCACCAGTGGCACTGATAAGAGTAATGCCATTATCAACTGCCACCTGGCTGGTGGTAAAATTGGCCTTGCGGGAGCGGGACCTTTTTCGATCACTGGCCAGCCCAACGCCATGGGGGGACGTGAAGTCGGCGGGCTTGCCAACCAGCTTGCCGCCCATATGGATTACCATACGCCAGGTGCGCGTGAGCGGGTGAGCCGTTTCTGGGCCACCGAGCACCTGGCGCCCACGCTACCCCATGCGCCCGGTCACAAAGCGGTTGATCTGTTTGAGGCTATTGAGCGTGGTGAGATAACCGCGCTATGGGTGATGGCGACCAATCCTGCCGTTAGTATGCCCGATGCTGCCAAGGTACGGCGTGCATTGGCTAACTGCCCGCTGGTGATCGTTTCGGAATGCGCTGCCCATACCGACCTGCTGCCCTATGCTGATATTGTGTTGCCAGCGTCCGGCTGGTCGGAAAAAAATGGCACGGTGACCAACTCCGAACGGTGTATCTCGCGCCAGCGTGGCATGCTGCCTCCCCCTGGAGAGGCGCGGCATGACTGGTGGATTATCTGTGAAGTGGCAAAACGCATGGGGTTTGGCGAAGCCTTTAGCTATGGGCACCCCTATGAAATCTTTAATGAGCATGCCCAACTGTCGGGATTTGAAAACGCGGGTGATGGTAAGCGGTTGTTTGATATCTCTGGACTGGCAGGTTTAGGGCAAGATGCTTATGATGCACTCTCGCCGATTCAATGGCCCGTCACGGAGCAGTGCCCGTGTGGTACGCCCAGGCTGTTTGAAGATGGCGTATTTGCAACGCCTAATGGCCGGGCAAGGCTCCTGCCCATTGAGCCGCGGATGCCGACCCAGCCACTTAGTTCCACTTATCCGCTGCGGTTGAATACCGGACGGGTCAGGGACCAGTGGCACACCATGACCCGAACCGCACGTGCTCCGCGCTTGATGAGTCATCGTGCAGAGCCGTTTGTTGAGTTGCACCCGGTGGATGCGGAAAAGGCGGGGCTTGCCGACCAGGAGCTTGCCACATTAACAGCCGTTGCGGGTGAGTATCGTGGGCGGGTGCGTATATCCCCGGCCCAGCGTCCGGGGGAAGTGTTTGTGCCCATGCACTGGACTGACTGCTTTACCGGGCAGGGACGGAGTGGGGCATTGATTACGGGCTATACCGATCCGGTGTCTGGTCAACCGGAAGCCAAACACGGTGCGGTGGCGCTAACGAAGCTGCACATGGCCTGGCAGGCGACGCTGTTAGTGGCCAAAGGTGTCGGTCTCAATAGTAGTCGCCCCTGGTGCGAGGCTGATTACTGGTCACACATTCCCATGGGCAGTTGTGAGCGCTGGCAGCTTGCCGGTACCGTTCCCGTTAGTAATTGGCTGGCGCAAATGGGAACCTGGCTGGGCATACCCGCCTCACTCTGGTGCGAGGATGCCGGGCAGGGTAGATTACGTGCGGCAGGAGTGGTGAATGGCCACCTAAGCTGGTGGTTGATGGTGGGGCCGCCCCAGGAGTTGCCTGGGCTAGCCTGGCTTGAAGCACGCTTTGGTGATGCTACGCTAACGCTATCTCATCGTCGCCGGTTACTGGCTGGTTGTGATGATGGGGCCTCAGAGACAGGGCCGATGGTATGTAGCTGCCACCAGGTGGGGCAGGCCACCATTGTGAAGGCTATCCGCTCAGGTGACCGTAGTGTGGAAGCACTAGGTGCACGGCTTGCCTGTGGTACCCAGTGTGGTAGTTGTATTCCGGAACTTAAATCGATACTTAACAAGGAGCGGCCAGATGCGTGCGCTAAGCAAACAGTTAACCCGAAAGTGGCCTGAGGCCTTTATGCGCCTGAGCCAACGGGTATTAGCGCCCTTTGGCCGTAACGTATCATCCCCGTTACGCCTGCCCCTGCGCGGTGATTGCCAGCCGGGCAAGGTCTATTTAGTGGGTGCCGGAAGTGGTGATGTGGAGCTGCTTACCTTAAAAGCTGCGCGCTTGCTTATGCAAGCCGATGCAGTGGTCTACGACCGATTGGTGGGCGATGATGTCCTGGCACTGATTCCAACAGGTACTGAACGTTACTATGTTGGCAAGGCCCGTGGGCATCACAGTGTTCCTCAGGCTGAGATAGGCGCACTAATGGTTAAACTCGCCCAGGCTGGTAAATCGGTTGTACGCCTGAAAGGGGGAGATCCTGGTGTGTTTGGGCGTATGGGTGAGGAACTGGCGGCCTTGGCAGAGGCATCGCTAAGTGCAGAAATTGTGCCTGGCATTACGGCTGCATCCGCCGCCGCTGCCAGCATGGGGATTCCGCTTACTGACCGTGGTCACGCCCAGCAGCTGCGCTTTATTACCGCGCAGCTTTGCCGGGAGGGTGGCGCACCGGACTGGGCTTCCCTTGCCCGCCAGGATGAGACGCTGGTGTTCTATATGGGACTTTCCAAGGTAGATGCGATTTGCCACGGTCTGCGCCACGCTGGCCTGCCTGATGAGTGGCCGATTATGCTGGTAGCCAATGCCAGCCAGCCGGAGCAGCAGGCATTGGTGGGGACGCTGGCTGATATACCAGCTCGGCTAGCTGCACACCCGCTACCATCGCCCTGCTTGATTATGGTGGGCAGTGTGGTGAGCATGGTGGCGGAAAGCCCGGCGGCATTGTTAGCGGGCATCATCGAAACGATCGATGCGACGTAGTGTTGGGAAAAACTTCATCCAGGCGCCAACAACTGCCAGTGTACCAACACCGCCAATAATGGCAGCAGGGACGGCACCAAACCATGCCGCCATGCTGCCAGCGCGGAACTCGCCAAGCTCGTTGCTGGAACCGATAAACAGCATATTGACCGCATTGACGCGCCCGCGCATCTCATCAGGAGTGGCAAGCTGAATCAGTGTCATACGCACATAGACACTAATCATATCGGCAGCTCCTGCAATTAGCATGGCAACCAGCGAAATCCAGAAAATCGTCGAGAAGGCAAACACAAGATTGGCTAAGCCGAAAATGGCCACCGCCACAAACATAACCAAGCCTGCACGCCGCTTAATACCGCGAATGCCCAAATAAAGCCCCATGAGCAGGGCGCCCACCGCAATCGCGCTACGCAGCGCCCCTAACCCTTCCGGCCCAACGTGAAGCACTTCCTGTGCATAGATAGGCAGCAGCGCCACCACGCCACCGAGCAAGACCGCAAACAGGTCCAGCGAAATGGCGCCCAGGATAATGGGCTGATGGCGAATGTAGCGAATGCCCGCTGAAAAGCGCTTTATGGCGGTACTTTCCAGTGTTTTAGCGGCTTCAGCGTAGCGGATAGGCACCGGAAACAGCAGTGCCAGAGCGGTAATAAAACAGCCTAAACATACGCTGTATGCGAGACTGCCACCACCCAGCCCATAAAGGATGCCGCCTAATAGAGGGCCGCCAATAACGGCGATTTTCATAATGGAGCTATTCAACGCAATAGCAGAGGCCAACTGCGTACGGGGCACAATGTTGGGCAATAGACTCTGTAAGGCAGGCCCGGTAAAGGCGCGTGCGGCCCCAAACAGTGCAAGTACTGCATAAAAACCGTTCACGTTCTGGCTGCCATTCAGCGAAAGTGTGAGCAGCAGCGCACTACACACTCCTTGTACTGCCCAGCTAAGTTGCAAAATGCGCTTGCGTGAATATCGGTCGACAAAATCCCCCGCAGGCAGAAGCAGTACCACCATAGGCATAAATTGCGCTAAGCCTACATACGCCAATGACATGGGGTCGCGGGTAATATCGTATACCTGCCAGGCAACAACAATCGCCTGAATTTGCATGGCGAACACTGCCGCCAATCGCGACAGTAAAAAGCTCAGAAAACCTGGCTGGCGGTGCAGAGGCAGTACGGGCGGGGCTGTGGCATTTGGCGTGTTGTGGATTGAAGTCATGATATTATCATTAGCAGGCGAATATTTTATTCTATCCTTTGCTTGTTCAGTTTGGCGTAGTGAAAACCAAAAAAAGTCCAATAGGTTAGCGCGCAGCGCGTCCTTGCCCATATACCCAGGGTGGCCGTAGAAATATCAGTGGCGCACTCCAGACGTTTTATGAGGAGGGTTGAAGTAAGCGTGCCTATCCCTCATATTAGTTAACACGCTATCAAAACCAACAGGATGTAACGGATGTACAATGAACTACCCAACCCTGGGTTTGGCACCTTTCGTCTGGAAGGTGGCACTTTAACCCAAAGTATCCACGCGGCGCTGGGTGCGGGGTATCGCCATATTGATACGGCGCAGTTCTACAATAATGAAGCTGGTGTAGGCCAGGCGATTGTCTCAAGTAGCGTACCACGGGAAGAGATCTTTCTGACTACAAAGGTGTGGTTTGATAACCTGGAACCCGCCACGCTTAAAGCCAGTGTGGATGAGAGTCTTAAAAAATTAGGTAGCGACTATGTTGATTTGTTACTGATTCATTGGCCATCGCCTAACGATGCGGTGCCAATGGTGGAGTATCTATCCGCACTAAAAGAGGTGAAACAGGTTGGTAAGGCGCGTCGTGTTGGCGTTTCAAACTTTACGATCCAGCAGTTGGATGAAGCGGTGGGCATTTTAGGTCAAGGTGAAATACTGACAAACCAAATTGAAGTGCATCCGTTTCTACAAAACCGCAGGCTTGTTGATCACTGCGAGCAGCTTGGTATTAAAGTGACTGCCTTTATGCCGTTGGCGGTAGGTAAGGTAATGCAAGACCCTACCTTGAAGCTAATAGCCGAAGCACATGACGTAACGCCTGCACAAATTGCCCTTGCCTGGGTGAAACAGCGCAATATGATTGCTATTCCGTCCTCCAGCAGTTCGCGCAATATTCAAAGTAACATTGCCGCATTTGATTTGGTGTTAAGCGATGATGAGATGGCGGAAATTGCCAAACTGGATCGTAAGGAACGCATTGCCAATCCTGACTTTGCCCCGGCGTGGGATGAATAAAAAAAGAAGCGCACCATGCGGAACTGATGGCGCCAAATGAAATCGTAAGGGCGGCGCGTACGTGATGCGCCGCCTCATAAGACGCTCTTAAGAATTCAGGAGTACGATATGAAGAAGGGTAAGATCCGTGATAACGCGTTGAAAGCACAGTTGCGTACACCGATGTTCAAAATGCAGCAGCAAACACCTAAAAAAGGCAAAGGCAGTTATTCGCGCAAAGGGCGCGATACCTCCAGGAGGTATCGCCAAGCCGCTTAATCAGGCGTTTTGGCGATGTCTCCCCTTGGCATCTCTGCATACACTATGCCGTGCAGATTTTCATCAGCTTACCGGCCTATCCAGGCCGGTTTTTTTATTGTTTACACAGCGCTGGGACCGACTACGCCTGTCCACTGTATAGCTTAAACAGCTCCTCACCGGTTAGTTTTTGCGTAGGGTTGGCAAACTCATAGAAAGCCGGTTTCTCTTCAATGAAGACTTCCATGTTGAAGGCGAGGGGATGATCTCCGGCCACCAGTCCAGCAGGAACCAGGTACTGATCCTGATCGTTGAGGTGGAAATAAAGGTGCGTGCCACAATGACGGCAAAAACCTCGCTTTGCCCACTCTGATGAATGGTAAACACTGACATGTTCACTTCCTTTCAGCTGAAAATCCTGCAGCTCACCAATTGCAAACATCGGTCCACCTCCCCAGGTACGGCAAATGGTGCAGTGGCAGGCATCCACATGCAGTTTGCTGGGTGTCACTGAAACGGTAACCGCCTTACAGAGGCAAGAGCCTTGCATTGATTCAGACATGAGATAACTCCAGGTGGCAATGTAGGATCAACCTTAACTATAGTCATCCTTTCTGTTTTGATATGTTTAGCCTAACCAGGCGCAAACCGTTCGTATCGCTACATCAACAAAATAAAAGCGTTGTGCATGGCAGCAACGCTTTTATGTCATCTCATGTGGAATTCAGTACCTAGATCGGCAACACTGCTCCATCGGTACGTGGTTCGGTGCCACCCTCCAATACGCCTGTATCAGGGTGTCGTAAGATAATCTGGCCTCGGCCAAAACTAATCGAATCGGCCACTTTTACGATATGATGTCCACGGCGTGCCAGCGCCAGGGCAAGGTGATTGGGGAAGTTTGCCTCTACTTCGATCGTTTTCCCTTTTGTCCACTTCCAGCGTGGCATATCGAGGGCTGCCTGGGGGTTCAAATGATCTTCCAGCATGGCGGTAACGACCTGTACGTGCCCTTGGGGTTGCATATAGCCGCCCATTACCCCAAATGGCCCAACCGCCTGGTCATCTTTGGTAATAAAGCCGGGAATGATCGTGTGATAGGTGCGCTTGCCAGGGGCCAGAGCATTGGTATGCTGCGGGTCAAGTGAGAACGACCAGCCGCGATTTTGCAGACTGATACCGGTTTCCGGTACTACCATGCCTGAGCCGAACCCTTTGAAGTTACTTTGAATCAGCGACACCATGTTGCCGTCGTTGTCTGCGGTAGCAAGATAAACTGTTCCCCCTTGCAGTGGATTACCATGAATCGGGTCTACCGCTTGTTCACCAATCAGCGCGGCTCGCGTTTTTAAGTACGCATCGCTAAGCATCTGCTCCGTTGTGGGGGCCATTGCTGCCCGTTCGGTAATATGCTTAAAGCCGTCAACATAGGCCAGCTTGGTGGCTTCAATGCGGCGGTGCAGCGTTTCCACGGGATCTCCCCCACACTCCTCCAGCCGTTCCAGCATACCCAGCGCCTGGAGAACAATCATGCCGCTTCCGTTAGGCGGAATCTCCCAGATATCATGACCTTTGTAGCGCACGCTAATAGGGTCTACCCATTCTGGCTGGTAGGCCATAAGGTCTGCTTTGCGTAGCAAACCGCCATGCTCTCGGGAAAATGCATCCATTGCATCGGCCAGTTCGCCTTGGTAAAAAGCATCCGCGTTGGTAGCTGCTATGGCCGCCAGGCTTTTAGCGTGGCCGGGAGAAGACCACACCTCTCCCGGTCGGGGCGCTCGGCCTTTTGGGGCAAAGGTGTCGTACCAGGGTTTAAAGGCTGCATCGGGATAGACCGAGTAATGGTGGTAAGCCTCTTCCCACATCTGGTGGATAACCGGGGTGACGGCAAATCCTTCTTTTGCCAGCGCAATAGCCGGGGCCAATAAATCGGCAAAAGGCAGCTTACCAAAGCGTTCAGAAAGCGCTGCCCACGCAGCGGGAGCACCAGGAACCGTCACCGGCAACATACCGTGGTTCGGCATTTCATCGTGCCCCAGCGCCTTCAGTGCTTCAATGGTGGCTGCCTGTGGGGCAGGGCCACTGGCATTAAGGCCATGTAATTTGCCATCGACCCATACGATAGCGAAAGCATCACTGCCGATACCGTTAGAGGTGGGTTCAACGACGGTAAGCGCCGCTGCCGTAGCAATCGCCGCATCAATGGCATTTCCCCCCTGTTGTAAAACAGTGATGCCCACTTGTGCAGCAAGGGGTTGAGAGGTAGCGACCATGCCGCGTTTGCCAAAGGTGGCCATACGGCGGGAAGCGCTGGGGTAATAAAAAGCGTCATGTTGCATACATTTATCCTTTGCGGCAGCGTTTAAGGTGTGTCTATTGTGATGAGGAAACTTTTTTTAGTCGCTGTACCTTACGGTCTTGATAAAGTGAGAAAACGACCGAAGCAACAGCAAGCGCCAGGAAGAGGGCTGAGAGCGGCCGGGTTAAGAACGTAAGCCAACTGGCATCCAGCTCCAGTGCCCGGAAGAGCTGCCGTTCCAGGTTGTTGCCCAGTACAACGCCCAATATAAGAGGCGTCAGCGGAACCTCTGCTTTCCAGAGCAAGTAGCCAATAACCCCGAAAATAAACAGCACCCATATATCAAACAGGTTGTTGTTTAGCGCATAGGCGCCAATGGCGCACAGCATCAACACTACGGGTACAAGAATTTGCTGGGGAATGAGAGAAATCTTGGCGAACCAGCGTACCAGCAGAAGGTTACACAGCACCATCACAACGGCGCCAATCAACAGGCTGGCGTAGATAGCACCCACCAGTACCGGGTTTTGCTCAAACATCATCGGCCCTGGGGTTATGCCGTGCAGGATCAGTACCCCCATCATGATTGCCATGGGGAGATCGCCTGGGATGCCGAGCGCCAGGGTGGGAACAAAAGCGCCCCCTGCGACAGCACTGTTCGATGCTTCAGACGCCACAATGCCGCTGGGTGTGCCTTTGCCAAACTCCTCAGGATGACGCGAAAATTTCTTGGCTTGGTCGTAGCTCACAAAGTTGGCTACTGTGCCGCCGGTGCCTGGCAGGGCGCCCACTAAACTGCCAATCAGTGATGAGCGTAACGTATTGAGTTTCTGTGCTGCCATATCCTTCATAATCAGGCCGTAGGGGATGGTGACGTTCGTATCCACACCTTTGCCACTACTCCCTTCATCGCGCATCTTTTCGATGTTGCCCAGCAACTGAGAGAAAGCAAATACACCAATCATCACCGGTAGCATCTCAAAACCTGACCCTAATACGGGTAGACCGAAATCAAACCGCAGGTTGCTGTTGCGATCGTAGCCCACGGTGGTAATCAACAGCCCAATGGCAGCGGCTAGCAGCCCTTTTAGCAGTGCTCCGTTTGAAAGCCCGGCAACCAGGGTTAACGCAAATACGATCAATGCGGTGATCTCCCACGGGCGGAAGTTCATGCTGAAGCTTGCAATTAAAGGCCCAAAGAAAACCAGAACCGCAACGCTGATCAGGGTGCCGAGAAAAGAGGACATTACCCCGATACCCAGTGCACGGCCTGGTTCCCCTCGCTGCGCCATGGGGTAGCCGTCATAAACGGTGGTAATTGATGAGGGAGTTCCAGGAATACCCAACATCACCCCGGAGACAATGCCCCCAGAGTAGCCGCCGACAAAGACACCTATCATCAGTGATACACCGCTGACCGGGTCCATGGCGAAGGTGAAGGGAAAAACAACCAGAATAGCCATGGTAACGGTAAAGCCAGGAATACTGCCCCCGACAATACCGAATAGAACGCCGAGAATGATTAAACTCAATACGGCTGGGCTACCTACTTCGGTCAGCGCTTGAAGAAAAAAGTTCGTCATGCGTGGTTCCTCAACATTAGGGCAGCCAGACGTTTAAGCCATAGCGAAAAATCACAAATACCAGCGGCGCGAAGGTGCAACTGATCCCCAGGTTGATGATCCACTTGCGTTTTGTATCAATGCCGAGCAGTAGCGCCAGCGATACCACCAGGAAACTGATGGTCGCGGTGATATAGCCGACGATGGGCAGCAGGGCGGCATACAGACCAAAAAAGAGAAATAAAGCGACGATGGTTTTACGGTGAATAAGCCACTCTTTGGCCGCAAGTGGCCAAGGTTTGTACGGTGTTGCCACCCTGGTAAAAAAAGTACGCGCCAACAGTAGTAGTGAGAGTAGCGCGATAGTGACCAGCAAGATGCGCGGAAAGAGTGCTGATCCATATGGCTGCCAACTGGTCGGGGGTCTGATAGAGCCAGACTCCACCCACATGACAGCTACGATCAAGAGCAGCGCCAGCGCCAGCGCGCGGTCTTTGGTTAGCGTTAGCATTAGCGATGCCTCCAGGCGCTCCCAGGACTCAAGAGCCACTGGGAACGTTAGCTTGAAAAATTAACGTTAGGCGTTAGTTCTGAAAGTCGATGTTCTCGGCGGCGGCAGAGAGTGCCGCCTCATTTTCAGTTAAGAATGCCTGGTAATCTTCTCCGGCAAGGAAGCGCACGACAGAACCAAACTCGTTTTCGATGCGGCTTTGTACCTGTTCATTTTCGAGGGCGGTGCCATAGGCGTCAGCAAGCGTATCCAATACGTCCTGTGGTGTGCCCAGTGGGGCAAAAATACCGCGGCTGGTAGAGTGATCCATCTCAATGCCCAGCTCACGCAGGGTGGGCACATCGGGCATACTGTCAAGGCGCTCCGGGTGGGCAATGCCCAGGGCGCGGAACGTTCCATCTTCAAAAAAAGCACCGCCTGACGGCAGGTTGAACATCGCAAAGTCAATTTCTTCTGCCATCAATGCGGAAACCTGTTCACCGGTATCCGGGTATCCGACCAGGCGAACATCTGCCATATCGATGCCCGTTTCCTGAAAAAACTGCGCCCAGAAAAAGTGGTCGGTGGAACTGGGGATCATACTGAAGCGCACCTGCCCAGGATTGTCGCGGACATAGTCGGCGATCTGGTCTGCGCTCTGTACTGCATGGTTGGAATGAGATGCCGGGATATTGATGGTTTGGGTCAGCAGGGCGACAGGCTCAAATGCATCAAATGAGTAGTCGACGGTCCCTGCGAGTTTGGAAAGTGCAATGGTGTCATGACTGCCAAGCAGTGTGTAGCCGTCTGGAGCGGCATCTTTTACATTGCGTGACCCCAATGTGGCTCCCGCGCCTGCCATATTGACAGGAATGATCGAGGCTCCCAGTGTTTTTTCAGCTTCCTGTGAAATCAACCGAAAGAGAATATCCGTTGCACCACCCGGCCCGTAGGGGATGATCAAGCGAATATCCTGCTCTGGGTAATCCGCATGGGCTGTTGAGGTTATCGCCAGGCTGGACGCCAATCCAATGGCTGCGAGGGTCGTATTTAGAGTAAGTTTTGAACGCGTCATTCTTATACACCTTGGTAGGATTGAGTTGGTGTGTGCCGCTGCCGGTTGGCAGCGGTATGGTGAGCGCGTGGTTCCATACCGGGTTCTTATTATCGTTGGTGAAGTATCAGATCAGCCTAGCAATAGACCTCCATAGATCAATGCGCCGAAGACGACAAAAGCAGGGTGAGTCTTAAAGCCCACGAGCGCGACAGCGGCCACTACGCCGATGATGATTGTGTGTACGGCGCCGCTGGCATCCATACTCTCCAGGAAGAAGCCAAGTGTCAGCCATGCCATCATCATGGCGATAACGGGGCGGACCCATTGGCTCATGCGCTTTACCCGCGGTGAGTCCCGGTGCCGGTAAAGCAGCCCCAAGGCACCCAGCATAAGAAGTAGTGAGGGCACCACTGTTGCAGCAACCGCGACTATGGCGCCGCCAATGCCCGCTACCTCATAGCCCACATAACCGGCCATTTTGGTTGCAATAGGGCTTGGCAGCGCGTTTCCCAAAGCCAGCGTTTCGGCAAATTCCTGCGAAGTCATCCAGCCGTAACGGCCAACCACTTCTGTTTCAATTAAAGGGATAATGGCCGGGCCACCGCCATACCCGATGATGTTGGGGATAAAAAAGGCCAGGAAGAGCTCCCAATAGATCACGCTGAGCCCTCCGCACGTTTTTTATGGTTTGGCCGCAGTAGTGCTGTCAGTAGAATGGCACCAATTACCCAGCCTGGGTGTACTCCAAGCCAATAAATCAAACCGCCAGCTACAATGGCCATCAGCGCGCTTGTCAGCCAGCCAAGTGCTGCTTTGGATTTGTCAAAAAAATCCCAGGTCAACTGGCCCAGCATGACCATCACCACCGGGATAACCGCTTGCCCCATACCACGGATCCAGGCCACATCGCGGTATCGGCTGAATATGCCTAACATGATAATCATTGCGATGATCATTGGCAGGATTAAGGCGATTACTGAAATAATGCAACCACTGATTCCCGCCACACGGTAGCCGATATATCCTGGCATTTTGGTGGCGATAGGCCCAGGCAGTGCATTACCAATGGCGAGGACGTCAGCAAACTCCTCATCGTTTAGCCACTGGTGTCGTTTGACCACCTCGGCATGAACTAGCGGAATCATGGAGGGGCCGCCGCCAAAACCGAAAATACCGACTCGGAAAAACGCCCAAAATAGTGCCGTCTGCTTCATTGATGCGGCACTCGGTTAAAGGGCATGATCACATACATGAGAGATACCTGTTTATCGTTTGTATATTAAAAAATCGATTATTTTATCTAAAATAGAATATAAGTGAGGCTTGAGAGAGGCGTCAACACTTGGCGGCAAATCATGCCTGCACATACACCATCGAGGCAGGTGCAACCCATTGGGAAAACGCATTTGAGAGCAGACAACGTGAAGGTTTGCAAAAGGAACCCGCAATGAATAACCCTATCCAGCCTCCCGTAGGCACATCATCAAGCCGTATCTACGATACATTGCGCAAGGATCTGATTAGTGGGCGTTTTGCTGCGGGTGAAAAGCTTGCTATCAATACGCTAAAGGAGCAGTACCAGGTAGGACTTAGCCCTCTGCGTGAGGCCCTGAACAAATTAGCGGCTTATGGCCTGCTTACCCAGGAGAATCAGCGCGGGTTTAGAGTCCCCAAGCTTTCCCGAAATGAGTTAGACGACATTGCTCAGATGCGGCTGGAGCTTGAAGGCATGGCGCTTGAGCGGGCCATTGCACATGGCGATGCGTTATGGGAAGCGGATCTGTTGGCGGCGGCACACCGCTTAAGGCGCACAGATGTCACGCTGGATAAGGGCGAAGAGTGGGAGCAATTGCATAGCCACTTTCATCGCACGCTAGTGGCGCCTTGCGGTTCAGTGTGGCTATTACGGTTTATTGAGCAGCTACACGACCAGTTTGATCGGTATCGCCGGCTTGGCCCTAAAATCCCGACGATTCGACAGGAGTTGGATGACCAGCATCATAAGTTAGTCGAACTGGCTTTGCAGCGCGATGCCAAAGCGGCCCGGGCACTGATGGATGATCATATTCACAAATCCTACGATGTGGCATTGGCGCGTTATCAGAAGCATGCCTGAAGCATTCAGTGTTACCTGCATGTACACTGGTCCACTCAATGAGTCTGCCACTGGTGGGCGTGGCAACTAGGGGGCACGATGCAGGAAACAGATAATAAAATTGCCGAGCAGACGTTGGCATGGGTGCGTTCATTTATTGTGGAGCACAATATTTGCCCTTTCGCCAGCCGCGAGCTGGAGCGCAGCAGCATCCGGGTTGGGGTAGTACGCTCGAAAAAAATGGAGGTGGCGCTGGAAGAACTTGTCGCTGAAATTGAGTGGTTAAACGAACATCCGGAAACAGAAACAACGTTGCTGGTGTTTCCCACTCTGTTTAAAAGTTTCGACCACTATTTAGACTATGTGGAGTTGGCGGAAAGCCTGCTGGCCGAGCAGGGGTATGAGGGAACGTATCAGCTGGCAACGTTTCACCCGGATTACTGCTTTGCTGATGCTGGACCTGATGATGTGGCCAACTATACGAACCGTTCACCCTACGCAATGGTACATCTACTGCGTGAAGCCAGTGTGGAAAAGGCGATTGCCTTTTACGGGGACACCTCGCTTATCCCTGAGCGTAATATCACCCATTTGAATGCGTTAGGAGATGCGACTGTGGAAGAGCAGCTTCAGCGCTGTTTACGCTGACTGCCCGTGCTGTGGTCATCAGTTGTGTCTGTTTGCCACCCTATCATAGTGTTGTGGGACGCCTGTCTGAGTACCCTTAACCTATCCGATAGGGTGGAAAAATACACGGTGCGCTCAACTCCTGTTCACGCGTTAACCATTAAAACTCTTCCCACTGCGGTTCCGCAGTACGCGGTTGAGTAATCGCTGGTGTTTTTGACTTCATAGGCGGGCGTTGCAACGGTGCTGCTGGTGTTGAAGAGAGGGAGGCGCGTCCAGAGTGGTTTAATTTAAAGGTCATTACCAACTCGGCCAATCGAGCTGCTTCTTCTTCCAGGGCTGAGGAAGCGGTGCTGGTTTCCTCAACCAGAGAGACGTTTTCCTGGGTGGCGGAATCCATCTGCGCCACGGCAGTGCTAATCTGGCTAATGCCTGATTCCTGCTCTTTAGCGGCGAGTGCCAACTCCTGCATCATATCGGTAACACGCAGAATCGCCTGGTTTATTTCGTCCATGCTTTCTCCGTTTTTGAGCGCCTGGTTGGCGCCTTCGGCGATACGTGTAGAGATATCCTCAATCATTGTACGGATCTCTTTGGAAGAGTTTGATGTTTTGGTGGCAAGTGAACGAACCTCGCTTGCCACTACCGCAAAGCCTCGACCATGCTCGCCAGCCCGTGCAGCTTCAACGGAAGCGTTAAGTGCCAGGATATTGGTTTGGAACGCAATGGAGTCAATAACCTGGATGATCTCGTTCACTTTTTGGGAACTGGCTTCCAGATCCCGCATTAAGTGGTTGGTTTGCCCAGACTCCTGTTTACCGGTCTCTGCTTTGCGCGATGCATCCTGGGTGAGCAGTTCTGCCTGACTGGCGGTTTCAGCGTTCTGGCGCACGATGGAGGAAATTTCATCCATACTGGCAGCGGTTTGTTGTAAGGCGGCAGCCTGCTCTTCAGTACGCGAGGCCAGGTCCTGACTGCCGCTTGCGATCTGTTTGGAGCTGCTGGCAACCGCTTCACTGCTTTGATTTAACGTACTGATCATATCTTCCAGGCGGCTCTGCATATCATCCATGGCGCTATAAAGCCGGCCTATTTCATTCTTACCGCGATCATCAATATGGCTGGTCAGATCCCCCTTGGCGATATTCTCGCAAATTTGTACAGCACGTTGCAGGGGAGTAATGAAAATCCGATTAATAACCACTTGCATGGCAATATAAAGAATAATAGCAATAAGCAGAATGGTTCCTACGGTTATGCTGAATATGATACTTTCACGTACCGTATCAGCATAAATCTGTTCGCCTCTTTCAAAGGCGTAATTGTTGAACTGCTCAATTGCGTTACTGAAGGCAGGGAAGCGCTCGTTAATAGGGTCAAGGTGTTCCTCTAATGCTGTAAAGCGGCCATTGGATAAGTCGTTTCTAAGGCTTTCAGTCACTACATTATTATAACTCTGAACAATGTCGTCTATTAGTGGCCTGCGAGCCGAGTTGGGCGGTAGTTCAATATCAAGTAATGATTGTAGGCGTAGGTCAGCTTGGTTCAGGCTGTTTTGCGCTTCCTGAAGCGCCGTTTCAGCGCGACTGCTATTACCACTACTGTAATACTGAGCCATTCTGGCCAGCCTGACGCGCATTTCCATTAAATTCGTCTCAGCAGGGCTGGCAGCCTGGGCTTGTTGAGCATTTGTTTGATTAATTTCTGAGAGTAGCTGGGCCGCTTCCCTCTCTTCCTTGATACCCATACCGCCTACCAACACAATCATTGCCAATAGTATAAGTAATGCGCCCGTAATCATCTTTTTAACTGAGATGTTCCTCATTAAGCATCCTCCGAATTTACCCTACGTCTTTATTGACGTTTTGGGAAATTAGACGATAGCAATAAGAAATCGATTCAATAGGGAGAATTAAATTATCATAAGGTGTGAGATCCAAGGTTGGGAATTAACCATGTGGGTGTATAGTTAAATATTTTGTTTAATTTTCTTTGAATACCTTGTTTTGTTTTTGTTGTTAAATATGAGAATTTTTCGTTAGTTATTGTTTTTATTGTATTTTGTGAGTGCTACATTGGCGGGTTGGCACGTATCGCAAGCGTTACCCTGTGTCACCAGGCAGTGGGGCAACGTTCTGGTATGTAAACGGTGCTGGTTGCAGGCTTTTACTGTGCGTTAGTGAATTTATAATGCTTTGTACATCACGTAGGTATCGACTAACCCATGTTTTGCATGTCTGAAAGCGTTGGGAACCGTCCCGACAATATCAAAGCCAAGACGTTGCCATAGTGCGACGGCAACTTCATTGGTTGCGACGACGGCGTTAAACTGCATCGCCTCAAACCCCAGTTCACGTGCGGTCTGTTGGGAGTGCTGGCACATGCTGCGGGCAACCCCTTTGCCACGTGCAGCAGGGGACACCATATAGCCACAGTTGCATACGTGTTTTCCGGGGCCGGCAGCATTGGTTTTTAAATAGTAAGCACCTAACAACTGGCCCTGGTTATCTTTTACCGCAAAGGTGACTTTAGGGACGCTACACCACAAGTGGTAGGCATCAGCCAAGGTAATGTCGGGATCTATGGCGTATGTTTCTTCAGCCGCCACAATCGACTGGAAAGCAGGCCAGAATGTAATGAAATCTGCATAGGTCATTGGCGTGTAGATCAGCGGAGACATAGGTAGTATTTCCAGCAATAATGGAATGCATGGCAAAGGCTGCGTTAGCCACTCCAGGTTCATCAACGATGCGTGGGCACGCGACTCATTTGTTAATGGCTGTGGCTAAAACGGTAGACAATGCAATTTCATGGTCTCTTCAAACAACGACCATCGTGACAGTAGCAAGTAGGGGGCGCATTTGCCCCCCTCACATGCCATTGATATCCAGCTGTACACTTACCGCATTACCTCCGCAACGATTTCATAGCTACGGACGCGGTCGGCGTGATTGTAGAAGTCACTATTGAGCATTAATTCATCGGCGCCTGTACGTACTTGAAACTCTTCCAGCCCTGCCTTTACGGTGTCATGTCCGCCAATAATGGCGGCGCCCAAAAACTGCCCCACCTGTGCCTGCTCAACCGGATTCCAGTCCAAGTGCTCAACCGGTGGCTGAGATTGAGTAGGCTTACCGCGAATCAGGTTGAGAAATTTCTGCTGGGCTGTGGTGGCCAGGTAGTGCGCCATGGCATCGTTTTCCGCCGCGATGACGGGCAGGCCAACCATGACGTAGGGCTTGGAGAGATGCTCCGATGGGCGGAAATTATCACGGTAGAGCCTCAGTGCTTCAAATAAGTAGCCCGGCGCAAACTGTGCCGCAAAGGCAAATGGCAAGCCAAGCCTGGCTGCCAGTTGGGCGCTATAGCCGCTGGAACCCAGCAGCCAGATGGGTACGTGAGTGCCTTGTCCTGGTACCGCTTTGACCTGCTGATGGGGTTCGGCTTCACTTAAATAGCGGCGCAGCTCATCAAGCTGTTCGGGGAAGTCGTCTACACCTGCCTGCATGCTTCGCCGCATGGCGCGCATAGTGGCGCCATCTGAGCCGGGCGCCCGGCCAAGGCCCAAATCGATACGGCCGGGATAGAGGGTTTCCAGCGTTCCGAACTGCTCAGCGATTACCAGCGGGGGATGATTGGGAAGCATAATTCCACCACTACCAACGCGCAGGGTGGTGGTTTGACCGGCTACATGGCCAATCAGCACGGCGGTTGCTGCGCTGGCAATACCCGCAATATTGTGATGCTCCGCCAGCCAGTAGCGCGTATAGCCGAGCTGCTCTATCCGCTGTGCCAATTCAACCGTCTGGTGAAAAGTTTCGGCAGCTGTGCCGCCCTGGCGAATAGGTGCTAGATCCAGCACAGAAAGAGCGGGGGTGGCGAGTTGGCTCATGGGTCACCTGCATTGCTAACGATGTGGCGTACTAGGTTAATTAGCACGCTTGGTAATAGAACGTTATGCGGGCGGGTAGGGATAAATGCAAGGCATTGGCGCCAGCGATTGGGTTATTCGGTCGGTGTGGGGCGAATAAGTATTTCATTAACATCCACGTGGGCTGGTTGGGCCAGGGCGTAGATGACTGCGTTAGCAATATCCCGATCTTTAAGTGCATACTCCGGAGGCTCGTCAAAGAAGGGAGTATCGACCATGCCTGGCTCAATCAAGGTGACACGCATGCCTGAACCGCGTAACTCCTCCCGCAAGTTATAGCCTATACCGGTGACGGCCCACTTGGTTGCGCTATACATTGAGCCAGGGATTGTTGTACGGCCAGCCGCTGAACCGGTAAGTAGTATATGCCCTTTACTGCGTTTTAACGCTGGCAGGCACGCTTGTATCGTGAGCCCTACCCCGTAGATATTAGTGAGTATCATCTCTCGCCATGTATTGTGGTCGGCGTTACTAAAGCCGCCAGGGGTGCCGCCGCGTCCTGCGTTGGCAAAAACGGCATCCAGGCGCCCAAAGGTCTCCAAACACTGTTCCACCATGGCTTTCTGCTGCGCCATATCGGTGACATCCAACTCACAGGCGAGGGTGTTTTCCGGCCCCAGCTCTTGGGATAGGGTGGTTAATTTATCAGCAGAGCGGGCAGCAAGCACCAGCTGGTAGCCCTCGCGTGATGCAGCGCGTGCAGTGGCAGCACCGATGCCGCTTGAGGCGCCAGTGATCAGCAGTACGCGGTGTTGCATTGGGTTGCGCTCCTTGCTCATCCAAATGGGTTAATAATCAGCATGGTCAATGAGCGCAAATCTTGCAAACAAGGTCTGGTAATGACCTATGACCTAGCGCATGTGTTTTTCCTCTTTACGCTGCAGCATGGCTGAAAGGTCAAGAATAGACTGTGCCATATCGGCCATGCTTTTACTTTGATCCATCGACGTTTTGCGCAGAAATTGATAGGCCTCCTCTTCTGTCATCGCCTGGTGAGCCATGATTAGCCCTTTGGCGCGTTCAATCAGTTTGCGTTCGCGCAGTGCCTTACGGGTGTTTTCCAGTTCATCGCTAAGGCCCTGCAGGCGGCTGGAGTGTGCATGGGTGAGCTCAATCAGCGAACGACCCAGTGGAGAGGTTAAAGCGTTGGCCGTCAGGTCACCTAATGGTTGCGTGGCGCTTAATGCCAGCAACTGTTCGCAGGGGGCTGGAACGTGTTGGCTGGGCTCTGCTTTAAGCTGTTCAAGGTCTGATTGTGCCGTGGCTATTTTGCGGTGGCACAATGCCGCTAACTGAGAGTTAAGCGTGTCTTCCACCTCTTTGATACTATCAATACGAAGCGTGGTGAGCTCGTACCACGTTTCGCCCAGTGTGTCGCCGATAGCCGTTTGGTGTTGAGTGCGCTGGCAGGCGATATCGCGAAGCTGATTGATACCTGCCAGTGTGCGTTGAGAGAGCGTCTGATGCCAGGAACGCTGTGCCTCGGGCGTGGCAAATTCGACAAAGGTGTCGAAGCAGCGCTGTTGGTCATGAACCAGTTTGTTGAGTAGCTCGCGATGCGCATTATCGAAATGTCCATGGGTAAAGCCGAAGGCTCCACAGGCACGTTCTTGGCCTGCCAGTTCTTTACCCTGCATGAGGTGAAAAATGGCGACCAGCGCCCGGGTGACGTCCAGGTCTGCGGAGGTGTCCGCAGCTTCAAATACAATCGCGAGCAATCCACTGATTAAGTGGTTAAATGCCTGAGTCGCTGCATCAGGGGAAATGGCAAATGTGTCAATGGCGCGTCGCAAGGTATCGAGATCGTCCAGCGCCAGCCATACCGTTGCGATGCGTCTCAGCAGGCGGGCAGTTGCCTGGGGCCTGGCCTCCTGGCTGAGCGCTTCCAGTCGCTGACGCATCAGGGTTTCGGCTTCCTGACTATGTTGCACGTAACTCATTCGCCGGGTTTTAAACCGTTTGCCTCTTGACGCCAGGTAGATGGTTGAAGCGCCCCGTTCACGCTGTAGTACATGGATAAAGCGGCTTATGTCGCCGACGATTTCTGACGTGGTGGCTAAGTGACGTAAGTTGTCGATATCGCAACG
This sequence comes from Vreelandella olivaria, assembly GCF_023507745.1. Taxonomy (GTDB): domain Bacteria; phylum Pseudomonadota; class Gammaproteobacteria; order Pseudomonadales; family Halomonadaceae; genus Vreelandella; species Vreelandella olivaria_A. The sequence goes on along the minus strand of NZ_JALPZO010000172.1, from coordinate 49,753 downwards.
CAGGGCGGTTAATAGCAGGTGTTGGGCTGAAGACATAACAGTTTCCTTATTACTCGCCGCCTGACATGGGCCCCCTCTGGAGACGTTAACCCGCTAAAGGGGAGGGCAGAGACGCAACGCAGTCCACTTGTACTCCATGGACAGATTCACGCCTGTTACCGTTCGTGGAAGAAAAGGCAATTAATTCGCCAGTGGCGTTCTTATAGATGTAAATCAGCTCGTTATAGTCGTTGGATGAGCTGATTGGAAGCGGGGCGTATTTTTTTATGCCCCAAATGGGGGCAGTGTAAATTTGGGTATGTCAGGACATGCGAGTGGTTTGTCAGTGTAAATAAACGGCATCGATATCCAGTGTTGAGTAGTTGCCCAGTGCTTTGAAATGCTCTGCAAGCCAGCGCTCAGCCGCCGCTCGCCCTTGTTCGAATAAATGGCAGAGAAAAGGCCACTCAGCATTCATTTTGCTGGAAACAGAGAGGCTTTCAAGCGCCTGTTCGCCGCTAATTCGGTGAAAAAGCGCTTGCTGGTAACAGTTCTCAATCCCCTGTTCATCCAGCGCGTGTTTCAGTAGGGCGATCATGCGGACTTCTTTGATCAGTGCTGCGTTGAACGTGATTTCGTTTAAACGGTTCATAATGGCAGAGGCTGATGTGGGTACATCGTCTCGGCTGATGGGGTTGATCTGCACAAGCATGATATCCCGGGCACTACACTCTTCCATTAATGGAAACAGCGCTGGATTCCCCATGTAACCCCCATCCCAATAGGCTTCTCCATCTATTTCAACCGCTTGAAACATGAAGGGTAGGCAGGCCGATGCCATGACGGCATCAAGGCTCATCTCTTCACGGCGAAATACATGCTGCTTTCCAGTGCGGACGTTGGTTGCAGCGACAAAAAGCTTCAGCTGTTCACAGCGTCGTACCCGTTCAAAATCGATATGTTCGGCGACAATATCACGCAGCGGGTTGAGGTTGAGCGGGTTCAACTGATAGGGCGATACCAGACGGCTCATCAGGTCCATCGCGATATAACCGGGGGAGTGATCAAGGCTCCAGTTACCTGTCAGTATATCCAGGGGAGAGCGTCGGATAGGGCTTGCCATACCGGCCCGGCTGACTGCCTGCCAAAAATCATGCAGTGCCTGGCGAGCGGTTTGCTTGTCGCCGCGGGTGAGAGCGTCGGCCATCACGACACCATTCATGGCGCCTGCGCTTGTACCGCTAATCCCTTCGATCTCAATACGCTCATCTTCTAAAAGTCGGTCAATGACACCCCAGGTGTAGGCACCATGCGCACCACCGCCCTGTAATGCGAGATCCAGCTTTTTAGTTTGCAACATATATCCCCTTGCCCAGTGCGTTAGAGAAAACGGTTACTTGGTTAGCATGGCATAAAAGTCAACACCACGCGCGCTTGGCAGGGGTACTTACTCTGAGGGAGCCGCCACTATTTTCCTTGTACATGGTTTGGCACTCACCGCAATCGATCGCTTTATCCTGTTACGTTATTGCCAGGCCAGTTGCCTGGAATCATGACTGGTACAGTGAAAGAAGGTGGAGGTGGCTAGCCATTCTTCATCAGGGTAGTACGCAAACACATACTGGCTTTCTTTTAGGCTATCAATTAATGGGTAAGTAATATCTTCACGTACTGCCGGGCAACCATGGCTTCGACCAAGTCGGCCGGTTTGGGTAATAAAGTCTTCGCTAACGTAGTCGGCACCATGGATAACGATAGCGCGCTCAAAGGCAAGATCATTTATCTCTGGCTCTAAACCGTCAAGACGCAGCGAGTAGCCGTTACGGCCATAATAGCTGTTCATGGTTCGAAAAAGCCCGATACTGGACTGATGACTCTCGGGAGTGTTGGAAAATACTTCCGCCCTGGCATCTCCAGAACCCTGCCCGTGGGAAACCAGTTCTTCGAACAGTAATGCGTGGCGATGCAGATCAAATACCCACATGCGTGGCTCGGTAGAGGGTAGGGAATAATCTATAACTGCCAGACGCTCGGCTGAGGGGTCGGCACAACTAAGTGCTTTGGCGGCGAGGCGTAGTGCTTGCGGTGTGGCGGATGGAGCCAACTGGAGCAATTGATGGTGCAAGGGAGAAATACCCGGTGGTGGCGCGGCGCCTAACTGGGAAAAAAAATTTGTCGCGTGGGAGGGAAGACTAAATAACATGACTGGTAGCGAAAGCAGTACAGTAGGCGCACACAAACGAATCAACATGGAGCGTAATCCTTGTAATAGAAGCGATGACGGATAAAAGTAAACAGCTATGCTAAAAAGTCACCTGACCGAATAATGGGAGCAATCAGTACAAACGATGCGCAGAACAGTGATGTATCGAGTATTGATGCATGATAACGCAAGGAGGGGCGATGAACGAGAAGCAGTTACTAAGACGATGGGCGACGGGGGCAGTGCTATGTCTGACGCTGGCTCAGTCACCTTATGTCATTACCGGTGCTCATGCCGCATCAGGGCCGTTACAGCAGGCATTAGACCAGCACTTGTCTGCACAATCGACAGCTCGTTTACCGGTTGAGGGGTTCTACCAGCAACATGGTGGAAAGCCTGTCTGGCAAAATCTCATCATGGTCGAAGCGTTGGTCAGTGCACTGAATGGCCTTGAAGATGACGGCCTAACCCCTCATGACTATGCCGCCCATACCTTACTTGACGATTTTCGTATCAGTCAGCAAGCCGGTGCTGATGCCCAGGCGAGATTTGATATTCAGGCAACGCAGTCCTTGCTGTTAGCGCTTGAGCACCTGTCACGAGGTAAAGTGAATCCCCGCGATGTGGAATCCAACTGGGATATTCCACGTCCTGAAAGCCGTTACTCAATGCTGCGTGTGGTCCACGCCGTTGAAAACGCTGATATAAAGAGTGCCTTTGCTTTAGCGCGCCCGGCATCAACTGAATATAATCAGCTACGTGAGGCATTAAGCTATTATCGCCACCTTGATACCCAGGGCAGTGTGCCCTATTTGGCGGGTAGAGATGACTCATTGCGCCCCGGTGATACAGGTAACGATATCATCGTGTTACGCCAGCGACTGGCGTTGTGGGGGGAAGCTAACATATTGCCGGCCGATAGCAGTGCTTATCCCATGATTGGTGTGCAGTCAGCCAGCATCGACCGCCATGCGTTCGATGCGGACCTGGAAAGTGCTGTTAGACGTTTTCAACGTCGTCATCAGTTGCAGGATGATGGAATTGTTGGTGAGAGAACACGGTTAGCCCTGAATACGCCAGTGGCATCGCGCATCGATCAGCTGCGTGTCAACTTGGAACGGGCGCGCTGGATTGAGCCTACGCGGACCAGCCAGCCACAAGTGTGGGTGGATATTGCCGGTTACCGGCTGCATTACGTGCGGCCTGATGGGCAGCACTGGGATGCCCGGGTAGTGGTGGGGACACCGCGGCGGGAAACGCCAATTATTCATTCGTCAATCAGCCATCTGACGGTGAATCCCAGTTGGACTATCCCGCCCACAATAATGCGCGAAGATGTACTGCCGCGCATAAGGCGAGATCCAGGCTATCTGGCACAGCACAATATTCAGGTATTGAGTCCATCGGGAGAGCGTCTGGATGCCGAGACGATTGACTGGCAGCGACCGGGAGGCATTATGCTGCGCCAGGTGTCGGGGAGTGCCAACCCACTTGGCCGCGTAGTGGTGCGGTTTCCAAACAATGACATGATTTACCTGCACGATACGCCGTCACGTGGCCTGTTCCAGCGAGAGCAGCGAGCACTCAGTTCCGGCTGTGTGCGGGTGGAGGGAGTGCTGGAGTTTGCCCAAATGCTCTTACAGGATACCGGCAGTCGTTATCAGCTCAATGCGTTGCTCAATAGCGGCGGTAGTGACCAGAATGTGCATTTGCCGCAACGTATCCCGGTGGCTCTGCATTATCTGACGGCGTGGCCGAATACCCAGGGAGAGGTTGAGTTCCGTGATGATATTTATCACCGTGATGCGGCGTTGTTGAGAGCTTTATCAGGAACGGTTTAAAGGCTACCCAGAAGAACGATGAAAACACTAACGCCGCCCCATAATGTGAGGCGGCGTTAGTGTTCAATAATGGTGTTTACTGATTGCTCTCTTCGCGTTGGTAGTTAGCCACGTTGATGGTTCCTGTCTCGCCACTTTCCAGTGCCGCCAGCATTGGTTCTGCATGACGCTGGAAGGCAATCAGGGTATCCCCGCTCAAGCTGGTGTTTTCAGGCAGGTCAACGGTCATTGCATTCACCGGTGTGTTATTAACGATGACCTCATAGTGCAGGTGAGGGCCGGTACTGCGCCCAGTATTACCTGACAGTGCAATACGCTCGCCCATTTCAATGCGGTCACCCTGGTTTACCAACGGACGGGAAAGATGCAGGTAGCGGGTGCGGTATCCATTGTCATGACGTACCACTATATAGCGACCGGCTGCATGGTGGTTGCCCACCCGCTCGACCCGGCCATTTGCTGGCGCCACCACTGGAGTGCCAATGGGCATCGCAAAATCGGTACCGTTATGCGGGCTGACGCGGCCAGTAATTGGGTGCAAACGGCGTGGGTTGAAGTTGGAGCTGAGACGGTAATTGCCTTCAAAGGGATAGCGGGCAAAGGCCGGATCCAGGCTGTTACCTTCTGGGGTATAGAAGTTGTCGTCGGAGGCATTGCGCACCACGGTCAAATCCATACGCTCCCCTTCATACTTAACCGCGAGTACCCGGGAGTCCAGGGTTTCGCCATCAATCATGTCGGACTCAACCAGAACCTGGAAACGGTCTCCGCGGCGGCTGTCACGACGAAAATCGAGTTTCTTCTCAAGCAGGCGAGTCAGTTCGGTAACCGAGCTGCTGGTTAAACCTGTTGCCTGTGCTGAGCGGGCAAAACTACCGCTGACGCTGCCTGCGTAAAGCCGTTGTACCGGCTCACCCTGGCGCTCAATGGCCGTAATGGCAAACTGCTCGTCATCACGCTCTAACAAAACACCCTCGCGGGTATTCTTCATCATGCGCAAAGTCAGCAAGCGTCCATTTTCATCTAACTGGTAATCAAAGCTATGGCCTGCACGCCAATGGGTAAGCATACGCGGGTCAGGCAGGTCATCCAGTAGGGCGAGCACTTCACTATAGCCGAGGCCCAGCTCATTTTGAGCCAGTACGGCGAAGGTTTCGCCAGACTCGACTAAATGAGTTTCCCATTGAGGGACGAAGGACTCTTCTGCGGCAAGCTCAAGTTCAAGAAAAGAGATATCGCCGAATAGCTCAGTGCCATAATCTTCGTAGGAAGTGGCATCAGCCATCTCGACAGAAGAGGTATCATCAATATTGAGCATACCGCTTGAAAGGGTGCCTACCACGACAGCCATATGGAGTGCGCCGTCATCCAGTTCAACGCCTAGCTGTGCACTTTCTGCCAGAGAAGCTTCCGCACTGGTAATTACGTCCAGATCCACAATTTCTGTGGCAGTCAAATCGCTAAGTGGTATGTGTTCTCTGGTGGCGTCAATAGCGCGGGAGGCGCGATCGATCGCTTCTGCAACGGGGGTGCGCTCTTGGCGTAATGACGGTACACCAGGTGCAGAGTCACTGGGGAGCGGTACTAACACGCTCTCCAGCGGTGTATGAGGTTGATTTAAGTCTTGATACGTCGTTATTAGCTTTTGTGTGCCCAGCACAGTGACCATAGTTGCCACTGGTAACAGTAATAATTTATGCGTGCGGGGCAGCGAATGAAGGATTCGCAACATGGGTAAATGGGCCGCCAAGTTCGTGATAAAAAAAGTAACATGAAAGTAACCAAGCCCAGGAACCATACCCCATGAGGCATAGAGTGGATAGACTGTATATTTATACACAAAATATACTTCCGTCCAAAAACGGAAATATTCAGTAAACATCACCATTTATGAACGCTGTTTGCTAACGAAAGTAACTGACACCATCACTTGCGTCACGTCAAAAAACAGGCGTTTTTTCTTTACCAAAAGTAAAGCACATAAATACACTATCTTTCTTCAATCCTGGACATTTGTTGAGGATTGAGAGCTATGTGTATAGTTTCTGTCCAATTAATTAGGCTTTTGTAACCATATTTTAAGGTTGGAACACTGAATATAGTGGTGTGGGCACGGGGGGACGTCGCATTTGGGATAGCAGATCTTATTGTTATTACAGAGCTAATAATAGTTAGTTGGCTAAGGGCTTCGCTTTGAGACTCCCATGTTACCATGAGTGTCAATAGTGGCGATAAAATTAATAAATGTCGCTATTTTATTTTTGTAAAAAAAAGTTACTTTTGTTTTCTTTTTGTGTTCTTTGCGTGGTGGGGCATGCTTTCGGGGCGATTGAGTTCAGAATATCGTTTTAAAACATAGGTAAGGGCTGTGTTGATAATGATGTGTGGTCGTAATAATAACGCTAAGGACAAGGCCATGATGATGAGGCAGTCAGCCAGATAAGAAAGTCATTGAGTTTTTACAACCTATTGAATACTAATAGTTAATTTTCTTTTTCGCTGACTGGGGGGAACTGCCTGCAACTCACATTCTCCACCCTATAGCGGGTCTCCATGATACCTCTGTTGCCTGTTTTACAACCAGATAGTTGTTTACAGACAAGTACTCGCCGCCGTTTCCTGGCATTCTAGTGAAGTTTTTTCGAAGATTGAGCGGATTATTTCGCTGTTTAGCGTCGAGGAAATCGAAATGTCTCGGGTAACACTTGCACAATGGCAGATGCTGGCCGCCGTAGTGGATCATGGCGGGTTCGCGCGTGCGGCAGAAGCCGTTCACAAAAGCCCCTCCACGCTTAACCACGCGGTACATAAATTAGAAGAGCAGCTTGGCGTACAGGTGTTGGAACCTGTGGGCAGGCAGGTGCGCTTAACAGAGGCGGGCGAGCTACTGCTGCGCCGCGCCCGTCAGCTAATCGAGAGTGCTGCTTCCCTGGAGGATGTTGCCTCACGCCTGGCGGCTGGCCTTGAAGCGGAAGTTGTGGTGGCGATTGATCAGGTATTTCCAGCGGCTGCCCAGGCAAAAGCGCTTGAGCGCTTTTCGGAAACGTATCCCCAGGTCAGAGTGCAGCTCCACGAAAGCGTACTCAATGGTGGAATTGAAATGCTTTACGATGGCCGGGCGGACTTGGTGGTATCTGGTATCGAAGCGCAAGGTTTTTTGGGGGAGCCGTTAGTTACAGTGCGGTTTGTGGCCGTTGCGCACCCACGCCACCCATTGCACCTGTTGGGGCGTCCGTTGGACCTTCGCGATCTATCTCAGCATCGTCAGTTAGTGGTGCGTGATTCAGCTTTGCGCCAGTCCACCAATGCAGGATGGTTGAAAGCGGAGCAGCGCTGGACCGTCAGTCATCTTAATACATCGCTGGATATGCTGAAGCGGGGATTGGGGTTTGCCTGGATGCCGGAAACCCGCATAGAGGATGAACTGGCCAAGGGAGAGTTAAAGCCACTGCCATTGGCAGCGGGTGGGATTCGAGAAGTACCTGTGCAAATGATCTTCAGGGATCGTGACCGTGCTGGCCCTGCCGCTCATGCCATGGCACACGCTTTGAAGCAGTCGGTGATGGAGCTTTGCGCTAATGATTCGATTCTCTCGAACGAAAAACCGTAAAACATCTGCTTGAGCATCCACTGAGCGGGCGTATGCTGCATAACAAAGAGAGCAATGCTTGCAACTTTTATCAGGAGGCGCCCGATGGGTTTGCTTGTTAACGGCAAATGGCACGACCAATGGTACGACACTGAAAAGCACGGTGGCGAATTTGTTCGCGAATCCGCTCAATTAAGGGATTGGGTCGGCAATTCATCTGATACTGCGGGTCAGTGCTATCCTGCTGAAAAAGATCGCTATCATTTGTATGTATCATTCGCCTGTCCGTGGGCACACCGTGTGTTGATCATGCGCAAACTCAAAGGGCTTGAGTCGCTGGTTGGTGTCTCTCATGTGAGCCCGCTGATGCTCGATAAAGGCTGGACCTATCATGTGGATGAAGGCTCCAGTGGTGATCCGGTTAATAATGTGGATTACCACTACCAACTGTATACCATGACGAACCCAGACTATACCGGGCGAGTGACGGTTCCCGTTCTATGGGATAAACAGCGCAGCGCGATTGTAAATAATGAGTCAGCGGAGCTGTTGCGTATTTTTAATCGCGGGTTTGATGAGCTGACCGGTAATGATCTGGATTTCTATCCGCAAGATCTGCATAGTGTTATCGATGAAATCAATGACGGTGTTTACGACCATATCAACAATGGCGTCTATAAATCGGGGTTTGCCACTGAGCAGAGTGTTTACGAAAGGCACGTCTACGCGCTGTTTGAAGCCCTGGAGAGAGTCGAAGCACGTCTGGGTGACAATCGCTACCTGGCAGGAGAGTGGTTAACCGAAGCCGATATACGTTTGTTCACCACGTTAATTCGATTTGATGCTGTCTACTACGGCCATTTCAAATGTAACTTTAAGCGTATTGAAGATTACCCCAACCTTGCCAACTATGTGCGCGAGATTTACCAGTGGCCCGGCGTGGCGGAAACCGTCAATATGGATCACATAAAGCGTCACTATTACTACAGCCATGATACGATTAATCCAACGCGCATTGTACCGGCAGGGCCTTTACTGGATTTTCAGCGCCCGCATGATCGGGAGCGCCTACCTGGGCAAGGTGTACGCCGCCATAGCTAAGAAAACAATTGGCGGTACCCTCCAACTGCTGATCGCCAATAACATAAAGTGCCACCCGATAAGGATGGCCCTTGAGACTGCTGACAAAGTAGATAAGTGGTCTCGAGTAACCCTATGCGGGGGCGCTATTAACCCATCCGTGGGCGCTACTTTCGCCGTCCCTGGCGCAAGACCCCCGCTACGAGTTACTCGATACTATGCCAAGAAGCGAGGAAAAGGGTTTGTCATCAACCTGAAGGGCCACCCGATAAGGGTGGCCCTTTGTGCTATAGATGGTGAGATACCACCTGAGCTAGTCGATGACAGAGTTATGTCATGCCCTACTGGTTAACTGCGTCGCGGGTGGACTGCCAGGCACTCTGTGCGCCATCGCGGGTTGTTTCCCAAGCCTCGCGGGCACTCGCCTTGGTTTGCTCCCACCAATCGCGATCATAGGCGGGGAAAGATTCCACTTCTTCAGACGTGGCGTTCAAAAGGATACGGTGTTCAGTATCGCCGTCACCTTCTGTATGCGTTTCCAGCGTGAAATAATCAGTGCCAACCACGATTTCACGGCCACCCAGGCCCAGCACTGATCCGCTTTCAACGACGATGGCGGTAATGCGCATCTCCTCATCGAATAAAATATTTTCTACTTCACCGATCTCTTCGCCAGAGCCACCTGCAAAATAGACGTCAGCATCCAGGATATCTTCAGCGGAGTACATTCCCTGCGGTTGGTCTGATGCCTGCACCCCAAAGGCCAGACTGCCAAGAAGTAGGGTACCAACGGCGGTGGTCAGAATAGATTTATGCATAGCTTCTCTCCATGTTGCTACGTGATGTGCGCCAAAATCTCTTAATGATTACAGACCGCTTGCCCAGTCGTCGGCGCGCTTGTCAGCTTCTTCTTTTGTGAGACCGTATTTCTGTTGCAACTTACCAACCAATTGATCTTTTTTGCCGCCAATCTGTTCCAGCTCATCATCGGTGAACTCACCCCAGCTTGAGCGAGCCTTACCCTTCACTTCCTTCCATTTACCTTCAATTTGATCCCAGTTCATCATCTAGCTCCTTGATGTTAGTGAACGTATTGAAGCACTTCCTAGGTTAGACGAAATATGAACAAGTGCAAGTTCAAGGGTTTAGTATGGGTAAAGTAAAAAAACTGGCAAGAAGCCATTTGCGGTGTTAGGATGCGCGCTCCTCGCATGTGTTGACCCCTCCATCACGACGATAAGCGTTTACCTGCGTAGTAACATATACGCACTGGCGCTTGCGGGAACATCTCGCCAACTGCAGATGTTCATTGCTGTGAAGATGGCGCGCCTCCAGCATTTCACCAAACGGGTGAAATCGGCGCAGAAGGTCGCCACAGCGGTTGGCCCGCTATAACGATAGTGGTGTTGCCACCGAATGCTAGGTGCGACCGGCGTCTCCGACTCCACTGATGACGATATCCGCTTGACGGAGTCTTTTTTCGATGATGTTCCAACACATCGATAACAGAGTCAGGGACGCTTACGATGTTTTTTGCCGGTACAGCCGGCCTACCAAGGTGTGATTAATGACCTCGACTTCTGTCGCCTCGCCGAGCTTCGGCGATCTGGCTCTATTGCCTGCCGTTCTGTCTGCTGTTGAAGCACAGGGCTACGAAATTCCGTCTCCTATTCAGGCGCAAACTATTCCCGCGTTGTTGGAAGGCCGCGATATGCTGGGCCAGGCACAAACGGGCACCGGTAAAACTGCTGCGTTTGCGTTGCCATTGCTGTCACGTTTGGAAATCCAGCGCCGTGAGCCCCAGGTGCTGGTGTTGGCACCAACCCGTGAACTTGCTCAGCAGGTTGCCGTTTCATTTAGTAAGTATGGTCAGAATCTTCAGGGGCTTGAAGTGGCTACCCTGTGTGGCGGCCAAGAGTACCGTGAGCAGTTAGGCGCCTTAAAGCGCGGCGCTCAAGTGGTTGTGGGCACCCCTGGCCGGGTGATTGATCACCTTGACCGCGGTAGCCTGAAGCTGGATGGCCTATCCGCACTCGTGCTGGATGAAGCTGATGAAATGCTGCGTATGGGCTTTATCGACGACGTTAAACGCGTGGTTGCCGATACCCCGAAAGATGCTCAGCGCGTATTCTTCTCGGCTACTCTGCCGACTGAAATCGAGCGCATTGTTAATCGTTATCTGGTTAACCCGGTGAAGGTGGCGATTGAGTCGCGCACTACCACTGGTGAAAACATCGAGCAGCGCATTGTGCGTGTTGACGGTGGCGCCAAGCTGGAAGCGCTATCGCGCATTCTGGAAGTGGAGCCGGTGGATGCCGCTATTGTGTTTGTTCGTACACGAGCGGCCTGTACTACCCTGGTGGAGCAGCTGACCGCCCGTGGTGTTAATGCGGCTGGCCTGTCTGGCGACCTGGACCAGAGCTTACGTGAGCGCACGATTACGCGCCTCAAGCGTGGCAAGGTGGATGTACTGATCGCTACTGATGTTGCCGCTCGTGGCCTCGATGTACCGCGTATTACCCACGTTATTAACTATGACCTGCCCCAGGATGCGGAAGCGTATACCCACCGTATTGGCCGTACGGGTCGTGCAGGGCGTAGTGGTATCGCCATTACGTTTGCGGGTTTCCGTGAAGGCCGTAAAGTAGGCTGGATGGAGCAGGCAACCGGTCAGAAAATGACCGAAATGCCGCTGCCCGATGAGGCCGCTATTCGCGCCCACCGTGATGAAGTATTCCACCATCGCGTTGTGGCCGCCCTGACCAAAGGGGCTGAGGAGCAGCGTGCACTGGTTGAGCGTTTGGTCGAGGAAGGCCATGATGCTATCGAACTGGCGTGTGCGTTTGCTGCCATGGCTCGCGCTGATGAAGCGCCGATTGGGCGTCTGCAAGCGCCGCGTAAAGAGCGTGCTCCGCGCGATAGTGGTGGCAAGCCGGCTGGTCGCCGCGAGCGCTCAAGTGCACCCAGTGAAGGCATGACCCGCTACCGTGTTTCCGTTGGCCATAAAGATGGTGTTAAGCCTGGTCAGTTGGTGGGTGCACTGGCAAATGAAGGGGGGATTGAAGGTGCGCGTATCGGTCGTATCGATATTCGTAACGCCTTCTCTGTGGTTGAGCTGCCTAGCGGCCTGCCATCCACCATTCTGGCGAAAATGGCCCGTGCCCGTGTTGCTGGCCGTCCTCTGGAAATCAGCGAAGACCGTGCGCCTGAGCGCGCTCCACGCCGTCGTCGTGACGATGGTGATGCGCCGATCCGTCGCCGCGAACGCGCTTAAGTCGTTATGAGCGCCAATTGATGGTGCTTTGAAAACGCTAAATGAACGCGCTATCCCTTCATGCCTTATGGCATGGGGGGATTTTTTTTGGCTATTCTCACTACTATCAGTCAGCGCCCTTTTGAGGAGAAAGCGTGGAAGCACCACTGCACGAATGGGGCCTGGCCCCTAAACAGGCGATAGCACTGCAAACCGTGTTGGCCAAAAAAGTGGAGATCGCAGACCGTATCGACCCTGTGCAACACATTGCCGGGGTGGATATTGGTTTTGAGGAAGAGGGGACGATCACCCGGGCGGCCGTGGTGCTATTAAAGTGGGAGCCTGCCAAGGCACCATATCTAACGCTGGTTGAGCAGGTGGTACACCGGGAACCTACGCGCATGCCCTATATTCCAGGGCTGCTCTCTTTTCGTGAGATTCCCGCCGCGCTGGGGGCGTTTCAAAAACTCAGCACACTGCCGGAGCTGGTGATGGTGGATGGCCAGGGGATTGCCCACCCGCGGCGGCTGGGGGTTGCCGCTCATTTAGGGTTATGGCTGGATTTACCCACTATCGGCATTGCCAAATCCCGGTTGTACGGCAGGTACGCAGAGGTAGGGGAGCAGCGGGGAGACTGGGTGCCTTTAAATGCCCCAGGAGGTGATGTGATCGGTGCAGTGCTGCGCTCTCGTCACAATGTAAAGCCCGTGTTTGTATCCCCTGGGCACCGCCTTTCGCTTGAAACATCCCTGGACTGGGTAATGCGCTGTTTGGGGCGTACCAAACTGCCTGAGCCGACCCGTCTGGCGGATCGTCTGGCCTCAAGGCGAGGGCAGCAGCGATAGCGGATGATGGCATTATATAAAAGCCAGAAAGCGGCGTAATAGACTGGAGGCATCGTCTGTAGCCGTGATGGCGGATAACAGGGCTTCGGGGTCTTCCCCTTGAGCTTGGAGCGCGGATCGCTGCCGCTCAATATAAGCGCCCATGACCGGTTGGGTAAATTCGGGGTGAAACTGAACACTCCACTGGCGAGGCCCATAGCGCAATGCCTGGTGTGCATCGTGACTATTGTGGGCCAGTACTGTCGTGTTAGGCGGCAGTTGCATTACCGACTGTGCATGGGTCAAATGTGCCGGAAAGCACTCGGGTAGTTGTCCAAACAGCGGGTCCTGCTGGCCTGCGCGGGTTAGTCGTACCTGGTGTGTGCCAGATTCCCGCCCGGCTGGGTGGTAATCGCTGATCCCCCCCAGGGCGGCAGCCATTAACTGGTGCCCGTAGCAAACTCCCAGCATAGGGATATCTTCGGTTAACGCTTGCTGCAACCAGGGCTTAAGTGCCTCGCTCCACGGCTCCGCTTCGCTTACCATGCTATGGGAACCGGTAAGCATAACACCGGCCAGCGTTGACAGTGGGGGAAGAACCGCCGACTCCCGTGCATCCCACACGGTGAGCGTGAGGTGCTCAGGCAGTGCTGTGGAAAGCTGTTGTATAAATAGCTGCTCGAAGTCACCGTACTGGTTGACCACTTCCGGAAAAGCATCGCCGGTTTTAATAATGACTACAGAGGCCATAAATGTTCTCGTCGATAGATCGCAGCGGTGAAAGGATCATCTAACCCGTGCATTTCCCTGCTAAGCTGAATGTTTCAAAATACTATTAGGAGCCTGATATGCAACAAATAACCCGTGCTGGTGAGCCAATGGATGTTGCTGGAACTCTGCCCGTTCCAGGGCAAACCGCCCCGGCCATGACGCTGACGGATACTGATCTTAACGATGTTACGCTGGATACCTATCAAGGCAAGCGTAAAGTACTGAATATTATTCCAAGTGTCGATACACCAACTTGCGCTACATCAACCCGGCGCTTTAATGAGCTGGCCTCAGGACTGGAAAATACGGTGGTACTGGTAGTCTCTGCGGACCTGCCTTTTGCAGCGAAACGTTTTTGCGGGGCTGAAGGGCTTGATAATGTTAAAACGCTCTCTACGTTTCGCCACAGAGAGTTCCAAGAGGCATGGGGGGTGGCGTTGTGCAATAGCGCTATGGAGGGGTTGTGCGCCCGTGCGGTTGTCGTTCTGGACGCTGATAACCGCGTACTACACAGCGAACTGGTTAGTGAGCTGAAAAACGAGCCGGATTATGACGCAGCACTGGCAGCATTAAAAAGCTAGTGCAACGGCAACCTGATGGCGTGTAACCGCTATCGCCATCGACGGATATTTGCCGCCTCCACCAGTGCACTGATCAAGCGCTGTTGGGGGCGGTTGAAGACAAGCCATTCAGGGTGCCACTGCACACCAATCAGAAATTCGTGCTCTTCTGACTCAATGCCCTGAACCAACCCGTCCCTGTCCCGGGCCACAATACGAATACCCCGGCCTGCTTTGTTGACAGCCTGGTGGTGCAAACTGTTCACCCGACACCATGTCACTCCCAGCAGCTGATAAAGCTGGCTGGCTCCCACAATATCCACTGTTTTGCGAGGCAATACGGTTCGCCGCCGTTTTAATCCTTCGTGGGTAGTGTAAATATCAGGGTTGAGGGTGCCGCCCAAATGAACGTTGATTAGTTGCGCCCCCCGGCAGATACCAAGCACAGGGGTGTTTTGCGGTATAAACCGGTTTAGCAAACTAAGCTCCAATTCGTCCCGTGCAGGGTCCAGACGCACGTTCAACTGTACTTCACCCCCATAAAGGTGGGCCTGGATATCGTCGCCACCGCCAATAATCAAGCCATCAAGATGGTCGGGTAGCGGCCGGGAAGGTGACAGCCGGAGTGGTTGGCCGCCATGCCGCCATACCGCAAACCAGTCGAACCACCAGGCAAGCTGGCTTTTGTGATCCGATGTGGTAATACCAATAAGCGGTCGAGACATGCTGACAAGTACTCGCTGTTGCAGTTTGTTATTTGCGACTGTGGCGGCCCAACAGGTGGAGCAGTTGCTCTTTTAAACGCACAAACCATGGTCGGCTGTGGTGCGCTATATATTCGTCGCAACGCGCCTCCAGTACCGTGGTATTTGCCGCCAGCTTTTCTACCTCCACCCAACGGTTCCACTCCACGACGGAGCCCCATCCTGGCTGGGAAAGTTGTGCATTGGGCAGCCGGTAGTGAAAGGTAGGACGGGGCTTGGTGAGCTGCGTATGCAACAACTCATGGGGGTGGTCGGGGCGTAGATAGGCAAAGAGGGGCAGCAGGTCCAACTCCCGGTTACGGGTGGGGTTGAAACGCAGGTAGTCTTCAATAAATGTATCCAGATCCGGTTGATAATGACGATCAAGCAGCTTTAGGGCATACTCCTTGGGAAATGGATTGGCATGGGGCAGTACTTCGCGTGTGATATCCACCTTGATTTCATCACGCAGCCAACTTGCCAGGAGCAGGTAGGCACGCACCATCGCCAACAGGTAGTCAACATCCAGCCGTTCTACCTCCAGGTTAAGATGCAAGCCAAAGCCATACAGCAGGCTGGCGTCAGTACCTTTGGCTCCCTTGTCGCGCAGCGCCTGAAATAAGGTATCCAACTGTTCCAGTTCATTCCAGGGGATCGGTGGGCAGACAATTTCGGTGGGTACTAATCCCGTTACCATATCCCCGATGAGCTGGCGGGTTTTTTGATGAAACTCAACCCGCCGACGATGCTGCTCCCGTGCCCACTCACTGTCTTTAGATTGAATCTCGTTCAACAGTTCCTGGTTGGGGTGTGCATACTGGGTATCCAGCTCAATGACAAATTCACCCCACTGGGTGCCCTCCACCAGTAGTCGGTGCGGGCTTACCACGTTAAGCTCACCACCAAATAAATCACGCACCAGTTCAGCGGTATCACGTGGCAGCAGGCCGGCAAATTCGATCTCTACGCCGACATGGCGTGTTTGGCCGTTGCTATTTACATGGTTGGGGGGAGCTTGCAGCGTCATCTCGACATCCTTGAGGTGAACGTTTGAGCATCCAGCCTATCATAGTCACGCGTCGAGGCTGAGCGCATTCAGTGAAGCAAACGTTGATATACCGGTGTGTTAAACCGGTTCATTACGGGGGAGAGCGTGCGACAGCACTGGATAATCAATAGTGTGATGGGCGTTATCATTACCATCATGTTGGGGGTAATGGCGCAAGCCCACGCACAGAGCGTATCACTGCCCAGCCTTGGTGGTAACGACGCCAGCGAAGAAGTGGACATTGGCAGTGATAGCTTTCAAAGCTCGCTCAACGATGTCATTTCCTTGTTAGAGAATGAAGAGCGGCGCACAGAGCTGCTCGGTTCTTTGCGTGAATTACAGGTGGCTGCAGATGCGACTGACGAAGGGGGCATCGTGCGTCAGGGGTTGTTGGGGGCGCTTGCTGACACGCTGAGTGATCTTGGTGAACAAGCTCAGGCAGGTGACTCTCCCATGGATGAGTGGTCGCGCCAGTTCGTTCAGGGGGCCGCCGATTTACGTGCACTAAACGAAGGCGTGGATCCAGGAGAGGCGTTTCGGGCAGTGGTGGATGGGGCGGTGCTGGCCGTTATCTGGAGCGTCCTGTTAGTGGCCATGATTGCTCTGGGGCGTTTGCTGGCGAGGCGCCGTGACTGGCCGCTTGACCTGCCCAAAGACCCTAAAGGCTGGCTTCTGGTACTGCATTTTTTACGCCGAATGTTGCCATGGACACTCGCATTTGCCACTACCCTCGGCATTGGCCAGCTATTACCTTACAGCTCTGGTCGCACTGTGGTGTTAGTGATTGCTTATATCTGCCTGTGTGGGCGTGCGCTCTCAGTCGTCTTCGAAACGGTCATTGCATTTTTCAGCAGTGGCCACCGTTTTACAGCCGTTCAGTTTTTACAGCAGCACGCTTTGCGTGGGCTATTCGTGATTGGCGCCCTGGTCGCATTGGGGGACGCGGTAAACTCTACCCGCTTAATAGAGCTATTGGGTTCTGAGCTTGCCAGCCTCGTGTCCGTGCTCGCTAATATGTTAGCCGCGCTGCTGTCGGTGAGATTTATCTTCAAATTCAAACGGCCTATACGCCATCTGATTTGTAATCGACCTTATAGGCAACGCCGTGATGCCAGTACTGCCGTTGAAATGATTCGCACGCTGGGGGGGCTATGGCATATTCCTGCATTGTTGATGGTCGGCGGTTCGCTCCTGGCAATCTTTGTCACTGTAGGGGATGTAGGCACTGCGTTGGCACGGTCGATCATTTCTGCAAGCCTGCTGGTACTTACCCTGGTGGTAACGGGGTTATTGCGGCGCCAGTCAGAACGTATGGGCAAGCGTCGCCATCGCCACCGCTATAGCCAGTACCGCAAGCGTTTAGAGCGGTTTGGGGTTGTCCTGGCCCATATCTGCACCTGGATGGTATTTGCCGAGCTCTCTATGCAGGTGTGGGGTGGGTCGTTCTTTGGGCTGGGGCAGCCGGCGGTGGCAAGTGCGCGTATTGGTCAGGCTTTACTCAGTCTGGGCGCCACGGTTCTACTGGCGTGGCTGGTATGGATATTTGCCGACACCGCTATCCAACGGGCTCTCACTTCTTCAGCACGCTCCAGGGGGCGGCGGGTTAATCAGGCACGGGCGCAAACCATTACCCCCATGATCCGCAATGTGATTTTTATCACCATTTTAATCATTGCGGTCATATCGGGGCTGGCTAATCTGGGAGTGAATGTGACACCGTTGTTGGCGGGTGCGGGTGTCATCGGTTTGGCCATTGGTTTTGGTGCCCAAACGCTGGTGCAGGACTTGATTACCGGCATCTTTATCCTGATTGAAGACTCTCTGGCCGTCGATGACTTCGTCACGATCAACACTTATATGGGGACAGTGGAAGGGCTGACACTACGCACCGTACGCCTGCGCGACCTGGATGGCGTGTTGCATATCATTACCTTCAGCCGTATCGACTCCATCCACAATATGTCGCGGCAGTTTGGGATTGCACTGATGCGGATTCGTATCCCCTACGATATGAAAATCGATGATGCCATTACCTTAATGCAAGAGACCGCCCAAGAGCTGCGTAAAGACCCAGTGATGCGTCACCATATCTGGTCTCCGTTGGAAGTACAGGGTGTTCAGGGTTTTGAAGATGGTTGCCCTATTTTACGTATGCGCTTCCGTACCGCACCGGAAATGCAGTGGGACGTCTCCCGGGCGTTTAACCTGTTGCTGAAACAGCGTATGGAAGCCCAGGAGATTGATCTTGGTGTGCCGCGGCTTAGTATTAGTATGGAGGCGCGTTCGGATGCGCGCGCCGGGGAAGAGGCGGGTACGGATTTATCCATCGATAACGGAGCCAGCCAGGAGCTGGAGGAGGCGCGTAAGAAGCCTGCTCCACCCAAACCTGCCCCACGGCCCACAAAGGCCGAAACGCGGGCGGATGAGCTGCAGCGCGCTGGGGAGTTAACCCAGGGCAAGCCCCAGGGCCAGGGCGAACCCCATGGCGAGGCCTATGGCCGCTCCGCTGGCGAACACGGTGATGAGTAACCAGGGGCCACGCCAGCGCCTCCAGCGGTTGTAAAGCGAAACGGCGTGGCTTACGCGGTCTACCAGCTCATCATGGCGTGAGATCGCATTGTCTGGTGGCAGGGAGAAGTCGTTGGCGACATCGCCCTGCCAGTGAGCGCCATGGGTCAGGCCCAGGCGTGCCCTTAACCGGCCAATGTCGCTTACGGTGTCATGGAGCGTATCATAGGCTTCACGACGCTCAGCAATCTCCAGCACTGCTTCGGCATCCTGGCGTAGGGCGCTGTTGGGGCAGCGTGCTACAGCGCTTCTGATTTCCTGGTGATTCGCGCTGGGCGAAAGAGTGAGTCGTTGATACAAATCGCGCATAACGTGATGGGTGCTCGCTAGCCATAACAGCAACAATATAACAGCGGTGCTCGTTAAATATGAATCAGTAAGTCTGCATCAGGTAATCGTAGGCGTTTTTGATACGTTGGAACCGGGCTGATGCCAGTGCCACCTGATGCTCACTTTCAGTATAAAAGCGGTCTGGATGGTGTAGTTGTGCCATGCGGCGATAGGCGCGGCGTACATCGGTCCGGCTCGCACCTGGGGTTAATCCTAATACCGCCAGAGCACGGGTCGTACGATCAGGTGGAGGAGGGCTGCTGGCTCGCTGGCGGTATTGTCGGCGTGCGTCTTCATGACGGGCCTGCTCTTGCTGCCAGCGCTTTTGCCTTGCCCGCTCGTGCTGCCGGGCCTGCTCCTGGCGGGCCCTGGCTTGCTCTGCCTCAGCTTTGGCATTACGGGCCTCTTCCTGCTGGCGCTGCTTTTCCTGCTGCCTTTTTTGCTTTTCCTGCTGTTTATCCGCCTTGGCCCGCTGACGCTGTTCCGCCCTGGCTTGAGCGTCTTTGGTGCGCTGCTCAGCTGCCTGTGCTTCCCGAGCCTTACGTGCGTGATACTCTGGGTCATGCCGTTGCCAGTAGGCATCCCGGCTAGGGTCTTCTGGTGACTGTAGGGGCTTACCCGTCAGCTCTTGAAACAGCGTGCTTAGCGTATTGGGCACGACGTTTAACAAATCTGCCAGGAAGCGCAGAATGTAATGATTCGCCAGGGAAATTTCCCCATCATCTGTGGCAACGGTAATGGCCTGGTGAATAACACTCAGGCTCCGCTCTTTAGAACACTCTTTGCGTACTACCTCAGCAGCAAGCTGAATGGCCTGTAGATCCTGGCTGTGGGCAATACTCATTACTGGCCCCAATTCATGCCCATGGCGAAATTGCGCAGTTACCTGCGCCAGCCGGCGCCGCCGTTGGCCTTCAGACACGTGTTGGCGATGCACCAGCACCCAGGCTAATAGCAGCAGTGTTGCCGTATCCACTTGGCTGCGGCTTTTTAGTAGTAGCAGCTCGAAGGGTGAAAAACGGGCAATGGACATTCCCTGGCTCCAAGGCGAAAAGGTGAACCGTAGCTGAGTTAAAGTGTGCCACCATGGTTATTTTTAGCCATGGTATATCATCGCGTTAAGCAATGAAGTAGGAGATTGGTTAAGTGATCAACGTTGAGCGTAAAAACAGCTTTCAGCTGCGCCTCTCGCGACGACTAAAGGAAGAAACCTCGCATACGCTTGATGTTTACCTGTTTGTGCCTGGAGAGCTGGGGCTTAGTACTCATGTGATCTCTGAAGAGGCATTTTATCACGGCTCCATGCATGTCTCGCGCACCTATTACAGTGATGAGTATCACTTACCCTTGGTGCACAGCCGTCTGGCAAGTCGCAACCAACTGGGGAGTGACTCGTATCGTCTAAGCCTAAGCCTATACGCCTACCAATACGTTATCGCCCTGGAGCGTACGACCCAGGCAATGTTAGCCCGCGCCCGTAAGCTGCGTCACGCGCGTAGCGATGAGCGCGGGGAGAAGAACGATTTCCAGGAGGGAGAAAAAGCACTGTATGAACAACTACATGAGATGAGCGATTTAAGTGATGGCATCCTAAAGCGCTTGAGGCGTAACCCTCCTGGCGATGAGCGAATGTACAAGTACTTTGCCAATATAGATAACTACCTGTCCTGGTTTACCGAGCAACAGTTATTGTCGTTGGTGGCGCATATGCCCCGTGGCGGTGAGTTCAGTGACATAAAGCGGCGCTTTATCACGATCTGCCATCGGGAAGAGGAGTACCGGCGGGAGCAGGAGTACAATGCCCAGCGGGTGATGGAAGACCCAACGAGGATGTCGAATAAGATGCGCTTGCTGCGCAGATTAATCGAGTACCCCATCACGTTGAAACAGAGCGCCATAGAGCTGGGCAGTGGTGAGCAAAAAGCAGTTAAAGCCCTGGCGACTGCGGTAGTAATGGCCTTTGTATCACTTGGCGTACTCTATTTGCGTGATGTGATTGGAGGAATTACCGCGCTGTTTGTGCTTGCGATGGCGCTGCTCTATGCCATGCGGGAAGTCTTCAAAGATGATTTGCGCAATACACTGTGGCGATGGCTACGTCGCGGGCGGCCAAAATGGCGAAGGCAATATATCGACCCTACCCGCAATAAGCTTGTTGGACGACAACTGGAGTGGTTTGACTATAAGCGTTACGCAGCACTGGATGATGATATTCGGCAGATGCGCCGCCGCACGGTAGCTCAACGGGAAGAAGTGGTGGTGCATTATCGTTCCAGTTCCCGCATGTCCCCCACGCGATTTTTAAGCGGCTATGAGCATACCCGGGAGACACTGCATATCGATCTGTCCATGCTAACGCGCTTAATGAGCAAGGAAAAGCATAGTATTTACCGCCTGAAAGATGGTCAGGCAGTGCGTGAAAATGTTGAACGGCGGCACTTGTTAAATCTGGTTATCCGCGAAACCGGCAGTGAAGATGCGTCTTATCTTGCCCGTTGGAAAGTGGTCGTCAGCCGCTCGGGTATCGTGGATGTGGAGAAAGTGGCTGAGAGCACCCCGGAGACGGGGAGCTGATTGACTGAGCTATATCATGAAAGCGTTCATCGATAGCGAACCAACATAGCTAATTTCCCCGGAGCGAACTAGTCTCAAAGAACTGACAGGTCAATCTACATCTGTGACCCAGTTGCGAGGGGATGTACCATGCAAGCTATCGATATTATGACCCCAAAAGTGGTGAGTGTGGGGCCCGACACTGAAGTTCGTGAAATTGCCCAGCTGCTACTGAATCACCGGATTAGCGCGGTACCTGTGGTAGATGACGAGTCAAAAGTGTTGGGCATCGTCAGCGAAGGCGACCTGATGCGTCGGGTAAAAGATGACAATGACCATGAACGGTCATGGTGGTTATCACTATTTACCAGCGGTAATAATGCTGGCGACTATGTAAAGTCTCATGGTCGTAAAGCCCGTGAAGTCATGACCCCCGACCCACTGACGGTGGATGAAAATACGCCGCTGCATAGCATTGCGCGGTTATTGGAAAAGCACCATATCAAGCGTGTACCTGTCGTGCGGGAGGGGAAGCTGGTGGGTATTGTCAGCCGAGCTAACCTGTTACAAGGCATTGCCAATGCCGAGGTTGCACCGACGCAATCGCCAATGGACGACCGGAAGGTGCGGGATGCCATCCTAAAAGAGGTGGAGCAGCATGCCGGTGTGCATACTGAAAGCATCAGTGTGATTGTCGATGGTGGCGTTGTGGAAGTGTGGGGGCTGGTGGATTCACTTGAACAAAAGCAGGCGGTAACAGTCGCAGCCGAGAACGTGCCTGGGGTTACCAGGGTTGAGAATCATCTTGGCATGATACCCCGTGGGGTAGGTTATCTATAACGCTGAAACCGCCAGTGTTATTGCCTTTAGCCCGCTATGATATATGGCGGGCTTTTTGTACCCAGTAAGAACCTGCCCAGGCGTATATCGCGACCTGGGTCCTTGTGTGACTGGAAGCGCGCTAAATAGCGTTAGCGTGGAGGTAGGTTTTCTGGCCCAAAGGCGTCGGGCAGCAATGTTGCCATGGTGTAGGTTTTCAGCACCTCGCCCTGGTGGGAAAGCACCAGGATTTGCGTCTCCGGCGTGGCGAATTCTCGAATGCGCTGGCGGCAGTCACCGCAGGGCGTGCACAGGTGCTCGCCGGGCCCCATTACGTACACCTTGGCAAGCTCTCGCTGCCCGGCAGTCACCATGGTGGAAATCGCCGAGGCTTCCGCGCATAGACCCTTATAGTGCGCCACTTCCACATTGCAGCCAGCATACTGCTGGCCGTCCGGGCACTCCATTACTGCCGCCACAGGGTGATTAGAGTAAGGCGCGTAGGCGTTGCCCAGGGTGGTTAACAGCGTGTCAACCAGTGCCTGATCCGCTTGGCTCATGGCATTATCCTCTCTGTTGGCTCTGAGTGCTTGGCGGTTAAGCCTTGGCTGCGTCATCACGCAGCACGGTGTTGAGTGCAATCACCATCATATCGTTGAAGGTGGTTTGACGGTCGGCGCTGGAGAGTGAGTCACCCTTCAGGATATGGTCCGAGACAGTGCAGATAGTCAGCGCGCGGGCGCCAAATTCCGCTGCCACACCGTAGAGGCCAGCCGCTTCCATTTCCACGCCGACGATGCCGTAACGCTTCATTAACTCGGCCATGTCGGTTTGCGGGTTGTAGAACAGGTCCGCAGAGAAGATATTGCCTACTTTTACCGGCACGTTTTGTGCCTTGGCAGCAGCGACAGCGTGGCTGGTGAGTTCGAAGTCGGCAATCGCTGCAAAGTCGTGGTCGTTGAAGCGCATGCGGTTCACTTTGGAGTCGGTGCAGGCACCCATGCCAATCACCACATCGCGGACGTTGACATCGTCGCGTACTGCGCCGCAGGAGCCGACGCGAATAATCGATTTTACGCCGAAGTCGGTAATCAGTTCTTTGGCATAGATAGAGACAGACGGTATGCCCATACCATGGCCCATGACCGAGATTTCCCGGCCTTGATAGCTGCCGGTGTAGCCGAACATGCTGCGCACATCGTTTACCTGACGAACGTTTTCCAGGTAGGTGTCAGCGATGTACTTGGCGCGCAGCGGGTCGCCGGGCATCAGAACGGTATCAGCGAAATCGCCCATCTCGGCGTTAATATGCGGGGTAGCCATCAATTGCTCCTATATTCGGGTCTTACTTAATAGTGATCGGTGTTTAAGCCACTTTAGGTAAAAAGCTCTTGCCATCTTCCATGGCGTCCACGGCGAAGAAATCCGCCAGCGTTTGGCCTATGTCGGCAAAGGTGCCCCGCCCGCCCAGCGGGCCGGGGGTGAAGCCTGCTCCGCGTACCATGATCGGCACATACTCGCGGGTGTGCTCGGTCCCTTCCCAGCTTGGGTCGCAACCATGGTCGGCGGTGAGCAGTAGCAGGTCGTCGTCATTCAGTGCGTCAAGCAGCTCCGGCAGGCGGGCATCGAAGTGCTCCAACGCTGCGGCATAGCCCGGTACATCCCGGCGGTGGCCGTAGACCGAATCAAAATCAACGAAGTTGGTCATGATCATGGTCGGGCGGTCGCTGGTTTCCCTGGCGGTGCGTGCTATTTCAGCCAGGGTGGCTTCCATTAGCGCATCATGGCCGCTGGCTTTGACCTTGTGGGTAATACCGCAGTGGGCATAGATATCGGCAATCTTACCAATCGACACCACTTCACCACCGGCATCGGCCAATTTTTGCAGCACGGTAGGGCTGGGTGGCTCAATGCTGTAGTCGCGGCGGTTGCCGGTACGGGCAAAGCTGGCACTGTCATTGCCGATAAACGGGCGGGCGATCACGCGGCCAATATTGTAGGGTTCCAGTAGCCCGCGCACGGTTTCGCACAGTGCATAGAGGCGTTCCAGACCAAAGTGCTCCTCGTGGGCGGCGATCTGGAACACGGAATCCGCCGAGGTGTACACAATCGGCTTGCCGCTCTGCACATGCTCTTCACCCAGGTGGGCAATGATCTCGGTACCGGAGGCGTGGCAGTTGCCGATAACGCCTGGAAGTTTCGCTTCCTGAATAATCTTTTCCAGCAGCTCCGTAGGGAAGCTGTCGGTTTTATCGTTAAAGTAACCCCAGTCAAAACGAACCGGTACGCCGGCGATTTCCCAGTGGCCGGAAGGGGTGTCCTTGCCGCTGGAGACCTCTTTGGCATGGGCGTAAGCACCCGATAACTGCGCGGGCAGGCTAACGCCTTCCGCCACGCTGCCGGTAGCGTCACGGTGGGCGTGGAACAGTCCCAGGGCGGCCATGTTAGGCAGTGTTAAGGGGCCAGAACGTTTAGCGGTATCGGCATCGCCACGGACGCATGCAGCGGCGATATGGCCCAGAGTGTCGGCACCCTGGTCGCCAAAGGTATCGGCATCCGGCGCACTACCGATGCCAAAGGAATCGAGTACCAAAACGATTGCGCGGCGCATCAGGCTTCTCCTCGAAAGGTTTCTTGCAGCAGCGTGTCAGCATCAGCCGTTTCTGCACCCAGGGTGATGGCGGCGCGCAACTGGGCAGCGGCACGGGCGGCGGCCTCTTCACTGCGGGCGTGAACGATGGCCAGGGGGCGTTGGCTATCCACGTGGTCGCCAATCGCAACGATATCGCTAAAGCCTACGCTGTGGTCAATGCTGGCATCGTTGCGTAGGCGGCCACCACCCAGTTCAACGACGCTCATGCCCACGGCGCGGGTATCAAAGCGCTGAACGATACCGCTCTGTTCAGGGTAAACCGCTTGAATCACCGGGGCGGTGGCAAGATAGTTGTTGGAACGTTCCATAAAGTCGGCGGGGCCGCCCAGTTCACGGACCATACGGGCAAACACTTCCGCTGCCGCTCCGGAGGTAAGTGCTTTTTCCAACTGGGCGAGTGCGTCTTCACGGTTAGCCGCCAGCTTGCCGGCAATCAGCATTTCAACGGCCAGTTCGCGGGTGACCTGCATAACACGGCTGTTGGAACGCTCGCCGCGCAGCAGGGTCAGGGTTTCAACGATTTCCACCGCGTTACCGGCGCAGGGGGCCAGCGGCTGGCTCATGTCGGTGAGCAGGGCGGTGGTCGGCGTGCCCGCTTGAGTCGCCACGTTGGCGATGCTTTTGGCCAACTCGCGGGATTTTTCCGGGGTGGGCATAAAGGCACCGCTGCCGACTTTTACGTCCATCACCAGGGCGTCCAGGCCGGAGGCGAGTTTTTTGCCCAGAATAGACGCAGTGATCAGCGGGATAGATTCCACGGTAGCGGTGACATCACGTACGCCGTAGATACGCTTATCTGCCGGTGCCAGGTTGCCGGTTTGGCCGATAATCGCCACACCGGTGCTCTTTACTACCTCGCTAAAGCGCTCAGGGGCGGGGTAGGGGGCGTAACCGGGGATCGACTCCAGCTTGTCCAGCGTACCGCCGGTGTGGCCCAGGCCACGGCCAGAAATCATCGGTACGAAGGCGCCGCAAGCGGCCACCCACGGGCCAAGCACCAGAGACACCAGGTCGCCTACGCCACCAGTGGAGTGCTTATCCACAATCGGGCCGTGCAGGTTCAGTGCATCCCACCGCATCACATGGCCGGAGTCACGGGTTGCGGTCGTCAGCGCAACGACCTCTTCACGGCTCATTCCGTTCAAGAACACCGCCATGGTGAAAGCACCAATTTGGGCGTCGCTGATGCGGTCGTCGGCAATGCCTTGTACGAAGGCTTTAATCTCTTCGGCGGGCAATGGCTGGCCGTCGCGCTTTAAACGGATGAGTTCTTGCGGAAGCAGCGCATGGTGAGAAGCATTGGTTGACATTAGTAGCCTCCCTCAGTGGTTGAAGACTGGGCGGCTTGCGGGATGCCGCTCAAGGTATTTAATAAGCTGCCGAGCAGGCTGGAAGCGCCAAACCGGAAGTGCCTGGGGGTGACCCATTGGGAACCCATAATATCAGCAGCAAGTGCCAGGTACTCGGCGGCCTCTTCTGCGGTGCGTACGCCACCTGCGGCTTTAAAGCCAACGTCTTTTTTACCGCTTGCCTTGATGGCTTTGAGCATGATCCTGGTGGCTTCCAGCGTGGCATTAACCGGTACTTTACCGGTAGAGGTTTTAATAAAGTCGGCGCCGCCTTCAATGGCCAGTTCGCTGGCGCGCTGGATAAGCGCAGGCTCTTTGAGTTCGCCGGATTCAATAATGACCTTTAACAGCGCCTGCCCGCCGCAGGCGGCTTTGCACATTTCAACCAGTTCCAGGCCAGTGGCTTCATCGCCCGCCATCAGCGCACGGTAGGGGAAGACCACATCGACTTCATCCGCACCGGAAGCCACGGCTTCACGGGTTTCACGGGCAGCCTCCATAATGTCGTTGCCGCCATGGGGGAAGTTAGTCACGGTGGCAATTTTGACCTGCCCGTTTAGTTTGTGGGCGGTTAAGGCTCGTGTAGCGGTGACAATAAATTGCGGGTAAACGCATACTGCTGCTGGGTTGCCGAAAGGTGTTTTCACCTGTTGGCACAGCGCTTCAATCACGCTATCGGTGTCGCTTTCATTCAGGCTGGTCAAGTCCATTAGCGTTAAGGCCTGACGGGCGGCTTGGATAATATGGGCTTGAGTGTGCTGGGGAGAGGCAGTCGCGGTCATGAAGTTCTCGCAAATCAATAAAAGACAAAACGGGCACTGCATAGAATAGCAGCGCCCGTTACCAGGTGAGGTGTCCGCTGCGTTAAGTTGTAATGTTACCCAGTGCGATAAAGAAGCCAGCAATCGACGCTGACATCAGGTTAGAGAGCGTACCAGCCAATACGGCTTTCACACCAAAGCGGGCAATCTCTTTGCGGCGAGTGGGTGCAATGCTACCCAAACCGCCGAGCAGAATCGCAATGGATGACAGGTTGGCAAAGCCACACAGAGCAAACGAGAGAACAGCCATTGTGTGGGGTGTCATTAATTGACCTGTGGCAGCTACCACCTGTTCCCCGGCAATGTAGGGGGCCAGATTGATATACGCCACAAACTCATTAACCACCAGTTTTTGGCCAATGAACGAACCCGCCAGCGTTGCTTCCTCCCATGGTACACCCAGCAGGAAGGCAAGCGGCGCAAACAACCAACCAAGAATCAGCTCCAGGCTGAGTGCTTCAAAGCCAAACCAGCCACCAACGCTGCCTAAAATTCCGTTCACCAGTGCAATCAAGGCGATAAATGCCAGCAGCATGGCACCTACATTGGCTGCCAGCATCAGGCCGGAGGTGGCGCCTGATGCCGCTGCATCCAGTACGTTGGCAGGTTTGTCATCCTGTTCTTTAAGTTCTTCATCCACCTTGGAAACGCTGTCGCTATCTTCTGAATCCTGGGTTTCCGGCATAATCAGCTTGGCAAACAACAGGCCACCCGGGGCTGCCATGAACGACGCGGCCACCAGGTATTCCATGGGGATGCCCAGGGCGGCATAACCTGCCAGTACCGAGCCCGCCACCGACGCAAGACCGCCACACATCACCGCGAACAGTTGAGATGGTGTCATACGGGCAATAAACGGGCGAACCACTAACGGTGCTTCGGTTTGGCCGACGAAGATATTCGCTGTTGCAGAGAGTGACTCAGTGCGTGAAGTGCCAAGTGCCTTTTGCAGCGCCCCACCCAGAATGCGAATAACCCACTGCATAATGCCGAGGTAGTACAGTACGGCGATCAGCGATGAGAAGAAGATGATGACCGGCAATACTTTAATGGCAAAAACGAACCCTACGTTATCCACATCGGCCAGGCCACCAAACAAAAAGCCAATACCGTCATTGGCATACACCAGTACCTGGCTGACACCAGCAGAGATGGCCTGCAGCACCGCCTGGCCAAAGGGCACGTAAAGTACAAAAGCACCGATACCTGCCTGAATGGCAAAAGCGCCCAGCACCGTGCGTAAGCGTATCGCTTTACGGTCGTAAGAGAAGATCAGGGCAATAGCGACCAGGGTGACCATGCCTATCAAGCTCATGATGAGGGTCATGTGAATACCTTCGGAGCGGGTGAAATGGAGCGATTACAGCAAGTTTAGCTTGACTGAGTAAATCATCGCATTTTGATAGGCATCCGGTGTGCCCAGCTTATTCTCAGAATAGCGGTACTGAATGCCTGTGGTAATCAGGTCTACCGGGTGCCACCACAGGCTCAGGGCACCATTGGTGCCAACGCTACCCGCCGTGCCGTTCACATAGTTTTGGGACAGGTATTCGCTATCGCGGCCGAACGTCTGTTCATGCCAGTTGGTGACGCTGAAATTCTGATCAAAAGCAGAGAAGTCGTAGCCTGCCACCCAGCCTGCCATATAACCATTCATGCCGGTATAGCCGTCGCTCTGAACGCGTGCCGCACCAATAAAGGGCTTAAACCACAGGCCGTTTGCGAAGGTGGTACGATAGCCCAAACCCAAAATCTGATCCTGCTCGCGACCATTAAAGCCATAGTCACGGAAGTCGTACACGTGGGCATAGAGAGAGAGTGGGCTGTCACCTAAATAAATATGCGAGGTGATTTTACCCGCTGTACGGAAATTATCTCTGCCATTGCTGGCTTCATCAAACTGGTCGTTAGTGGGGTTCTCGAAATCAAAGAAGCCGTAGAATTCACCCCAGCTGTAACCGACGCCGCCTTCAATTTCAACGAACATGAAGTCGCTTTTTGCCGCGTTATCAGCGGTGCGCGCTTCTGTGCCGCTGGACCAGTCCAGGTAGTTCAAGGATACGTTAGCGAAAGACCAAAGTGGGGTTGAAGGTGAATCATTTGCCATGGCAGGTGCCGCAGCGCTCGCCAATAAAACGCCAGCGCCAAGCGTGACGAAAGATAAAGAACGGGTAACGTTATGAGCAGTCATGAAAGCCTCAACAGGTTTATCACGGCGCCAATGGAGTGGCGTCCGGCGTTATGGGTCGTGTGGGCTGGCGATAATGTTAAAATTATAACATTAAGTGTTATTTTTTTAACGTTGATTTGCAAGCAGTGCCACATCAACGTTGTATTAATGTGATAAGCCTTTCATCACGCTCTGCTATGTTGTAACAGTGATGTATTGCAGTGGAAATAAGTAAGCCGCTGGCTCAGCATAAGCCTTGAATCGCTTATAAAAGCTGATAACAAATCAGAAGGAGACGCCTACCATGAATGACCGTAGTGCTCGACGCCTGGCAATGCTGCAGGAAGCGCTCGCCAGCGGTGGCACTCTGCACTTACGTGATGCCGCCGAGCTGTGCGGCGTGTCAGAGATGACGATCCGCAGGGATTTAACCACACAACCGTCTGCGATTAGCTTGCTGGGCGGGCGGCTGGTAATGGCGAATTATCCAGGGGTGACGCCGGTCTACGATCTTACTGAACAGCAGGCCAGTCATTACCATGTAAAACATCGTCTGTGCCAGCGGGCGGCGGGTTTTATTGAAGAGGGAGATACACTTTTTATTGACTGTGGCTCAACGCTTATCCCGTTGCTCAGTCAGTTAAGCCATTTCCGTGAATTAACGGTAGTCACCTACGCACTGAATGTGGCTAACTCGGTGGCCGGGCTACCCAATGTACGCCTGGTGCTGCTGGGAGGCTTGTTTTATGCCTCCTCACAATCGTTTGGCAGCGACAATATGGAGGCTGCTATTGAACGCCTGGGTATTAACAAGGCGCTGATATCTGCCGCAGGTGTCGATTATGAGAGGGGCGTCAGTTGCTTTCATTTCCATGAAGTAGCGCCCAAGCAAGCTGCGATCGCCACCGCAATGCAACGGTTTTTGGTGGTCGACGCCAGCAAATTTGGCGTAGTACGCCCTGCCTACTTTGCCACCTTGGCTGATTTTGATGTTGTTGTGACAGACGATGAACAGGCCCCCGCGCTTTTGGTGAGCGGTTCCACACCACTGCCAGATATTAGTCTTGCCTAGGGCCTGTTGACGTTTCATGGAGGCCGTGTGAAATGTCAATAGACCCTAGTTACCTACCCCCAGGGGTGTGGGGTGCGTCAATGCGTCTCTTTTTCCTTGACCTGGATCAATAGAAAATACTTTAGTCTTGGTTTATATGCGCGCCGCGCGTATTGGCTAAGCATCGCTACCAACCCCGTGCGGTAGCGCATATTTTTCCCGGAGCAACATGGTTTTCCTGGAAGCGAAGGTTTAACTCGGTATCCATTAAATCAGGGCAAATGTTTTGGGAAAGGTATGGGGTTATAGTTAGCAGGCTATTTAGTTTGCTATTTAAGGACAACTCTCTGACGAGATCACACCATGCGACAACATACCCTCTGGCGCAGACGAGGCACTCTTGTGCTCGTCTTGCTGTGCCTGTTGTTAACGGGCTGCAGTTCAGCATTGTTGGATCCCAAGGGGCAGGTTGGCATTGAGCAACGCTCGCTAATCCTCACCTCGTTTGGGTTGATGCTTATTGTCGTTATCCCCGTCATTGCGATGACGATACTGTTTGGCTGGCGTTATCGGCGCAGTAATAGCGTTGCAAAATACCTGCCTGACTGGGCGCACTCCAACTGGATTGAAGCGGCTGTATGGACCGTGCCGTGTTTGATTATTGCTGTGTTGGCGTTTCTTACCTGGCAAACGTCCCATAGCCTGGACCCTCACAAACCTCTCGAAAGTAACACTGCCACCATGGAAATCCAGGCGGTAGCGCTGGATTGGAAGTGGTTGTTTATCTATCCCGAACAGGGGATTGCCAGCGTTAATGAACTGGCCTTTCCGGTGGATACGCCGGTGCGCTTCCGGGTTAGCTCGGGTTCTGTCATGAACGCATTCTTTATTCCTCACCTGGGTAGCCAGATTTACGCCATGGCGGGGATGGATAACGACGTGCATTTAGTGGCGGACAAGGTAGGTACCTATCCAGGCCGTTCCACCAATTATAGCGGTGCTGGCTTCTCTGGGATGACATTCGAGGCCCATGTCACGACGCCTGCTGAGTTCGATGAGTGGGTGGCAGGCGTGCGTGCGTCGAGCGAAATTCTGACTTACCCCGAAGGCTATAGCGAGCTGGCCAAACCAAGCGAATACCATCCGGTGGAATATTTCTCCGCGGTATCGCCTGAGCTTTATGAATCCATTCTGTTGAGCTTCGGTGGGCATGGCGCTAGTGGTGATGTTGGACACGGCGAGCATGGCGGCCACCGCGAAGCGCCGGGGGATGCTCTCCATGAGAGCCATAGCGAAGTTAACGAGCTGGAAAGCGCAAGCAGTGCTCATCATCAGGCCGCAATCGGCCACGTTACCAATCAGCATGCCAGTGAGGATCGCGCGATGAGCGGCTATCCCACAAGCGTTGAGGCGGGGGGTTAAGCATGTTTGGAAAATTAACGTTAGACGCAATTCCTTATCATGAACCGATCATTATGGTCGTTGCTGCCTTTATGGCTATTGGCGGTATTGCGTTATTGGGAGCATTGACGTACTACCGTAAATGGGGCTGGCTGTGGCACGAGTGGTTTACCTCTGTTGACCACAAAAAGCTCGGCATTATGTATTTTGTTGTTGCTCTGGTGATGCTGCTGCGTGGCTTTGCCGATGCCATTATGATGCGTACCCAACTTGCCATGGCGGCCGGTGGGGCGGCGGGGTACTTACCCCCTGAGCATTACGATCAGATCTTTACCGCCCACGGTGTGATCATGATCTTCTTTGTCGCCATGCCGATGGTGATAGGCCTGATGAACCTGGTGGTGCCCCTGCAAATCGGCGCCCGCGATGTTGCTTTTCCCTTCCTGAACAACCTTAGTTTCTGGTTGTTCGCTGTCTCCGCTGTTTTGGTCAATATTTCTCTGGTGGTGGGGGAGTTCGCCAAAACCGGCTGGCTCGCTTATGCGCCGCTTTCAGGGATAGAGTTTAGTCCTGGCGTGGGAGTGGATTATTGGATATGGGCGCTGCAAATATCCGGGGTGGGAACGACACTGACGGGGATTAATTTCTTCGTCACGATTCTAAAAATGCGCACCAAAGGCATGACCATGTTCCGCATGCCGATATTCACCTGGACCTCGTTGTGCGCCAATGTGCTGATTATTGCCTCTTTCCCGATTTTGACCGCAACGGTTGCGTTGTTGACCCTTGACCGCTACTTCGGCATGCACTTCTTTACCAATGATTTTGGCGGCAACATGATGATGTACGTCAACCTCATTTGGGCCTGGGGCCACCCGGAGGTTTATATCCTGATCCTCCCGGCCTTTGGGGTGTTCTCGGAAGTGATTGCCACCTTTGCCCGAAAACGTCTGTTTGGCTACAACACCATGGTATGGGCAACCGTCGCGATTACGCTGCTATCGTTTATTGTCTGGCTGCACCACTTCTTCACCATGGGGGCCGGGGCTAACGTCAATGCCTTCTTCGGTATCATGACGATGATCATCGCCATTCCCACCGGGGTGAAGGTCTTCAACTGGCTATTCACTATTTTTCGCGGCAGCCTGGAACTTACCTCGCCAGTACTGTGGACGCTGGGCTTTATCATTACGTTTACCCTCGGCGGAATGACCGGCGTAATGCTCGCAGTGCCTGCGGCTAACTTTGTGCTGCATAACAGCCTGTTTGTTATTGCCCACTTCCACAACGTGATTATTGGTGGTGTGGTGTTTGGCATGATGGCGGGGCTGACCTACTGGTTCCCCAAAGCGTTTGGTTTCACGCTAAGCGAAAAATGGGGCAAGCGCTCGTTCTGGTGCTGGTTTATCGGTTTCTACGTCGCCTTTATGCCGCTTTATGTACTGAGCTTCTTTGGTGCGGTGCGCCGCATGCAGTCTTACGCCAATCCTGAATGGCAGCCCTGGATGATTCTCGCCTGGGTGGGGGCTGTCATCATCATGATGGGGATTGCCTGCACCATTATTCAGTTCTGGGTCAGCATCCGTGACCGTAAGCAAAATGCAGACATTACAGGTGATCCATGGCATGGCCGTACGCTGGAGTGGTCCACATCATCTCCTGCGCCGTTCTATAACTTTGCCCGCCTGCCTGAAGTCGGTGATATCGATAGTTTCTGGTCGCAAAAGCAGCGCAGCAAAGAGCAGCTTGAAGATGCCCCCTACACCGATATTCATATGCCCCGTAACACCGTTGCCGGGCCGATTATCAGTGTGTTTGCCCTGGTGCTTGGTTTTGCACTGGTCTGGCATATCTGGTGGCTCGCCGCAGTCGGTGCCCTTGGTGTGGTGGCAAGCTTCCTGGCCCGTGTCTTTAACGATGATATCGATTACTACGTTCCGGCTGCTGAAGTTGAGCGCATTGAGCGTGAGCACCAACAACGTCTGGAGGCGCAAGCGTAATGGCGACTGATACCCTACACCACGGCGCAGTGGCTGAGCCTCATGAACACCACGACGCCTCAGGCACGAAAGTCTTCGGCTTCTGGGTCTACCTGATGAGCGATCTGGTGATCTTCGGGGCACTGTTCGCCACTTACGCCGTGCTGATGAAAGGCACGGCGGCAGGTCCAACGGCTGCCGATATTTTTGAACTGCCCTTTGTGCTGGTCGAAACCTTTCTGCTGCTGTTGAGTAGTTTTACCTTTGGCATGGGCGTGTTAGCCATGAATGCTGAGCGTATAGGTCAGGTGAAAGCGTGGCTGGCTGTTACGTTTTTACTCGGTGCCGCGTTTGTCGGCATGGAGGTGTACGAGTTCCAGCACCTGATTCATCAAGGGAATGGTCCTGACCAAAGCGCGTTTTTGTCGTCATTCTTCACTCTGGTGGGTACCCACGGCGTGCACGTGACGGTCGGACTGGTGTGGATTCTGGTCATGCTTATCCAACTGACCACCAAAGGCTTAACCCCCATGACACGGCCCAGAATAGTGTGCTTAAGCCTGTTCTGGCACTTTCTGGATATCGTGTGGATCTGTGTGTTCTCGTTTGTCTACCTGATGGGAGTGCTGTGAGATGAGCTATTCTTCGTCTAATTCAACAACTTCCCATGGCAGTGTTAAATCCTATGTGACCGGACTTCTGCTATCTTTAGTGCTGACGGTTATTCCGTTTGCGGTAGTAATGAGCGGTGCGCTGAGCACCGCTGCTACGGTGGTAGTCATCGCTGCAACAGCCGTGCTCCAGATTCTGGTTCAGCTGGTCATGTTTATGCATATGAATGCCAAAGCCGACGAAGGTTGGAACTTGATGTCCTTCGTCTTCACACTGACGATACTCGTCCTGGTGATAGGAGGCTCGCTGTGGATCATGCAGCATCTGCATCTCAACATGATGATCGGCTAATAAAAATGACGCCCAGCCGTTGGCGTGACCTGCTGGCGTTAACCAAGCCAGGTATCATTGGTGGCAACCTGATTGCGACCCTTGGCGGCTACTTTTTAGCCGCCCAAGGGACGTTCGACTGGGTCACCTTTATGGCGGTAATGGTGGGAATCGCGCTGGTTATCGCCTCAGGCTGTGCATGTAACAATGTGATTGACCGTGATATTGATGCGCTGATGGCGCGTACGCGCCATCGTCCCTTGGCGAAGGGGCGTATCTCTATCACTCAGGCGTTGGGCGTTTCAGCGCTGCTTGGTGTGGTGGGCGTGGTGTGCCTGGCACTGGGTACCAATGGACTGACCGTGGCATTGGCTGTGGTGGGCTGGGGTGTGTATGTGGGGGTCTATAGCCTCTATATGAAGCGTCGCTCTGAATATGGCACCTTGGTAGGCAGCCTTTCTGGCGCAATGCCGCCAGTGGTTGGCTACTGTGCGGTCACTGGGCAGTTCGATAGCGGTGCTTTCATGCTGTTGGTGATTTTCTGCCTGTGGCAAATGCCTCACTCCTATGCCATCGCGATTTTCCGCTATGCGGATTATCGGCGTGCTTCGATTCCCGTGCTGCCAGTAGTGCACGGCATCAAGCGCGCCAAGCACCATATTCTGGGCTATATTGTGGCGTTTATCCCCGCTTCGCTGGCGCTGGTACTGGCTAGCCAGGCAGGCACAGGCTATTTATGTGTGGCCTTGGCGATGGGCGGCTATTGGCTGTATCTGGCGCTGTGTGGCTTTCGCCTGGATGACGATGTACGCTGGGCAAAAAAGGTGTTTGGCGTATCGATTCTAACCATCACGGCGATGAGTCTGGTTATGGTGCTGGAAGCGATGGTGCCGATGTGGGTGTGATGTATTAACCTGCTTTACTGAAAAAGGCCCCAGGCAATCAAGATGCTTGGGGCCTTTTGCATGAGTGAGAGCTGGTTTTTTTTACGCTTCCCGCTGACTGGCCTGGATTGCTGTCAGTGCAATGGTATACACAATATCGTCCACTAACGCACCACGGGAAAGGTCGTTAACGGGTTTGTTTAACCCCTGTAGCATGGGGCCAACGCTGACCACGCGGGCACTACGCTGTACGGCCTTATAGGTCGTATTGCCAGTGTTCAGGTCGGGGAAAACAAACACCGTTGCTCTACCAGCGACAGGTGAATCGGGGGCTTTCTGTTTGCCCACGCTCTCTATGGCGGCGGCATCGTATTGCAGAGGCCCATCAATCGCTAAGTGAGGGGCACGCTCTTTAGCAATGAGCGTGGCTTCACGCACTTTATCCACATCCGCGCCGGTGCCGGAGTCGCCGGTGGAGTAGCTGATCATGGCGACGCGTGGCTCAATACCAAATGCTTCAGCGGAATGGGCACTTTGCAGCGCGATTTCAGCCAGGGTCTCTGCGTCCGGGTCGGGGTTTACAGCGCAATCGCCATAGACGACGACCTGCTCTGGCAGCAGCATGAAGAAGATCGATGATACCTGACTGTATTCCGGCGCGGTCTTGATCAACTGAAAGGCCGGGCGAACCGTATTGGCTGTGGTATGCACCGCACCAGAGACGAGGCCATCCACCTCATCCAGTTGCAACATCATGGTACCCAGCACCACGTTATCCTGAAGCTGGGCTTCTGCAGTCAGCTCGTTAAGCTTGCCGCGGCGACGCTCTACCATGGGTTCAATATAGCTGGCTCGAGTGCTTTCCGGGTCTATGATGGTCAGGGTTTCCGGTAGCGTTAAGCCCCGGTTATGCGCCACGTTTTCGATATCATCGCGCTTACCAAGCAGGACGCAGTCGGCGATACCGCGGCGCTGGCAGATAATGGCTGCTTCTATGGTACGTGGCTCATCCCCTTCAGGTAGCACGATACGTTTCTTCGCCTGCTGGGCAAGTTTAACCAATTGGTGACGAAATGCAGAAGGCGACAGGCGGCGGGTATAGCCTCTGCTCAGCTTGGACTTCAGCCAATCCAAATCCAGGTGTGCTGCCACATAACGGGCTACCTGCTCAGCACGCTCGAAATCGTCCATCGGGATTTCACTGCTGAGCTGGCTCAGGTTCTGGGCTGTGGTCAAACTGTCAGATTCCACTGCCAGTACTGGCAGGCCGGTTTTCAGCGCCGGGCGACACATCTCGATCATGCTGTTATTGGGCAGGAAACCATTGGTGAGCAAGACGCCCGCCAGTTGGGTGCCGTTCATGGTCGCCAGGGCTGATGCCAGTACCACATCGTCCCGGTCACCCGAGGCGACTATCAGGCTGCCGGGGGTAAAGATATGCAGCGCGTTGGCTGCACTACGGGCGCAAAGGCTGGTAGATAGCACACGACGACTGGCCGCTTCACCTTCGTTAAGCACTTTTGCATTCAGGGCGCGGGCAACGTCCAGAGTACGCGGAGCACTCAGGGTTTTGCTGTAAGGCACAACACCAATCAGATGGAAGCTATCTGTTGCCAGAGAGGGTGAGTAACGGCGGAGTTCGTTAAGTACCGGCTCTTCCAACTGTGGCTTAATGGTGCCAGGCGCGGCAGAGAGATCATCTTCCTGCCCATACGGCAGGTTTCTCATGCGCATCAAAATACCGCCCAGCGTACGGCTGGAGCTCACGCCACCGAAACTACGGGCATGCATATCCAGCTCTTCGGCAAGGCGTTGGGGGTCGTTAAGGTCCCCCGTGCCTACCAGAATAATGCGCGCGTTCAAGGCATCGGCCAGTTGAGCATTGGTCTGGGTAGCATAAGTGGTGTGCTGGGTAGGTACAACGCCTTCTACCACCACAAGGTCCAAGGCACTGCCATCCCGATACGCCTGCTGGGTAACCTGGTCGTAAAGCTCAACCACGTTCTCCATGAGCTCATCGGTCTGGTCGTCGCGCAGCAGGCGCTCAAGTCGAGCCTGGGAAATCGGTGAAGGTGGACGCTGACTTAACGTGCGGGATACCAGGGCAGTAGAGCGATCCAGTCCTGGGCCGTTCAGCTCGTTTTGCATAAACGGCTTTAAAAAGCCCGCTTTTAAGCCAATGGTATCCAATGCCTGTATTAGTCCCAGGCAGGCGGATGTCAACCCTGCACCCACGCTAGTGGGTACCAGCAGTATGGCTTGGGGTTGCTCGGGTGAGCTATTCATTAATGGGTCTCCACGCAGTGGCGGGTTTCCATGGCAATACGGCCCTCTTCGTCGGTGGGGATGACCCACACCTCTGGCCCGCTGTGCCCTGTATGGTCCAGCTTGCCCTCTTTGCCACGTATAGTGGCCTCATTGGCTGCTTCATCCATGTTGAAGCCAAAGTGGGGCAGTAGGGCGATCACTTCACGTCGCACAATGGGAGAGTTCTCACCGATTCCGCCAGTGAAAATAACGCCATCGAGAGTGGGCAGGGCGCAGGAGAGCGCTGCCAGGGATTTCGCAATCCGATAGCAAAATACATCCAGTGCCAGCTTGGAACCCTTGTGCCCTGAAAGCGCTTGCTCCTCGACTTCGCGCATATCGTTCGTCAGGCCGGAAAGGCCCAATAACCCGCTTTGTTTGTTGAGCACATCGTCGATTTCATCCAGCGACCAACCAAGCTGGCGGTGCAGATGGGCGTGCAGACCGGGGTCCACGTCGCCGCTTCGGGTACCCATGACCAGACCTTCCAGCGGTGTTAGCCCCATGCTGGTATCCTGGCTTTGGTTATTCCAGATCGCACTGGTGGAACAGCCGTTGCCCAGGTGGGCGGTTAACCAGCCACCATTACCACGCTGGCTCAGCTCACCAGCACGCTTGCTTACATAGGCGTGGCTGGTGCCGTGAAAACCGTAACGACGAATGCGGTGTTCAGTGTAGAGGGCTTCTGGCAATGCGTAACGGTAGGCCCGTGGTGGTAATGTTTGATGGAAGGCGGTATCAAAAACGGCGACTTGGGGGAGACCAGGAAATACTTTCTGGGTAGCGGCAATGCCGGCTAAATGAGCTGGGTTGTGCAGGGGAGCGAGTGCCGCAATGGATTCAATGGTCGCGATAACGCTGTCATCGATAAGTGCCGCTTGTGTGAAATGCTCTCCACCATGCACGATACGGTGTCCAATGGCGGCGGGTACCCGATTTTCCAAACGCTTTAAGATGGCAATGAGGGCTTCGGCGTGGTCGGCATTGGGTAATGGCTGGGTAAAACTTTCGCCTGCGCTGTTTTTGCCTTTCAGGCGGGCATCTCGACTACCTAAGCGTTCCGCCAAGCCTGCTAAACGCGGTGCCTGAGGATCTGAATCAATCAAAGCGTACTTAATAGAAGAAGAACCACAGTTAATTACCAGCACCGGTGCGTTCATAACAGCCTTTTGAAGTAGTCAGCAGGAAAAGGGAGTGAACTTTAGTCTAGCATGCTGCCGCGCAGATAATCAGCGCTGAATTTAGTTAGCCTTCTATGAAAAATGTCGGCATTCTGTGCCCTATATTACCTATCGTGAGCCGTTTTGTTCCTATGCCTTCAATTTCTTCACCTACGCTATTGCCACGTCATCTGGCTATTTTGCTGATGATAACCGTCGCCACCATGTTTGCAGCTAACCATGTTGCTGCCCGTCTGGCGTTCGATAATGGTACTGGCTTATTACTGGCAGTACTGACCCGCTCGGGCGTTGCCTGCCTGATTTTACTGACACTGGTCATCGCCCAGAAAAAACGCTTTTGGCTGCCACCAGGCACGTGGCCGTGGCAATTGGCAGTGGGGCTGTTGATCGCCATTCAAAGCGTCAGTTTATATTCGGCAGTGGCACGGCTGCCGGTTGTTATTGCTCTGCTGCTAGTCAACACCTATCCCATTCAGTTGGCATTGTTAACGTGGGCGCTGGGTGGGCCAAGACCCTCTTTGCGTAGTTGCCTGATTATGGGGACGATTTTGATTGGGCTGCTGATAGTGCTCGATATTCCGAGCTGGCTAACCGACCTTGAAGCGCTGGGGCCAGGTTGGCTGGCCGGCATTGGGTATGGCTTGATTGCTGCCTTTGTGTTTGCCTGCGCGCTATGGGTGACGGAGCACCGTTTAGCGGCGGTTGGTAGCACGCTTCGCAGTCTGTTAACCATGCAAACGGTGCTTATTGTTATGGTCATTGGCGGTTTGCTGGGTGCTGTGCCTGGGGGGATGAATCTGCCAGAAAGTAATGTGGGCTGGGTGGGGCTGGCTCTGCTGGCACTGCTCTATGGTTCTGGGTTCTCAATACTGTTTATTTTTGTTCCCCGACTGGATATGGCACGTAATGCACCGGTGATGAATATCGAGCCCGTGGCGTCACTGGTAATAGGATATTTCGTTCTGGGACAAATGCTTAGTCCAATTCAGCTGCTCGGAGGGGCGGTAGTGGTTAGTGGGATCGTGGTACTGAGTTTGTCTAAAGTCAGATAAAAAATTTGCGTTATCTGCAAGGTTGAGCCACAATCCAAATACGTAAGGAAACACTGTTTTTTAACTGAGGCTTTACTTATGAAGATGACCGTATTATCACTCACCTCCGCAGCGCTTCTGGTTGGTGCGGGTGCTTTCGCGGCATCGGCTCAAGCGCAACAATCATTTCAGTACCCACAAGGATATGTGGGTGGTGACGCCATGTTCTGGAGCCTGGACCCTGACCGTGGCTCTTCCCGTGACGACGTAGGCCTGCGCCTGCGTGGTGGCGCACAGTTCAATGACTACTTCGCCGTTGAAGGGCACCTTGGTACCGGTGGTTCTGACGGCCCTGCCGAGCTCGACTACCTGGTTGGCGCATACGCCAAGGGTATCGCGCCCATCGCCCCGACATTCCGCCTCTATGGCCTGGTGGGTGTTACTGAGGTGGATTTCGATCTCGACCGTGAAAGTGGCGTGTCATACGGCGCTGGCGCAGAGATTGACGTGGCCGACAATCTCGCCATCGGCGCAGACTACATGCGCTACCTGGATAAGTCGGCGTACAACTTTGATGCCGCCAGTGTGGGGCTACGTTACCGCTTCTAAGCAAGTCGCTGCATTACATACATAATAGAGTAAGGGATCCCCCCACCGCTTCTTAAGCGGTGGGGTTTTTTTATGGTATTGCCGACCTTCCTGCCTCCTCGCAATTTTAATTTATAACCAGTGTTTTCTGAGGATCGGCATATTTTTACTCAGTTTGAGCTAAATGCTGCATCTGCGAAGGTGGTAGTGTCGAAACAAACAATAATGACTAAAAATGGCCAGCGAACAAATATACAACATACCATTTAAGAGGAAACTGCCATGAATAAAGTAAATAAACTTGCATTAGCTATCGGCCTTTGTACTGGCGTTGTGGCAACCGCCGGGGCTGCTGAAATGAACTGGCGCATGGCAACGCCCTGGAGTGGTGGGCCGTGGCTTGAGCGTGATGCGCAGATGTTTGCTGACCGAGTTAACGAACTCTCTGATGGTAAGATTGCGATTGAGGTCTACCCCGGAGGCACCCTGGGCAGTGCACTTCGTGTTACCAATACGGTGAAATCCGGCGTTGCTCAGATTAGCCATAATTA
Source organism: Vreelandella olivaria (assembly GCF_023507745.1). Taxonomy (GTDB): domain Bacteria; phylum Pseudomonadota; class Gammaproteobacteria; order Pseudomonadales; family Halomonadaceae; genus Vreelandella; species Vreelandella olivaria_A. Next base: position 8,684 of record NZ_JALPZO010000172.1, on the reverse strand, counting down.
CATCAATTACGACTATGGCACCGATCCAACCACTGCATTATTGGCGGGACACTCAAGTGGCTTAACGCCGGAAGAGTTTATGCTATGGATGTACGAAGGTGGCGGTGTTGAGCTTTATGAAGAGTATCGCCGTGATGTATTTGATGTCGTGGCGTTCCCTTGTGCGATTTTAGGCACAGAAATTTTCCTACACTCTAATAAGCGTGTTGAAACCTTGGAGGATTTTCAGGGGTTGCGCTTGCGTACTTCGGGTGCTTGGTCTGAGTTAGCTTCCCGGCTGGGTGCATCTACCGTGGTCATGGCGGGAAGCGATATCTACAGTGCCCTGGAGCGTGGGGTCATTGATGCGGCGGAGTGGGGCAGCCCTGAAATGAACCAGCCTACTGGGTTCCAGGAAGTCGCCCAGTACGTCATCTTGCCGGGGGTTCATCAGTCAGGTGGTTTTTTAGAGTGCCAGGTTAATGAAGCAACCTGGGATGCGTTAAGTGAAGATGAACAGGCAATGTTGCGTTTGGCCGGCAAAATGAGTGTTTTTGAAACGTGGCTGGCAAGCTCGTTTGCGGACTTGGCCGCTTATCAAGCCCTGGTCGATGGCCCCAATGAGATTGTTCATCTGGATCAGTCATTCATCGATACTATCTACGAAGAGACCGTCAAGTGGGAAGACGAATACGCTGCTGAAAACGAGTGGTTTGCTCGCGTTATTGAGTCCCAGCGCGATTTTAAAGACACCATGAGTGTGTGGCCTCAGTATCGTCTACCCATTGGCAGTATGGGCCGCTAACTGAGCACCAACGAAATGAAAGAGAGGTCTTGGACCTCTCTTTCGTACGTTTGAGCCTCTCTTTTACGGAATGTTTTTTGAGTATCCATCATGAAACTAATTCAAGCGATTGAGTCGCTGACCCGCTGGGCTGGCTGGGTCGGTGCCATATTGATTTTTCCTCTCGTTGGCGCGTTAGTCGTTGAGGTGTTTAGCCGTTATGTTGGCGGGCGCCCAACCTTATGGGCGTTTGAGATTAGCTATATGGTGATGGGCGCAATGTTCATGCTGGGTATGGCAAATGCACTGCGAGTTGGCCACCACGTCAGTGTGGATTTGGTATCAATGCAGTTAAGTGGCAAGGCTAACGCACTGCTGCGAATTATTGGCTATGTACTGTTTTTGCCCATTCTAGTGTGGTTGGTGTGGGAGCTTTTTCATTACGCACTGCAGGCATTTAATTCCAATGAGCGTTCAGGCCGTTCTGCATGGAACCCCATCGTCTGGCCGATTCTAACCATATGGTTTATCGGTTTTAGCTTGCTGGCTCTGCAAGTCGTTGCCGAGATGTTAAAAGCGGTAGCAATACTGCGTGGCGAACCGCTTTCTGAGGAGCGCACATCATGAGCAGCTACTTAGCGTTATTGATGTTTCCAGCTCTGATGCTGTTTATTTTTTCTGGTTTTCCCATCGCATTCTCGATGATTCTGGTGGCCACTGGCTTTGGGATTATTCAATTCGGTGATGTGGCGGCTTATCAATTGCTAACCAAAATTGAAGATACCGCCTCTAATTCTATTCTTGCCGCTGTACCGCTGTTTATCTTTATGGGAGCGATGCTTGAGCGATCCGGGATTGCCGAACGTTTATTCGAAGCTATCCATATGTGGACACGTCGCCTTCCTGGTGGGTTGGGGGTGGGGGCCATTATTATGGGCACACTATTTGCTGCCTCCAGTGGTGTGGTTGGCGCTACCGAGGCGGTTATTGGGATGCTGGCGATACCGGTAATGCTTAAGCATCACTACAACAAGAGCCTTATTTCAGGAACGATTTGTGCCAGTGGTTCGTTAGGCACTGCTATTCCGCCTTCCATTACGGTAGTGGTTTTAGGGCCGGTGGCTGGAGTCTCGGTGGGCTCGCTATTTAGTGGATTGCTGATACCGGGGTTCTTAATGGCGCTTATGTTCCTGGTTTACATTATCGGGGTCGCTTACCTGAAACCGGAAATGGCGCCGCGTGTGCAGGAGCAGGAGCCCGATATTGGCTGGGGCGAGAAGCTACGAATTACGCTCGTGGCACTGGTACCAACCATGCTGCTTATTTTTACCGTATTGGGCACCATCTTAATGGGCCTAGCCACGCCAACAGAAGCGGCGGCCTGTGGGGCGCTTGGCTCGGTATTGTTGGCACTGGCATATCGTAACCTAACACGGGATGTGCTGTGGCACGCAGCGATCAAAACCATGAACATCTCGGCAATGATTTTGCTGATTGTCATGGGGGGCAGTATGTTTGCGGGGGTCTTTTTTGCCTCTGGCGGAATGGCAACGGTGCAGTCGATGCTGATGGATACCGGCTTAAGCCCCTGGATGATTCTCGGCCTGATTCTGCTCATCGCCTTTATCGCCGGCTTCGTGCTGGACTTGATCTCAGTGGTTCTGATCATCATTCCCGTGGCGATGCCGATTGTCAGGATGCTAGGTTTCGATGAGGTGTGGTTCTGCGTGGCATTCCTCGTCGTGCTGCAAACGAGTTATTTAACGCCGCCACTTGCCCCAGCCATTTTCTATTTAAGAGCCATTACCCCACCGGAGATTACGCTCAAGCATATGTATTGGGGGGTCGTGCCATTTATCATCGCGCAGTTAGTGGTTTTGGCTCTGGTACTGGCTTTCCCCAGCCTTGCGTTATGGCTGCCTGATGTAATGGGTGGACCTTCCTGGCGTTAGTAGCCCCATGGATGTGCATTAATCTGGAAGCAGCGCGCTATACCGCTTTTCCTCCATGAATGGCATGCTGTCGCTAATGCTTCTTGTGATGGCATGTTTGCACATCATGCCAAATAGTGGGGCGCCGACATGATGAGTAGAAAGAAAGTGAGGCAACTTTTTTAACAGGGACTACCTTAAGAGATATGCCGTGCTGCTGGTGGTGTTAATGGCAACCAGGTACACGGCATTTCCCTACTAACGGATTAGAGGTGTTCGTCATGTCAAGCGGCAAAAAAGATAAAGTGAAAGGTACGGCTAACAAAGCAGCTGGTAAAGTGAAAGAAGCGGCTGGTAAAGCGACCGGAAGCACCAAAACTGAAGTCAAAGGTAAAGCCCAGCAAGCCAAGGGCGAACTGCAAAAAGGTAAAGGCGAAGCCAAGGAAAAACTGACAAAGTAATTATTCCAATCGCCAGTGTGTTGTAGAACCAACCGGAGCCAATGGCTCCGGTTGTTGCTTTTTAGCACCCTGTTTGATGTAGCTCACGACGCCGAGTAACCCACTCACGCTTAATGGATAAGTACTTAATGGATAAGTTTTGAAGATGAGTTCTGAAGGGTTAGTTCTGAAGGTTAGTTCTGAAGATTAGTGCCATGACTCCCCTCACTGAGGACGTGCCCCATGCCTACCATGATGAAAGCGGCGATTTTTGTTGAACCAGGCCGGATTGAGATCGACGACAAACCTATCCCCGAAATCGGCCCGACCGATGCGCTGATGCGCGTGACCACGACCACCATCTGCGGAACCGATGTACATATTCTAAAGGGGGAATACCCGGTAGAGCGCGGCTTGACCATCGGCCATGAGCCGGTGGGCGTTATCGAAAAACTGGGTGCCAATGTTAAGGGGTACCAAGAGGGGCAACGGGTCATCGCTGGTGCCATCTGTCCCAGTTTTACCTCCTACGCCTGCCAGGATGACTGCTGTTCACAGGATGGCGGCCACCACGGACACGGTTATAAACCGATGGGCGGCTGGCGCTTTGGCAATACCATTGATGGTGCCCAGGCGGAGTACCTCTTGGTACCTGATGCCCAAGCGAACCTTTCCCCTGTGCCCGATGGCCTCACCGATGAGCAGGTATTGATGTGCCCAGACATTATGTCGACGGGGTTTGCCGGTGCTGAAGCAGCAGGTATCAAGATAGGCGATACAGTGGTGGTATTTGCCCAAGGGCCGATTGGCCTATGTGCCACCGCAGGTGCGCGGTTGCGGGGAGCGGGAATGATCATTGCGGTCGATGGCGTTGATGAGCGCCTAGCCATGGCCAAGCAGATGGGTGCTGATGTGACGCTGGATTTCCGCAAGGTCGATGTGGTGGAAGAAGTGCTCAAACTTACCGGTGGGCGTGGTGTGGACGCCGCGATAGAAGCGCTTGGCCTACAGCAAACGTTTGAAGCTGCACTGCGGGTACTCAAGCCTGGCGGTACGCTATCCAGCCTTGGTGTGTACTCCGAGGACCTCACCATTCCGCTGGGTGCTTTCTGTGCGGGCCTGGGTGATCATAAAATCATCACCTCGTTATGCCCTGGCGGTAAAGAGCGCATGCGCAGGCTAATGAGCATCATTGCCGCCGGCCGGTTGGATCTTGGCCCCATGGTTACCCATCGCTACGCGCTGGAGGATATTGTCGAGGCCTACGACCTCTTCTCCCACCAGCGCGATGGCGTGCTAAAAGTGGCGCTTAGCGCTGCCTAAGCGCCTTGGGCAGCGGGCTATACCTCTTGATACAGCTCGCTGCCTTTGCGGCGAAACTTCTCTGCCTGTTCCTCCATACCACGTTTTACCGCTTCTGCGTCGTTTAGGCCATGCTCGTTGGCCCGGTCTTTGTAAGTGTCACGCACCTCCTGGCTGATCTTCATGGAGCAGAACTTCGGCCCGCACATGGAACAGAAGTGCGCCACCTTGGCGGAGTCTTTCGGCAGGGTTTCGTCGTGGTATTCCCGTGCGGTGTCCGGGTCTAATCCCAGGTTGAACTGGTCTTCCCAGCGGAATTCAAATCGCGCTTTGGAGAGGGCGTTATCCCGCCGCTGTGCTGCTGGGTGCCCCTTGGCCAAGTCGGCAGCGTGGGCGGCAATCTTGTAGGTGATAATGCCGGTTTTGACGTCGTCTTTATTCGGCAGGCCCAGGTGCTCTTTGGGGGTGACATAGCAGAGCATTGCGCAGCCGAACCAGCCAATCATCGCCGCACCAATACCCGAGGTAATATGATCGTAGCCGGGGGCGATATCCGTTACCAGCGGGCCAAGCGTATAGAAGGGCGCTTCGTCGCAGTACTCCAGCTGCTTATCCATGTTCTCTTTAACCAGGTGCATGGGCACATGGCCTGGGCCTTCAATCATTACCTGCACATCATGCTTCCAGGCAATTTTGGTCAGCTCGCCCAGGGTTTTAAGCTCGGCCATCTGCGCTTCATCGTTGGCATCCGCCACCGAGCCAGGGCGCAATCCATCGCCCAGGGAGAACGCCACATCGTACTGTTTGCAGATCTCGCAGATCTCTTCGAAATGGGTGTAGAGGAAGCTCTCCTGATGGTGATACAAGCACCACTTCGCCATAATGGAACCGCCACGGCTGACAATGCCGGTGACGCGGTTGGCGGTCAGCGGTACGTAGCGCAATAGCACGCCCGCGTGAATAGTGAAGTAATCCACGCCCTGTTCGGCCTGTTCGATCAAGGTATCGCGGAAAATCTCCCAGGTGAGATCTTCGGCCACGCCCTTCACCTTTTCCAGAGCCTGATAGATGGGCACCGTGCCAATGGGCACAGGCGAGTTACGAATAATCCATTCGCGGGTTTCGTGGATGTTTTGCCCGGTGGAGAGGTCCATGATGGTATCCGCGCCCCAACGGATTCCCCAGGTCATTTTATCGACCTCTTCTTCAATGGAAGAGGTGACCGCCGAGTTGCCCAGGTTGCCATTAATCTTGACCAGGAAGTTACGGCCAATAATCATCGGCTCGCTTTCCGGGTGGTTGATGTTATTGGGAATAATTGCCCTGCCTCTGGCAACCTCATCGCGCACAAACTCCGGGGTGATTTCTTCCGGTAAGCTGGCTCCAAAATTCTGACCAGGGTGCTGGTGGCCCAGAATACGCTCCACTTCCGCAGTGCCTAACGCCTGGCGGCGTTGGTTTTCCCGTAGGGCGATAAACTCCATTTCCGGCGTGATAATGCCCTGGCGGGCGTAGTATAACTGGGTGACGTTTTTGCCCGGTTTGGCACGGCGTGGAGTGCGGTTCAGGTCAAAGCGCAACTGGGCCAGGGTAGGGTCATTGGCGCGGCGCTGACCGTAGTGGGAGGTAGGGCCCGTCAGGAATTCGGTATCGTCCCGCTCCTCAATCCAGGCACGGCGTAGCTCGGGCAGCCCCTGGCGCAGGTCAATCCTGGCAGTGGGGTCGGTGTAGGGGCCGGAGGTGTCGTACACCAGCAGCGGCGGGTTCTCTTCATCAATACCCGTGGTTTTGGTGGGAGAGAGAGAGATTTCCCGAAATGGCACACGAATATCCGGGCGCGAGCCTTCGATATAAACTTTACGCGAGCCAGGCAATGCCTGAATAGCGGCATCATCCACCTGGGCAGTTTCGGCTAAAAAGTGGCTGGTTCTATTGGTAACGGTCTTGGTCATTAGGATCTCCTTGGGTTCTTGTTGTGCAAGCTTAGTTGGCCAGGGTCTCGTCTATCAGATCCAGGCCCATTTGCCAGAAGTCGATTTCCAGACGGGTGGCATCGCGAAAGGTTTTACTCAGTTCGGCAAAGCGGGCAGGGGTAACGTCTGCCAAACGGGCATTTAGCCATTCAATTTCTGACTGCATGGCCGCCTGGAACTCCTCGCTTTCGTACATGGCTATCCATGCGTCATAGGGGTTCTGCTCGCCGCGCAGGGTGGAAGGCTGGGCATTCAGCCAGTTAGCAATTTCACCGTAGCCCACCAGGCAAGGGGCCAGCGCCACGTGTAAATCGAGCAGATCACCGCGGTTGCCGGTATCCAATACATAGCGGGTGTAGGCAAGTGTTGCTCTGGCTTCTGGCAGCTCAGCAAGCTCTGCTTCTGAAATGCCCCACTCCTGGCAGAAGCCCACGTGCAGGCCCAACTCCACATCCACAATGGCTTTTAAGCCTTCATGAGCCTGACGAAGATCAGCAAGAGTAGGGCTTTTGTAGGCAGCCAGCGCATAGGCGCGGGCGAAGTGAATTAAAAACAGGTAATCCTGTTTCAAATAGTGGCGAAACGACGCTTCCGGCAGCGTAGCTGTGCCCAACTGACGCACGAAATCGTGCTCAATATAGGCGCGCCACTCTTCCTGGCAGGCGGTGGTGAGATCAGTAAAGCAGTAGCCCATGACTCCTCCGGAAGTAATGATCCGGAAGGCGAGCGATGGAGATCGAGGGAATGGCACAGAAGGGTGGCGTAAAACGAAGCCGTGGCCATCGCTTGATCCCTACGCCGGTACCCGCGCCGCACGTCATGAGAGCAGCAGCACATTAGCCGGATCAGGTTCAGCGGGACCAGCGCTTGGGAGCGAAAATTGCTACGCCCTGCGCCATCTCAGCCGGATTCACCGGCACCCCGTCAAGCTGTTAGTCACCGCAGTGTAGGAGGCGGGGGGGAGAGATGCAAGGGGGCTATTTTGATCGTGTGACAGCATTCCATAAACGGCAACGCACGCCTTAACCTAGTGGGCTTCTAACACCTGCAAAGCCATTACCCAGCACATGGGTATATATTTGGGTGGTTTCGATACTTTTGTGTCCCAACAACTCTTGAACCGTGCGAATGTCAGTGCCTTGGCTAAGCAGTTGAGTCGCGAAACTATGACGTAAAGAATGGCATGATCCCGGGCGCGTTAACGAAGAGGATCGCATGGCATGTTTAACCGCTTTTTGTACGGCAGAAGTATGAATATGGTGTAGTACCACCCGGTTGTCGGCATCAAAACAGGGTTTGGATGCAGGGAAAAGCCACTGCCACGCAAGCGAAGCACCAGCATTCGGGTATTTGCGATCTAGCGCATAGGGAAGAGATACCGGGGTGGCGTTGGTTGCAACACGCGAAGCCAGTTGCTGCGCTGCCAACTGAATGTGGGCATGTAATGCCGCTTCACAAGAGGGTGGCAAGAGTGTGGTGCGGTCTTTGTTACCTTTGCCAGAACGGACAGTGATAACGGATTGGGAAAAATCAATATCTTTAACTCGTAAACGGCAAGCTTCAGAGACTCGTAACCCTGAGCCGTACATGAGCGATGCAATCAAGTGCATCGATCCTGATAGATGTTCAAGAGTATCCATCACTTCTTGATGAGAAAGAACTACCGGCAAACGCTGAGGACGTTTGGCACGACTAAACATGCCTATGTCTGCCAGTGGTTGATCCAGAACGTGCCGATAAAGAAACACAATAGCATTGAGTGCCTGGTTCTGTGTGCTTGCAGCCACTCGCCTTTCAATCGCCAGGTACTCCAGAAACTGTCGCACTTCTGAGGCTGCCATAGTGGCAGGGTGCCGCATTCGATGGAAACGAATGAAAAAGCGTATCCAGTAGCAGTAGGTCTTCTCGGTACGGAGGCTGTAGCGCTTGACTCTGAGTGTAGCCCGAACCCTTTCCATCAGTTTCATGGTGGCCCTAATCATAGCTTGGTATGTGTTTTTATACAGTATTATTGAGAATGGAAAATCACGCAAGCACACGAATTTTGGATATACTGCCAAAATTGGCTTTGCCACTAGAAGAATCAATGGGGTAGAGTCATTCAAGATGGCTGTATAACCCCAATGAATGTGCCGTCACGTTTATTGCGGTTATGCAGCCGGGCGTATATACATTGTTATTTGCGCGATAGCGAGCGAGACCCACTATCAGCCTAGTACATGCAGCAGAAAATGCTGTATACCCAAACAGCATATTGAGGCTGGCTGATATGAGA
>NZ_JALPZO010000171.1 GCF_023507745.1 Vreelandella olivaria | reverse complement strand
ATTTATCGCCGGGCAGGTGGAATCGTACAACCGACAGCTACACACCCAGGAACGGGAACTGGCCCGCGACCTTGCCGAAGCGAGTGATGGCCAATTCACGCTGGAAGAGATCGAGGATGCCATGCGCCGGATGTACCACCTCGAGCTGGGCGAGGCACCGAATCACAACATGGTCATTGACCTGTGGGATGTGGATTCAGTCGCTGCTCAATACTACGACTACGATGCTACCTGGCTCACTTCGCCGGGAGAAGACGGCACTGCCCGCTATCTGGTACAGATACTGCCGGAGGGTGTGACGCCGGAAATGTACGACTATGTCATCGCACAAACGGGCGGAGAAGACTCTCCCTACTGGATACCGCCGCAAGTGGTTCGGGAGCGTGAAGTAGCCGAACATCCGCGAGCGCCAGGAGAAGATGGCCGCTACCCCGTGAGCCTGGAAGTGAACGGCGGCCTTTACCATATGCAGCGCTTCGAATGTGCGACACCAGAATGTGTTGCGGCGGGGGCGCATATTGACCATGGCGATCCGGAGACACAAGCATGGAATCGAGCCCTGGATGCTCAAGCGCTTGATGATTTAAGCAAGGCAGCGACTTATGCTTTGATGATTAATCCTGCTGGTGGAGTAGGGTTAGCAATGACTCTAGGTGGCTCTGGCTCTAGCCTCGTGTCAGGCTATCTTAAAGAAGAGGCAATGGCAGCTGGCTCCAAAGAAGCTATGAAATATGGATTTGAAAGATATTTGCGTTTCCGCGGAGTTCCAGCTAATGAGGCAGTCAGGATTAGTAGTGCTTTGGACATTGCAGGGTTTTGGGATAGCGTAATAGATAAAATTTATGAGTAGTTTTCGCAAGGGTGGAAGGTGATGAGAATAAAGACAGTCGAGGCTTTCTTGATTAGCCATCGGGGAAAAATTATTTGGCTTATGATCGCTGCTGCGTTTTTGCATGCGGCAGTAAGGTTTTGGGGAGATTGGAAATACTTTTTTGGAGTTCTCTTGTTTCATGTGCTTTTTGGGCAGGCTGTTCAGGCATATCTATGGGGGAGAGATATTTTTTTAGGTGGGGGAGTTGTCAGGGTTAATGATGGAAAGGGGGTTAGACTAATTGCTTTCATTATTTATTTTGTGCTTTATTTGGCTGTTTTTCCGTTGGGTGATTTTATTCGTGGTCCAAACCGTTGATGATTTTTGATGTGCGGGATGAGTTATACTCCTTAAAGCTGAAAGAATTAATATTTTCTAATTAGGCGGCGCGTGATTATTGTTGCTTTTATGGCTTTGGCCGCAGTGGTTGTTCGCGGCTTTCAGGTTTTGGGGGAGTGGAAATATTTTGGTGGAGTGATAATTGTAAATCTTTTGTTTGGTCAGGCCGTGCAATCATATTTATGGGGGAAGGATATTTTTATGGGTGGTGGCGGAGTGACAGCTGATGGTACCGGCGCGGTCAGCCTGATCAACCAGCGTGGCGACCTCGGCGCGGCCCTCGGCGACACGCTCTCCCGCGATAGCCTGGAAGGTGCGGCCATCGCCGCCCTGAGCGCCGGCGCTACCCAAGGCATGACCGATCACGTCTGGGGCACCCAGACCAACCCCACCACCGGCGCCACGACCAATCTTGACCTTGGCTCCGCCA
>NZ_JALPZO010000170.1 GCF_023507745.1 Vreelandella olivaria | reverse complement strand
CGACATCCATCGCATTAACCGAATGGTTCGTCGAAGTCAGGGCATTGATATCAGTGGAGGCTCCCATCATATCCATCAGAACCTCGCCCAAGCGTTCGATATCCGCCTCCGTGACCGAGTGATTTGTTGACACCAGAATATCTGTGTCAGTCGTCGAGCCCATCATGTCCGCCAGAACGGCAGCCAACCGCTCGACGTCAGTCGCATCAATCCCAGCAGCGTACTTTCCATCTCTATATTAGGATTGCAAAGGAATGAACGCATCGTTCTCATAGTAATAAACGGCAGCATCGCAAATTTCCTTAATTCCCACCGAAGGCCATCTAACAAGCAAGTTGTCACGAACAGATATCAGGTCTTGTATGGACAAAAACTCCTCCATGGAGAGCCGCTCAACAGCTAAAGGCGTGAACCCATCCTCACTCAACTCAGCTTCATCAGGATTAAGAACAATGCAAGAAGACCGGAGATTAGCTCCTTTTGTCTGGTCCAAATAAACCCAATCACGCCATTCATAGATGTCTAGATTATCAAGAACATCACCCAGTTTCTCAGCCATCATTCGATCCCCCAATTAGAATATCCGCCGGAGCCGCCTGGATGCAGCGAGTCTTGCACTGGCCCTGGCGCAGCATGTTGGTCACGCGGGACAAGTTGCATCTGGCCCGGAATATTGCCGTGGTGCCACGTGACTTCAGGTGTCGGTGCAGACCTTGAGTAGGCACCTCGCGCCCCTGGGCGAACACCGTTTACGATTCCTGGGTATAGACTTTCCATACGCGCTGCAAAGCTCGGGTCAGTATCAAATGCTTCATGAAGGGCTTGATTTGATAGCTGGTTATGGCGCTGCCGTGAAACGCCAGGATAGGCCATTCTTGGAAGCTGAATTTCATATGCACTTGAATAATAAGGACTATCCGATGGGCGAACAATAGCACCATTCGAGCTTTCAAAGCCCTTCACAGACACTTTACTATTATACCCCACTGGCATCGCCGCCAGCACTGCCGCAACTTCCGGCGACATGCCCAAGGCTTCGAAGCTACGTGCCAGGGTCGCTTCGCTGAAGCTGGTCTGCACGCCGATGTTCTCGTCGAACAGCGCCTGCATGTAAGGTAGCGCCTCGGCGCTCAGGTCCCATAGAGAGTCGTCCGAGTAGGCGGCATAGACGCCACCATTGGCCGCCAGTGAGTGTTGCTGGCAGGCGACCAGATCATCGACACACGCGGCATAGCCCGCTTCATCTTGCTGTTGGCTGAGTGCCTGATAGCGATCCACTACCTCGGCCATACAGGCGCTGTCACCGTTACAGGCCGCGAGCTCTTCATTCGCCGTGGTCAGTTGCTGGTGGCTCAGGTAGTTATACCGCGTCGCCTGTCCGGCCACCTCGGCCCCTATCGCCACATCTCCGCCCGCCAGTTCGGCGGCGACGATGCCCACCACCTGGGAGGCCGCCACCAGCCAGGTCGCATCCTTGGCCACCAGTTCGGCCAGGTGTTCGATCAACGCTTCATTGGCCCCCGCCGCCAGGGCGCCGGTCGCGAAATCCCCGCCCATCGCTTCGCTGATGCTGCCGCCGATCAGGGCATGTAATGCGATCTTTTGCGGGTCGCCTTCCTGCCAGAGGTGGTCGTTGGCGAGATCGCCCACGGCGTTGAACAGCACGCCGC
>NZ_JALPZO010000169.1 GCF_023507745.1 Vreelandella olivaria | reverse complement strand
TCTGATCAGGTAATTCATTGTGAGCACTTGCCGCGAGAGCAATGCATCGGTTAAGGAGGTGATCCAGCCGCAGGTTCCCCTACGGCTACCTTGTTACGACTTCACCCCAGTCATGAACCACACCGTGGTGATCGCCCTCCTAAGTTAGGCTAACCACTTCTGGTGCAGTCCACTCCCATGGTGTGACGGGCGGTGTGTACAAGGCCCGGGAACGTATTCACCGTGACATTCTGATTCACGATTACTAGCGATTCCGACTTCACGGAGTCGAGTTGCAGACTCCGATCCGGACTGAGACCGGCTTTTCGGGATTGGCTGACTCTCGCGAGCTCGCAACCCTTTGTACCGGCCATTGTAGCACGTGTGTAGCCCTACTCGTAAGGGCCATGATGACTTGACGTCGTCCCCACCTTCCTCCGGTTTGTCACCGGCAGTCTCCTTAGAGTTCCCGCCATTACGCGCTGGCAAATAAGGACAAGGGTTGCGCTCGTTACGGGACTTAACCCAACATTTCACAACACGAGCTGACGACAGCCATGCAGCACCTGTCTTACAGTTCCCGAAGGCACACCAGAATTTCTTCCGGCTTCTGTAGATGTCAAGAGTAGGTAAGGTTCTTCGCGTTGCATCGAATTAAACCACATGCTCCACCGCTTGTGCGGGCCCCCGTCAATTCATTTGAGTTTTAACCTTGCGGCCGTACTCCCCAGGCGGTCGACTTATCGCGTTAACTTCGCCACAAAGTGCGCTAGGCACCCAACGGCTGGTCGACATCGTTTACGGCGTGGACTACCAGGGTATCTAATCCTGTTTGCTACCCACGCTTTCGCACCTCAGTGTCAGTGTCAGTCCAGAAGGCCGCCTTCGCCACTGGTATTCCTCCCGATCTCTACGCATTTCACCGCTACACCGGGAATTCTACCTTCCTCTCCTGCACTCTAGCCTGACAGTTCCGGATGCCGTTCCCAGGTTGAGCCCGGGGCTTTCACAACCGGCTTATCACGCCACCTACGCGCGCTTTACGCCCAGTAATTCCGATTAACGCTTGCACCCTCCGTATTACCGCGGCTGCTGGCACGGAGTTAGCCGGTGCTTCTTCTGTGAGTGATGTCTTTCCTAAGGGGTATTAACCTCTAGGCGTTCTTCCTCACTGAAAGTGCTTTACAACCCGAGGGCCTTCTTCACACACGCGGCATGGCTGGATCAGGGTTCCCCCCATTGTCCAATATTCCCCACTGCTGCCTCCCGTAGGAGTTCGGGCCGTGTCTCAGTCCCGATGTGGCTGATCATCCTCTCAGACCAGCTACGGATCGTTGCCTTGGTGAGCCGTTACCTCACCAACCAGCTAATCCGACATAGGCTCATCCGTTAGCGGGAGCCTAAGCCCCCTTTCTCCCGTAGGACGTATGCGGTATTAGCCTGGGTTTCCCCAGGTTATCCCCCACTATCGGGTAGATTCCTATGCATTACTCACCCGTCCGCCGCTCGTCAGCATCTAGCAAGCTAGATCTGTTACCGCTCGACTTGCATGTGTTAGGCCTGCCGCCAGCGTTCAATCTGAGCCATGATCAAACTCTTCAGTTTACAATCATTGTGATGCTTACTTGTCACTCGAAAACTTAATGTTTACGAACAACAAAAGCGCATCAAACTTGGCTCAAGGGTCAAACGAATTCATTCAACTGTCGTTTAAAAACTTACGTTTAAAAACTGTCGTTCTCATGACCGCTTGCCTTGATA
>NZ_JALPZO010000168.1 GCF_023507745.1 Vreelandella olivaria | reverse complement strand
GTAGGTGAATTACGGCCACTTGGCCGCGTCATGAAGGGGCTTAGAGCGGGGTAAGTTGCTTTTTAAGAGCAAAAGGCCGTCTTCAACAAGCTTTAGCTGGACGCCCAAGTGGCTAAATGCCGATAGTAAGATGACTCAGCCAGATGACCGACTGGGTACATGAATAAGGACAACAGGCGGTGGAAACGGCTCGAAATCGGGTTTTTCTACAGCCTCGTTAGGCTCCTCATACCCTCAACGAAAGCTGATTGAATTATGCCCTTTATTGAACCCATCACTCTCACCGCACACGGCGTAAGGCTCGTGCCACTCGAACTCGATCATGAAGCTGGCATTCGGGCCGCCGCTGCAGATGGAGAGTTGTGGAACCTACGCATTACATCAGTGCCAGCGCCCGATGAGGCGCGCGGCTACATCGATACCGCCTTGAAAAGCCGCGATGAAGGCCACCGCTTTGCCTTTGCCGTCATTGAAGAGGCAAGTGGTGTAGTGCTTGGTTCCACGAGTTATCACGATATCCTGCCGGACGTAAAGCGAGTGGAAATTGGCTACACTTGGTACGCGAAGCGCGTGCAGCGCACGCATGTTAATACCACCTGCAAACTGCTGCTTTTGACACATGCTTTCGATACGTTGGGTTGTAACGTAGTTGGCTGGCGTACTGACAACTTCAACATCGCCAGCCAGCGTGCGATTGAGCGGCTAGGCGCTAAGAAAGACGGTGTGATTCGCGGTAATGTTCTGCGCCGTGACGGCACTATCCGTGACACAGTGATGTACAGCTTGCACAGAGGTGAATGGCCAGAGGTGCGTTCACACCTCAACTATTTATTGAGTCGGTCCCATGGCTTATGAGGCAGGGCGTGCGCCCAGTTGGGAACATGCCTAAAAATGTGATTTTAGAGAGCCCGTACGTGAAAAATTAGCGATTCCTTGGAATGGCTATTTTGGGTGTTATAAACGTCATGGCCAATTAGGGTGCGTCGTTGCTAAAAGCACATTCAACGGAGTGCTTCATCCTCATCATGAGTCATGCAACGAGGCGCTTGTAAGAGCTTGCGTGCGAACTTAATCACCCTTGCGGGTTCCCGCCTGTTGTTCTGCTTGATCCAGAATGACCGGGCCGCTACCTAATGCAGCAAGTTTATCGTCTGGGTTATAGAGCGGGCACTTGGTCATGCTTAAGCAGCCACAGCCTATACAGCCGGACAGGTTATCGCGCAGCGTTTGTAGATAGGCAATACGGCCATCCAGCATGCGCTGCCAGTTTTTCGAAAGCCGCTGCCAGTCTTCAACCGTCGGCGTACGGTTATTGGGTAATGATAAAAAGGCCTGTTTAATCTCTTCCAGACTGACGCCGACTTTCTGCGCTGCTTTTATCACCGAAATCCGCCTTAGCACTTCTGGTTTATAGCGGCGCTGATTACCAGCATTGCGCCAGCTGTGGATCAGACCTTGTTGCTCGTAAAAATGCAAAGCGCTGACGTTAATACCGCAGCGCTTGGCTACCATTCCAACACTCCAAATAGCCTCTGCCATCACCTACTCCTGAATTTTTTATTTTGTCTCAAAAAAATCTTTACCTCAACTAATGTTGAGGTTTTAGCCTATCGACGTCACCCCATCTTCAGTAGCAGCCGGGTTTAGAGTCAGAAGTAACTTTATCGTGTTTTACCACCAGTTGCTCGGCATAGGCTGAAGGTGTCAGCCCACCAAGACTCTTCTTCGGTCTTTCTTC
>NZ_JALPZO010000167.1 GCF_023507745.1 Vreelandella olivaria | reverse complement strand
AGCTGGTGGGCGACGCCGGCCGCACTGAATTCAGCAACGCCACCGCCCAGATCGTCGGCATCGTGGCCGCCGAACTTGCGGGCGGCAACGTGAACGATGGAGCCTTTATCGCCGGGCAGGTGGAATCCTACAACCGGCAATTGCACCCGCGCGAACGTGACCTGCTTGCCGAGCAGGCGGCCCTGATGGAAGCCGAACTCGGTGCGCCTCAGCTCGGTGATGTCTCTTGGGAAGACCTGCTGACGTTGGCGTCCGGTTCTTTGTTGGACCAGGAGACCACACAGCGCTTCAACGCATTGTTGACCCAGTTGAATAGCGGGAACAGTCCCTTTGAACAGCGTTTCCTGGCCGATCTGCAAACCGCCTATGCGGCCGTTCTCGGCTTGGCGGCGGCACACCAGGACCAGTCGCTGGCATGGCAGGACGGTAGCTCCATTACCGCCTACGGTGACGCCGTTTCCCCCTTCCAGGTCACGCCCGAGCAATTCCAGGATGACAGCCTGTTCAATAGTGTCTCGCCGGGTGCCCGAGGACTCGGCATTTTCGGCGGCGCCACGCCATACGGCTATGGTCAAGCCGTACAACACCAAGGGGAGATTTTCTCCTTTGGCCACGATCTGCCCGCGCTGGATACACTGTATGAACAGGTGCAATGGAGCGTAGCGGGCGGTGGCGCCACGCCATTTACCGGTGATATTCAACTGCTCCTTGGGGCAGGAGGGGTCGGTAGCGGCGCACGTCTTGGCCTGCAAACCATCGGTAACTTCACGATGCGTGATGCTGCCATCGACGGAGGGGCTGGAGTAGCCTTCGATATCATCGGACAGGCACTCGGGGGAGGAGATTTCCGGATGGGTCAAACGATTTCCGCCGGTGTTAACGCAGCGGCTTTTGGAGCAATTCCTGGGCGTAGTGGGAGCCTAGGTAGTTATGCAGCCTCAGGAGCTGCGGGAAATGTTTCACATACAGCTGCAATGAACCACGTATATGGGGATGGCCGCCCGCTTGAGTGGGCTGCTTTAGAAGGAGGGATATTTGGGTTCTTAGGGGTGAGTTCAGGTAGTCAGGCTAGGAATTTTTCTCAGAAAATCCCTGTGGAAATATCCGTGCCTTATATTTTTACTCCTCAGGCTGCTTTAACACCAATCGTGCAGACCCCAGGGCCACTTAGGTTAGAGCTAACTTCTGATGCTATTGGAAGAGCGGTTGGAACTGCTGTCGGTTCATCTTCACCCGTGTTCAATGGTTTAGGTGGTGATGAAACGGGAGGCTCTCGTGAGTAATGAATGGACATGGGTGTCTTATCTGAAGAGGCAAGCAAAGTTCCTCGCAACCTGCTCCACAGGAGCCTTGTTTTTCTGGAATAGTATAGAGATTGGTGGGTGGGTATATGAATTTTTTGGTTCTGAGCTCACGGGGTACGGTGCAGGCGCACAAATTGCTCGTAGAACATTGGCAATAGGTTTTATGCTGTTATTTATCTATGGTTTCTCTGTGGATACATTCAATACACTATATTACCGCAAATATCCTGACCGCTATCCTCCGGCGCGTAGGAGAAAGGAGTGAGAGATTATCTGGACACCAGCGCTCAATGCCAGGCCGCTACTGTGCAGACGTTGCCTCAGGTCTACGTACGGGTACGCGAAGGCGACGGCACCCTGGCCGGGCGCGAGGTGGTCAGCCTCACGGCCGATAATATCGCCAACCTGGGCGGCGAGATTGCCGCACGAGAATCGCTGAGCCTGGAGG
>NZ_JALPZO010000166.1 GCF_023507745.1 Vreelandella olivaria | reverse complement strand
TGCGTTAGCCCCACGGGCGCCTGATCGATCAACTCCGGCTTGCCTTTCATATAAAAACGCTGCACAAACCGGTTTTTCCTGAATAATATGTTAAAGCCATATCCGGTCATTCTCCATAAGGAAAAGGGCAGTCCCTTGAGGTATAGCTGTTCAGGAGACTCCCACGCTCCAAAATAGCGGTCCGCTTCATCGATTTTGAAAAGCGCGACAATGCTGGCGATAAATGCTAACGCCAAGCCCAACAGGCCGAAGGCAGCCCCAGCAAGCCCCATGATGACGTTAGTTGGCATCATGGTCACCCCCACCGTGGCGCCACTGATATATCGCTAAACCAAACTGCTCACCGAATGGTTCCAGCACCTTGGCACCCCCATAGGCACCCGCGCCCGCGGCCACCATGCCACATATCACTTTACCTCCGGGATTAAGACTGACCGCCAGACATACGCTACTGCGAGCAGCAGCACCGCCTCCGATTGCCCCACCAAAAGTACGCCCCACCAGTTTTCCATACTCGATATACTGGATACGCTGGCACTCTTCCTCGCGCCCTGTAGAGCAGGCTTCGGCGATACTGTCATGAGTCGCGTAGGTATCCAGCCCAACCCCTACAGCGCTGCCGATACTGGTGAGCTTGGCGGCCAGCCCCACGCGCGTTATCGCTTCGGACACCGTGGGTATCTCGAACTGGCGGAAGCCTTGCGTCGCGGTGCGCAGGCTATGCACTGCCGCACGCTGCTGCAACACCTACCAAACACCAAATAGCATACCTGCGCCACCTATAGCCACGGCAAAAATAACGCATAATATCCAGCTGGCGTAGAGCCATACCAGCAGGCGCTTTAGTCTCACTGGTGCCTGGTCAATCAAGTGTTCTTTCCCACGAAGGTCAAAGCGCCCTATAACGTGCCTACCTTTAAACAATATGGTCAACCCATAAAATGTCATACGATGAAGTGAAAAGGGCAGTCCCTTGAGGTATAGCTGTTCGGGGGAGTCCCATTCTCCAAAATAACGATCCGCTTCATCGATCTTGAAAAGCGCCACCACACTGGCGATCAATGCTAACGCCAAGCCGAGCAGACCGAAGATACCAGTACCAAACCCTACAATGTTTTCAGCGATTGTCATTGTTATTATCGCCATGTAGTGTTCGATAGAAGAATAACCCTACCTGCTCACCGAACGGTTCCAGCGTCTTGGCGCCCCCATAGGCCCCAGCGCCTGCGACCACCACGCCACATATCAGCTTACCGCGTGGATCAAGGCTGACAGCTAAACATACGCCACGGTTAACAATAGCGGCACTGCCTGCTATCCCACCAACGGTACGCCCGGTGAGCTTGCCATACTCGATATACTGGATACGCTGGCACTCTTCCTCGCGCCCTGTGGAGCAGGCTTCGGCGATAGTGTCACGGGTCGCGTAGGTGTCCAGCCCAACCCCTACGGCACTGCCGATACTGGTGAGTTTGGCGGCCAGCCCCACGCGCGTCATCGCCTCCGACACCGTGGGTATCTCGAACTGGCGGAAGCCTTGCGTTGCGGTGCGCAGGCTATGCACTGCCTGACTCGCCTCAACGCCGATTCTACGCTTTAGCGCCTCGCCGGTCGCGGGCAGGTTAAGCGGGCGGCGCAGCCAACCGGGCACAGCGGAGTCAATGCGCCGGAACGCGGCCTCGCGCAGGGCGTGAAACTGTTCCCGTGTCTGGCCTATCGCTGGGTCCAGCGTGCGCTGGTAGAGATTGACCAGATTATCGAGTTCCATCTGCGCCTTGCTGAACAGGT
>NZ_JALPZO010000165.1 GCF_023507745.1 Vreelandella olivaria | reverse complement strand
TCCGGCATTCACCATCGCGGCACCCATGGCATTGTTGATCAGGCCGCCGGCAGCGGGACCCGCCCAGGCGGCCGAGACGATGCTGACCGCCAGCGCGGCGCCCGGCCCGAGGCCAGACTGGGAGTAGCTCCAGCTGTCGTGGATGGCTTCCACCTGACGCCAGTCGATATCGCCACGCGCTTCCATCGCTTGCAGCCAGGCGAGGTCGGGATTGGCTTCGGCCATGGCGTCGATGGTTTGGCGCACGCTTTGCGCATTGACTTCCGGCACGTCGATGGTGATGCCTTGGGCGGCCTGGATAATCATCTCGCCCTGCGCCACCAGCTCGCTCTGGCGCAGTGTCTCGCGGATGACGCCTTCGCCCCGCGCCGACTGCCAAGCGAAGTTGCTACGGCTACGCTCGTGGGCTTCGCTGCGGATGTCGCTGGCGGTTTCAAAGCGAATGGCACCACCGCTTTGCAGTGCGATGTCGCCGTCGGCTTCCAGCCGGGCAGCTTGGTAGCGCTGATCGCCACCGCTGAACATCTCGCTTCCCACGGGGGCATGTGTCAGGTGAATACTATCATTGCACAGGCCATTCTTTAACCACTTCTAAAAACTCAAAAAGAGTTTCCTCAGCCTCATTTCTATATTTTTCAACCCAGATCTTACTCCACTCTTCCGGGCTACTATCTTGCTCCCACTCAGCCAAAGCCAATGCATTCACCACCTCCATGTCGAACCAAGCCCGGCCATATTTTTCTTGAAACTCCACACACGTCGCACTGGCAAGAAACTCAGTCTCTGCGACAAATCCAGAAAATCTAAACATACTACTCAGAGCAGTTTCAGACTTTTTTTCAATATACTCTCTACTCATCACCTACCATACCTAGTTGTCACGACATCACCCTGAGCATTAACAACAACACTTACATTATTGCCAGGACTATGATAAACGGTTGCCTCACCTCTACTGGGGTAGGACTGTCCATTTCGAATCGCATCCTCCACTACAGAAGGAGTAATTCCACGATCCTGCATTCGGTCTAGAGCATGTCCACTGTACGTCCTCCCGCCTATAGCTGCAGCATCATTTCTTCTAGGTTGGTAAGAGGGATTTTCAGGCTGATTCATCTGATTATGCCTGCTTCCTGCTGGCAATGCAGCCGATGCAGCCATAGCTGCCAAAGCAGCTGCGTGATCACGACTAATGCCATGCTGCTCCTGAAGGAACTGCGCAAAGCCTTCCTGGGAGACTATGGATTCCGCTTCCATATATTGGCTCAGCAACGGGCCGGCATCCAGACCGATGTCCCATGGGATATCTCTGCCTCCCAAGCCATCCAGCGCCGCGCGGAACAGCATGGCATCATCGACCAACGACTGATATTCAGCACAAGCCCCGGCATCGGCGGCACACAACGCAATCAGTTCATCCTGCTGGGCAATGCTGCGTGCGCGATACTTTTCCTGTACCTCGGCACAGTCGCCTCTTTCTTCACATCCTCTAGCTTCTTCGACGTAGTCGTCGACCTGTTGGTGAGTGAGGTAGTTATATCGCGTGGCCTGTCCGGCCACCTCGGCCCCTATCGCCACATCTCCGCCCGCCAGTTCGGCGGCGACGATACCCACCACCTGGGAGGCCGCCACCAGCCAGGTCGCATCCTTGGCCACCAGTTCGGCCAACTGTTCGATCAACGCTTCATTGGCCCCCGCTGCCAGGGCGCCGGTCGCAAAATCCCCACCCATCGCTTCGCTGATGCTGCCGCCGATCAGGGCATGTAATGCGATCTTTTGCGGGTCGCCTTCCTGCCAGAGGTGATCGTTGGCGAGGTCGCCAACGGCATGGAACAGGACTCCTGAGACCACGT
>NZ_JALPZO010000164.1 GCF_023507745.1 Vreelandella olivaria | reverse complement strand
CAGGCACTTATTGAAGAGAAGCCCCGAGCACAGTGTGTTCGGGGCTTTTTGTTGTTTATCAGGTCAGGATTTGTGTCAAAATGCAGTGCTCAAGGAGGAAGACTATGGCACAGATGCACTGGGATCGGCTGCTTTCCCCGCAGCGGATTCACGATAAACGTTCTGGAAGTACGCGGGAAAAGCTTTTCATTAGCGCTTAGGCGCTTGGAATGTGTGGCTTGGAGAGCGAGAGGGGTATCTATATTAAGCGGAGGCGTTAATGCGGCCTGGTTGAGCATCATTGCGCCCATCAGGCTTATAGAGAGTTTTTTCGGCAATTTGTCGGATATAGTCCAACATTTCTTGATTGTGTTTCATCCGAAGTGAAAGCATCTGTCCTGTTAGCATGTTCATTCGGGCGGCGCGCTCACTTTTTTCCAGTAGAGTTTCCCAGGCAGCTTCGCAGTTTGCATCAGTGGCGGCAGTGATCGCTCCAGTGGCACCGTCACTGTAACCGAGGCGCTTCTGTATGCCACGCCGCAGCGTTTCAATACGCTCCAACTCGTTGAGCAAAGCCTGCTTTTTTTGTGCTATCTCAGTGAGCACTGCACCATCAATATCCCCTTTCGTCAGCTGTGCTTGCTCGCTGGAAAGTAGAGATATCAATTCATCAAGGCGTTGCTGTTGGTCAAAAAGCAGACGAGAAAGGCCCATAACTGGTCTCTTAAGACTCTTTTAAATTAGCAATTAGGCTGTCCGCAATGCGCTCGGCACGTATTTCAAGCCGTCCTTCGCGAATAGCATCACGTATCTCTTCAACTTTCGCCATATCAATGTCTTGGGAGTCATCAACACGCGACTGGCTAAGTTGCGTGGACTCTTGTGTACTGCCTGGCTCAGGTGGCTTTGCTCCGCTCACCTTCTGTGTATCATCATGCTGATGCGCTTGATTGGAGCGTAACAGTGGATTGATGTTGTCAATTTTCACTTTGTGTGCCTCATCGTCAACGTTGGGGCGTCATGCGCTATGGATATTAACTATCGGCCTGAACGGGGAAGACTTTAGGCAACACGTCAAAAATCTACCATTAGAGTACCTTGGCCGGTAACGCGCGCCGATACTATTTCACGGGTATCGAAACGTACCCGAATGCGTTCGCCCTGGGCGCCATTCTCAAGGGCCTCCCCTTCGCGTGATACACGAAAACCTGCCCCTTCTGCAATGACAGTAACACGCTGCCCTCGTTCCACAAGATGGGGGGCTTGAAGGAAATGAGCCTGGAAGGTACTGCCACTTCTAATTGGGCGTTGAGCGACCATGCCAATAATTTCCTCCTGGCTGGTCAGGGCTTGGGCGGCGAGATCTCCAAGATTCCCTTCACGCTGACTAAGCATGTCACTCGTTATCACTGTGCCTCTATTTATATCCCGACTGGCGACCATATAGCTGCCAATGATATCAATTTGTGCCTGGATATATCGAACCTGTCGACGGTTTTCACCACAACGAACGCCTACAGAGACCCGCCCAATAGGTGATTGGTTCGCATTAGGGAAAAAGGGCTCTGGTTCTATACAGGTGGGTAAGTGAGGAGAGGGTGGGGAGATATCGATGAGTACCTCTTGGCCGACTGCCTGGGACTCCTGATAAAGAAACTGGTGTACGGCCTCCACAAGTGCCTGGTCATTGGCTTGCGCGGGCAGGGTGGTGAAAAAACAGAGAAGGCAAAAAAGCACAAAATGCTTGAAGATTGCCAAGCAGCATAATGCTGGACGCGGCAAGTAGGGCATGGATGAGTCGCTCAATCGAAAGGCAGATGATAAACATCGGTTATAAAGTCTAATGCAAAAGCACCTTGAGCATCATATGAAATACTGGTGTAAACGGCGGTTGTTCCATGCTTTAGGCTGACGTAGCGGTGTCTATTATTCATTATCAACAATCTCTGTTTTGTTTTTGCCTCTCAGCGAGCGAGGGACGGCATGATTGACCAACTCGAATCCGCCTTTAATTTTCACCAGCAGGCGCTGAGCTTGCGGCAAGCGCGTCATGAGGTCCTGGCTGCCAATATTGCTAATGCCGATACGCCGAACTATAAGGCACGCGATATCA
Source organism: Vreelandella olivaria (assembly GCF_023507745.1). Classification (GTDB taxonomy): domain Bacteria; phylum Pseudomonadota; class Gammaproteobacteria; order Pseudomonadales; family Halomonadaceae; genus Vreelandella; species Vreelandella olivaria_A. The sequence continues at coordinate 166,322 of NZ_JALPZO010000164.1, read as the reverse complement.
ATTTTGCCAGTGAACTAAAGAAAGCAGTAAATAATGGTCAGGCAGAGTCCGGGAAAAGTGGTGGAGTAGCATTGGCGCGTACCTCAGAACGCCACCTGGCTGGCCAGGGGCCCGCCTGGCGTAGTGCAAGCAGTACGGATCTACTCTACCGGATTCCCGATCAGCCAAGCTTGGATGGCAATACCGTCGATATGGATCGTGAACGAACGCAGTTTGCCGATAATGCCGTTCGCTACCAAGCTGCGTTGACGATTCTAAATAGCCGTATTCAGGGACTGAAAAACGCGATGCAGTCTGAATAACCTTGCAACAGGAGACAATGATCTATGTCGATGTTTTCAGCCTTTGATATTGCCAGCTCTGCGATGAGCGCCCAGGCGCAGCGAATGAACGTAACGGCTAGCAATATGGCCAATGCCGATAGCATTGCAGGCCCTGATGGAGAAACCTATCGGGCCAAGCAGGTTATGTTTCAAACCCAGGCACAAAATAATCGTTACGGTGTTGGCGGTGTTCGTGTTACAGACGTGGTGAATGATGATTCTCCGCTGCGCCTTGAGTATATGCCAAATCACCCTGCTGCCGATGAAGATGGTTATGTTGCCAAACCTAATGTCGAGCCAGTTCACGAAATGGTTAATATGATCTCTGCCTCGCGCTCTTATCAGGCGAATGTTGAAGTGTTCAATACAACGAAGCAGATGATGATGCAGACACTGTCACTGGGTGAGGGCTGAACATGAATATTGATACCAGCGTATTGAATAACGTCAATGGCGGTGGCAGTACGCTTTCCGCGCGTCAATCTGATGAGTTGCGCGAAAGCTTTATGACGTTACTGATCACACAATTGCAGAATCAGGACCCGCTTAATCCGATGGAAAATGCGGAGATGACTTCTCAATTAGCCCAAATCAATACGGTCAGCGGAATCGAAGAATTAAATGACACGCTGAACGGAATTACCCAGCAAATGGATGCTGCAAAGGCGCTTCAGGCGGCAGGTCTTATTGATAAGGCCGTGTTGGTACCTGGTAATAACGTTATGGTGAGTAACGATGCTGAAAACGGTGTTTATGCCACTCCGTTTGGTATCGAGCTAGCCGAGCCGGCCGAAAAAGTAGAGGTCATTATTACCAGTCAGTCGGGTGAGGTAGTGTATACCAACGATCTGGGAGCGGTATCTGCAGGGGTTGAATCGTTCAGTTGGGGAGGCATTAGCAATACTGGAGAGGCTGTGCCAGAGGGAGCTTATCGGGTGAACTATCAGGCATTCGATTCGGAAGGAAAAGAGCTTGATACTCAGACCCTGAATTATGCATTGGTACAAGGGGTGTCGCCCGGCACAGGAGGTGATGATGTGCGCTTAGATCTTGGGGCAGTATATGGTCAGGTGTCACTTGATCAAATTAAACAAATTCTCTAATTATTCGCTAAACGTAATGTTAAGCAGGGGGTAGCATGAGTTTTTCGCAGGCACTCAGCGGTTTAAGCGCACAGCAGCAGAAATTGGGAGCGATTGGCAATAATATCGCTAACTCTCAAACCGTCGGATTTAAAAGCTCTGATGTTCAGTTTGCCGATGTATTTGCTACTTCTCGTATCGGGCTGGGGGTTCGTACATCAACAGTGCTGCAGAACTTTAATCAGGGCAATATTGAGTCTACCAGCCGCAACTTGGACTTAGCCATTGCTGGCGAGGGCTTCTTCCGCTTCCAGCAGACCAACGGTGAGATTGGCTATTCACGCAATGGCCAGTTAACGATGACCGCAGATGGCCGCCTTGTAAATGCTCAGAGCGCACAAATCATGGGTTATCCGGCGGATGCAGAAGGCAATGTTCAGGTAGGTGGCAACGTAGTGCCTTTGCAGATTCCACCTGGTGATTTAGAGGCCAATGCTTCAACGCAGCTTAACGTGTCGCTGAACCTGGACGCAGGGCAGCCTGTTATTACGGCATCATTCGATGCCAACAATGCCAATACTTACAATTATTCTACTAATGCCACGGTATTCGACTCACAAGGCAACGCACGTAATTTATCCATTTATTTTACGAAAACTGCCAGTAATGAGTGGGATGTAAATGGCCGGTTATCCGGTGGGCCTTCCGATGGTGGAACCTATGATGTTGATTTAGGCAGCTTGGTCTTTACCCAAAATGGTACCTTGCAGGCGGATAATACGGTACCTGCGCTCTTCAACACGGACGAGTTTGGTGATGGGAACCCCTTGGCTACCTTGGATATTGATTTGAGCTTTGAAGGCTCAACACAGTTTGCAAGCCAGTCAACAGTCAACGATACCACCCAGGATGGCTATACCTCAGGCGCATTAGTGGGCATTACCATCGAAGAGGATGGAACCATCATGCGTAACTACTCAAATGAAGAATCCCGGGCAGCAGGTCAGGTGGCGCTCGTTACTTTCCGTAATCCAGAAGGCCTGCGTCCTGATGGTGATAACCTGTGGGCTGCCACTGGAGCATCTGGTCAAGAACTAATAGGCGCTCCAGGAGCTGGTCTGCGTGGATTGATCCAGCCTAGTGCTATTGAAACATCCAATGTGGATATGGCAAGCGAGCTGGTTGACATGATTATTGCCCAGCGCGCTTATCAGGCGAACTCGCAGAGCATCAGCACTCAGGATGAGCTTCTGCAGACCATTATTAACCTTTAATAGTGGCGCCTCGCCTAAGGAGTAAGTTTTGGATCGGATGCTGTATACCGCCATGAGCGGCGCCAAACATACGATGGATCAACAGGCAGTGGTCAGCCAAAACCTGTCGAATGTATCCACAGCGGGTTTCCGCGCCCAACTGCAAGCGGCACGTTCCGTGCCGGTGCAAGGCGATGGGGCACTTGCTACGCGTGTATCGGCGGTTACTACCACGCCCGGCACGGATTTCTCGCAAGGCCCGATTGAGCGTACTGGTCGTACGCTCGATATCGCCATGCAGGATAATGCATGGATGGCTGTATTAGCTGATGACGGTACCGAAGCTTACACACGAAGAGGCGATCTTCAGCTGGATAATGATGGTGTGCTATTAAGCGTTGGTCGGCCAGTGATGGGTGAAGGTGGCCCGATAGCACTTCCCCAGGGGGCACAAATTTCTATTGGTGCGGATGGTACTATCAGTGCCATCCCCCAGGGCGAAGGGCCTGCCGCTTTGGTGGATGTGGGGCGTATTAAGCTCGTTACACCCGATGAGCAGATGTTTTCACGGGGTGATGATGGCCTATTTCGGGCGCCTCTTAATGAAGAAGGTATAGCCGTCCCGCTACCGGCAAACGAAGAGGCGCGGATGGTTAGCGGGGCACTTGAAGGCAGTAATGTCAGCGCTATAGACGCCATGGTCTCCATGATTGATGTGGCCCGCCGGTATGACATGCAGATGAAAGTGCTCAGTACGGCAGATGAAAACGCTCAGCGGGCTAATAGTATTCTATCCATTCAGGGCTGATAGCAGCCTCTCAGTTTAAGGGAACACGAACATGATTAAGTCTTTGTGGACCGCTAAGACGGGGCTGGAGTCTCAGCAAACAAAACTTGATGTTATTTCAAATAACCTGGCCAACGTCAGTACCAATGGTTTCAAACGTTCCCGCCCGGTGTTTGAAGACTTGCTATACCAAAATATGCGCCAGCCGGGTGCGCAGAATAATATTCAGGACAGGCTCCCGTCTGGTATGCAGATAGGCACTGGCGTGCGTGCGGTGGCCACGGAACGTTTGCACACTCAGGGAGGCCTTGAAGAGACTGGCAATTCCCGGGATCTGGCCATTAATGGAGAAGGTTTTTTTCAGGTGCTGCTGCCTGATGGCACGGTTGGTTATACCCGGGATGGTAGTTTTCAGTTAAATGAAAATGGCCAGATGGTGACAGCCAATGGCTACCCTCTAGAGCCTGCTATCTTTATTCCGTCCAACGCCCTTTCTGTCACCATAGGTGAAGATGGCACGGTAAGTGTTCGCCAACCTGGTATTGCCCAGGATGCTGACATTGGCCAAATTAATGTGGCCTCGTTTATTAATCCAGCGGGCCTGGAAAGTATCGGTGGCAACCTGTATCTGGAGACAGGTGCTTCAGGAGCGCCTAATCAGGATGTACCAGGTAATAATGGTGCTGGCAGGCTGTTTCAGGGTTATGTGGAAACATCAAACGTGAATGTAGTTGAAGAAATGGTCAATATGATCCAGACCCAGCGTGCTTACGAAATTAATAGCCGTGCAGTCTCTACAAGTGATGAGATGTTGGCGCGCTTAAGTCAGCTCTGACACAGTTAACAAATAGGGCTTACTAATAGGTTGTATCATGCCGGAATTGCACACTATGTATCGTCGTTTAACGCTAGTTGGTTTGGCATTGTTTATTGTGCTAGCGGCAGGGTGTGCGCAGATTCCCCGTGCTTCTGTGGTGGGTGAGCAAGAGCAGATCAATATTGTTGATCGGCCGCCTCCCATCCCCAATGGCTCTATTTATCAGGCACGACACGGCTATCAGCCACTGTTTGAAGATCGTCGCCCTCGTTCAATTGGCGATATTCTGACCATTGTGCTTGATGAAGAAGTTAGTGCCAGCAAAAGTTCGCAATCCAATGCTAACCGCTCGGGTTCTGCGGGCCTTGATGTTGCTCAGATCCCTGACATTATCGATTTCCTTGAAGACTTCGGTTTTGATGTCTCATCAGAGAATATTTTTTCTGGTGGCGGCGGATCACAGGCCAGTAACTCATTTACAGGCACCATTACGGTCTCCGTTCTTGAAGTCATGAATAACGGTAATTTGCGGGTGCGTGGTGAAAAGCAGATTGCGATCAACCAGGGAACAGAGTTTATTCGCTTCTCTGGTGTCGTGAATCCTCGCACGATAACCGCACAGAACACCGTGCCCTCTACCCAGGTGGCTGATGCGCGTATTGAATACGTTGGTGATGGTTATATCAACGAAGCGCAGCATATGGGGTGGTTGCAGCGCTTCTTCCTAAATGTGTCGCCGTTCTAGGCGCGTTTCAAGGCCCGGCATTAGAGGCTTAAAATGGCAATGCAGTTAAGCGGTGATCAAATATACAAGCGGTGGGCGCTGCGATTGGTAATACTGATTGCACTATGTTTGTTGGCCACAACAGCCGCTGCCGAACGTGTGCGTGAGTTAGCCAATTTTGCAGGTGTGCGTGATAACCAACTTGTCGGCTATGGCTTGGTGGTTGGTTTGGACAGCACCGGTGATCAAACCACTCAGGCGCCCTTTACCAGCCAAAGCCTAACCAACATGTTGTCGCAATTAGGGGTTACGGTGCCGCCAGGTACTAACCTGCAGTTGCGCAATGTTGCCGCCGTTATGGTCACGGCCGATTTGCCCCCTTTTTCGCGTCCGGGGCAGCGCTTGGATGTGGTGGTCTCTTCCATCGCTAATGCTCGGAGCCTGCGTGGTGGAACGTTATTAATGACTCCGCTGAAAGGGGCGGATGGCGATACCTATGCGATTGCTCAGGGCAATATGCTTGTGGGCGGCGCTGGTGCTCAGGCCGGCGGCAGTAGTGTTCAGATCAATCAGCAGGCCTCGGGGCGTATACCCAATGGCGCGCTGGTCGAACGCGAGGTGCCCCTTAATTTGGGTGGGAATGGGGGCTTATTGGAGCTACAGCTCAATGACTCTGATTTTGGAACAGCGCAACGTGTGGTAACCGCCATTAATAACGAGTTTGGACAATCGGTTGCCTATGCGCGCAACGGGAGGGTGATTGCGCTGGATGGACCCATGGATGCCAATGAGCGAGTAAGCTTTATGGCTCGGGTGGAGAATGTTCAGGTGACACCCATGGAGGCTGCCGCGCGTGTAGTGCTCAATTCCCGCACTGGCTCTGTGGTAATGAATAGTGCTGTTACGCTACGCCAGGCAGCGGTTGCGCACGGTAACCTCTCAATTATGATTAACACCCAGTTTGGGGTTAGCCAGCCTGCTCCCTTTGGGCAGGGTGAAACGGTGGTGGTGCCTGATACGGATATTGAAATTGAGCAGCAGGAGGCTTACCTTCAAATAGTCGAAGGTGCTCAGCTCAATGAAGTGGTCAATGCACTTAATGCCTTAGGCGCAACTCCTCAAGATTTGATGTCCATTCTAGAAGCGCTCAAAGCCTCTGGTTCGCTGCGTGCTGAACTGGAGGTTATTTAATGAGCATGGGTGATATGACCAGCCAGTTTGCTTTGGATATGAGCGGTTTTCAGCGACTACAACATAGTGCGCGTGTGGACCCGGAAGCTGGCGTACATGCTGCTGCACAACAGTTTGAAGCATTATTTATCCAGATGATGGTAAAGAGCATGCGTGATGCCACACCTACCTCTGGATTATTAAACAGTCGCGATACGAACTTCTATCAGTCCATGCTTGATCAGCAATGGTCACAGGTGATGGCTTCCAGGGGTATTGGCTTGGCGGATGCGCTGGTGGAACAGCTCCAGCGGCAAGGAGCGATAGGTGATGCGGCTAGTAACGCGGATCAGGAGCTGCAGGCGCTAATCGCTGGCATCCCGCGTGGAACACCGCGGGTATTGGATGGCGCGCTACAGCCGCAGGATGAGCGTGTCGCGAACTCGGTAAAAGGGCATTTCCTGTCGGAGCTGGAAACGATAAGGCAACAATCCACAGCTGAAACAGACGGGCCGACAGCCTCAGAGTTTTTAGCTGCCAACAAAGCGCCTGACCATGTTAAACGGTTCATGGCAACACTGACTGCACCCGCCCAGGCTGCTAGCCGGGCCAGTGGCGTGCCTGCTGAGTTGATTCTTGCGCAAGCTGCGCTGGAAACGGGCTGGGGGCGCCATGAAATTGCCACCCGTCAAGGGGGTAACAGCCACAACCTTTTTGGAATAAAAGCAGGTAGCTATTGGCAGGGTAAGACCACTAATATTGTCACTCATGAATATATTAATGGTCGTCGAACCCAGTTGGTTGATACATTTCGTGTCTATGACTCTTTTGAGCATGCGTTTACTGATTACGCCAACTTGATTGGTAACAACCCTCGTTATGCAGGTGTTGTTCAGGCTGCCAGCGCGGAACAGGCTGCTTACGAGCTGCAGCGAAGCGGTTATGCTACCGACCCTCTGTATGCCGATAAGCTGGTCGCTGTCATGAATACCATGGGGCTATTAGATGCTGGGCACGGACTCCTGGCTGATGCACGTTAACGCAATTGGGGATTCAAGTTCTTCTGCGCACTGCCGATAATCTCATTATCGGCCAAAGGAAGTGAACCATGAGCATGTTTTCGATCGGCTTGAGCGGCCTTAATGCGGCGCAGAATGCCCTCAACACCACCAGTAATAATATTAGTAATCTTTATACGCCCAGCTACAATCGGGAGCTGACTCAACTGGGTGAAGGTCGGGTAGGGGGAGGCGTTAGCGTTGATGCCATCGAACGTCAATTCAATACTTATGTCGCCAACCAGCTCAATAATGCCAAAACTCAATCGAGTGCACTGGAGACCTACAATAATCAGGTCTCGCAAATCGATAACCTGCTGGCCGACCGGGCGGCTGGCTTATCGCCGTTGATGCAAGAGTTTTTCTCTTCGCTAGAAGATTTGGCTAGTTCACCTTCGGATCCGGCTGCCCGTCAGGGGGTTTTGGGTACGGCAAGCACGTTAAGCGCACAGTTCCGCTCTTTTGATGGCTATTTGCAAGATATGCAGAGCAATATCAATAGCCAGATTGAAGATGAAATAACTCAGATCAATAACACCGTTGAACAGATTGCGGGTCTGAACCGTGAGATTGCCCTTGCCCGTGCCCGTACGGGGGAAGCGCCCAATAGCCTGCTTAACCAGCGCGATTTCTTGGTTTCTGAACTCAATGAGCGTATGGATCTGCGCTTAAATGTGCAAGATGGTAAAACCTATAATATCAGCCTGCCCAACGGCCAGCCGTTAGTTACTGGCACCAACTCCTTTAAGCTGGAAGCCATGCAGGCGGATAATGATCCCCAGCGTACCATAGTGGGCTATCGGGATGGCGGTGGTAACTTGGTAGCATTAGACGAGTCAACTATCCAGGGGGGCACTTTGGGAGGGTTGATGTCTTTCCGTTCCGAAACACTCGATAAGACACAGAACCAGATTGGTCAATTGGCGGTGTCACTTTCCGTTGCGTTTAACGAGCAGCATCGCCAAGGAGTGGATCTGGATGGTTTACAGGGCGAGGACTTCTTTAGTGTACGTGCGCCCCAAGTTTATAGTTATGAAGATAATAGCGCTGTGACCATTGAATCCGCTGCGTTTGACGCTGATACCATCGACCAACTGCGTGCGACGGATTACACCGTTAGCTTTTCTGGTGGTAACCCGGTTGTAACGCGCAATGATAATGGAGCGACAGTGGATATTGGGGATGGTTGGGACGCAGGAAATAATACGCTGACGTTTGGAGGTATATCACTGACGTTCAGCAATATACCTGCTAATGGTGACCGCTTCGAAATCCAGCCTGTGCGCCGAGCGGCGAGTGGTATGGACGTAAACATTGCCGACTTGGATAAGATTGCTGCCGGGCAACCTGTGAATCCTGATGATGGCCCCACCGACTGGGTGGCAGCAGGTGCTGGCGATAACCGTAACGCGTTGGCGCTTCAGGACCTGCAAAGTAAAAACATTGTGGGTGGTAGCGCGTCGGTTAGTGGTGCCTATGGTGCCATTGTGAGTGATGTGGGTAATCGTACCAACATTACCCAGGTCAATTTAGACGCACGCCAGGGACTCACCGATCAGCTACGTGCCGTTCAGCTGTCGGAGTCGGGTGTTAACCTGGATGAAGAAGCCGCTAATTTAATTCGTTATCAACAGTTCTACCAAGCGAATGCCCGGGTGATTGATACGGCGGGCGCTATTATGGACACTATCTTAAACTTACGGAATTAATGAGGAGCTCAGGCGATGCGTGTTAGTACAGTCACCATGTTCGAGCAGAGTACGGCTTCTATTAACCGTCAGCAGAATGAGTTTTTGAAAGTAAGCCAGCAAATTGCCAGTGGTCGTCGGGTGGTGAATCCTTCGGATGACCCGCAGGCGGCTTCTCGCGCAGTGGGCGTGGATCAATCCAAGGCCATGACGCAGCAGTATGCCGATGCACGTGTCTCTGCTCGCAATTCGCTTGCGCAAACGGAAAGTATCTTAAACAGTATTAGTGACGCGGTGACCAGCGCCAAAGCGCTACTCATACAAGCCTCCAGCGATACGCTAAGCGACGCGGATCGTGAGTCGATCGCCAGTGAGCTAAAAGGGATTTACGAAACCATGCTGGGCCAGGCGAATGCAACGGATGGTAATGGCCGCTATCTGTTTGGTGGCTACAAGGATAACGCCCCTCCGTTTGTCAAATCCGCCGATGGTAATGTGGAATACACTGGCGATGTGAGTGCCAGAGAGCAGCGTGTCGACTCCTCCCGCTTGATGCCCGTTAATGAAAATGGCGTAACAATTTTTCAAAGTGTACCGAGTGGCGCCGGTTACATTGCTGAGGCGAGTGTCGATAATCAGGGTAGTGTGACCTTCAGTGGCCCACAAATTGTCGATGTTAACGACGCTGGCTATGGGGAAAGCTATCGTATCGTCTTTAATGAAGATAATACAGTGGAAAGCGGCTTTAGCTATCAAGTGCAGCGCTTCGAAGATGGCGCCTGGCTGGAAGATGATGCTGATCTGGTGGCTTCGGGTGAATACACCGGTGAAGGCCAGCAGCTCAATTTTGGGGGAGTTAATGTCACCCTAAGCGGCACTCCGGCAGAGGGTGACGAAATATTGATTACCCAGGCGGGCAGCGATGAGCGTGGTGCGGATCTTTTCCGCACCATGGAAGCCGCTATCCGTGTACTGGAAACACCAGCGGAGAATGATACTCAGAAAGCCGCGCTGCGCAATACGCTTAATACCTCAATGCGGGATCTTGATAACGCGTTGGATAACGTGCTTACAGTGCGCGCATCTGCGGGTGCCCGCCTCAATGAGCTGGATGTTATTGATGCAGTGGGCAGTAACCGCATGCTCAACTATGAGCAAACATTATCAGACTTAGTGGATCTGGATTATGCTGCCGCTATTTCTGAATATAGTTTACGTCAAGTGGGATTACAGGCAGCACAACAGGCGTTCGTGAATATTAAAGGTATGTCTCTGTTTAATTATATGTAAGCGCTACCCTTAAATAGCACTAATGAGAAGCCCCTGTGCCGCTTAGGTGCAGGGGTTTTAGCTTAATGGAGCCATGGTTTCAATTAAGCTTTGCATAAAGGCTAGCCCCTGACTGAACAGCCGCTGTAAAAAGCGGCCAATATCGGTCATTAACACCATTAACAGGGTTAGACCAACAGTCAGCGAGGTAGGGAAGCCGATATTAAACACGGTGAGCTGAGGTGCTGAGCGGTTGAGAATGCCCAATGACAGGCTAATAATCAGCAGTGAGCCGGCTAGTGGCAGGGCCATCAACATTCCCGAAGCGAAAATGGTGCCTGCATAGCGTGCCAAAAGTTCAAAGGCATTGGGGTTCAATGTGCCGATGCCAATTGGTAGGGTCTGAAAACTCATGACCAGCGTTTCAAGCACCATCAAATGACCATTGAGGGCAAGAAACATAAGCAGTGTAATCATATAGAGGATACGTGATAACACCATAATGTTGGTGCCGCTGGAGAGGTCAAAAAAGCTTGCAAACGCCAATCCCATCTGTAAACCGATAAACTCCCCTGCTGCCTGCACCACCGCAAATATAATATGCATGACCAAGCCGATTGCCAAGCCAATCAGCAATTGTTCAACTATAATGCCGACGCCCGCCCAGGACATAATGGGCACATCCGGCATCGCTGGTAACAAGGGGGCAATGACAATAGCGACCAATGCCGCAAGGCCTACCTTCGCCTGGTTCGGAACGCTTGAGTGGCCCCAAAGCGGCGAGGCCGCCATAAAGGCTGTAATGCGCGCAAAAGGCCAGAGGAAGGCCACTAGCCAAGCGTGTAACTGGGCAAACGTAACCTCCACCATCGATTACATTACCATGTTAGGAATATTGGTAAACAAACGATGGGTAAAATCTGTAATGAGGCCTAACAGCCACGGCCCAGCCAGGACTAGAACGGCAAACACGGCCAATATTTTGGGGATAAAAGTCAGCGTCATCTCATTAATTTGCGTAGCCGCCTGGAATAAGCTGATCAGAAGTCCTGTAAAGAGCGCTGCAAGCAGCATGGGGCCAGCAAGGAAAAGCGTTACACGCATGCCCTGGTAAGCAATACTCATTACCATTTCAGGGGTCATGATTTTCTCCTGGTCGCTAAGGCGACAATTAAATCATGTAAAAACTTTCTGCTAATGAACCAATAATCAACTGCCAGCCATCCACAAGTATGAACAGCATTAGTTTAAAGGGAAGAGAGATAGTAATAGGAGGAACCATCATCATCCCAAGTGCCATCAGTGTACTGGCAACCACCAGGTCGATAATTAAAAAGGGAATAAATATAGTAAAGCCGATCTGAAATGCTGTCTTGAGTTCACTGGTAACAAACGCAGGCAGTAATACTCGCATTGGCAGATCTTCAGGGCCTTGCATGGGACCAACGTCGGCTAAACGTACAAATAGTGCCAGGTCCGGCTCCCGGGTTTGTGCCAACATGAACTCGCGGAATGGCTCCTGGGCGAGTAATAAAAATTCTTCGAAGTTAATGGCTTCGTCTGTCAGAGGTACCCAGGCCGTGTCATACACTTGGGCAAGTACCGGGGACATAATAAAAAAAGTGAGAAAAAGCGCGATACCTAAAAGCACTTGGTTAGGAGGTGTTGCCTGGGTTCCCATCGCAGTTCTAAGCAAACTCAGCACAATGATGATGCGTGTGAAGCTGGTCATCATCAGCAGCAGCGCGGGAAGAAATGCCAGTGAGCTTAAAAATAGCAGTGTTTGCAGCGAAAGTGACCACTGCTGGCCCCCGTCCTCTAAGGGCTGTGATACCAAACCAGGGAGCTGTTGTGCATGAACGGGAGCCGCCGCCAATAAGCAACAGACAAGAAGGGTACCAAGAAGCCACCCACGGTGCTGGTTAAGCCAGGCGAGGTGCATCGCATATCTCATGGTGTTTGATGTGGATCGGAGGAAGAGTCTTCACTGCGCTGTTTGCGGCGGTTGTTGGCCAAAGCGTGTGCCAAACGCTGTGAAAAACGTGAAGGTGTTTCAGGTGGCGGTGAGGTTGGGCGCCCTTCCGGTGCGGGCCGCTCATGTAATTTGGTAATTCGACCACCGCTGACGCCCACTACCAGCCATGTGTCCTCAATTTCAACCACCACGATACGCTCGCGGCTACCCACTGCGGTGTTTCCCACAATACGCAAATGGGCACCCTGGTGGTGGCGTATATTTTGCCAGCGTTTTAGCACCGCCGTGCATAGCAAAATAATCGCTATTACCAGCGCCAGCGCTGCTGCTGTTTTGCCCAGCACGGCCATACCAATCAGAGCATCGCCGCTGCTGCCCAGGGCGTCAATAGACGTACCCTGTGTGGAAGGGGTCGCGACGCTCATCGGTTGAGTTTATGAATGCGCTCAGAAGGAGTAATGATCTCAGTGATACGAATGCCATACTTATCCTCGACTACAACCACTTCACCCTGGGCGATTAAATAGCCATTGATCAGAATATCCATGGGTTCACCAGCGAGACCTTCCAGCTCAATGACAGATCCTTGGGCAAGCTCCAACAGCTGTTTAATCGTGAGCTTGGTGCGGCCCAGCTCCACGGTTAGCTTAACCGGGATATCCATGATCATTTCGAGATCGCGGGACGGGGCAGTGCCTCCCTCAGAGCTCAGAGGACGAAAGACTTCATCACTTGCTGATTTTGCAACAGGGGGCTCCTGTTCGGAGGTTTTTTCACTTTCCTCTTCTGTCTGTTCGGCAGCCTCTTGTTCAGCCATAGCCGCCGCCCACGGGTCTTCTTCATTAGCATCCTCAGCGTTGGGCATCGGCTCTTCTTGCTCAGACATGGCATCCGCCCAATCATCATCTGAAACTTTTTGATCGGGTTTGTTAGGATCAGTCATGCTTTGGGTTCCTTGGCTTTCTGTCGCGTTGAACCTTTAATAAAGTCCTTGGACGATACGTTATTCAGAGCGGCATGGTCGATCATACGCAGCACGCGTAAAGCGCGCTGTTGACGTTGGTTGCCGTACTCGCACTCCATCACAGGGACTCCATCTACGCGAGCGGTGATCGTATTCGGAATGTCTATGGGCAGTACATCACCCTTTTTCAGGCCCATTACGTGGGCAATACGGCTGGGTATCTGGGCAAACTCTGCTACCAGCTCAATTTCTGACTGGCGCAACTCACTGGCCATGCGTCGTGACCACGTGCCGTCATGGTCATGATTGCTATCGTTGATAGGGTTGGCCAGCAGGTCGCGTAGCGGCTCAATCATTGCGTAAGGCATACAGATCTGAAAATGACTGGAAAGATTGCCAACTTCAATATTGAACTTAGTGTTCACCACGATTTCATTGGGTGAATTGGTGATATTGGCAAATTTAGACTGCACCTCAGAACGCACAAAATTGACCTCCAGAGGATAAACAACTTTCCATGCCTCCTGGTAAGCATCAATAGCCAGATTGAGTAAGCGATGGATAATACGCTGCTCGGTATTAGTGAATTCACGACCATCGGATTTGGTGACAAAGCGACCATCACCCCCAAACAGGTTATCCACCACCATAAAAACAAGGTTGGGTGGGAACACTACGAGGGCAGAGCCTCGCAAGGGCTTCATCGACACAATATTCAAATTGGTTGGTACAGGCACATTGCGTGAAAACTCACTGAAACTTTGATAGCGGACAGACTCAACGGTGATGTCGGCACTACGCCGAATCAGGTTAAACAAGCCGTTACGAAAGTGGCGTGCGAAGCGTTCGTTAATAAAGTCAAGTGCGTGTAAACGCTCACGTATGACCCGGTGCTGCGTGGTGGGGTCATAGGGGCGAATACGTGTTTCATCTGGAGAATGAGACGTTGAGGGTGAAGGCTCATCATCTCCACTGACGCCTTTCAGTAAGGCGTCAATTTCTTCCTGGGACAGTAGATCGTCCTGCGACATGAACGGCTCCAGTTCCCGAGGTTATTGCACAATGAATTCAGTGAATAAGACTTCACGTAAATCAAGCGGCGGCTGATTTTCTGTCAAAGGTACACTAAGCCGATTGATAATCGCCTGAGCAAGCGCTTCCTTGCCCTCAACAGAGGTCAGTTCACTGGCCTGCTTTCCGGATAAAAGAATCAGTAGGCGACTGCGCACCTGAGGCATATGTTCTTCAATAATGGCTTTACTTTGCTCGTTACCAACTCGGAGGGTAATGCCTGTATAGAGTAGGCGAGAACCGTAGCGATCATCTGCCAAATTGACGGTAAAAGGGTCAATACGGGTAAATACCGGCGCAACATGTTCAACTACCTGTTGAGCTTCGTTGCCTTCAGTGCCTCCGCGTTGGTCAAGCACCATGTAAATAGCTGCCGCCGCGCCTGCAGACGACAGCACTACCAGAATAATCATTATCCAAAGCAGTTTTTTGGATCCGCCGCTTGATTCTGCCATTTGCTGTTCCCGTGATCTTTATGCATGACGCTAGCCAAGCATTATGCCTAACGCGAGTGCTGATGATGAAGTGAACAGGCTCGATTGGAGAGCCTATCTTTTGGTTTAGCTAACTCATACCCACGGTATCAGCGCTATCATACTGGCGCTCAAGGCGCGGTTTACGCATATAGATCGACACGTCCATCAAGTGTTAAAAGGTCGCTATCAGCCGTTGAAGGGGCAGCTGTTTCCCCCTGGTCCTGAATACCGTTATCACTATTGGTGGAAGCCCCAGAGCCTTGCTGGGCAAAAGCCTGGTCATGAGGGTTGTGCTGTTCACCAACAGAGGTTTCACCGAGTGATATTCCTTGTTCGGCGAGGGCCTCGCGTAACTGAGGAATCGCCAGTTCAATCACCTGTCGTACTTGGGCTTGGGCCGATAAAAAATGTGCTTGTGTGCCTTGTTCACTAACTTTAAGTGAAATGGACAGGGGGCCCAATTCAGCAGGATGTAGCTGCATTTGAACATGTTGCTCACCACCGCGCTGGGCAAACTGGACCAGTTGTTGACCAAGCTGGGAGGGCCAGGCGGGGCTGTTCACTGGCGTACTTAGCGCTGCTGTTGTGGTCATCACGCTGGCTACTGTTGTCGAAGATGGTGGCGTGGCAAGAGGAGTCAAGGGGGACTCTCCACCTCGGCTGGGGCTGGAAACCGCCTCAGTGACTATTCCTGGGGCAGGAGGAACCTCGCTACCCAGCTGGATTGAACCGGTGCTTAGATTAAGTGGCAAGGGGGTACTACTGTTTCGTGATGCAGTGAGCAGTGAAGGGTCTGTGGAAACCAGGGGTGCCCTATGCCTATTTGTCTCGTCTGGTGAGTGAGCCAATGGGGATAGCCCATCACGCAGCACATTGAAGGTATTGACTAATTCGATGACGTTACTGGTGCTGATATTGAACTGTTTGGCAATAGCGCCTATTTGTGGTGCTGATTGCAGATCTATGGGAGCGGCGGAAACAGCAGCCGGGGGATCAGAAAAGGATGCAACCAGCGATAAACGCGCTGCAATTTCATCAAGCGGTGAGAGAGGGGTCTCAGTCAACTCATCAAGATCAACATCTGGGTGTGCTGATGGCTGTCCGACGCTCTGCAGTTGCACCATTAATTCAGCCAACGCTTGATCATCAAGTTCAATACCTAACGATGTTAGCAACTCAGTTAAAGTGCTGAGTTGACCGGAGGCGGAGTCATCAGCAGGCATGTCTTTTAACAAACGTGGTGGTGCATCAGCTGCCTGTATCAGTGCTTGTCGGAAAGTGTCTTGCGACACACTC
This sequence comes from Vreelandella olivaria, assembly GCF_023507745.1. Lineage (GTDB taxonomy): Bacteria > Pseudomonadota > Gammaproteobacteria > Pseudomonadales > Halomonadaceae > Vreelandella > Vreelandella olivaria_A. The sequence goes on along the minus strand of NZ_JALPZO010000164.1, from coordinate 150,369 downwards.
TGTGAGCCAGAGATTTGCTGGTATGGCAAGGAGGTGGAGCCTTGGCTCTGAGTTGCTGATAGCAACAGCTGAATATTCATAAGTACAGTTCCCCGGCGCGACGCTAATTCGGTTTATCAGTCGATTGGCGAGCCAGACGGCTGGTGACAAACTCATCACTGGCTTTTTGCTCATGACGCTCTTGGCGGCGGTGCTCCTCTAATAACCGGCGCGATGCCAGTGTATCGTAGGAAGAGAGTTTACGCTGCTCTTGTTGCCAATGTTGCTGGCTTTGCTGTACGCGTTTCTGTTGGGCGGCCAGCGCTTGTCGGGCGCGGCTAAGCGCAGCATCAAGCGAGGCTAGAAACTGCTGATAGTTATACATTGTAGCGGGGTCGATACCATCACGCATTGCCTGCTGTAAACGTTCAGCATACTCTGCGCGATATCGGTTGAGCGATTGTAGTTGCGCTTCTGTCTGCTGCTGGGTTTGGCGCTCTTCCGCCAGCAGTTTGCCTGCTTGATCTCTGGCATCGCGGGCTAAGCCGGTCAGCATATCGAGCTGTGAATGACTCATTGTTAGCCTCCCACTACTGCGTACAGTGCTTGGAGTGAATCTTCAAACGATGCACATTCATCAATATTTTGTTGAAGGAAACGCTCCAGCTCAGGAAAACGATTAACCGCCTCATCCAGCCTTGGGTCGTGCCCAGGGCTATAGGCACCTACACTAATGAGGTCACGATTGCGCTGGTAGCGTGAAAAAAGCTGTTTAAAGGTGCGCGCTGCCTGCAGTTGCTCCGGTGTTGCTATGGCCGTTATTGCCCGGCTGATTGATGCCTCAATATCGATGGCGGGATAGTGACCCGCCTCAGCAAGATTACGTGATAACACAATATGACCGTCTAGAATTGCCCTCGCGGAGTCCGCAATAGGATCTTGCTGATCATCGCCTTCGGTCAGCACCGTGTAAAAAGCAGTGATGGAGCCGCCTCCTCGCTCTGCATTACCTGCTCGCTCGACCAGGCTGGGTAGCTTGGCAAACACGGAGGGTGGATAACCTTTTGTGGCGGGTGGTTCGCCAATTGCGAGGGCAATTTCACGTTGTGCCATGGCATAGCGGGTTAATGAGTCCATGATGAGTAACACATTGCGACCAGCATCACGGAACCCTTCCGCGAGGCGCGTTGCATAAGCTGCCCCCTGAAGACGTTGGAGTGGTGAGGTGTCTGCCGGTGCCGCCACAACAACCGAGCGTCTTCGACCTTCCGATCCTAATATATTATCAATAAAATCCTGTACTTCTCGGCCCCGTTCGCCAATCAGGCCCACCACGATCACATCCGCCTGAGTATAGCGCGCCATCATTCCCAGCAAAACGGATTTACCGACTCCTGAGCCTGCAAACAGCCCCATACGTTGCCCCCGGCCAACACTCAGCAGTGCATTAATAGCCCGGATACCAACATCGATCTGTACGTCAATCGGCGCGCGGGACAGAGGGTTTAAAGGCGTTGCCTTAAGGGTTGCCCGTGGTACCTCATCAATACTTTCCCGGTCATCAAGCGGGAGGCCATTGCCATCCAGCACCCGACCCAGTAACTCATCGCCAATAGGAAAGCGGCGAGCGCTATGGCCCTTACCATCAGTGAGGGGGGATACTCTGGCACCTGGCATTAACCCTGAGATCTCTTCCAGTGGCATAAGGAACAGTTTATCGCCAGAAAAGCCCACGACTTCCGCCTCTGCATGCCGGTCACTGTCATTTAGCCGTCCATCTGCTCCTGGCAATTCGATACGGCACGTACTTCCCACGGCTACCCGTAATCCCACCACCTCAATCACCATACCAGTCGCACGAATGACTCGGCCACTTTTCCGGTGATGGGGCAGGCAACTGACGCGTTGTGTCGTGCGATGCAGTGCTTTACGCCAGCGGTGTTGGTGTGGGCAGGTTGCGTTGCTCATTGCATTACCTACGAAGAAGGCGAAGTGTTGCTGCTATGATGTCGCTTACGCAGTTGGGCACAGACAGTCTGCCAGCGGCTTTCAAACGTAGCATCCAGTTCGCCCTGGGCGCTGGTAACACGGCAGCCACCACGGGCTAACTGGTCGTCAGGCTGGAGCGTCCAGTTGGCGGCGCTAAGCTCGCTGCCCATGTGCTCTTGTACCAGTTCATGGTCTTTTGGGTTTAACCATAAGCGCTGCTGCCCAACCAGTGGTGGCTCGGTATGCAGAAGGTCGCGCACAATGTCCAGAATTTGCTCCGGGCTTTCCTGGATAGCTTTGGCTGCCAACTGCTTGCCCGTGGCAAGAGCAAGCTCAACCAGGTCGTGGGCAACAGTGTCATCAATTCTTTCCAGTGCATCCGAGAACTGTTTCGCTAATGAGTGCAGCGGCGCGACGGTTTGGCGAACTTGCTGTTTAAGCTCTTCTTCTGCCTGGGCATGACCCTCTTTAAGGCCTTGTTCAAGGCCCTCCTGGTGCCCGCGGGCCAGGCCTGCCTGATAACCCTCTTCTTCTGCTTGCTGACGAATACGCTCATAAAGCGCTTGGCGCTCCTGTTGCTCACGCTGGCGTGCCTGTTCAGCAGCGCGTTGCGCGGCAGCCACTTTGCGCTGTTGGGCAGAGGGTGCGCCTGAGTGAGGGCTAGCGCTGTCTGCCGCCAGCTCATCCATCTGCCAGCGCCGCCAGTTGCCATGACGGTCAAATTCAGGTGCATGAGTATTAGACATACTCATCGTCTCCACCCGCCAGGACAATTTCACCAGAATCCGCTAAGCGGCGAACCACCTGCAAAATGGCTTTTTGCTCTGTTTCCACCTGAGAAACCCGTATAGGACCCCGGGCTTCCATATCTTCGCGTACAAGATCCGCTGCCCGTTGAGACATATTACGTAGGAATTTGTCGACCAGAGCATCCTGGGCACCTTTGAGTGCCACCACCAGAGAGTTGGTCTCAACTTCTTGAAGCACCATTTGAATCGCGCGGTTGTCCAGATCGAGCAGATTCTCGAACAGGAACATTTCGTCGATAATTTTTTGGGCAAGATCTTCGCTGTGAGAGCGAACGGTTTCGATGGCCACTTCTTCCTGAGCAGAGTTCATCAGGTTGAGAATTTCGGCAGCCGTTCTTACGCCGCCCATTTTGCTGCGCTTGAGGTTCTGGCCATCCAGCATACTGGTAAGCACTTCGGTGAGCTCTTGCAGTGCTGCTGGCTGAACACCACTAAAGGTTGCAATACGCAACACCACGTCGTTACGTAGTTTTTCCTCAAACAGCTCAAGAATATCCGCAGCCTGATGTCTGTCCAGATGTACCAGAATAGTCGCAATGATCTGCGGGTGCTCATCACGAATCAGTTCCGATACCATGGACGCTTCCATCAGGTTCAGGGTGTCGATACCTGAGTTCCCACCTGTGCTTTCAAGAATATCTTCAATAAGACTGGTAGCGCGTTCGCTGCCAAGTGCCTTGGTAAGCACGGAGCGAATATGTTCGCTTGAGTTGAGGTTAAGGGCCACAAACTCTTCTGTCTCTTGATGGAATGCCTCCAGTACGGCTTTCATATCTTCATGAGATACTTGATGCAGGCGCGCCATTTCCATACTGATTTCTTGCACTTCATTGGCGCTGAGAAACTTAAACACCTCCGCGGCGCTATCCTCATCAAGAGCAAGCAGGAGAATGGCGCTTTTACGGGCGCCGGTCATTTCGGCAATCAGGCTACTCATTTGCATTCATCCAGCTGCGAATAATCATCGCGACCATACGGGGGTCCTCCTGAGCCATTTCCCGTAAATCGTTAAGATTGTGTTCGTATAAAGACGTCTTACGTCGCCGCGTGGGTTTGCTGCTATAAGTATCCTCTTCCTCAACAGAGTCTGCGACTTCCTGATCATCCTCTTCGCCGCCGATCTGAGTGCTGAAAGTGCCGCCAGGCATAGCCGTTGCCAGGGCAGGAGGCTGTGTGTAGCGCTTGATAAGTGGGCGCAGAATCAGCAAGTAAAGCAGTAGTGTTGCAATCGCCACGACTAGGTAGCGCCCCAGTGTTGACGCAATGGACAGTGTATCGGGCTGTTGCCACCAAGCGGGTTCTGAGCTGTCATCGTCTATGCTGGCAAAAGGCGTATTAACAACTTCAACCTGGTCACCCCGCGCTTGGGAGAAGCCCATGGCTTGCTGTACCAGGCGCTCTAGCTGCGCGACCTCTTCATCAGTGAGGGCAACTTGCTCAATTTCGCCTTCGTCATTGATAATACGACGGAAATTGACGACGACGGCTGCAGATAAGCGCTGAATCTGCCCAAGCCTATGTTGGATGTGCTCAATACTGCGGTCAACCTCGTAGTTAATAACATCATCCTGGCGCAGGTTACGTAGTGCGTTATCGGGTACCTCTGTGTCTCCATCCTCCGTCTCTTCCTGATTAATAGGGGAGGGGGCCGCGCCTGGGGGGGTATTACTCAAAGCCCCGGGTATACCGGTTGCCAGTGGGTCTTCGCCATCGAATGCAAGGCTTAGCTGGCGGCTGCGCACAGAGGATTCATTCGGTGCCTGATTAGGGCCGTAGCGTTCAGAGGTTTGTTCACGACGGGAAAAATCGATTTGGGCTGCGACCTGTGCACGAACATTTTCACTGCCCAAAATGGGCGAAAGAATGTTCTCTATACGGCGCTGGTAAGAGCGCTCTACCTCGGCTATATACTCTAATTGAGTGCCATCCAGATCATTGCCCTGACGGGACTTGACAGAAAGCAATCGACCATTTTGATCGACGACGGTGACATCTTCGACAGAGAGTTCAGGAACGCTACTTGAAACCATATGTACAATAGCGCTGACTTGACCTTCACCCAATATCCGGCCAGGTAAGAGTGTCAGTACCACAGATGCCTTGGCAGGCTCACGGTCGCGGATAAAGACAGAAGGCTTGGCCATTGAAAGGTGGACACGCACCCTTTCAACCGGGCCTAGGGATTCGATAGAACGCGCCAGCTCGCCTTCCAGGCCACGCTGGAAGTTCACCTGCTCCGCAAACTGGCTGATACCGAAGGCCTGATTATCCATCAGCTCAAGGCCAAGATTGCCACCGCGAGGTAATCCCTGTTCGGCAAGTTGCAGCCTAAGCATATGTACCTGATTGCTTGGCACTAAAAGTGCCTGTCCGCCCTCGCTGAACTGGTAAGGAATGCCTCGGTTATCCAGTTCGGTGATGATGCGCCCGCCATCGGCCTCGCTTAGATTGCTATAAAGAACGCGATATTCCGGGCTACTGGCCCACATGAATAGGGCTGCAATAATTGCGATGGAAGCAGCTGCAGCGATCAAAAGCACCACTAATGGATTGCCACGCAGCTGTTGAAGCACGCGCTCAATCGTCAAGGTGCTTTTTGAGTCACTGTCTGTTGTGCCACTGCGTGGGGCTTTTGGGGGCGTACTGTTCTGACGGCCTGCCGTAGCACCAGTTTCACTCATGCGCTCCTCCAGGAGAACAGGCAAAACCGATGTCGGCCCAGGCGCATCACCAAAGAAGGCATAGGCTATATCCGTCAATCGCGGTTATCCGCAGAAAAAATAAAGCGGAATTGTGATGAAGATCATTATCCCGGCGGACGTCGACCATAAATGAACGAAAAGCTTGGCTTTTCGTGTCTATTTGTTCGTATGAGTCTTGTGCAACCAGTGGTAGGCTGTTGGTATTATTTTACTTTTATGCGAATGAGGCATGCGTATGAGTTCACCTTCCATACAGTCAGCGCTGCAGCAAATGCAGGGCTTGGCATCCCAGGCGGCTCAGCCTGCTAAAGGCGAGCATGTCTCTACCACTGTTGGTCAAAGTGGCTTTGGTAGTGAGCTTCAGGCCTCAATTCAACGTATTAACCGCTTGCAGCAAACAGCGAATTCGAAAGCGATGGCATTTCAGGCGGGAGAGCCTAACGTCGAGTTAAATGACGTGATGGTGGATATGCAGAAAGCGAGCGTTGCCTTTCAGATGGGCCTGCAAGTGCGCAATCGCCTGGTTACTGCGTATCGTGATGTCATGAATATGCAGGTGTAACTTTCGCGAGCGTGTTACTCCGCGTGGAGTGGATCTCATGCATGAGAGTGGCGAACGCTAGCGGAATTCATCACTTGCTTTCCTGCTGAGTGTGGGGTGCTTTTAAGCGTTCGCTCGCAATTGACTGTTTATTTTGATTATGCCTCCAGCGAGATCAAGCGACCCTGTATTTCTTCTAACCGTTCGGCGACCAGCAATACCTCTTCTGCTGGTATTTGGCGAATGACATCTCCTGTTTCCCGATCAATTACCCTGGTAATAATGCGTGCGGATTGTTCGCTGATATCAAACTCAAGGCCGCGGGGGCGCAAAACGTCATTAATACGCTGTACTGGCTCAACAAGTTCCGCTTGCGTTATTGCGCTGTTGGAAGGCGCCGGTTGTTCCTCTGTCACTAAGAGATTGAGTTTGTTCTCAAGCTCCTGGCGTAAGGAGAGAGTTGTTGGCGAAGATGTTGGCAGCGTTGTAGATGTGCTGTCTATTGGCAGTGGGCCCATAAATGACGTTCCTCCAAAGATAAGCCTGATGGCTAGGTAGCGTAGCAGGGTGCAAAGGCATAGAGACCGACAAGTGCTTGGACATGGAAAGGGGGTCTCTCCATAGCTATCGGCGGATGCATGACAAACTTTATTTTTTGCTTTCTTGGATGGACTCTATAACTATAGCAGCAGTATCGCCAGGGCGATGCTGTATCGCTTCAATGATAAATAAAAAGAACAGCGTGATTAGGTCTGCGGGTGTAACGGCTTGTGATAAGCACTTAGTATGCTCTGACGCTTTGTGGTAGGCGTCATACAATAACTGTGGTAGGGGACAGAGAGGCGAGCATGTCAGTCCAGCAAGGTGAATATGAACGCGTTACTAGCCCCGTGGCAATCAGTACTCTTTTGAGGGTCATGATTGAGAGTGGTGGGGTGTCGCTTTGTTTGGCATCCATGGAGGGGCGTCCAGAACCTGTTGTATTGATGGAGCAGTACGAAGGGGAAACCCTTGTGATGGATTTATCTTCTGTCAACTATCTTTTGAGTCGCCTGCAGCAGGGAGAGCAGTTTTTTTTACGTGGTCAGTCGCAGGGCAAAGTTGTGCGCACGTCGCTACTCTCTTTGACAGAAACGCGCCGCTCGGGTGGGCGCTTTCTATGTTGTAGTGACTATCCTGTTTCTGTCGATGTGTTGCAGCGGCGTGAGTCGTTTCGAGCAGAGCTGCGTATGGGAATGGTGGTTTCCACTGCAGTTTTTAGCGAAAGCGATAAAAGTATTTCAGGTGAACTGCGCGATCTTTCCCAGAATGGCTGCCAGATTGAGCTGCCCTTGATGGCAAGTGGCGTCCTTGCTGAGGCGGATCAGCCGCTGAAACTGGCGTTTACCTTTCCTAACGGCACTTACTTTGAATTGAGTGGGGTAGCCCGTCACCAAAAGATGGATCCTGAGCGACACCTTCTGCGCGTTGGGTTTCAGTTTGTTAATGGTACTGTCGAGCAGGCGCGGCAGATCTGGTACTTCGTGTGTGAAATAGAGCGCGAAGCAGCACGCTATAAAAAAGAAACGCAAGATGACCGACACTCCTCACCGCTTTTTGAGCAGCCTGGCAAGCGAGCCGCTGACACTGAGCGCTTGGGGCGCCGCGATATAAGGCGATACGCAACTTCCATGGCGCGGCGCCTTGTGAAGGTAGCGGCTTACTTGGATGCTCAGTTGCTGTTGCTACAGCAGGGTGGCGATATTGATTCGCGACAGCTTTCGCGTAACGCAGACCGGTTGCTGGCTCTCCACGAAGAAGATCGCCAGGCATTGCTGTTTGCAACGCGCTGTCTGGCGCCGGAGCCTCTGCTGGTACGCCACGGCATTGCGGTTGCAGTGCACTTGCTTGATCTGGTGGGAGATAATATGCCCCATGATGTTCGAAAAGCAATTGTGGCGAGTGGCCTGATACATGATTTAGGTAAAGCACTTGTCCCTCAAGTGATCTTTAAAGCCCCTGATTTTGAGGCCAGCCATCGTCAAGCGATGAGCGAGCATGTGACATTGCTTATGAGTCGGCTGCAAGGGTGCCAATGGCTCTCTGCCACGATTGTCCAGGCGGTTATCGGTGGAATAAACGAGCGATTGGATGGCAGTGGTTATCCAGCAGGTTTAACGGGGAGCGATATTAACGAGCTGGCTAAAGCCAGTGCAATTGTCGATGTAGTAGAGGCGATGCGCCGCGACCGCGTAGATCGACCGGCAAGAACCATTCAGCAGATTTATCGGCATTTGCTGAGCCATTCCCATCAACTTGACCCGCGTTGGATCAAGCGTTATATCGAGCATTTTAAAGCACTGCCGGTAGGTTCGCTTGCTCACTTTTCGAGCGCACAGTTAGCCTGGGTAGTGCGTCTTGACGGCACTGGAGCTCCGTCTGAGGTAGTGCTTACGGAGCGGGCTGAGCCGCCTATGCGTGATACGCTGGGTGCGACCGTAAGCGGCGATGTTTTTGAGCGCTTGGGGAGGCCTATCAAGGAAGTGGCTGTGTCTACGTAGGAGGCAGTGAGTTGGGAAGGCATTTTTTCTCCATGAAAGCGTATGCAAACGTTAAAGTCTGCTTCTCAGGCGCCGATATACATGGGTAGCTGAGCTTACAAAGCTCATTTTTGAATCGAAAACAGCATGTGTTGGCTGTGCTGCCTCAGCTGTTGTTTTATCACTGAAGGATGCCCGCTTATGACATACTCTCGCGGTAGCGCAGCCTATGGACGAGGTGCCAAGGCCTATGCGCGTGTTGGCGTAGAAAGTGGCGTTATGTCGGCTGACCCTCACCAGCTCATTGTTATGCTATTTGATGGTGCCCAGGCGGCCGTCCGTGCAGCGCGTATACATATGCAGGCAGGCCATACTGCCGAGAAAGGCAAGTCGATTTCAAAAGCGCTGGATATTATCAATAATGGCCTGGCAGCGGCGCTTGACCAGGAAAAAGGTGGGGCGATTGCCGAACGACTCGCTTCACTTTATGACTACATTGCTCGCTTATTATTAACCGCTAATCTGCGCAATGACGAAGAGAGTCTGGATCAGGCAGAGCGGCTTCTGGAAGATATCGCCTCTGCATGGCGTGAAATCGGTCAACAGCAAAGTGCGTGAGGCAATACATGTCGGCTTCTGAAACTGCCCGTGAGAAGGCCCAGCAAACGCTGTTGGAGGCATACGCTAAGTTACTCGCTCGTGCTACACATATGCATGAGCTGGCCAAAGCAGAGCAGTGGGCAGAACTCATTGAGCAGCGCACCCAGTATGTAATGCTGGTCGAGGAGCTTCGCGAGCTGGACACGCTTGTGGAGCTGGATACTAGCGGCAGAAAGGGTAAGTCTGACCTGCTTGAGAGTATTCTGGAGCACGATGTGGAGATTCGACGGTGTTTGGTGGCAAGGCGCGATGAACTGGGCAAGTTGATTGGTGTTTCGCAGCGGCAGCGTGACTTGTATCGTGCTTATGCGCCCCAGCAGGGGAATTATGAAATGTTCAATGTGAACGGTTCCCCTGATGAGGGGGCTACGTGAGTGGCATTACGCCGCTTATCGACACCCTCTTGCATCAGGTGCTTGGGCGTCAGGGGGAGGTGTCTTTACAGCGTTCCCTGAATGCGCCCATACAGCCAATCCCTCCTGGTGAAGGGCCTCGAGCGCTACAGGGTGATGCTAAGCTGGATGGGCGCCCAATGGCGCTGCCGTTAGACGACTTAAAGCGCTTACCACCCTCCCCTGACGGGCAGCGATTGCCTTCGCAAGGCGGCCAGAACGGAGAGGCTCCTGGTTCAACACAAACTCATTTTAGTCCCGCCGCACGCACTATTGCAGACGTTTTGCTGCGCTTTCCTGCACCACCCGCCGTTTTACGCCCTGAAGTGCCGCTGATGAGTCATCAGGACGCGCCTTCTTCCTCTATTCTTGCCAGTCGCCTGGAAGCCAGTATCCGAGATAGCGGACTCTTTTACGAATCCCATTTAAAGCGTTGGTTCCAGGGTGATGCGTCGCGCCAACAGCTGTTGCGCGAGCCGCAAATGCAACCAGGCCCCAGGCCCTTGTTGCCCCCCAGTGCGATCTCAACTGCTGTATCTCTCACTCCCGCTTCGCCATCCGCTTCTGCTGTTGGCAACATGTCAATTTTGCCCAATACGCTGCTGGTGCCCGTCACCAGCGACAGGCCGGTACCCGAACGCACTGGAGGGGGAGCTGGCAATATGTCAAATACGAATACCTCGCCACTTGCGGAAGTGCGAGCATCAGGGCAGGCAAGTGTTGAGCTTAACGGAGCGCGTGAACTGGCCGAAGTAGCTGCTATGCGAGGACGGCGTGAAGTTGTTCATGAAAATTTACAAAGTCTGGTGCGTCAGCAGCTTGAGATGTTGGTAATGCCGGTCATACGCTGGGAAGGTGATGTGTGGGCTGGTATTTTTCTGGCGCTAGTCATTAACTTGCCTGCCCGGGAAGAGGGGCGGGAAGATGGCAATGACGCGGATTCCGAGCGAGGGTGGTACTCTGAAATGCAGCTAGAAGTACCCAATGTCGGGGCTTTTAGTGTTTCTGTAAGGCTTTATCAGTCAGTGCTAAATATTGATCTGGCGACAGATAGCCTGTTTACACATGGGCAGCTAGAGCAGGGGCTGGGCGCTCTTGAGCAGCGCTTGAGTGCTTTAGATTTTCGTAAAGTACAGTTAAGGGTCAGGCATGTGGCACTGGAGGAGCATCATGACGGTGTCGGATGAGCGTCGCCGCCAAGCTGTCGCACTTGCCTATCAGGAGGGGGAGCGGGCGCCCCGTGTCGTGGCTAAAGGTTATGGGGAGTTAGCGGAGCGCATCATGGCGGAAGCTCAGCGCCAGGGAATTTATGTGCATGATGCTCCTGAACTGGTGGCTTTGCTCATGCAATTGGATCTAGATGATGAAATCCCTGCCAGTTTGTACCAGGTAGTCGCTGAGCTGCTGGTTTGGGTATTTGAGCTATCGGTGGATGGGCTGAATCAGCGTGAAAAGCTCAAGTAGCCAATGCATACGTTGTATGCAACCATGATGCTGGGTAAAAAAGTCATCAATGGCGTCAGTACAATGGTCACAAAGTAGCGCCTGTGCCGTTCAATGGGAAACTATGAGTCAAACAAGCTTTCTCGATGAAATTCAAGAAATTAATTTGGCGTTTCTACTTCTCGCCCAGCGTCTGCTTAGTGAAGATCGTGAGGCGGCCATGTTTCGCTTGAAAATTGATAGCGAACTTGCAGATTTGCTCGCCTCACTCAATGCACGGCAACTGACGAAGCTTGCGCGTACCAATCAGTTGGTATGTCGGTTTAGCCAAGCCAGTGGTCAACGACTGCGACAAATCATGGAAAATCCCAGGGATCAGGGGCTTTCAGGATTGCACGCATCGCTGTTATCAGCTTGCGAGCAGTTCGAGACATTACCAACAGGAGAGGCGGAGTGAGCCAGAAGAGCTTGGTTGATGAAATGCACCAAGTACAGCTGGCAATTGAGCTGATTGAATTAGGTGCGCGTTTACAGGTACTGGAGACTGAAACGGATTTAAGCCGCACTCGCCTAATTAAGCTTTATAAAGAGGTGAGGGGCATGTCGCCACCAAAAGGTATGTTGCCTTTTTCGACCGACTGGTTTGTTACCTGGCTGCCGAATGTGCACTCATCACTTTTTTATAATATTTATGCAAGTTTACAAAAGGATACCAGCTGCGAGCGTATTGATGCGTTTGTAAAGGCGTACCGCCTGTATGAAGAACAGATATCGCTTGAGGGTGTGGAGCCGGTGCTGGGCCTGACACGCGCATGGACATTAGTGCGCTTTTTTGAAAGTGATCTGCTGCAGCTTAACGCGTGCACACGCTGTGGAGGGCGTTTTGTAGCACATGCGCATAGCCCCATGCATGACTATGTGTGTGGCATCTGCCAACCGCCTTCGCGTGCAGGGAAGACACGTAAAGCACAGCGCTGAACCCTTGCAATTGTCGCACTCGCTTCGGGTAGGCACAGAATCAATAAAATAATCTTTTTAACGCATAGATAACGTTAAAAGGCGGCGGTACTTTTCAATTAAACACTGCCTACGCCTTAGTATGATATTGCTAAGCTGCGTTTGGGATGGGGCTTTCCTGTGTCTTCATAATGAAGCAGAGGGTGAAGTTCCGTTGATAAAAAAACTGATATCGCAAGGACACTGCTTGTGCTGATTCCCTTAGGTTATGTCGTCGTACTGCTATCTGTGTTCGGCGGATTTGTACTGGCAGGCGGCAGTTTGGGTCCGCTATTCCAGCCAACAGAGCTGTTGATGATTGGCGGTGCTGGGGTAGGGGCGTTTATTGCAGCCAATAATGGTAAAGCGATTAAAGCAACCTTTAAAATATTACCCAAGCTTAAGCGGACTAAGAAATATAACAAAGCGCTATATATGGAACTGATGGCGCTTCAGTACAAGCTGCTGTCGAAAATTCGTCGCGAAGGTATGCTGGGCATTGAGCGTGACATCGACAACCCCCAAGACAGCTCCCTGTTCCAGGAACACCCGACGGTTTTATCTGATCCCCACATTATGGATTTCCTGACCGACTACCTGCGGCTGATGGTGAGCGGTGGCATGGAGCCCATGGAAATTGATGAGTTGATGCTGCATGAAATTGAAGCGTTTGAGCAGGAGGCTCATATCCCTATTGATGCGATAGCAAAGGTGGGTGATGCGATGCCTGCATTTGGTATTGTCGCAGCGGTAATGGGGGTGGTGAAGGCACTGACATACGCTGATGCAGGTCCAGATCAAATGGGCGAGATGATCGCCCATGCGTTGGTAGGTACCTTTCTGGGGATTTTGATGGGCTACGGATTCATTAGCCCTATTGCCAGCTATGCGGATCGCCAGGCCAAGGAAGCAGAAAAGATGCTCCAGTGCATCCGCGTCACTCTTCTGGCGAGCTTACATGGCTATGCGCCTCAGCTAGCTGTGGAGTTCGGACGTAAAGCACTGCATACCGCTGAGCGGCCAAGCTTTTCAGAGCTGGAAGAGTACGTGCGCGGTGCAAAAAAGGCCGATAATGCATGAGTAAAGGCAGTGATAAGCGCCCAATAATAATACGGCGCAAAAAAGTGGTCCATGCCCATCATGGTGGCGCATGGAAAATTGCATTGGCTGACTTTATGACAGCGCTAATGGCGCTGTTCCTGGTGTTGTGGATTTTGAGCGCGGCGAGTGACGAGCAGCGCCGTGGTGTAGCCGAGTATTTCAGCACGCCGCTGATCACTGCGGTTACCGGTGGCGATCAATCCGGGAGCACCAGAGTCATTCCAGGTGGTGGTGCTGACCCGACCCACAGCGAAGGTGAACGTGCACGGATAGATATATCGCAGCATACGCGTCCAAGTATGCAAGAGCGGCGATTCTTTACTGATTTACAGGCACGCATAGAAGGTGCTATTGAGATGGATCCAGAGTTGCGCCAGTTACGTAATCAAATGCGGTTTGACCTTACCCGCGAAGGATTACGCATTCAGTTGCTGGATACGGATCAGCGTCCGATGTTCGAGCTTGGCAGTGACCAGGTGGCGCCCTATATGCGCAACTTGCTGAGGACGATGGCCCCTTTGTTGAACGAGCTACCCAATGACTTAAGCATCAGTGGACATACTGATAGCGTTCCCTATGCGGGCGGGTATCGGGGTTACAGCAACTGGGAACTCTCCAATGACCGTGCCAATGCATCGCGTCGGGAGTTGGTGGCGGGAGGACTTGATCCAGGTCAGCTATTGCGCGTATCAGGCTTTGCTGACCGTGTCTTGCTACCTGACACTCCCCCCACTGACCCTATTAATCGACGTATTGAGCTTGTTGTCCTACTGCCGGAAATTGCCGCTGCAATACGTAACCCAGGGACTCTTGGCGCTGATGACCAATCGCCCGACGACGAAGCGTTAGAAGAGGCTTTACCACAAACTATGCCACAGGCCGACGTAGTCGAATGAGCAAGGCTTGTCACTAAAAATATGACGTTAACGTGGAGCGTTGCATGGATATAGCGGATTTTTTTGACACCTTTTTTGAAGAGGCGGAAGAGCTGCTGGCCGATATGGAGCAGCACTTATTGGAACTGGATGTCGATGATCCGGATAGCGAGCAGCTAAATGCTATTTTCCGCGCGGCCCACTCTATAAAAGGCGGTGCAGGAACCTTCGGATTTAGCGTGCTACAGAAGACCACGCATATTTTCGAAAACCTGCTGGATCATGCGCGCAAGGGAGAATTGACGTTGCGTGCTGACCTCGTTGATACCTTTTTAGAGGCTAAAGATATCATGCATGAGCAACTCAATGCCTATCGCAGCGACGAGGAGCCGAACCAAGAGGCGTATGAGCGGATCTGCCAGACACTGCAGCAGATCGCGTTGGAAGAAATAGGCCAAACCCTTGAGGCTCCCGTGACGCCCGCTCCGGTGGTTGAACAGCCAGCGACAGTCACTGATAACGGAGAGACCCCCGCAGCGGATGAAGCGCATCTGTTGGTTACCTTGCTAAATGTGGGTGAGAAGGACCGTACACTGCTGGTCGAAGAGCTTGAGCAGCTTGGTGACATCCAATCGCAGTCAGGGGATGAGAAGTGTTACGAAGTTATTCTTAAAGGAAGTGTCAGTGCTGACGATATTGAAGCCGTGATGTGCTTCATTATCGAACCGGAACAAATCAACATCAGCGAAGTGGCGGCAAAAGCCCCTGTTGAGAAAGCACCCAATCCCGCCGCCGCCCCTACAGCAGATAGTGTTGCCTGTGAGGCTGACGTTGCCACTGTCACTACCCCTCCCCCGCAGGGCGAGAAAAACACCCCGGTACCAGCCAAAGAGAAGCCTGCCAGGGCAGCCTCTAAAAAAGCAGCGAGTGAGTCCTCCTCAATCCGTGTTTCTGTCGATAAAGTCGACCAAATTATCAACTTGGTGGGTGAATTGATTATCACCCAGTCGATGTTAGATCAAACGGTCAGCGATCTTGGCGACCAATCGGTTGGTAACAGCTCGCTTCAAAACGGTATGAGTCTGTTGCAACGTAACGCCCGTGACCTCCAGGAAGCGGTCATGTCAATTCGCATGATTCCGATGGAATTTGTATTTAGCCGTTTTCCTCGCGTAGTACGTGATACTGCAGGCAAGCTGGGTAAAGAAATTGAGCTGATTACCGAAGGCAAGTCGACTGAACTGGATAAAAGCCTGGTTGAGCGTATTACTGACCCGCTGACGCATCTGGTGCGTAACAGCTTGGACCACGGCATCGAAATGCCGGATGAACGGGAGGCGCTTGGTAAGCCCCGAATGGGCAAACTGGTACTGTCAGCCCGCCACCAGGGGGGCAATATCCTCATTGAGGTACGCGACGACGGTGCTGGGATGGATCGTGAGAGACTGTTGGCCAAAGCCCGTGAAAACGGTCTTAACGTCTCCGATACCATGTCTGATGAAGACGTTTATCAACTGATTTTTGCGCCCGGTTTCTCGACAGCGAAAGAAGTTACCGATGTCTCGGGGCGAGGCGTTGGAATGGATGTGGTGAAACGTAATATCCAAGGGATGGGCGGGCGTGTCGAGATACAGTCCAAAAAAGGTGAAGGTACCAATACGCGTATCGTACTGCCGCTGACCCTGGCTATTCTTGATGGTATGTCGATTAAAGTGGGCAGCGAAACCTTTATCCTGCCGCTTTCCACGGTACTTGAGTCACTCCAGCCCACCAAAGATGATATGTACGCCATGGCGGGCGACGACGTCGTACTCAAGGTCCGCGACGAATACCTGCCAGTGATCGCCATCCATGAAGTTCTGGATGTCGAAAATGCAATTACCGATCCCACCAAAAGCATTGCCGTTATTGTACAAGGTGAAGGGCGTCGCTATGCCATGCTGGTTGATGAGTTGATCGGGCAGCAGCAGGTCGTTGTCAAAAACCTGGAAGATAATTACCGCAAAGTACCGGGTGTGTCGGCAGCTACTATCTTGGGGGATGGTAGTGTCGCATTAATTTTGGATATCACTGGCTTGCATCGCTTGAGCCGTGCCAAAAAAGAAGCAGGGAAAGTAGTGAGCAATCCACATCTCTCTTATTACAAGGAGGCTGAGCCGTCATGAGTCAAGCAACCAATGAGTCGGTGCTAGCCGCTGCAGAAGCGGAAAATCGCGAATTCCTGGTGTTCTCTCTAGGGGACGAAGAGTACGCTATTGATATCCTCAAGGTGCAGGAAATTCGTGGTTATGAAAATGTCACCCGCATTGCCAATGCCCCTGATTTTATTAAAGGGGTCACCAATCTGCGTGGCGTTATTGTGCCCATTGTCGATCTCCGCATTAAGTTCCACCTTGAGACGGTTGAGTATGGCGGTCAAACCGTTGTGATCGTGGTCAATGTTGCCGATCGTATAGTAGGTATTGTGGTGGATGGTGTGTCAGATGTAATGACGCTGATCCCCGAGCAAATCAAACCAGCGCCGGAGTTTGGTGTAACGCTTTCCTCTGACTTCCTCAGTGGGCTGGGGAGTCTGGATGATCGCATGCTGGTGTTGGTGGATATCGACAAGCTTCTAACCAGCGAAGAAATGGCATTAGTGGATAGCACCAGCAACCGCTGATGGATTTCCCGTCAGGCACAGGGAGTGTGCTTGTTTCGAACCAACAACAAACTCGCCACTGTGCGCGATGGAGCGCATCGGTTAGCAGTACTGCGTGGAGTAATGCGTGTGTCACAGTTAGTACGGCAAGTGATGGGCAATATGACCGTTCGACTAAGTTGGGGGCTGGTACTCGCCACCTTTTCACTATTGGTTGTTCTGGCCTGTAGTATTGGCCTCTATGCGCTTCATTATGGTGCAGCCATCGTCCAGGCAGCCAACGATTTACAGGAACAGCAGGCAGCATTTACACAGTTTGCAGCCCATATACGCTGGGTCTTAATTGGTGTGGTCATTATGACGGTGCTCACTGTCGCTGTGGTGATGTGGGGAGTGACGGTTAATGTGCTGCGCCCCCTTGACCGCCTGGTAGGGTACTTTGAACGGATGGCCCAAGGGGACTTGAGTCAGCGAATTAGTGCACCGGGTAATAATGAAATTGGTCGGCTGTATAGTGCCATGGCGCATATGCAGGACTCACTATCTGAGACTGTGGGGGTGGTGCGCCAGAGCGGCACATCCATCTTTGACCGTTCCCAGCATATTGCCAGTGGTAACAATGACCTCTCCTCACGCACCGAGCAGCAAGCCTCTTCACTGGAGGAAACCGCCTCCAGCATGGAGCAACTCGCTTCCACGGTGAGTCATAACGCAGAAAATGCGCTCCAGGCTAGTCAACTGGCAGGAGATGCTACTTTAACGGCACGGCGTAGTGGTGAGGAGGTGGGCAACATTGTTGAAACCATGCAAGATATCAGTGCCAGCTCGCATCAGGTGGCCGACATTATAACGGTCATCGACAATATTGCTTTCCAAACCAATATTCTGGCTCTGAATGCGTCTGTTGAGGCAGCCCGTGCCGGTGAGCACGGTAAAGGGTTTGCTGTGGTGGCCCAGGAAGTGCGCAGTCTGGCCAGCCGCAGCGCGAATGCGTCGAAAGAGATCCGGTCGCTTATCGATATGTCGTTAGGAAAAATCGATATGGGAACGCGACGGGTTAATCAGGCAGGGCAAACCATGAATGACCTGGTCGCAGCGGTGCAGCGCGTCAGCGATATCATGGATGAAATTGCTGCGGCCTCTGAGGAGCAAAGCAACGGTATTAGCCAGGTCAACCAAGCCGTTGCCCAAATGGATCAGGTCGTTCAGCAAAATGCTCAGCTAGTGCAGCAGGCTGCACGGAGTGCCAATGAGCTGGAGAGTGAGGCGGCGCGTTTAAGAGAAGCGGTAGAACGCTTCCGGGTTGCGGGGGTTGGTGGAGCCTCAACTACTGCCAAAGCCGCTCTACCCAGCGCTACTCATCGCTCCTCTAGCTCAGTTACACCTAAATCAGCAGTAGAGGAGTGGGAAGCTTTTTAAAAACAGTTTACTCATTTGGCTAATTCAGCGGCTCCAGCGCCCCAAGCACCGTCGTGATGAAATTGGTCTGCTGCTGGACCCGCTGAATACCATGCGCAAAAGCCTGGGTAGCAATTAGCGATGTGAAAAGCGGGGTTAGTGTGGTCACTGCTGTTGTGCAAGGCATCGCCAACGGTAATGAAGAGCTGTCATCCCGAATAGAACAGCAGGCTGCATCGTTGCAACAAGCCGCTTCCAGCATGGAAGAGATGACGACGACTGTGCGTCAAAACAGCAATAACGCTCAAGAAGCGCGCCGCCTAGCCGATAATAATACAATACATGTTACGCAAACGGGCGATCTTATGGCGCAGCTGGTCGACAACATGCAGCGAATTACCCAGAGTTCGCAGAAGATGGCCGACATTATCGATGTGATTGACTCGATTGCATTCCAGACCAACATCCTCGCATTGAACGTATCCGTGGAGGCGGCCAGAGCGGGAGAGCATGGGCGTGGCTTTGCGGAGGTGCATCAGGCTGTTACGGAAATGGATCGGGCGACACAGCAGAACACTGCCCGGGTTCAGGAAACAGCGCGGGCAGCGGCTGTACTGGAACAGCAGGCAGGCTCACGGGCGTTATTGGTTGAGGCTAATAGCCAAGGGGCGTTACAACCCTCCATGGCCCCACATGCGACTCCAATCGCTGCGCCTTCGTCCGCCGCGCAATCAAATAATGCCATACTGCCAGCGTCACCAGTGAAGCGGCCAGTGGCCTCTATAGAGGAGTGGGAAGAGTTTTGACCGACCAACGCGAACGGGGGGATGCCAGCCAATGGGCGTCTAGTGGTCAGATTGAACGTGATCTGGTGCTGACCGATGCCGATTTTGCACGAATCAGAGAACTGATTTACCAGCGTGCCGGTATCGTGCTGGCCGAGCATAAGCGTGAAATGGTCTACAGTCGGTTGGCGAAGCGGTTACGCCATCATGGTATGACGCGCTTTACCGACTATCTATCGCGACTGGAGCGTCAGCCTGATGCTAAAGAGTGGGAGGCATTTACCAACGCTCTTACCACCAATCTCACGGCTTTTTTTCGTGAGGCTCATCACTTTCCTCTCTTGGCTGACCACCTCAAGCGCAAGCAAGAAGCTGTCGCCGTTTGGTGCTCAGCAGCATCCACTGGCGAAGAGCCTTACTCGATTGCCATGACGCTGCTGGAAACCCTGGGTCCAAAAGCCTCGCAGGCCAAGGTGATTGCGACAGATATTGATACGGATGCATTAAGTAAAGCGCGGGCCGGTATCTATCCCCTGGAGCAGGTGCGCAAACTGGATGAGGCGCGGGTGAAGCGTTTTTTCCAGAAAGGGACCGGCAACCATGCCGGGCTGGCGCGCGTACGTCCAGAAGTATCGGCATTAGTGGAGTTTTTGCCTCTTAACCTGCTGGCGCCCCAATGGCCGGTCAAGGGGCCGTTCGACGCTATTTTTTGCCGGAACATCATGATTTATTTTGACAAAGAGACCCAGGCAAAAATTCTGCAGCGGTTTGCACCGCTCATGAAGCCAGATGGGCTGTTATTTGCAGGGCATTCTGAAAACTTCTCGTATATCAGTGATGCGTTTAAGTTGCGTGGGCAGACGGTATATACCCTCGCCAAAAAATAAATCGGTTTACGTGCATTTAGCTCCGTTGTATGGCGACCGCCGAACGGCAGCGAGATAGCATACCAGGTAGCTACCGCAAGAGGAGGTGTGCTTTGAGCGCCGCCAAGATCAAAGTGTTATGCGTCGATGACTCGGCGCTGATTCGTGATTTGTTGACTGAAATCATCAACTCACAGCCAGATATGGAAGTCGTGGCCGTAGCGCCTGATCCTATAGCTGCCAGAGACCTGATTAAGCAACATAATCCTGATGTACTTACTCTGGATGTGGAAATGCCGCGCATGGATGGGCTGGATTTTCTTGAGCGGCTTATGCGCTTGCGTCCTATGCCGGTGTTAATGGTCTCCTCCCTGACCCAGAGCGGCTCAGAAATAACCTTGCGGGCATTAGAGTTGGGGGCCTTGGACTTTGTGGCCAAGCCGAGTCTGGGGATTCGCAGCGGTATGATGGAATATGCTAACGAAATCGCTGAGAAGCTGCGTGCCGCAGCGCGCTCCCGGCCACGCCAGGCGCGCCATAAAAACACACCGCCACCCACGCAGCTGAAAGCTCCTCTGATCACCAGTGAGAAGTTGATTATTATCGGCGCCTCCACTGGGGGGACAGAAGCAATACGAGCTGTACTTGAACCCCTGCCAGCCAATGCGCCTGCCATTTTGATTACACAACATATGCCCGGCGGCTTTACCCGCTCCTTTGCTGAACGGCTGGATAGGCTGTGCCGGATTACCGTCAAGGAAGCGACGGATGGCGAGCGGGTTCTGCCTGGGCATGCCTATATTGCACCGGGGGATCAGCACCTTGAGCTTGCCAGGAGCGGTGCCAACTATGTTGCACGTTTAAACGATGGTCCCCCCGTTAACCGGCATCGCCCATCGGTAGATGTGTTGTTTCATTCAGCGTCAAGGCATGCGGGTAAAAACTCCATTGGCGTGATTTTAACGGGCATGGGTAAAGATGGTGCTGCGGGGCTGCTGGAAATGCGCCAGGCAGGTGCACCTACCATCGCGCAAAACGAAGAAACCTGTGTGGTATTCGGTATGCCCAGAGAGGCGATAGCGGTAGGGGGGGCGGTTGAAATTGTGGCTCTGGACGAGATTCCATCGCGGCTTATGGCGCTGGTTGCTGCTTCTGGGCGTGCCCAGCGGGTATAAAAATGACAAACGATAATAACGTTTGAAAGGGGAACTGACATGGCACGTTTGTTGCGTAATTTAAGTATTCACATCGCCGTTATCGCCTCGCTCATTAGTTTTGTTTCGCTGATATTAATGCTGGCAGGGATTAGTTTTGTGGGTGATCGGAATGCACAAGACAATCTAGCCGCGCTAAATCGTATTAGTAATGAACAGTTAAACGAGATGAATCGTGCAGACTCGTTACTTAATCAGGCGATGCTGGCGATGGAAACGGCGTCAAATTTTTTGATGGTAGGCCAGACGAGTCAATACAATGAGCAGGTGGATGTTGCTGTCAACCGTATTGAGCGCGCCGAGCGTCGCTTTGAGATTTTTTCTCAAACGCTGCATGCGTCCCAGGAGGAAATGCCTGGTAATACCCTGGTTGAAGACTTTCGTTTGGTATTGGATCTGGTGAAACAGCAACATGCCACATTTGAATATATGGATATCACGGCTTATAACCGGCTACGGGAGGAAATGATTGAGCCCATTAGTGCTCTGGCCGAAAGTACCACCGCGTTTACTGCCTTTGGTTTTCAGCGGGTGGATACCATTCGTGAGAATGCCGAGTCACAAGGCGATGTTTTTGCTTTAATCAATATCGTTGCCGTTGGGTTTGCGCTGCTGGTTACTCTGGTGCTTTACATTGGGCTGCGACGTACTGTGATTGCACCGCTAAACGATGCGGTACGTCGTTTGGATAAAATTGCCGATGCGGATTTAACCGAGCCATTACCTGCCGCAGGTAAGAATGAAGTGGGCCGCCTCTTTACTGCCATGGAGACTATGCAGCAGAACCTGACCGCTATCGTGGCCAGAGTGCGCGAAGGCAGCAGTGAGATCCATCATGGTACCCGTGAAATTGCCAGCGGTAATGCGGACCTCTCGTCGCGCACCGAGCAGCAGGCAGCTTCTATTGAAGAAACAGCTGCCAGTATGGAACAGATGACGGCGACGGTTAAACAGAACGCGGATAATGCCCGTCAAGCCAGCACACTCGCCGCAGATGCATCGACCACCGCAGAACAAGGTGGCCATGTTGTAGAGCAGGTAGTGCAAACCATGCATGGAATCTCCACCAGCTCCCAAAAAGTGGCAGATATTACCAGTGTGATTGACTCCATCGCATTTCAAACCAATATTCTCGCGCTTAATGCCTCGGTAGAGGCCGCACGGGCTGGTGAACAAGGACGTGGCTTTGCCGTTGTGGCTGGTGAAGTGCGTAACCTTGCCAGTCGTAGTGCCGATGCTGCCAAAGAAATCAAGACTCTGATTGATGAGTCGGTTACGCAAATCAAGCAAGGATCGACGCTGGTAGAGCAGGCTGGGACGACGATGACCGATGTAGTAAAGGCCGTTCGTCGGGTAACCGATATTATGGATGAGATTTCTGCAGCATCTCAGGAGCAGAGTGACGGCATTGAGCAAGTGAGCCAGGCCGTTGGCCAGATGGACCAAGTAACCCAGCAAAACGCCGCTCTGGTACAAGAAGCCTCGGCGGCGGCCTCCTCGCTTGAAGAGCAGGCAAACAGGCTGGAGGAGGCGGTCGCCGTGTTTAAACTGCTAGGCATTCAGGAGCAGCAGCGCCATAGCCTGCCGCAAAGAGCAGTGCCTTCACCAACGTCGGTTGCTCCGCCTGCGGTATCGACACCGGCTGTACGAAAGGGGCAACAGCCTAGCCACCAAGACGAGTGGGAAGAATTTTAGTACTAAAAACCCTGACTGAGTTTCCAGTCGCCCCAAGCCATGTATTTGATGAGAGGATGACCAATGGCCGATAAGAACATGAGTTTCCTGGTGGTTGACGACTTTCCCACGATGCGTCGGATTGTGCGCAGCCTGCTAAAGGAGCTTGGTTTTACCAATGTAGATGAAGCAGAAGATGGGCAAGATGCGTTAAACAAGCTACGGGCTGGTAACTTCGAGTTTGTTGTTTCCGACTGGAATATGCCTAATCTAGATGGTTTGGAGATGCTGAAAGAGATCCGTCAGGACGAGGCGCTGAAAGATTTGCCGGTACTGATGGTGACCGCAGAAGCCAAAAAAGAAAACATTATTGCGGCCGCACAGGCGGGCGCTAATGGCTATGTCGTCAAGCCATTTACTGCCGCTACTCTCGAAGAAAAGCTGAATAAAATCTTCGATAAGATGGGAAAATGAAGTGGCTGAGTCCAGGTGCTCGGTTAACGAGGAGACAACACAATGAGCCAGAATGAGCAGGCGGATTCTGCCCGACTGTCTGAAGATGCCGCAGAAGACCTTATTCATCGCATCGGCAAGCTTACTCGCATGCTGCGCGACAATATGCGGGAGTTGGGCTTAGATAAAGAGATCGAAAAAGCGGCGGAAGCCATTCCGGATGCCCGTGATCGTTTGCACTATGTGGCAACCATGACGGAACAGGCTGCGGACCGTGCGCTGAATGCCATCGACCGTGCTCAACCGCTTCAGGATCAGCTTTCTGACCGCGCTGAAGCGCTGGATAAGCGCTGGGATGAGTGGTTTGAAGCGCCTCAGGAACTGGACGAAGCAAAGGCGCTGGTGAAAGAAACCCGTACTTACTTGAGTGATGTGCCAACGATTGCCGCAGCGACGCAAAAAGAGCTGCTGGACATCATGATGGCGCAGGACTTTCAGGATCTCACTGGCCAAGTGATCAAAAAAATGATGGATGTGATCCGCGAGATCGAACATCAGCTGGTACAAGTGCTCATTGATAACGTGCCTGGTGCCCAAGCGCGTGAAAATATGCAGCGCAAGGCCGAAGATCAGTGGAAAAACGATAACGCACGGCGTAACGAAGAGCTTTTGAATGGCCCGCAAGTGAAGGAAAATGCCCCTGATATCGTGACGGGCCAGGACCAGGTAGACGACTTATTGGACGAATTGGGCTTTTAATGCGTTGTTATTAAGACATTGTACAAGGCGTCATCTGGCAATATGGGTACTTCGTTCAGCCGTCCTTTGGGGCGGCTGAATTTATGGGAAGCCGCGCACGACTAGCCGGATGGCAGCATGGCAGATAACGACAGCGATCAGGAAAAGACCGAAGAAGCCACACCCAGACGCCACGAAAAAGCGCGTGAAGAGGGACAGGTGCCCCGATCCCGAGAACTGACTACATTTCTGCTGCTGCTAGGTGGCGTGATCGGGTTGTGGAGTATGGGGCAAATGCTCTATGACCAACTGGGTATGGTAATGGAGCAGGCGTTTTTGTTTGAGCGTCGGCAGGTGATGGAAAGCACCCCCATGCTGGTTAACGCGCTTGATCTTGGCCAGCGCACACTGTTTGCAATGATGCCGCTATTTTTATTGCTCGCGGTGATTGCCTTGGTGGCACCCGCCCTGTTGGGTGGCTGGTTGGTATCGGCAAAATCGATGCAGCCCAAGTTCTCAAAGCTAAATCCGATTAAAGGAATCAAGCGCATATTCTCCTCCCAGGCACTGATTGAGCTGGCAAAAGCGATTGCCAAGTCAGTATTGGTAGGAAGCGTTGCGGCAGCATTTTTATATTTTAATATCGGCAGGTTTTTGGGGCTGATGGATCAGCCCGTGCAACAGGCGCTGGCCAGTGCACTCAATATGGCGGCATTGGCGGCAGGGCTGATCATATTGTCGTTAATTGTGGTTATTCTCATCGATGTTCCTTTCCAGCTGTGGAGCAACGCCAAAAAGCTGCGTATGAGTAAGGAAGAGGTGAAGCGGGAGCATAAGGAATCGGAAGGTGACCCTCATGTGAAAGGCCGAATTCGTCAGCAGCAACAGGCAATGGCCCGGGGCCGTATGATGAGCAAAGTCCCTGATGCCGACGTGATTATTACTAACCCTACCCACTATGCGGTGGCCCTGGTGTACCAGGAAGGGCGTATGGGTGCCCCTCGGTTAGTGGCCAAAGGGGCTGATGCCGTTGCAGCGCGCATACGTGAAATAGCGGTGGAAGCTGGTGTGCCGCGATTGGAGGCAGCGCCGCTGGCCCGTGCCCTGTATCATCATGTGGACTTAGAGGCTGAAGTACCTGCAGAACTGTATACCGCCGTGGCTGAAGTCATGGCCTGGGCGTATCGCTTAAAGCATGTTGCTCAACAAGGAGGCGAGGTGCCCCCAACCCCTGATAATTTGCCGGTTCCTCCGGAAATGGATAGTCCTGGCCGCGGTGCCGGTGGCAGTGAGGCGCAATCATGAAAGGCTTAAGCCAATTGATCAATCAGCGCGACTGGATGAGCGATGTACGCATGAAGCTGCTCGCTGGGCCGCTGCTGATTCTGATGATATTGGGCATGATGATCCTGCCCTTGCCTCCCTTCGCGCTAGACTTGCTTTTCACCTTTAATATTGCGTTGGCCATCATGGTACTGCTGGTCAGTATGTTTGCGGAAAAACCGTTGGATTTCGCGGCTTTTCCTGCTGTTCTGCTGTTCACTACCCTGCTACGCCTATCGCTCAATGTTGCTTCTACGCGTGTGGTGCTGATGGAAGGGCATCAGGGGGGCGATGCGGCCGGTAAAGTCATCGAAGCCTTTGGCACCTTTCTGGTAGGGGGGAATTTTGCCGTTGGTCTGGTTGTCTTTTTGATCCTGGTCGTTATCAACTTTATGGTTATTACCAAGGGTGCTGGCCGTATCGCCGAAGTGGGCGCACGCTTTATGCTTGATGCCATGCCTGGTAAACAAATGGCGATTGACGCGGACTTGAATGCGGGATTGATTGGCGAAGAGGATGCCAAAAAGCGCCGTGCAGAGGTGGCCCAAGAGGCGGATTTTTACGGCTCAATGGATGGTGCCAGCAAATTTGTGCGCGGTGATGCCATGGCCGGTCTGGTTATTATGGTGGTCAATCTTATTGGTGGCCTGCTGATCGGCATGATGCAGCATGGAATGGGGTTTGGTGAAGCTGCCCGTACCTATACGCTGCTCACCATTGGCGATGGTTTGGTAGCTCAAATCCCTGCGCTGGTGATCTCCACAGCGGCAGGTGTGACCGTATCCAGGGTAAATACCGAACAAGACGTTGGCCAGCAGATGATCAGCCAGCTGTTCGTTAACCCTCAGGTGATGATTTTAGCGGCTATCGTGATGGGGCTGCTTGGCATGGTGCCGGGCATGCCTAACCTCGTATTTCTTATCTTTACAGCATTACTATTAGGCTTGGCCTGGTTCCTGGTGCGTCAGAAGGATCAAGCGCTGGTGAAGGAGGAGATCTCAGCGGCACCACCACCGCTACAGGAAACGCCTGAAGCGAGCTGGGAGGACGTACAACTGGTGGATACCCTGGGGCTTGAGGTCGGCCACCGGCTGATTCCTCTCGTGGACTCCCGGCAGAAAGGCGAATTGCTTGGCCGCATTAAAAGTGTGCGCAAGAAGTTTGCCCAGGAAGTCGGCTTCCTTCCCCCCGTGGTACATATACGTGACAACCTGGAACTTCCACCCAATACCTATGTGCTGTCCATGAAAGGTGCAGAGATTGGGCGTGCCGAGGCGCAGCCAGGCAAGTGGCTGGCCATTGACCCAGGGCAGGTGTCCGGTGAGCTGCAAGGGACCCCAACCCAAGACCCCGCCTTTGGCCTGCCAGCCATTTGGATTGAAGCCAGCCAGCGGGAGCATGCCCAGGTCTATGGCTACACGGTGGTTGACGCCAGTACAGTGATTGCCACTCACTTAAATCACTTGCTGCACCGGCATTCGCCGGAAATGCTGGGACGCCAGGAAGTGCAGAAGTTGCTTGATAAACTTGGTGACGATCAGAAATCGCTGGTAGAGGAAGTGGTTCCGAAGGCGATTTCTCTGACGGTCTTGCAGCGCATACTGCAAAATCTGTTGGAAGAGGATGTCTCTATCCGTGATATGCGTACCGTGCTGGATACGCTGGCAGAGTTCGCGGGACAGCAAAAAGACCCTAACGAGCTCACTGCGCTAGTACGCATTGCATTGGGCAGAGCCATCACTCAGCAATGGTTTGCTGGTCAGGAAGTATTGAACGTGATGGGGCTGGATGCCCAACTGGAGCAAGTGCTGGTTCAGGCGATGAACGGCAATGGGGCTATGGAGCCTGGCTTGGCGGATACGCTCATGAGTCAGGCCCAACAAGCGCTGGAGCGCCACGAAACCAGTGGAGAGCCTCCTGTATTGGTGGTACAGCATTCGCTACGCGCGGTACTATCCCGGTTCCTGCGCCGCCGTATGCGCCATCTGGTGGTGATGTCCCAGGCTGAAATTCCTGACGACCGGACGC
This sequence comes from Vreelandella olivaria, assembly GCF_023507745.1. Classification (GTDB taxonomy): domain Bacteria; phylum Pseudomonadota; class Gammaproteobacteria; order Pseudomonadales; family Halomonadaceae; genus Vreelandella; species Vreelandella olivaria_A. The sequence continues at coordinate 123,243 of NZ_JALPZO010000164.1, read as the reverse complement.
TGAGGGTTTCGACGTTGGTTGGTGGGCGATAATGAGTGTTTGCGGAAAACATGGTAGCCATTCAAGCAAGAGGCAAAAGGTAAAGCATGAGTGTTAGACGTTTTGTCGGAGCGAACAGCCGTGATGTAATGCGCCAAGTGCGTGAGACGTTGGGTGATGACGCCCTGATTCTTGCAAACCGTCGTACAGAAGGAGGCGTTGAAATTTTGGCCATGGCGGATGAAGCGGTTGATCATTTTGATCCTTCCTCCGCACCCGTACCGCCTGATACATCTTCCTCTGTATTCTCATTGCCTGTAAAGGACCCGCTTGAGGCAATGAGTGAGCGCTTACTTCGTGAGATGCAGGATATGCGGGAACTGCTGACTCGCCGTCAGCCAGCGCCTGCCGTTGAGCCTGAACACGCCAGTGATACGCCTACACGTCTATACCATTTGCTACTGAGCGTGGGTTTCAGCGAAGAGCTGAGCGGGGAAATCCTTGCAGGCCTGCCAGCATCGCTGACGGAAGCGGGTGTTGACAGTGATCAGCCCCTTGCCTGGTTACGCGAGCAACTTATGGCGCGTCTTGCTGTGCTAACGGAAGAAAGCAGCTTTTTTGAACAAGCGGGCATTGTCGCTTTGGTTGGTCCAACCGGAGTGGGTAAAACGACGACGACAGCAAAGCTGGCAGCCCGTTTTGTGATGCGTCATGGCACACGGCCGGTGGCGCTGGTTACCACGGATAGCTTTCGGATAGGCGCTCATGAGCAGTTGCGTATCTATGCCCGACTGCTCGATACACCTATGTACGCACTGGATCTTGAGCAACCTATTGATGACCTGTTAGGACGTTTACAGGGCAAACAGTGGGTGATTATTGATACCGTGGGAATGAGCCAGCGGGACCAGCGTGTTATTGAACAAATCGCTCAGCTTCAGGGTGGTCGATCGACCGTACGCCTGGTACTGCTGCTAAATGCCGCCAGTCAGCCTGAAACTCTCGAAGAGGTTGTTCTACGCTATCGGCAAGCGGCCCGGGCAGCGGGTGCGGAACTTGACGACTGTATTATTACCAAGCAGGACGAAGCTGGGCGATTAGCGCCGGTACTTGATATCGTAATGCGTCATGGCATGCGCGTTCTGTTTGGTTCCCACGGTCAGCAGGTACCCGAAGATATGGCGGTTGCCACTCCCGCCGGACTTATCGACCAGGCGCTCAGCAGCCAGCCTTCGCCGACTCATCGATCTGCCGCTGCACCGGTAAGTCTGCCACGCTGGTCTCGGGATGTGCTTGGCCAGGGGCGACGGCTCTCGTCAGTGCTCACCCGCCTGCGTCAACGTGTGGCAGGTTTTGCCCATCTGGAATCCATCTGGGATATCGCTGCTCTGCCTGGTGGGATACAGGATGAGCGTCTGGACCGCTTACTTGATGATGTCCGCTCGGCAGACCACGCTTTGGGAATGGCGTGGTCTGCCCGGCGTAACGAGCGCGGCTGTGATTGGTCAATGCCGGATGTTGGGTTAGACGCAGACGGGGCCTGGGTGGCGCTACCTCACTTGCAGCACCGGCACCCCGCCGGCTGGCAACCTCGTCTGGCAGCCCAAAGTGATGCACATGGCATTGCCGTACACCTACTGCCTTCTCTTCCTGAACCCGATGTACTGGCATGGCTGGAAGCGCAGCATTTGACATGGGTCAGTCTTGTGTCGGCCAGTCAGCGGGTATACTTTCAAGGAGAACGTTATACCCAGCGCCAGCTATTTATCGATAGTACCTTAACGCATCACATTAGTGTGCGTTTTCGTGGGCAAACCATGCAGTTATGGAGTGCTTACGCAGAGGTTCAGGACACGGCAGGCAATGCGCTGCTGGCCTGGTACGGTGAGATTCGTGACCCAGAAAGTGCCAAGCGGGTGGGACGACGCTACTGGCTGACGCCTGCACGGCTGGGGACGGATGTCATTACCTTATTGGTCACGCAACTGCAAAGCGAAGGCTTGGCAGCGTTAACCAAGCGTGCCTGGCAGCAGCTAAAAGATGCCGACAGTGGTGACGTCAGCACGGAAATACGCTTGCTTATGGCCAGCGGCGCGGCAGCGGTGGCAGGACATTTGGATACTATCGATGACGATGATGCTTTGGCCCTTCGTACTGACTTGGTCAGGTTGCTAGGCACACAACGAAAACGGCGTGACACGGCCTTACTGGATGGGTTGGTACATGTTTTTATGGCCCGTGATGCTATTCGGCAGCTAAGTAGTGTGAGCCGTGAGGGGCTGCTATGAGCGGCCAGGATCAGGCTGCGGGATTGCGTAAGTGGGCGGATCTGCAACGCCAGCAGCGGTTAGAGGAGCCAGAACAGGCACCAGCAGTGGAACCATTCACCGCTGCAACGACTACACTTCACCAGGATGACGCCTTGGCGCCAGGCGTCACTCCATCAGCAGCGACAGCAACACTCAAACCGCTAATGGTCGTTGGCCTGCCGACACAGCATCGCCACGTGGATAAGGTAAAGCGCCGGTTAGAGCAGTGGTCAACCCTTGGCCGCCGCTGGGCTGGTGCTCCTGATGACTGGGACATCCAACTGGTTGACGTTGCCCGGGAAGACCTTGCTCAGTTGGCAGCGCACACCGCGCGCTGGGCACTGTGGGTCAATAGTGATGCGGAGGCTTTCATTCACATGTATCGGGTTTTGCGACAATTACATGATAATGGCGGTCCGAAGCGCCTGCTGGCTTTGCATGAGCCGCACTTGCCCCGGCAAGGATTACTCGATAACTTGCGGGAAGCAGCCGCGGGTTATTTGGATATAGAACTACTGTTACTGGCCCGGTGAATGAGCAACACTACGAAGAGTGATACGGGTTGTAGTGGTAGTCAGCACTCGCTTTGGAAATACTAATGCACTTATTCAGCTGGTGTAAGGGAGCCGTACTCGCCATTGTAATAGGCAGCTCCGGTGGCCTGCAGGCGGCAACCGGCAGTTGGAGCAGTCAAGTGCCCAGCGTGCTTGTGGTGATGAGTGACCGGCCTATCAGCAGTCGTCCGGTTGTTGCTCCGCCTGGGGCGGCGAATGTTGAAAATGCGGTTATAGAGCGTGTCCAATGGCGTTTTGAAGCACCGCCAGCAGCGCTGGTCAACGCTTGGTTATGCCACCCTGAACAATGTGTATCCCTAAGCAGTATGCGGGGTACGACAATGGCACTGGCCGGTAAGCGTGCAGATCTACCCCTGCACTTTCGTTTTGCGCTAGCCCCTGGCATACGGCCTGTGCGGGTACAGGGGCTGCAGGTGATAGTGAACTACCAGTGAAGAATGTATAGCCGCGAGGCATGAGGATGTATACAGCACAAGGCAGGATCAAACAAAGTGAGCTGTTAACCCAATACATGCCATTGGTGAGACGCCAGGCCCTAACGCTGCAGGTAAGGCTACCCGCGAGCATAGAGCTCGATGATCTTATTCAGGCGGGTATGGTGGGTTTATTGGAGGCCCTTGGACGTTTTGATGCAGCTCAGGGCGCGACATTTGCCACTTTTGCGAGTCAGCGTATCCGTGGTGCCATGATGGACGAGCTGCGTACGCGAGACTGGCTTCCCCGCAGTGTGCGGCGCTCAGCGCGCGCAATGGATGATGCTGTTCGGCGGCTGGAGCAGCAGCTGGGGCGCCCTCCTGAAGAGGGTGAAATTTCCCGTGCGCTGGGCATACCGCTCAGTGAGTACCAACAGCTGCTCAACGATACCAACAGTGGACATTTGCTACCGTTTGAAGAGCTTGTGGCCGATAGTGGCGAGCCCGCTCCTGAGGATACAGCTAACCTGCCGTTCGAACAGTTGTTGGATACTCAGCAGCGCCAGACGCTCATTGCCGCGATAGAAGCGTTGCCTGAGCGGGAAAAGCTGCTCATGGCGTTGTATTACCAGGAAGAAATGAACTTAAAGGAAGTCGGCGCTGTGTTGGGTGTTACTGAATCCCGCGTATCGCAGATGCATAGCCAGGCCGTTAGCCGTTTACGCGCCCGCTTGCATGACACTGCGTAATGTCCGTCTCAATCACTTGCAACCGGCGAGGAGCCGTTGATGAATCCATCTACGCTGATCGGTATATTTGCCAGCATGCTGCTGCTGGTAAGCGTGCTGTTTTTTACCGCAGAGTCCCCAGAAAGCTTTATCAATTTCCCCGGCCTGGCGATTGTCATCACCGGTACTCTAGCGGCTACGTTTATCAGCTATCCGCTGAAAGAAGTCGTACGTGTGGTACGTTTGGTAGGTTTGGTATTTCGGCGTGAAAACACTTATGTAAGGGACGATATTAACGAACTCGTCTCCATGTCCCGCCTTTGGTTCAAAGGTGATGTTCGAGCGGTGGAAAAAGAACTTGAGCATACCCGTAACCCTTTTCTGCGCACGGGTATCCAGTTAGTGATTGCCAACACCAAAGAGGATGAAATTTTTGATATGCTGCGTTGGCGTATCGCACGGTTAAAAGCGCGCGAACATGCAGAAGCGCAAATCTTCCGCACCATGGCGACCTACGCTCCTGCCTTTGGCATGATTGGAACGCTGGTAGGGCTGGTCAATATGCTGGAGGTGATGGAGGCTGGCGATCTGGACGTGATAGGCCCCCGTATGGCAGTTGCACTGCTGACAACGTTCTACGGTATTCTGCTCGCTAATCTGGTATTCAAGCCCGTTGCAGTAAAGCTGGAGCGGCGCACAGAAGAGCGCTTAATTACCATGAATATGGTGCTTGAAGGTATTTCACTGATCACCAAGCGCCGCCTGCCGTCCTTTATTGAAGAAACGCTGAACTCCTTTGTTGCCAACTATCATGATGAAATACGGGATGCCACTGTAAAACCTCGGCCATCGGCCAGCTCCTCGGTAAAAGGGTAGTGTGATGCTGGATCGTGATTCCCGGCAGGCTCTGGAGCTTCCCGCTGCTGCAGGGGAGGGTGATGAAGGATGGCTGACAAGCTATTTAGATGTTTTAACGCTGTTGATCACGCTCTTTGTACTGTTGCTTGCCTTAACGCCGCCGGGTGGCGGTGCAGCCTTTGATAGTGACAGAATGCGTACAGCAAGCGCCATTACGTCACTCCCTCTGGCTAGTCTGGCCACGGGTATACACCCACGCCATAGTGGCTTGCAGCCGCAGATGACGGAAGTGAATATCCCAGGCGTCAGCGTCTCCCAGGGGCAGGAAGGGGTGACGTTACGCATTGATGATAGTCTTTTGTTCCCAAGTGGTGATGCAGTGCTAACGCCCCAGGGGCAAGATGTGTTAGAAAGCCTGATATCAGTATTAGAGGCCTTTGATGGTCAGATTTCAGTGGAAGGGCATACGGATAATATTCCCATCTCTACTGCCCGGTTCCCGTCTAATTGGGAGCTCTCGGTGGGGCGCGCAATAGCCGTTGTGCGACACCTGGAGCACCAGGGGATTGCTATTTCACGCATGCGGGCGGTCGGTTATGCCGATACCCAACCCATGGAAAGTAACGCTACATCGGACGGGCGAGCCGCCAACCGACGCGTTGAACTGTTGCTCAGGCAACAGGTCGAGGGGTGAATAGATTTATCGAGGCTATCTTCGTGTCGAAGCATCACCCGCTACTGCAATCGTTTGGCGCCTTGATGGTGCTTGATGCCGATAGTCGGCGCATCCAGGCAGTCAGTAGCAACTTTGCTGCATTACTTGGCCTTATAGTAACCGAAGAGGGTGATCAGACGCTCTCGGGCTTACTAGGCAAGCGCTTAAGTCAGCGTGTGCGCCGTGAATTACAGGGGCAGCAGCGCTTGCCTGGTCCACTGACTTTCTCCCGCCCTTTTAACGCTACCCGTTTTCAACTCCATGCTTATCGAGCGGGAGCGTATGTGGTGATTGAAATTGAACCCTTGAACCCCTTGGGTAAACGACGCTTGTTGGGCACCGTGAACGAGCGGCTGATGCATCTCGCAGAGGCGACCCATCAAGAAGAGCTACTCGATAATCTGGTGACAGCGGTTCAGGAGTTAACCGGTCACGACCGCGTTTCCATCTGCCACTTTGACAGTGATTGGCACGGGCTGATCGTTGCGGAGGCCCGTGGAGGGCGCCTGGCACCTCTGCTGGGGCAGCGCTTCCCTGCCAGTGATTTCCCCCTGGCGCTACGGCGCGCATACGAACGCCATCCGGTGCGGCTCATTCAAGATGTGTCAGGGCCTACCGAGCGGTTAATTCCAGATGACTGTAGCGTGGCACTCAATGATAGTTTCCTGCGTGCGCCAGCCTCAGAGCAAAGCCATTATTTACAGCGCCTGGGCGTACGCGGTGCATTAAGCATTGCCATGCAGGGAGATAGCGGACTTTGGGGGCTACTGTTTTGTCACTCGGCCATGCCACACCCGGTGACACCGTCAGTACGGGATGCGGTGCGTACTCTGGTACAAATGGCCACTCAGCGTTTATTACTGCTGCGGGCGCGCCAGGAGGCGCGTTATTTGCAGCGTGTGCAGGATAGTCTGGTGCTATCCACCAATGCCCGTTTTGAGCCACAAAGCCCACATCAGCTACTATTTGAGCAGGCGGATACGTGGATGGCGCTATTCAGGGCTCACGGTGTCGCACTATGGTTGAAGGGAAGTATTTATCAGTCAGGTAATACGCCTACTCCAGAGGCGATCAGTCAACTCATTATGCGGCTGGAAAAAGCCCATGTGCATAGTGGCCCCTGGTGTACCCGGGATGTGACCAAAGAGCCGCTGACCGCATCTCTGGCCATGCCTGAGCAGTGTGGTGTTCTGGCGGTGCCGCTACCAATGAGTTCTGCCCAGCGTGGGTGGTTGGTTTTTTTCCGCCCAGAGCAGGTCGAAACCCTCTATTGGGCCATGCAGCCAGCGACGGCTCACCAGCCTGGGATGATGGCGTCACCCTCTGCGGCATGGTATGAAGAAGTGATCGGTAAAAGCGAGGCTTGGCAGCGGGTAGAGCGTCTCGCAGCGATGGATTTAGGCGAAGACCTGACATTGGCAATCTCCGCTTACGAAATCAGCACGCTTAACATGCATCTGGAGCGCGAACGTAAAGCGCTGGCTGAGGCGAATCAGCGCCTGGAACAGCTGGCACATTTTGACCCCCTGACCCAAGTATGGAACCGGTACCGTATTGAACAAGCTATTGATGCAGAGTTAGTGGCTGCAAAGCGCTATGGTGCGGCCTTCGCGCTGCTGCTGTTTGATGTGGATCACTTTAAACAGATCAATGATACCTATGGGCATTCCCTGGGTGATGATGTTCTGGTATCTCTGGCGCGCCTTGTTGAAAGTTCTCTACGGGGTTGCGATAACCTGGGGCGTTGGGGAGGTGAAGAGTTTGTGGTATTAGCCACTCACTCTGATCTGGAGGCTGCCGTGGGGCTGGCGGAGCGGTTGCGTAGCCTGGTGGCTACGCTTCATGTGAACGGTCTTGAACAACTGATAACCGTTAGTATTGGGGTAGCAATATGGCGCCCAGGCGATAGCTGTAAAAGCTTAATGGCCCGTGCTGATGCGGCGATGTACCGGGCAAAACGCAGTGGACGCAATCGGATTGAAATAGCCGTCGAGCAAATGCAATAAACCAAGTCCCTCAGCACCCAGGTATGGATGGGCTACTCCCTTTCTGGAGCATTACACAGTGTTTGCATACGTTCGATAGCTTTATCTGCGCCTGCCAGACTAAACGTCATATACCAAGGCTCTCTGTCTTGCTGGTCGAAGCCAATAAACAGCTGTTCGCCCTGGCGCATGTCGCTCATCAGCGTTTGTATATCGCTGAGATAGAAGTGAGTGTAAAAACCATCATCACCGCGCTCGGTAATAAATTCAGCCATGGTATCTATCATTGGCTGCTCATCCACTCTCAGTCTGGTCGGCACCAGATTAATCGCACGGCTTTTACTCTGTTGCTGATCCAGGGTGACCCGCATCTCCAGCCAGGGTAAATCACACACGCCTTGAGTGGCATTAAGGCTCAAAGTAGCATCCGAGTAACTCTGGATCTCAACGGCACGGAAGTGACGTTCATTACCCAGCGTCAGCACCAGCGACTGCCAGTGATCATGCTCTTCGATCTGGTCGGTGTTAAAAGTAACCGCGACTGCTATGGGTGCCGCTGCCAATAAGGCGCAGCCAATGGCGAGATAAGATAAACGTTTAATCGTCTGCATAAAGCCGTACCGCCTAGGAAAACCCATAGCCTATAGCGAGTTTGACGCCAGCAAAAGGGTAACGCGCTGATTTTCCTATATCTGGTAGTGGATTCGAAAAAAAACGCCGCATATAGTGTGAAGTCAAGTCTATACTTCGTGTTGGCACGGCGTATAATCGCACTGTTTTGGGCGCCACATTCACCCCGTTGTGAAGGAGTTTTGTGATATGAGCACCGCTGAAAAGGCTATGAAAACCTCTAACGATGTCCCGCTACAAGCTCCTTCTCGGGAGATATGGGATGCCAAATATCGTCTAAAGGATCGCCATAGTCGCCCTGTTGATCAGGACGTCGGTGCTACCTTTGAACGCGTTGCGCGGGCGCTGGCTGCCGTTGAGGGCGATAAGGCCAATGAGTGGTTGCCCAAATTCCGCTGGGCATTGGAAAACGGCGCTATTCCCGCTGGGCGGATTCTATCCAACGCGGGCGCTGAAGAGTACAAGCCTGCTGTAAGCCTGATTAACTGTACGGTATCCCGTACTATTCATGACTCCATGCGCGATATTTTGGGCTCAGTTGTCGATGCCGGTATGACGCTGAAATCCGGCGCGGGCATTGGTTACGATTTCTCGACGCTACGCCATAAAGGTGCCTTTGTATTTGGTGCCGGTGCTGGCACCAACGGCCCACTGGCGTTTATGGATATTTTCGACAAGATGTGCTTTACCGTAGCATCTGCAGGTGGTCGCCGTGGCGCTCAAATGGGCACCTTTGATGTGGGGCATCCGGATGTGCGTGAGTTTATTCAAGCCAAACGGGAAGCCGGCCGCCTGCGCCAGTTTAACCTTAGCCTGCTGATCACCGATGAGTTTATGGAAGCGGTGAAACACAATGCTGACTGGCCATTGGCGTTCCCGCTGCATCCCGGCGAAAAAGACGATGTCAACGCCGAGGATCTGATTTACCGTGACTGGCCGGTAGTGGAAGAGGGCTATACGGTTGATAACGAAGGTCGCGTTGCCTGCCGTATCGTTGAAGTGATTAAAGCGCGTGAGCTGTGGGACACCATTATGTCCTCCACTTACGACTACGCCGAGCCGGGTTTTATTCTGATTGATCAGGTCAATCGCATGAACAATAACTGGTTCTGCGAAGATATCCGTGCCACGAACCCCTGCGGCGAGCAGCCGCTGCCACCAGAAGGCGCCTGCCTGCTGGGTTCAGTGAACCTGACCAAGTTTGTGATAGAGCCGTTTGGCGATAAACCGCGTTTTGACTGGGAACGCTATAAGAAAGTGGTCGCAATCTTTACCCGCATGCTGGATAACGTGGTAGAAATCGCGGGTTTGCCACTGCCCCAGCAGCAGCGTGAAATCGAAGCCAAGCGGCGCCATGGTATGGGCTTTTTAGGGCTTGGGTCGACGCTGACCATGCTGAAGATTCCCTATGGCTCCAAAGCGTCGCTGGCATTTACCGAAGAAGTCAGTCGTCACCTTGCTCTTGAAGGCTGGAAGCAGGCGCTGGAGCTTTCCAAAGAGAAAGGCATGGCGCCGGTACTCGAACAAGAGCACACCATCACACCGAAAATGATGCGGGAGCGCCCTCAGCTTGCTAAAGATGGCTATGAAGTAGGCGACAAGGTACCAGGGCGTATTTTACATGCCCGCTATAGCCGGTACATGGAGAAAGTGGCTGGGCTTGAACCTGAGTTGGTGGCGGCGCTTTCAGAGCATGGGGCGCGCTTTACGCACCATAGCTCTATTGCGCCCACGGGGACTATTTCACTGTCATTGGGCAACAATGCCTCTAATGGTATTGAACCCTCGTTCTCGCATCGCTACTTTCGTAACATTATCCAGTCAGGTAAGAAGACCAAAGAGCAGGTAGAGGTTGTGTCGTTTGAATTGGCTGCTTACCGCCACTTTATTGCGGCGGAAGCGGTGGAAAGCGACCTGCCGGACTATTTTATTACCGCTGACTCGGTCACACCTGAACAGCACGTGGCTGTGCAGGCTGCTGCTCAGCAGTGGATAGACTCGGCGATTTCCAAGACCGTGAATGTGCCTACTGACTTTCCATTTGAGCGGTTCCAGGATCTTTACCTGCAGGCATACGACAGCCGCCTGAAAGGCTGCACTACCTTCCGTTTTAACCCTGAGGCTTTCCAGGGTGTACTGGTGCGAGAGGATGACCTTAAAAACACAACGTATGTGTTTGAGTTGGAAAATGGCGAAACCCTGGAGCTTTCCGGTGATGAGAAAGTGGTTTACGACGGTGAGGAGCACAACGCTGCTAACCTGTTTGATGCACTAAAAGAGGGCACCTATGGCAAATGGTAAGTATGGGCAACCTCTTTGAGAACAAAGCACATACACCTTTGCTAAATGGAGAACGTTATGGCCGTTGAAATTACCTCAAAAATTGTTGGTTATCGCATCAAACAGCCGGAGCAGGCTGTGGTTGCCCCAGAGCTGGCCGAAGAGAATCCACTGACGGTAAGGATTCCTTCTCGCCCTGAAGGCACTCTGGAAGCTGTTTCTGAAAAGATCTCTTATGTCGGCGCGGAAGGGCGTAAGAAAGTCTATCTGCTGGTCTCCTTCATGCCCGTTGAAGGTGTGATCAGTGGTCAGCGCGTTGTTATCGAACGCCCTGTCGAGTTTTTCTTTCCCTCTGGACAGCTTTCCAGTGAACACCAGTGGATTACTGCCACCATGCGCAGCCTGTCGTTGGCGGCACGTGGTGGCTATGTGACCCAGGCGGTAGCAGACCTGCGTAAAGTGGCCTGGGATAAAGGCCTGGTACGTTGTGGTATGAATCGTTGGAACAAACCGATGTTCCATGATTCAGAGGTGGCGGCCATTGCCTGGTCTATCCAGCAGATTCTCTATCGACGTGGTTTTCTTGATCAGGATGGTAATCAGGTACCTGTAGAAACACTGGTAGAGCGTTATGCGCATCGTATGCAGCACGGCTATGCGTGGCAGCCAGATGAGTCAGCCCTGAGCGATGCCATGGAACAGGGTGCTGTCGAACCGATTGGAGGAGCAGACACCACCGCAAAAAAGACACAAGGCAGTAGCCCTGCTTCCGTGGGAAACTGCCCTGAGTGCCGCGGTGAGTTAATTATGATGGATGGCTGCCCCACCTGCTATGCAGGCTGTGGCTGGTCTAAGTGTGGTTAGCTACAGCGCCTAGCGTATAAACGCCGCGTCAACCAAACACGCGGCGTTTTTTATGAGGAGTGATCACGCAGTGGCCTGACGTTATCGGTTAGATAGCAGTCGTCAAACTCCCCTTCAGCGGCGAGTGCTTTCAGGTTTGGGATAGTGACATGGTGGCGGTCCCGGAATACCAAGCCGTCTTCGCTGAGCGCACTAAAGGTACGGCTAACATGTACCGGGCTCAGCCCCAGAATATCTGCCAGCTGTTCCTGTGAAAGCGGTAAGCGAAACTGCCCGCTGATGTCATCGCTGGTCTGGCGCAGACGCAGGTACATTTCGTGTAAAAAGTGCGCCATCTTCTGCCGGGCGCTACGTCGGGCCAGGTTGACCAACCGTTCGGTCAGCAATGCCTGTTGTCGGCTGCTAATGGCAAATAGCACCGACGTCAATGTCAGTGACTGCTGGAACAGATCAAGCATACGTTTATGAGGGAAGTGGCATATCACTCCATCGGAGATCATACGCACACTTTCCAACCGCTGTGCAAAGGCAAATTCACGCAGACCAATAATGTCGCCGGGCAAAAAAACTTCCAATATCTGCCGATCACCATTCTCAAGATGACGGTAGGAGTATGCCCATCCGCTCTTAAGTGTACAGAATTCATTAGCTGGGTCGCCCATTTCCCAAAGTAACGAGTTTGCTTTGATCTCGGTCGGGCTGTCTTCCAGTGAGTTCAGTAATTGTTTTTCTTCTTTGGTCAGCGAGCAGTAGTGGCTAAAATGCTGAATAATGCAGCTTTTCTCCTGGTTCACAGCGTCCTTTCTCCTTGAGAGTTAACAACAATTATTAAACTACAATGCAGATTAATATAAACAGAACTGGCAAGTGTTGCCTGGGCAAGTGGCAATAATATGCCAAGTTGCCCAGGCGAGCAGTGCTCTGTACTCAACTCTCTGAGCTAGGCGTTGGCTTTCTGCGCCACACGATTACCCCGGGCCAGCAGTGGCGCTAGAAAGTGCCCTGTGTGTGAGACCTGCTGTTTGGCGATTTGCTCGGGGGTGCCTTCGGCAATGATTCGCCCACCGCCGGAACCGCCTTCTGGGCCCAGGTCAATAATCCAGTCAGCGGTTTTGATGACATCCAGATTATGTTCGATCACCACAATAGTGTTGCCATGGTCACGCAGGCGGTGTAGCACCGTCAGCAGTTGACGAATATCTTCAAAGTGCAGGCCGGTGGTTGGTTCGTCCAAAATATAGAGCGTTTTGCCGGTGTCGCGCTTGGCCAGCTCGCGGGCAAGTTTCACCCGTTGCGCTTCGCCCCCCGATAGTGTGGTCGCACTTTGCCCCAGGCGAATATAGGAAAGCCCCACATCCATTAATGTTTGCAGGCGCCGGGCGATGGCGGGCACGGGGCTAAAGAACTCCAGTGCGTCTTCCACCGTCATTTCCAATACTTCGTGGATAGTTTTGCCCTTGTAGTGAATATCCAGTGTTTCGCGGTTGTAGCGTTTGCCTTTACACACATCACAGGGCACGTAGATATCGGGCAGGAAATGCATCTCCACTTTGATCATGCCCTCCCCCTGGCATGCCTCACAGCGTCCACCCTTCACGTTAAAGCTGAAACGCCCAGGCTTATAACCTCGTGAACGTGCTTCCTGGGTGCCTGCAAACAGCTCACGAATCGGTGTGAAGATACCGGTATAGGTGGCAGGGTTGGAACGTGGTGTGCGGCCGATGGGACTCTGATCAATATCAATCACTTTATCGAGTTGGTTCAGCCCTTCAATTTTTTCATAGGGGGCTGGCGTCAGCGTCGTCGCTCGGTTCAATTCCCTCGCCGCAATCGGCATTAAAGTGCCATTGATCAACGTTGATTTACCAGAGCCAGAGACACCGGTAACCGCGATGAACAGGCCCAGTGGCAGGCTAAGGGTGACATTTTGCAGGTTGTTGCCCGTTGCACCGCGCACCACCAGTTGCTTTTCCGGATTACCTGGGATGCGGTAGGGAGGTACGGCAATTTCCCGCGTACCGGACAGATATTGGCCTGTGAGAGAGTTGGGGTTATCCATCACCTGCTGGGGGGTGCCCTGGGCCACAATTTCACCGCCGTGCACCCCCGCTCCAGGGCCGATATCCAGTACGTGATCAGCCGCGCGAATAGCATCCTCGTCGTGCTCCACTACAATCACGGTATTGCCCAGATCCCGTAGCCGCTCCAGGGTTTTAAGCAACCGGTCATTATCGCGCTGGTGCAGGCCAATGGACGGCTCATCCAGAATGTACATCACACCGACAAGACCGGCGCCTATTTGGCTTGCCAGGCGAATACGCTGAGCTTCGCCTCCAGAGAGTGTATCGGCGCTGCGCTCCAGGTTGAGGTAATCAAGCCCGACATTGACCAAAAACTCCAGGCGGGCATGAATCTCGTTGACGATTTTATCGGCAATTTCCCCTTTGCGGCCAGGTAGGCTCAAGTCGGCAAAGTAGCGCCAGGCGTCACCAATAGGCAGGTGTACAAGATCAGCGATATTGCGATCATCCACGTATACGTGGCGCGACTCCCTACGCAAGCGTGATCCACTACAGGTGGTACAAGGCTGAACGGCGATATATTTGGCAAGGTCATCGCGCACCATGTTGGACTCGGTTTCCCGGTAGCGACGCTGCATATTGGGCAGTACGCCCTCAAAGGAGTGTTCTCGAGTTACCTTGCGGCCACGGTCGCCCACATAGGTGAAGGGAATCTGCTCGTCACCGCTGCCGTTTAAAATAATTTCCCGTTCGTGGCGGGCAAGCTCCGCCCAAGGCGTTTCCAGCTCAAAGCGGTAGTGTTTGGCAAGGGCCTGCAACTGGGTAAAGTAGTAGATGTTGCGGCGATCCCAGCCCTTGATTACACCTTCGGCCAGCGATAGTTCGGGGTGGCTAATCAGCTTTTCAGAATCAAAGTATTGCTGTACCCCCAAGCCATCGCAGGTAGGGCAGGCACCGGCAGGATTGTTAAACGAAAACATGCGCGGCTCAAGCTCAGAGAGTGAGTAGCCACATACCGGACAGGCAAAGCGTGCCGAGAAGGTAATATCCTCCTGTTCACCGTCCATAAAGTGAATCATTGCCGTGCCGTCAGCCAGATTGAGTGCGGTCTCAAATGATTCGGCCAAGCGCTGGGCAAGATCCTCACGCACTTTGAAGCGGTCAACAACGACGCTGATATCATGCTTCTTACGCTTATCCAGCGGCGCAATATCGTCCAGCTCAAGTACCTGGCCATCAATCAGTACCCGGACAAAGCCCTGGGCGCGAAGTTCGGCCAATAGCTGCAGATGTTCACCTTTACGGCCTCTGACTACTGGTGCCAGCAACATCAGTTTGGTGCCCTCGGCCAGGTTCATTACCTGGTCGACCATTTGTGAAATGGTTTGGGCTTCAAGGTCTTCGCCATGCTCCGGGCAGCGCGGAGTGCCCGCCCGTGCAAATAGCAGGCGCAAATAGTCGTAAATTTCGGTAATGGTGCCAACGGTGGAGCGAGGATTGTGAGAGGTGGATTTCTGCTCAATAGAAATAGCTGGCGAAAGCCCCTCAATGTGATCCACATCAGGCTTTTCCATCATGGAAAGAAATTGACGCGCGTAGGTGGATAGCGATTCCACATAGCGGCGTTGCCCTTCAGCGTAGAGCGTGTCAAACGCCAGCGATGATTTGCCTGAGCCGGAAAGGCCCGTAATGACAATCAGCTTATCCCGCGGCAGTTCCACATCGATCTGCTTGAGGTTGTGGGTGCGGGCACCCCTGACCAGAATGCTGTCCATCAACACCTCGAATCGCGTGGCAAAAGCGTAATTATACGTTTGCTGCCCCCTCCACGGCAAAACTGCCTGTAGTAGGTGCTGGTGTTTGGTTGTTGCCTGACGTTTCCAGTATGAGCACAAAGCGCTAGAATGGACGGTCATCTCAGGCTGTTCGGCCTAACCACCAAACACAAGGGCATTATGCGCAAGGTTTCCGCACTGCTGCTGGCCGCTGAACGCCGTGCCATTAGTGGCCTGGCCGGGCTATATGCGTCTCGTATGCTGGGACTCTTCATGGTGTTGCCGGTATTGGCGCTGTACGCTGATGCACTGACGGGGGCTACACCACTGCTGATAGGTGTGGCGCTAGGTATCTATGGGTTAACCCAGGCGGCGTTACAAATACCGTTTGGCCTGCTTTCTGACCGCATAGGTCGCAAGCGTGTTATTGCCATGGGCTTACTCATTTTTGCCCTGGGTAGCATGGTGGCGGCAATGGCTGACTCTATTGCGGGCATTATCATAGGGCGTGCCCTGCAGGGCAGTGGTGCGATAGCAGCGGCCATCATGGCGCTACTGGCTGACCAGACCCGCGAGCAGGTACGCACCGCGGCGATGGCGACCATTGGGCTATCCATTGGCGTGTCTTTCGCGATTGCCATGGTGCTTGGGCCATGGCTGGCCGCATGGGCAGGGCTTTCAGGAATATTCTGGTTTACGGTTATACTGTCGATGGTTGGGTTACTGGTGCTTTGGCGCTGGATCCCTCCGGCGCCTCGCCGCTTGCGCCACCGTGATGTAGGCATGGACCGTCGGCAGTTTAAAAGTGTGATCACGCGCCCCGACCTGTGGCGCTTGGACGTTTCCATCTTTGCCCTGCATCTGATGCTCATGGCGATCTTTGTCGCCATCCCTTTTCGACTGCTCGATGCCGGGGTGGTGGCTGAATATCATGGGCTCGCTTACCTGGGGGTGATGGCCTTATCGTTTGTGGCCATGATCCCACTGATCATTGTCGCCGAGAAGCGCCAGCGTATGAAGCTGATCTGCCTGCTGGCCATAGGGGCCATTGTGGTCAGTTTGGGTAGTCTTGGCTTGCCACTCTCCCAGGGGAACTGGCTATTTGTATGGCTATTTGTATTTTTTACCGGGTTTAATCTGCTGGAAGCGACCCTGCCTTCCATGCTCAGTAAATTAGCGCCTGCCGGTGCCAAGGGCACTGCCATGGGGGTTTACTCCACCAGTCAGTTTTTAGGGGCGTTTTTAGGCGGCACCCTGGGTGGCTTGCTGGCTCATACCTGGGGGCTTAACGCTGTTTTCATCGGTTGCGCTATGCTGGCCCTGGTATGGTGGTTGGCTATGCTGCGTATGCCATCGCCGCCACCATTATCCAGTGAGGTGGTGGCGCTGCATGACACGCAGCCAGATGCACTGGACCTTTTGATAGAGCATTTAGCAGATGTTGTGGGCGTTGAAGATATCATGGTGGTGCCTGAGGAACGCCTGATGTACCTGAAAGTGAACCGTCAGCAGCTTGATCAGGCGGCATTGATGAAGTTGATTTCGCCCCCCAAGTCTTGATAGCGCTACGCCGCTTGGTATCAAGCAACTGGCAACGAAGTTGGTGATGCTGATGGTCACCGATATATGATCGATTATTAAAGGAGCAACCTATGGCGCGCGGAATTAACAAAGTCATTTTGATTGGTAACCTGGGGCAGGATCCAGAAGTAAGGTTTACGCCTTCAGGCACCGCAGTGGCTAATTTAAACCTGGCCACCTCCGACACCTGGATGGACCGTCAAAGTGGTCAGCGCCAGGAGCGTACTGAGTGGCACCGAGTGGTGTTGTTTAATAAAACCGCTGAAATTGCCCAGCAGTATTTGAAAAAGGGATCCAAGGTCTATATTGAAGGCCGCCTGCAAACCCGTAAATGGCAGGATCAGAACGGGCAGGATCGCTATAGCACCGAGATCGTGGCCAACGACATGCAGATGCTGGATAGTCGTGGTAGCGATTATCAGGGCGGTAATATGCCCCAGGGGGGATACCCGCAGGGTAACAGCCCACAAAACAGTTATGGACAAGGCAATCCTGGGCAGACTGCGCCTGCCCAGAGTGCCCCTCAGCCGTCAGGTGGTTACCCGCAGCAGGGTGGGGCGCCTAGCAACTACGGTAATGCAGCCCCTCCGCGTGGGCCTCAGCCTGCCCCTGCCCCCCAACAGCACCAGCCCGCGCCAAATAACCAAAACAGTAATTACGGTGCGCCTGATCCAGGCAACTTTGACGATTTTGACGACGAAATCCCGTTCTAGCGTGCTGGTGCGACTGCAAGCATGTTACTGGGGTGAGGGAGAGAGCCTGTCGTGAAATTGCTAATATTAGATGCAGGGCACTGCTTGAGCCTGGCTTTGGCCCGAGAGGCGAGTCGGCGTACGGATACAGAGCTTGTTATCGAGCAGGGCAGCACCGTCACGACCGAGCAACTACAGGCTATCACGCCAGATGCGGTGATTATTCCCCCTCTGGCGCATCCGTTAAGCATGACGCCAGCGGAGGTGAAAGCCCATGCGGATGCGGTGGATGTATGTGTGGATGCCTGCCAGGCCCAGGAGGTGGCGCTGGTATGGTGTGTCTCCGACCAGCTCTATGAAGAAGGGTTTGATATTCCCATTGATGAGCATGTGGTGCCCGCCCCGCGGGATGAGTGCCTGCGCCGCCTTGTACAAACGGGTGACCGTATCCGGGCTGAGTACCATCGGCATCTGATTGTGCGGCTGGGTCCCCTGTTTGCCCTTGAGGGCAGCCATGCCTGGTTAAGTGAGATTATCGACAGTCTCATTACGGGACACAGTGTTCGGGCAGCGGAGGATGTCATCTTTTGCCCAACATCAGCGGATGCTGTTGCCAGGGCATTAATTGGCATGTTGCAGCAGCAGACCTGCGGTGCCGATGCCTGGGGAGCGTATCATTTGGCAGGCACTGAGCCGGTCAGTGCCTTTACTTTTACCTCAATGGTACGGACGCAGTTGGCGACCCATTTAGAAGGGCGTGGTGAACACATCACGCTTGGCGATGTGCAGGCGCTCAATCATCATCACGATGCCAAGTTGCGCCGGGTTTTAAACTGCCGTCGTGTACTGGAGGTATTTGGTGTGCACCAAAAGCCGTGGCGACTGGAAGTAGGGCGGATGCTGGATGTGTGGTGTTTAACGCGTGACCACCAAAGTGGTATTGGGACAGGAGAAACGGCTTGATCAATGTGGTTCGCAGCCTGGTGTTTTACATCGGTTACTTTTCCGCCATGCTGATCATTGGCGTACTGTTTTTACCCATTGCACCTTTTCTGCCTCTCGCCGCCCGTTATCGGTTGCTCAACCTTTATAACTACTTTTTGATCATGTGGTTTAAAGTCGCCTGTGGTGTGCGTTATGACATACAAGGCCGGGAAAATATTCCAGACGAACCCTGTGTGATTCAGGCAAACCATCAGTGTGAGTGGGAAACGGTTTTTCTGCAGGTGATGAAACCTCCTGTGTGTACGGTTCTCAAGCAAGAGCTATTGAGGATTCCTCTGTTTGGCTGGGGGTTACGCCTACTGCGGCCCATTAGCCTGGATCGCTCGAAACCTGCCCGAGCCATGAAGCAGGTGCTTACCCAGGGGGTAGCGCGCCTGGGCGCTGGGCTTTCGGTGCTGATTTTCCCAGAAGGCACCCGTGTGGACCCAGGCATCCGTAAACGCTATAACAAGAGCGGGAGCGTGGTGGCCTGCCGGGCAGGCGTGGCGGTACTGCCTGTCGCCCATAATGCAGGCGAGCGCTGGCCGGGACGACATTGGGTAAAGCGTCCTGGGGTGTTAAGGGTGCGTATAGGAGCACCGATACAGACCTCTGGACGTACGCCGGATGAAGTCCTGGTCGATGTGGAAGCGTGGATTGAAGGGCAGTTGCAGGAGATCTCGGATATACCTCGGCCGGCAGTGTGAATAAGTGGCTCATCAAACATAAAAACAGCGCCAGATGGCGCTGTTTTTAGTCATGCTGGCGGCAGGCGTTTAGCTGTTGAAACGCTGGAACACCAGGCAGGCATTGGTGCCACCAAAGCCGAAGCTATTGGAGAGTATCCGCTCAAGAGTGACATCATGACGGCACGTGGTAACGATGTCGAAGCCATCTGCCTGCTCATCCAAATGGTCAATATTAGCGGAAGCTGCGACAAAGTTGTGTGTCATCATCAGTAGCGAATAAATCGCCTCCTGAACCCCCGTCGCCCCCAGTGAGTGCCCGGTGAGTGACTTGGTCGAACTCATGGCGGGGGTTGAGTTACCAAACACCTCACGAATTGCTTTGAGTTCAGCCACATCACCAACGGGGGTAGAGGTGCCATGGGTATTGATGTAGTCAATATCCCCTGACACAGTCGCCAACGCTTGATGCATACAGCGCTTCGCGCCTTCACCAGACGGCGCAACCATATCGTGGCCGTCAGAGGTGGCACCGTAGCCCACCAGTTCACCATAGATCCTGGCGCCACGGGCCTTGGCGTGCTCCAGTTCCTCTAGCACCAACATGCCACCGCCACCCGCAATAACGAAACCATCCCGGGCCTGATCGTAAGGCCTGGACGCTTTGTCTGGTGTTTCATTGTAATGGGTTGAGAGGGCACCCATGGCATCAAACAGGCAGGAAAGTGTCCAATGTTCTTCCTCGCCACCTCCGGCGAACACGACATCCTGCTTGCCGAGCTGGATTTGCTCCATAGCGCTACCGATACAGTGGGCAGACGTCGCACAAGCGGACGAGATAGAGTAATTGACACCCTTGATTTTAAATGGCGTCGCCAGGCAAGCGGAGACCGTGCTGCCCATGGTGCGCGTTACGCGGTAGGGGCCAACGCGGCGTAAGCCTTTTTCACGCATAACGTCTGCGGCCTCCACCTGGTTGGCGCTTGATGCGCCGCCAGACCCCGCGATAAGGCCAGTACGTTCATTGGAGACTTGTTCGGGGGAAAGCCCCGCATCTTCGATCGCTTGGGCCATGGAGATGTAAGCATAAGCAGCGGCGTCGCCCATAAAGCGGCGCAGTTTGCGGTCTATCAGTGCATCAAGGTCGATATCAACGCTACCCGCCACGTGGCTACGGAAACCACGCTCAGCGTACTCTTCCTTAAAACGAATACCGCTACGCCCGCTTTTGAGCGCATCCAGGACCTGAGTCTGGTCGTTGCCTAAGCAAGATACGATACCAAGGCCGGTGACTACCACTCGTCGCATGGGAGCCTCCTGTTAGAAATTCGCAGTGGAGGTGAATAGGCCGACGCGCAGGTCATTAGCCTGATAGATGTCGCGTCCATCGACGGACACTGTGCCGTCGGCTAAGCCTAGGATAAGCCGACGGGTAATGACACGCTTTATATTAATGCGATACGTGACTTTTTTAGCGTCGGGCATAATCTGGCCGCTGAATTTCACTTCGCCGCAGCCAAGGGCGCGCCCGCGTCCAGGATGGCCAAGCCAGCCCAGGTAGAAGCCTACCAGCTGCCACATGGCATCGAGACCTAAACAGCCGGGCATCACGGGATCACCAGGGAAGTGGCAATCAAAGAACCACAGGTCAGGGGTGATATCCAGCTCGGCGATCAGTTCGCCCTTGCTATGCTCCCCACCTTCTTCGTGAATGTGCGTGATGCGATCAAGCATCAGCATGTTAGGAGCCGGAAGCTGTGCATTTCCGGGGCCAAATAGCTCGCCGCGCGAGCAGGCCAGCAGTTCTTCGCGATCAAAGGAATGTTGCTTGGTCACTGAGTCGTTCCGAGTATCAAGATGGTTGTTGGCCGCGTGCGGCACCAAAAGCCGAGGCATAGCACCGGAGCATAGCGCCGAGGCACGGCCCGCAAGGCCAAGCCTAGTCTACTTCCCGAAACCTCTGAATGCACGTTGTTGACCACTTATCGTGTATTTCTACAGCTTTTTAACTAGATGCCGATAACGCGTGTTAAGGCATTGCGATGCTATGAGTAGCGAATTTGCACAATAAACGCCTTATTGACGTAATATGTAGGGTGCAAGTATTTAAAGCGGCATGGTGCGTATGTCTGCTACGCATTTCCTACCAAGTTCATTTATAGGACACAATAGATTTCCATGTGGCTGCCTGTTTCTCTTAATCGCCCGCTGGTCTGGATGGCGCTGATGGCGCTTCCTGCCTGTGTTTGGATATCCGATGCTGCACTGCGAATGGTGGCCGCCAGCATAGTGGCGTTTGGTTTATGGGATGCGTGGAACCAGGTGCGCCAGCAGCGCTTACGCCTGCGTCTTTCCCAGGATGCGATAGGGCTTGCAGGTGATGCCATGGTGATTAGCGATGTGCATAATCGCATCCTGGCTGTCAACCCTGCGTTTACGGAGATTACCGGCTATGACAGCCAGGAGGTGATTGGCCGCAAGCTGGAAACGCTGGCGGCTCCGCGCCACGATAAAACATTTTATCAAACTTTCTGGAGTACGCTGAAAGCGACTGGCCGCTGGGAAGGTGAGATGTGGAATCGTCGTAAACATGGCGATGAATATCCTGAGTGGCTTAAAGTGCGGGCAATCACCGATCAGCGTGGCAAAATCACCCATTTTATCAGCCTGTTTACCGATATCTCGGCGCAAAAAGCCCGCGAGCGTGACCTGCGCCGCATTGGTTATGAAGACCCTCTGACTGGTCTGCCAAATCGGCGCCGGTTGCATGACCTGATGTCGTCACGGCTGCGTCATCTGCGTGCGGGTGAAAGTCTGGATATGGCGTTAATTGATATCGATGGCCTGAAATCGGTAAACGATAGCCTGGGGGTTGAACAGGGGGATCGGTTGCTGGCGCGCTTCGCTCAACGCCTGGCAGGCTATATGGCGGGTAGCGTTGTAGGGCGTTTAGGGGGGGATGAGTTTATTGTGATTCGCACCACCACCTTTAATGATCATGATAAGTGGGTAGCTACCCTGCGCGATCATATGTGCCGACCGTTTGAAATTCATGATCAGTCATTGCGCCTGGGGTTGACGATTGGCAGCTGCCGGGCGCCAGAAGATGGGCGCGATTCAGGTGTGCTCTTTCAGCGTTTGGAGTCCGCGATGTATAGCGCCAAGCGGTTAGGGCGCAATCATAGCCAACGTTTCCGACCCGCGCTTGATAAGCAGGATAACCCACAGCTTGCCCTGGTAAGTGATCTTCGTGCGGCGCTGATTTCAGGTGACCAGTTGGAACTCCACTATCAAACCCAGCACCATCCCGGCAGCGGTGCATTGATGGGTATGGAAGCGCTGTTGCGCTGGCGCCATCCCCAGAACGGCATGATTTCTCCTGGGGATTTTATCCCCTTGGCAGAGCGGCACGGCCTGATGGCAGAACTGGGCAGCTGGGTGATCGAAAAAGCCTGTGCACAGCAGGCCCACTGGCAGAACAGTGGCATGCCGAAAGTCATCGTCTGGATTAATATCTCAGCACTCCAGCTTTTCCAGGGAGATTTGGAAGCCCAGCTAGCCACCTGCCTGGAGCGCTACCGGCTACGGCCCGCGCAGATTGGTCTGGAACTGACCGAGTCAGTGTTGCTGGATGAGCGGGCAGGGGATATGGGGCCACGGTTGCAGGTTCTGCGTGATTTGGGTTACACCGTTGCCATTGATGATTTTGGTACCGGCTACTCATCGTTGGGCTATTTAAAGCGTTTACCGGTAGATAAAATTAAGCTGGACCGGGCGTTTATTCGCGAGTTGCCCCATGACAAGGCTGATGCTGCCATTGTAACCGCTGTACTTGCCATGGCAGCAGGCATGGGCCTTGAGGTGGTGGCTGAAGGTGTCGAAACCCAGGAACAGTGCCAGTTTCTGATTAATGCGGGCTGTACGCTAGTACAAGGCTACTACTTCGCAAGGCCACTTCCCGCCGACGAGTTGGAGCAGCTTTGGGCACCACTGCCATTAGCCGAAGGCGCCAGCTGACGGGAAGTATATTCATAATAAGAGTTGTGTAGCCGCTCAAGGCCCCGCAAGAACAGCCCAAATAGCTGCTTGGGTTGGGGTTCGTAGGCTGTTTTACAAAACTAGTTGCTGAGTGCTTGAAAAGCATCTAAAGCGCGCTGGCGGGCAGCTTTGTGGTCAACGATAGGTGCTGGGTAATCAAGTTGAGTCAGCATGTCCTGAGGCGGCGCGTGGCGGGCTTTTGCCGGTAGGCTGTTAAGCTCAGGAAGCCAGTGGGCGATAAATTCACCCTCAGGGTCAAAGCGTGTTGACTGGGTGGTCGGGTTAAAAATACGAAAGTAGGGGGCGGCGTCGGTGCCGGTTGAGGCGGCCCACTGCCAGCCGCCGTTATTGGCGCAAAACTCGCCGTCTATCAGATGGCGCATGAAAAAGGCTTCGCCACGCCGCCAGTCGATGAGTAAGTGCTTGCTTAGAAACATCGCTGTCACCATGCGCAGGCGGTTATGCATCCAGCCAGTATTGACCAGTTGGTGCATTGCGGCGTCCACCAATGGATAGCCGGTGCGCCCTTCGCACCATGCCTGAAAGCCCTCATCATCGTTACGCCATTTAAGCTGCCTGGTATGCTCCTGAAAAGGCTGGTGGCGGCACACCTGGGGGAAACCTACCGCCACGTGCTGGTAAAACTCTCGCCAAATCAGCTCATTTACCCAGGCGGATAGGCCGGCATCGCCATCGGCCAGATGACCTCCGTTTTCACTTATCACGGCCTGTAGGCACTGACGAAAAGAGATCATTCCCATGGCTAGATAAGGGGAGAGCTCACTGGTGCCGCACACATTAGGGAAGTTACGCTGGTCTTGATAGTGTCGCCCGCGAAAGCGCAGGAAACGTTCGAGTCGGTCACTGGCAGCATCCTCACCCGCAGGCCACAGCCGTTCGTCAACCGGCGTGCCTTCCAGCGCTGGTAATGCGGGTAACGTGTCACTCTTGATAGCGAGTGGTGACTGCACCTCAGGTGTATCGCGCAGCGCCAACTGCCCCTGGGTGATCTGCTTGTGCCAGGCGTTGGAAAACGGTGTAAACACACCGTAATAATCGCCTTTGCCGGTTAATAGTGTGCCGGGAGGAAAGGCGATGGCATCGTGGTGGCTTTGGGCAGCAATGCCATGGTGCTTGAAGGCAGCCAACACTGCCTGATCACGGCGGCGCTCGTTCAGTGGGTACTCCACGTTGAAGTGCAGTTGTTCAATCTGATGCGCACGGGCGATATCGAGCAGCACGTTGGGGACTTCGTTATAGGATGCGATATCACGCAGCAACAAGGGGATATTGAGACCGTTGAGCGAGGTTTTGATGGCCGTCACGCCGCGGTTCCAGAAGTCGATTTTGTTGGCGCCGTGGCCATGGGATTGCCACTGCTGAACGCTGCGTAAAAAAACCGCCACCACGGGGCCTTTGGCAGCCGCCGCCGCGAGGGCTGAATTGTCATGAATACGCAAATCACTGCGCAACCATACGAGCTGTAAGTTCATTGCGCCTCCTGCACCGTGCTAAAAAATTGACCGCTGCCCCAATGGGTAAGCGGCCATATTCACTGCTGCTATCCTATACTACAGAATGCCCGATTCTCGTAGCAGCGGGCGTAGCCGGGCAATTGCCTGGGGGAGGTCATCTCCCAGCATATGGACAGGGCTGTCGCGCAATTCGCTCTCTCTGAGCCGCGCCACTTCACCGCATACACCAATGGGCACGTTTAGAGATTGCGCCGCCTGGGGGAGCGCCTGGCGAATATAGTGATCACTTTCCCGCTGTCCGCTGGAAAGCAGCACCATGGAAGAGTGCAGCCGTGCTACGGCCTGGGGGAGGTTGGAGAGTGCCAGGGCATGGTCAAACAGTTGAACCCGATAGCCTTGCTCGCTGGCCATTAGCGCGGCCATCAATACCCACAAAGGGCCAGGGTCGTCAGGCATGGCACTAAGTAAAATCAGCGGGCCCCGCGTGGTTTGGTTGGCATAGTGCAGACGAATACCAACCTGGCTGCGCAAAAAAGCTTCAAAGGTACGGCGAACAAGGTCATCAGGTTGAATGGCCCACTTCGCTTCCAGCGTTAGAATAATTGGCTGCCATAGTTCGTTTATGGCCACGCTAAGTGGGTAAAGCGCCAGACTCTGATGGTAAAGCGTTTCAAGCCTGGGCAGATCAACCCCTTCAATCGTGGCCTGCAACTGCTGGCGCTGGCTGGCCCAGTCCCCTGCAACCGGGGCAGGTGTTTCGATGGTTTCAGGCTGGTCCAGTAAATCAGCTACCTGACTAACGGGCACACCCCGGTTTAGCCACTGCAGAATGCGCTCTATACGCGTGATATCGTCTTGTGCATATAGCCGGTGGCCTTTCGGTGTGCGTTGTGGACGAATTAAACCGTAGCGTCGCTCCCAAGCGCGCAGGGTGACCGAGTTCACACCCGTTAGCCGGGAAACTTCCCGAATCGGATAGAGTGGGGTGTCGGGTGGGTGGGTCGCCTTGTTGCTCATGGGCGCCATTGCCTCTTGGTTGCCTGCTGCTGAATGCTGCAGGGGTCTGTCAGTAGATGCCGTGGCTAAGTGATTACGCCAAAAGAGCGTTGTGCCACATAATCGAATGAATAGTTGCACGCTATTATAGTCACCTTTGTACAACTTATGGCTGTTAGGTACAACCTTCGCGGTGTTCTGCAGCAATGGCTATGGGGCATGTGCTAATAAACCGACCGGCCTAATAGTACTGTTTCTCTGCTTATTTTCTGAACATGGAGCCCTTTCCACATAGTGACTGTCAATGCGCTCTTGCCGTACACCAGCCCCTTGTTGTTGTACAAGTATGACGGCGGCGCAGATTCACAGATATGGATACTCACTATGCGGTTGTCAGTCGTTTTCCACCAGCGCACCTGGTCAGCTCTGCTGCATCGAGTATGTTTGCAGATGATATTGGTGGTAAGGACAGCAGTTATCCGGTGATATCCTCAACGCGTTGTACCAACGGGGTAATGTTCATCCTGTCGTTGGTTGTCGCACAGCCGTATAAATTTCGTACAATTAAGTTGGCACGCAACTGCTAAGCTAATCGTCAGCGATGATTGTTAAACCACAGGAGCGACACGATGCGGGTATTAATCACCGGAGGTAGTGGCTTTGTAGGCCAGCGTCTCTGTCAGCAACTGGTAGCGCAAGGGCACGACGTTCAAGTGGTTTCCCGAACGCCTCATAAGGTGCGTGATCGGCTTCCTGAAGTGTGCGACATTCGCGAAAGTGCCCAGGCGTTTATTGATACTCCACCAGATGCGCTGGTGAATCTGGCCGGAGAATCGATTGCTGCCAAGCGTTGGTCCGATAACCAAAAGAAACGGCTGCTGAACTCGAGGGTGGAAAGCACCGCACAATTGGTGGCGTTATGCGAGCAATTAAACGCTAACAGCCAGCCGTTACCCCAGGTGATGGTGAGCGGTTCTGCCATGGGGTATTACGGCGATCAAGGCGATAAGGTGGTAGATGAAACCACCACGCCCACTGATGAGTTTGCCCATCGGCTATGTGCGCAGTGGGAAGCAGCCGCCAGGCCGGTTGAGGCATTAGGCATCCGGTTGGCGATTATCCGGATTGGCCTGGTGTTAGCAGCGGGAGGTGGGTCTCTGCAGAAAATGCTGCCGCCATTTAAGCTAGGGCTTGGTGGGCGTTTTGGTGATGGCAGGCAGTTTATGCCTTGGGTTCACCGTGATGACCTGGTGGCGGTAATTATTCTGCTATTAAACGAACCGTCGCTTTCCGGGGTATTTAACGCCAGTGCACCGCACCCCGTCACTAACGCTGAATTTAGCCAAACGCTGGCTCGCAAACTTAATCGGCCAGCGATACTTCCCGTACCCGCCTTCGTATTGAAGGCGGGCTTGGGGGAAATGTCGCAACTGCTGCTTAGCGGAGCGGATATGCGTCCTGCCCGTCTGCTGAAGGCCGGGTTTACTTTCCAATACCCGACACTCGATAAGGCGCTGGAAGCGATCCTCTAGCTTCCACAGGTTCAGGCGTTGGGGTCGACGGTAATAATTACCCGCACGGAGTCCAGCCTGAGGCGGGTATTTTCAATGGCATCGCTTAGTGCCTGACGCTCCTTTTTCAGGGCATCCAGCTCGTCATGGCGTACTGATGGGTTGTGCTCCGCGAGCGCGGTCAGCCGGGCAAGCTCGGCATCCAACTGTGCCCGCATACGAGTTTCAGCCGCCTCCACAATGCTCGGTAGTTCACGCTCTGCTTCGCTTTCACCCTGGGAGAGCAGGTCGCGTAACTGGTCGTGGCGGCTTTTGAGCAAATCCCGCGCCAGTGACTTATTAACCTTCTGCAGATTTTTGCCCAAACCCGTGAAGGATATTTTGCTGGTCAGGTTGGCGCCTGATTCATCCAGCAATACACGGACTGCTGTTGGCGGGAGAAAGCGGTTAAGGTGTAGCGATTTAGGCGCCGGGCAGTGGGTGCGGAACACCAGCTCCGTCATCAAACGGCCGCTGGGAATAGCCGGATGGCGCAGCAGGGCCAGTGCGGTGTTGCCCATGGTGCCGTCTAAAATACGCCCCATCATTTCCCGTAGCAGGGGGTGCTCCCAGGAGAGCCGCTGTACATCATCCCTTGCCAGGGCCTTGGCGCGGCTGTAGGTCGCTGAGAAACCCTCTTCTCCTTTAACCAGCCCTGGCAGGCCATCCAACATATGCTGGCTGGGCTGTAGGTGGAGTAGGCCATTGCCAATCTCCTGGCTGTCCACACCAAAAATATCCAGGGCACGCTCCACAAACCTCGGGAGTGCTGGGTCTTCGTCAAGCTCTCGCACCGCTTCGATAACCTGCCGGGCGCGATCTGGACGGCAGGCATTAAGTTCCAGCAGACGGTTGCGGCCAGCATTCCGTTCCGCCAGCTTGGCGCTAAACATTTCCCGGGTCTCGTCGATAATTTCATTGAGCATCTCATCGTCAAGCAGCGCATCGGCCAGGGCATCGCCAAAGGCATCAAAGAGGTCGCTGCCAATGCCGTGGGGGGCACTGAAGGCGTCCATACCCTCATGATACCAGCGCAGCAGCCGCTCGCCGGGGCTGCCCGTAAAGGTGGGGACATGCAGCTCTATGGCGTGGCGTTGCCCAATGCGGTCCAGGCGGCCAATGCGCTGCTCCAATTGATCCGGGTGCTGGGGCATATCAAACATCACCAGATGGCGGCAGAACTGAAAGTTGCGCCCTTCCGAGCCAATTTCTGAACATACCAGCACCTGGCAGCCATCCTCTTCGTCGGCAAATGCCGCCGCTGCACGGTCGCGTTCCACTAGCGACAGCCCTTCATGGAAAACGGGTGCATGGTAGCCGCCCAGTACCCTCAATCCTTCAGCAAGACCTTCAGCAGTTTCCCGGTGGTGGGCGATGACGAGTACTTTGTCGTTGGCAAAGCCACCCTCGCTATCATCGCTAAGCTTCTCCAGCAGCCAGTTAACCCGTGGGTCAATATGCCACCAGGACTCGGTATTAAGCGGGTCGTTGCTAAGCTCCCGGTACATGGCGTCCGGGTAGATCAGCACATCTGGATGGTCCATGCCGGTTTCGATCAGCAGCTCATCAAGATAGTCGTCATCGCGCTCTAAGCGGCGCAGTATCCGGCGGTAAGCGGAAGGTAGCTCAAGCGCCGCAAGGTGCAGACGGCGCTCGGGGAATCCTCCAACATGGCGGCGGCTGTTGCGGAACATCACCCGCCCTGTACCGTGGCGATCAAGCAGCGCATCGCGCAGCTGGCTGCGGGCGGCATCCTGCTGGGCGCTGCTGGCTTCGGGGTTACATAGGGTGCCCAACAGTGCTTGGCTATCGCGGTCATCGGCAACGCGCTCCACACGCTCACGGGAGGCCGCCGTGCCCGGTAGCTCATCCAGGGCGTCGATGGCGTTGGCAACGGCGCTGTAGTGGCGCTCTTCATCTTTAAAACGCTCTATATCGTGATAGCGTTCTGCATCCAGCAGGCGCAGGCGGGCAAAGTGGCTCTCAATGCCCATTTGCTCCGGTGTTGCCGTTAGCAGCAGCAGGCCAGGTATGACAGCAGCGAGCTGCTCAACACACTGATAGCCTGGGCCACTGCCTTCGGAGCGCCAGTCCAGGTGGTGGGCCTCATCAACAATAAGCAGGTCGAAGCGGCTGGCCAGTGCCTGCTCCTGGCGGTGAGCATTGGCAAATAGCCAGCCTTGGCTGGCCAGTACCAACTGTGCGCTTTCGAATGGATTAGCGCTGCCGTGAGCCTGGCTCTGGTGCTCATCAAGCAGGCTGACGTTAAGCGAGAAGCGGCGTAGCAGCTCTACCAGCCACTGGTGGGTCAGACTGTCCGGTACGAGGATCAGCGCCCGTTCCACCCGGCCTGCCAGCAGCAAGCGGTGCAGAATCAGGCCGGCCTCGATGGTTTTACCCAGCCCCACTTCGTCCGCCAGCAGAACACGGGGGGCGTGGCGGTTGGCCACCTCGTTGGCAATATAGAGCTGATGGGGAATCAGGTCGATACGCGGGCCAGCAAAGCCCAGGGCACTGTGCTGTTCAATTCGCTGGTAGTGGTGCAGGGTACGAAAACGCAGATCAAACCAGTCGTTGCGATCCACCTGGCCGGTTAATAGCCGGTCACGGGCCTGATCGAACTGCATGGTATCGGCCAGTTTCGACTCCGGCAGCTCACGCAGGTTGCCTTCGCTGTCTTCGCCGATATAGGTAATCAGGCCGTGAGCTGTTTTGCTGTCATCAACCATCATCTGCCAACCATCGGCGGATAGCACGCGGTCTCCGCTGCCGAACATGACGCGGGTTAACGGAGCCTGGCGTGTGTTGTAGGTACGGGTTTCCTGACTGGCACTGAACAAAATGGTAACGCTACGGGCGTCGCAGTTAAGCACGGTGCCGAGTCCAAGCTCAGCCTCGCCGTCGCTAATCCAGCGCTGGCCGGGGGAAAAATCGCTCATGATGCCTCAAGGATGTCTGCAAAACGGGTTGTTCGCCACCGGGCAGGTATCCGGTGGCAACAGGGCGGGGGATTCTAACGCAAAGCAGCGGGGGGATTAAGATCTATCGTGGTCAATCTGCCAACCAACGGTCCAGATGGGCACGGGTTAGCTCACCCACATGCACATCCAGTGTATTCCCCTGGCGATCAAACAGCACGGTGGTAGGTAAGCCGGGAGTTTTAAGCTGGACCATTAATGTTTGCTGGGGGTCGCGTAGCGCGTAGCGAAAATCCAGCGACTGTTCATCCAGGTAACGCACGATAGGCAGCAGATCCTCTCCCTGGTTGGCGATCACCACGCTGACGCCGTCGCGCTGGGCAGCTGCTTCGAGCAGCGGCATTTCCCGCAGGCAGGGTGGGCACCACGTGGCCCATAAATTGACAATAATCAGGTCGCCGCTGTGGGCGAGCGACGGCAGATGCACATCGTTACCGTCAATATCCTCCAGGGTGACATCGGGCAGTGCATCAATGGCAAAGTTATTACCCCAGGGAGCCAGAGTGATCATGACCAGCCAGAGGCTGGAAGCGCCTATCAGCATGGCCATGGCGCCGATCATTGACAGCAGCCGTTCGCGCAGCGCCCAGGCACTCCAGATCAAGCCTGCCAGCAGGCCACCCAGGCCATGGTAGCCGGGCTGCCACAGTTTGATGATATCCAGTGGCGCGGCGCTGTAACTCTCAAGGTTAAGAGCCACATGGGCGGCTCTTGCGCCCACCAGCCAGAAAATCAGTAGGCCGTTAATCCAGCGGCTGTGTTGACGGGAAGACAGCCCCAGTAAATAGCGGCTGGCGAGCAACAGCAACAGTGCACAGCCAAAGGCGTATAACCGGGGCAGCGAAATTAACAGTGGGCCGAGAGCAATCGCGTTCATCGTCTTCCCGTTAAGCAGGTACACTGGTAGACCATATCATGTGCGCTGGAAATTACGGAGATGTCTATGCTTCAACCTGCCTTCGATATGCTGCGTGCGCTGGCCATTGGGTCCCAGGCGCTAGGCTTGGTGCTTATCATTACCCTGGAAACCGTGCTAGGCGATGCCGCCCGCCCATGGCAGGGGGTGGTGTTGGCCGCGATGATTTCAACGGCGCTTACTATTGCACTGTTGAGGCTTTATCGCCGAAACCGTCTGCGCAAGCAGCAGGCACAGCGTTCTGCCGAGCACGAGGATGTCTGATGTTCAACGGGGTGTTTATTGGCTGTTGGCAGTGCTCTTCTGCAGTCTGCTGGTGGGTTGCAGTCAGGCGGTTGTGCGCGAACATCATGTGGCCCTTGGACTGGTGGAAGCGCGGAACACGTGGCTAGGTAACCAAGTGTCGCTGGCGTTAGCCGAACAAACAGACCCGGATGGGTTTGCGCTGTTGGCAAACGGTCAAGAAGCCTTCGCTGTACGGGTAGGGTTGATTCGTCAGGCTCAGCGTGAACTGGATATACAGACTTACCTGCTAGGGGATGGCCAGACCACGCGGCTGGTTTTTGCACAGTTGATTGAGGCCGCCGAGCAGGGGGTACGCGTAAGGCTGTTAGTGGATGATATCGGCGCTGTGGGGCAGGGGGCGCGCCTGGCTGCCCTGGCCAGTCATCCCGACATCCATGTGCGGGTTTATAATCCACTGCCGGTGGGGCGGGGGCACCTTGTGACCCGTGTTCTGGCATCGGTGGTCAACCCCTCCCAGCAACACCGGCGTATGCATAACAAACTTTGGGTTGCCGATAACAGCGTTGCTATTGTGGGTGGCCGTAACCTGGGCGATGAGTATTTCGATGCCAATGACGCTCGCAACTTTGCCGATCTTGATTTAGTTACCATTGGTGAGGTGGTACCAGCGCTGTCGAGCAGTTTTGACCTGTATTGGAATCATGGCCTGGCCCAACCCATCGAGCGCTACCATCAGGTAGCGGCTAATGCCTGGCAAGGGCTAAAAGCAGACTTGGATACCTGGCTGGATGACAACGCCGACTCAAGCTATTTCACTGGGCTGCGCCGCCAGCCCCGACAGACACCACCCTGGGAAACCCTGCACTGGGGAGAGGGTCTGGCACTATGGGATGCGCCGGGCAAGGTGGCTTACCCCGGCACACCCGATTGGCAGGCCACATTACTGGGTGATTTAACGGCGGCCACGGTGCTGAATGAACGACTGGTGCTGATTTCGGCTTACTTTGTGCCTACCAAACGCGGCGTTGAGCGTCTGGTGCAATTGGCCAACCAGGGTGTTGAGGTCGATATTATTACTAACTCGCTGGAGTCGACCGATGCTGCCGTGGTGCATGGAGCCTATGCGCCCTGGCGGCAAACATTGTTGGAAAATGGTGTCACCCTCTATGAATTGCGCCCTGAGCAGGAGGGAGCGTCATCGGCTGGCAGCGAAGAGATGCGGGTGCCCGGTGCATCGGCATCGGCGCTGCATATCAAAGCCATCAGTTTTGACGACCAGTTGTTTGTTGGCTCGTTTAACGTTGATCCACGCTCTATTTTCTGGAATACCGAGATTGGTGTGCTGGTACGCAGCGAGTCACTGATGGCGGCATTTGACGAGTTGGTGGAGGTGGGCCAGGAGCCCTCTATCAGTTATCAGGTGGTGCTGGGGGAGCGGGGTGAACTGAACTGGCAGTTTGAGCAGAACGGTCAGCCAGAAATACTCACCGACGAACCTGGAGGCCTGTGGCGACACTTCAACGCATGGTTGAGCCATACCCTGAGGCTTGAGCGGTGGCTGTAGGTAAAACGTCATGTGAGCGTTAGAAAGCGGTGCTTGTTTTTTTGGCGTTACGGTTCCAGATTAAGAAGAGTCCCGCGCTGGACAGTCGGGGCACTTATCAAACTGGGAGCGACAAATAATATGATTAATAAGCGCGTATTAGCCACCGCCGTTGCGGCCTCTTCACTCGCCTTGGCGGGTATGGCCCAGGCGGAGGTCAAAGTTGGCTTCTTGGGCGGCTTTACGGGGGGAATTGAGAGCCTGACACCGCCGATTTTTGAGGGCGCTCAGTTAGCAGTTGCACAAGTTAATGAGCAGGGCGGTATTTTAGGCGGGCAGACACTGGTAATGCCATCCGGGGACACCACCTGTTCGGATGCTTCAGCAGCCTCCAACGCGGCAGACCGCATGGTGAACTCTGAGCAGGTCACCGCCATTGTAGGTGCTCTGTGTACGGGGGCGACCATTGCCGCCGCCAATAATGCGGCGATTCCAGGGGGCGTGGTGATGGTCTCTCCGGCCTCTACCGCGCCTGCCGTTTCTGAGTTAGATGATAACGATCTTGTTTTCCGCACGGTTCCTTCGGATGCCTTCCAGGGTGAAATGCTCGCCAAGCTGCTGCTCGATAAAGGTATCGATTACGTCGCTGTCACCTATGTGAACAACGACTATGGTCGCGGGCTGTCAGACGCGTTTAGCACTGCCTTCGAAGCCGGTGGTGGTGACGTGGCGGAAAGCCTTGCTCACGAGGATAATCGCGCGGATTACCGCTCAGAGCTGGGGTCACTCTCTGCCAGTGGCGCCGATACCCTGGTAGTGCTGGCTTACGCTGACACCTCCGGCCAAACGGTGCTGCGCCAAGCCTATGAAAGTGGCATGTTTACCCAGTACGTGGGTGCCGACGGTATGGTGGGTGACAGCCTTATCCAGGCCATTGGTGCGGATGTGCTGGACGGTATGATTGCGACCCGCCCTGGTAGCCCTGATCTTCCCGGTACAGAGATTTTCAACGAGGCCGCTGAAGCAGCAGGCATAGACCCAAGCGCTGTCTTTGCAGCTCAGGCGTATGATGCTGCCTTCCTGCTGGCGCTGGCCATTGAGCAGAACGGTAGTGCTGATCGTGAAGGGCTTTCTGAAGCACTGCGTAGCGTTTCCAGCGCTCCAGGTGAAGTTATCCTGCCGGGTGAGTGGGAAAAAGCCGTAGAGTTGATCACAGCGGGTACCGAGATTAATTACGAAGGCGCCTCCGGTTCTCATGAGTTTGATGAGAACGGCGATGTACCCGGCGTGGTCGTGGAGATGGTGGTTGAAAATGGCACCTTTACCAGCAAAGGTCTGGTAGACCTGTAAGCGCGCACCGCTGCAGCAACGCATAGTCAGCGCTTAGTCTCAGAAACAGCCAAGTGCCCCGGTTCAAGCCGGGGCGCTTGTTATGGCGTTTATTTAGCCGTGGGTTTTGATCTTCTCTGGCAGTAGCCCTTTTGGCGCAAAGCGTAGTACCAGCGTGATAAGCAGCCCAATCACAAACACCCTTGCCTGCAGGGCGCGGCTCTCCAGGTTGCGTGGCGGCTCCCAGCCGAACCAGCCTTCCCCAATAAAGACTGCCAGTTGCATAAGGGCCAGTGCCAGTGGTTCCGACATAATCCAGATAATATAAACCGCCACAGCACCAAAAATTGTGCCGAGGTTATTGCCGGGGCCACCCAGGATGACCATCACCAGTACCAGAAAGGTGTGGTTGAGCGGTAGATAACCCTGGGGGTCAAACAGACTGTTAAACGTGGCCAGCATACCGCCGCCCAGGCCCATTAAGATGCAGCCCAGCACAAAGATTTCCAAACGGCGCTTATTGATATCCTTGCCCATTGCCGCAGAGGAGACTTCATTATCGCGAATAGCGCGTACCATACGCCCCCAAGGGGCATGGTACGCGCGGTGAAGCAGGAAGAAGATCACCGCGATAACCACCGCTGTGACGGAAAGGTAGAGCGCCCGGGCGAGGGTAAAGCCTAGCTCAGCCGGGCCGGGTGTGGGCCATGGCAAAGGGGATACGGTAGCAGTTCCACGGGTTAGCCAGTCCGAATTTTTCAAAAATGCCTTAATGATTTCTGCGATACCCAGCGTGGCAATGGCGAGATAGTCACTGCGCAGCCCCAGGCAGACGTGGCCAATAAAGTAGCCAACGCCGCCGGCCAGCGCACCGCCGACGATCCAGCCTGTCCATGCAGGCAGGCCGAAGCCACCTACAAAGCCCGCTTGGGACTGAATCTGGCCGGTCACATCGCGCAGCAGGCTAATCACTACCAGGTAAAGCACCACGGCCAGCACGACCGCGATAATGGTGCGTAGCTTGTTGGGAACACCAAACCGGTTAAGTTTGGTTACACCCACCACGATGAGGGTTGCCACGACACCGTAAAGCAACACGCGTCCAAGCTCACCGGGTAGCTCAGTACCCCAGAAAGCGTCGTTGACCGGCACACTGAACAGCATGGCACAGAAACCACCCAGGGCCACGAAGCCCATTACACCGGCATTGAACTGCCCGGCATAGCCCCACTGGATCGTTAGCCCCAGGGCAAGGATGGCGTAACAGGCGGCTTCCACCAGCATGCGCGTGCTGTAGGCGGCACCCATAAGGGCATAGACCGCCAGCACAGCGATTAACAGAGCACCGAATAGCACCAGTTCGCGCAGTGGGAACCGGCGCTGAGGGGTGGCATCTTTGGGCGTATAAGCTGGATTGCGTGTTCTTGTCGACTGGCTCATCAGATCACCTTGCCCTTAAACAGTCCGGTGGGGCGCCACACCAGGATGGCCACCAGGATAAAGAACGGCACCACAATCTTGTACTCTGTGCTCACAAAGGCGAGATTGGAAGGGAGTTCCAGCCAGGTAGGCAGGCTGTCGCGGAAGGGGCGCAACAGCACATGCCAGTTAAAGACGGCCAGTGTTTCGGCAAAGCCCACCACAAACCCTCCGGCAATGGCCCCGTATGGATGTCCAACCCCGCCCACAATGGCGGCAGCGAAGATAGGCAACAGCAGGAAGAAGCTGAGGTCGGGCTTGAAGGTTACATCCAGGGAGAGCAGTGTGCCTGCAATAGCGGCCAGACCACCGGCGATGACCCAGGTAACGGCCACAATGGTATTGGTATTAATGCCGGAGGCCTGGGCAAGCTCCGGGTTGTCGGACATTGCCCGCATGGCCTTGCCTAACCGCGAGCGGTTAAGGAACAGGTGCAACGCCACCACAGCGACCAGCGTGATCACAAACAGGTAGATCTGCGGCTCGGTGATAACGATGGGTGCCCGAACGCCTTCAATGGGTAGCGCAATGCGGAAAATTTCCTTACGGTCGTCCACATACAGGCTTTGCCCACCGGTACCCGAAAATAACCGGATAAGACCTTGAAGCATCAGTGTCACGCCTAGCGAGCCGATCACCATCACGATCGGTTTTACTCCATGGAAACGCAGTGGCTTGTAAAATGCTTTATCAATGCCCACCGCCAGTGCGGCAGTCAGCAGCATGGCCAGCGGCAACATCACCAGCGCCGTGGGAACACCAATGCTGGCGCCTGCGGCAGGGAAAAGCGTGGTAAGCAGCAGCACCATAAAGGCGCCAAACGTCATCATGTCAGCATGGGCAAAGTGGGCAAAGCGCATAATACTGAAAATCAGTGTGACGCCAATAGCGCCTATGGCATAAATGGAGCCGGTCACGCTGCCCGCAATCACCACATTATTGATAAAAAAGACCAGTTCGTTCACGCGTTTCTCCCCGGGCTAGCCGCCCAAAAAGCTTTTGGCGACGTCAGGGTCGGCAAGCAGTGCAGCCCCTGTGTCCGTAAAGCGGTTCTGGCCCGCCGCTAGCACAAAGCCTTTATCGGCAATGGCCAAGGCCTGCTTGGCGTTCTGTTCCACCATTAAAATACCGACACCAGCCGCGTTAATTTTTTTAACCCGATCGAAAATCTCATTCATATAGAGTGGCGACAGGCCTGCCGTTGGTTCGTCAAGCAGCAGCAGGCTGGGTTCCGCCATCAGCGCACGGCCCATCGCAACCATTTGGCGCTGGCCGCCGGAAAGCTCACCTGCTGGCTGGTGGCGCTTTTCCACCAGCGGCGGGAAAAAGTCGTACACCTGCTCCAGCATGCGCTTAACATTCTGGGGCTTGAGGTAGGCCCCCATCTCCAGGTTTTCCTTAACTGTTAAGCTGGGGAAGACGTTTTTCTCTTGAGGGACAAAGCCCATGCCCCGCTGGACCAACTGGTTGGGGGGCAGGTTATGAATGGGCTGACCGTTCAGCAGTATCTCGCCCTGATTAACGTTCAGCAGACCAAACACGGCTTTGAGCATAGTGGACTTACCCGCGCCATTGGGGCCTACAATCACCCCCACTTCGTCGGCATACAGGGCCATATTGACCCCGTTCAGGATATTCATACTGCCATAACCGCCGTGCACATCGCGTGCATCAAGCAGTGGCTGTGTTTCAGTTGATGACATAAAAGCGTCTCAGCAGTGTCGCCCAGGATGGAGGGTGACCGTGTTGCTTTGGTTATTTAGTAACGTCGTCGTCAGGCAGCATCAGTGCCGAAGTAGGCCTCAATCACTGCCGGGTTGTTTTGTATCTCTTCGATATGCCCTTCCACCATTACGCTGCCCTGGGCAAGTACGATTACCGGATCACATAGGCGGGCGATCATGTCCATATCATGCTCAATCACCAGGAAGGTGTAGCCCATTTCACGGTTAAGGCGCTCAATGTTGCCCATGAGGTCACCGAGCAGGGTGCGGTTCACACCTGCGGCAATTTCGTCCAACAGCACCACCTTGGCATCGGTCATCATGGTACGGCCAAGTTCCAGGAGCTTTTTCTGCCCACCGGATAGGTTTCCCG
Organism: Vreelandella olivaria; assembly: GCF_023507745.1. GTDB lineage: Bacteria > Pseudomonadota > Gammaproteobacteria > Pseudomonadales > Halomonadaceae > Vreelandella > Vreelandella olivaria_A. The sequence continues at coordinate 85,521 of NZ_JALPZO010000164.1, read as the reverse complement.
CCAGCTCATTACGCACATGGTGTAAGCCGACAAACTCGATGACCTCCAAAGCGCGGCGCCGTACGTCATCTTCCTGGCTGCGCACCAGTGAAGGCTTGAACCAGGTGTTGAAAAGGCTTTCTCCAGCCTGGTTGGGTGGCACCATCATCAAGTTTTCCAGGGCACTCATCTGGCTGAATTCGTGAGCAATTTGAAAGGTGCGTAATAAACCTTTGTGAAAGCGCTGATCGGCACTCAGCGAGGTAATATCCTCGCCATCCAACAGTATGCGGCCACTATCGGGGGTAAGTGCACCGGCAATCAGATTAAACAGAGTGGATTTCCCTGCCCCATTGGGGCCAATCATGCCGGTAATCGAGCCTTTTGCTACCCGAATCGAGCAGTCGTTGATCACGTGCAGCCCGCCAAACGCTTTGTTTACTTGTTGTACCTCGATAAGGGGTTTCATCGTATCCTCGCCGCAGGTGATGTTGCTGTCGCCTGTGTAGTCAGTGTTACTTTAAGAAGCGGATACGCGCATCCGTTGGCTTAAGGCAAACGCCCCTACAATAAACAGGGCGCCGAGTGTGGGAATAACGTAGCCATCTACCTGTGGGATAGTGCGCAAAAAAACGAACGATACTGCGGCAGGACCTACAAAGCGCACCAGAAAACGCCATGTCTTAAACCAGGTTTTATTGGTACCCAGTTCTTTCATGACCTCGCTTTGTGTCAGTGCCCAACCGGCAAAGAGTGCTATGAGCAGGCCTCCCAGTGGCATAAAAATATTGGTCAATAATTCGATAAAGTCGAAGGCGCTGCGCCCGAACAGGGTATGGAAAATAGTGCCTTCCGCCCATACGTTAAAGCTCACTACGGTCAGCAACCCCATGGCCCAGGCAGCCACGACCATAATGGTAACGGCCTGGGGGCGGGTCATATCAAAGCGCTCAACCAAAAAGGCTGCCACGGGCTCAATCAGTGAGATGGATGAGCTAATGGCAGCACCTAGCACCAGAATAAAGAATACCCCGCCCACCAGGGCGCCAAACGGCATTTCTGCAAAGGCCAGTGGCAATGTCACAAACATCAGTCCTGGCCCCTGGCCGGTCTCAAGTCCTGCGCCAAATACCAACGAGAAAATCGCCAGGCCTGCTACCATCGCCACGGCGGTATCCACAAATGCCACTGCAATAGCGGTACGGGTGAGCGATGCTTCGCTTGGCATATAGGCGCCGTAGGCCATGATGGCCCCCATCCCCAGGCTTAATGTGAAGAAGGATTGGCCCATCGCCTGTAGCCAGCCTTCCAGGCTGAGGTCACCGATATTGAAGGTAAACAGGAAGTTTGCTGCTGCTCCTACATCGCCGTTAATGATGCCGTAGATAAGCACCACCATGAGGATGATAAACAGCGCCGGCATCATGATGCGCAGGCCCGACTCAATGCCCTTGTGGATGCCCATGCCCACAATGAGTGCAGATGCAGCAATAAACAGTGTGTGATAAAACGTCATCAAACTAGGTGATGCCAGAAGCGTATCAAAACCGTCACTAATGGTTTGTGCATCCGCCCCTACCAGAGAACCCGTCAGCATTAACCAGGTGTAGTGCAGAGCCCAGCCGGCAATGACCGAATAGAAGCTTAAAATTAGAAATGCCGAAACAGCCCCTAACCAGCCAATTGATTCCCAGGCGCGGGAGGTCTTGTGGGTTTTGGTGAGATGCCGCATACCCATAATCGGACTCTGGCGGCTGGTGCGACCCAGCAGGGTTTCGGCAATTAGAATGGGAATGCCCACCGCAAAAATCGTTAACGCATAGATCAGAATAAAGGCGCCGCCACCGTTTTCACCGGTAAGGTAAGGGAAGCGCCAGAGATTGCCTAAACCGACGGCGGAGCCAACCGCCGCCAACAAAAAGGTACCTTTGTGAGTCCAGACGTTATGACCGCTCATGTGCAGGAGTGTCCATGTGCTGGTGGTCGGACGGGGGTAAGTATCCAAACACCTGTATAAATTGTAGCGTGTAGTAGGTTTAGTGATCGTGCTGAGATTAGCGTTACTGTGCGATAGAACATGCAAGCTTTCCAGCCTGCTAGCGTTTAGGCTGCGTTAACCGGGATGCTTGGCGATTGGAGCATAGCAACGTACACGCTCATGCGGGTGATAAAATAATGCTACTGGAAAGAAAAAAGCCCGCTTGCTAGCGGGCTTTATCGGCTTACTTCTTGCTGGAACGCTTACGCTCGTTTTCTTTGAGCAGCTTTTTACGCAGGCGGATAAAGCTCGGCGTTACCTCCACCAGCTCATCTGAATCCAGGAATTCGATGGCCTGCTCCAACGTAAACTTGACGGGCGGCGTCAGTACGATGTTTTCATCATTGCCTGAGGCTCGCATGTTATCCAGCTTTTTGCCTTTGGTTGGGTTAACCACCAAATCGTTGGCGCGGCTATGGATACCCACCAGCATGCCTTCGTAAACTTCTGTGCCGTGATCAATAATCAGTTTGCCACGCTCTTGCAGGGTATACAGGGCGTAGGCCAGTGCTTTGCCGTCAACCATTGAAACCATGACACCATTACGGCGCTCAATGGCAGCCTCGGGTTTCAGCGGGCCGTAGTGATCAAAACGGCTGGTGAGAATGCCGGTACCTGAGGTTAGGGTCAGGAACTGGCCGCGGAAGCCAATCAGACCGCGGGCAGGGATGATGAAGTCCAAGCGAACGCGGCCCTTACCGTCCGGGTTCATATTGGTCAACTCGCCCTTACGGTAGCCAAGCTCTTCCATGATAGAGCCCTGGTGCTGCTCTTCACAGTCGATAATGACCTCTTCGTAAGGCTCCTGCTTAACACCATCAATCTCTTTGATGATGACTTCCGGACGCCCAACCGCCAGCTCAAAACCTTCGCGACGCATGGTTTCGATCAAGACCGACAGATGCAGCTCACCACGGCCGGAAACTTTGAATTTCTCCGGTGTTTCGCCCTGTTCAACACGCAGCGCAACGTTGTGGATCAGTTCCTGGTCCAGGCGGTCTTTGATGTTACGGCTGGTTACGAACTTGCCGTCTTTACCGGCGAACGGCGAGTCGTTGACCTGGAACGTCATTGAAACGGTGGGTTCATCAACAGACAGCGGTGGCAGCGCTTCAACCGCGCTTGGGTCGCATAGCGTGTCGGAAATAGACAGCTCTTCAATGCCGGTGATACAGACGATATCGCCCGCCGTGGCTTCGGTGGTTTGTACCCGCTCAAGACCCATGTGGGTCATGACCTGACCGATCTTGCCTTTGCGGACTTTGCCGTCAACGCCAATGATCGAGATCTGCTGGTTGGGTTTCACCGAACCGCGCTTAATACGGCCAAGGCCGATAACGCCTACATAGCTGTTGTAATCCAGGGCGGAAATTTGCATCTGGAAAGGGCCATCAACCTCGACTTTCGGCGGCTCAACGATATCCACAATCGCCTGGAACATCGGATCCATATTCTCTGCCAGCTCTTCCGGGTCCATGCCAGCAATGCCGTTCAGTGCCGAACAGTAGATAATCGGGAAGTCGAGCTGTTCGTCGGTTGCGCCCAGGTTGTCAAATAGATCAAAAATCTGATCAATCACCCAGTCAGGACGTGCGCCGGGGCGGTCAATTTTATTGACAACCACGATCGGCTTGAGTCCTTGAGAGAACGCTTTCTGGGTCACGAAGCGGGTTTGCGGCATGGGACCATCAACGGCGTCTACCAGCAGTAGTACCGAATCCACCATAGACATAACCCGTTCGACTTCGCCACCAAAATCGGCGTGCCCAGGGGTATCCACAATGTTGATGTGGTAATCCTTACCACTGCCATCCTGCCACTGAATAGCGGTGTTTTTGGCCAGAATGGTGATGCCGCGCTCTTTCTCCTGATCGTTGGAGTCCATAACGCGCTCTTGGCCTTCAGCCTTGCGGTCAAGCGTGCCGGATTGGCTTAACAGCTTGTCTACCAAGGTGGTTTTGCCATGGTCAACGTGGGCAATAATGGCAATGTTGCGAAGATTATCAATTGACGGGGTGGTGCTCATAGGAGAACTCTATCGATTAGAATGGCACCTATGGATACAATTTTGAAGAGTCCCTAGGCGCGGTTAGGGAAAATGGGCGAGCATTGTACCCACTATGCTGCTGGCGGGATAGCTTCTTTGTAAGTTCGAAATCGGGTTAGCGCTTGTAATAGCGATAACGCCCTCTAAATAGGCTATTTGAGGGCGTTAAAGCAACGTTTATTTAGCTGTGCGGGTTAGTCATCTGAAGGTACACCACCCATTCGATCAAGCAGTTCACGGTAGTTTTCAGACTGTGCGTAGAGCATTTCTGTGGCTTCTTCTTCGCCGCGGAAGTGCACTGGCATCAAAATTCTCTCTTCGGTGATTTCGATAAAACGCTCATCCTGCGTTGCCGCTTCAAGCGCTTCAGCCAGCCGCTCTACGTTACTATCCGGTGTGTTTTTGGGGACGACCACGACACGAAAGTCTGAAGTATCAATATCATAGCCAGCTTCCATAACGGTAGGAGCATCGGGGTAAGCGAATAAGCGTTCACCATCCATGCTCAGCAGGACAGGCATTTCTCCGCTATCTGCGTAGCCAGAGTGAGTGCCGCCACTGTAGGCAAAATCAACGTCACCGGAGAGAATCAGTGGTGCCATACCACCACCGCCAGCGGTCGGTACGATGCGCAGATCAAGCCCTTCCTGTTCCATGATGTACTCGATAACCAGTCGATCCAGGGCATGTTGAGTGGCGTAGCTGGTTCCAGGATTTTCTTTGGCGTACTCGATCAAGTCTTCCCAGCTATCGCCAAACGGACGGTCTTTGCCGGTTACCAGGGCGTGTTGCACGGTGGTAATGCTGGCAACGTAGCGGAAGTCATCCAACGTAAAGCTCGTATCGTGGGCGTGTGGGGCAAACGTCAGTGTGCCGTTAGTGCCTGCATAAACAAACGTATGGCCTTCATCCTGATTATGCATCAGACGCGTTAGCGAGACGGCGCCCCCGGCGCCTGGCTGATTGACAACGTTGACAGGCTGGCCAAGGTTTTCTGACAAGACATTGGCCAGTACCCGTGCCTGAATATCGGTGCTGCCGCCGGCTCCAAACCCGACAATCAGCGTTAGCGGGCCAGAAGGAAAGTTATCGTCCGCCTGGGCGGAAAGACTCACCGTAAATGCCAGAGTGGCCGCAGCGGTAGCAAGTGTTTTTCTATTTAGCATTATGCATTTCCCCGTTATTAGTAAATAAAAGCAATGGCATAGCCAAGTGTTTATTAGCGATTTAAAGGCGTTGCTTAACGCCCTGCACTTTATAGTAAGCACAAAGTATGAAATGGCGACCTTAAAATAGGGGTTGACTTCGACGCTAAAAATAAGATTGGAATCTCAGTGCTTTCCGACACTTTTATATATCCGGTAAGATTGGTTTTTTTGGTAGGGCAAGCACATGACCATCGGTAACCTGATGCGTTTGTTGAGCGATGGCGAGGTTCACTCCGGTGAACAATTAGGTGGGGCGTTGGGCGTTTCACGGGCCGCCGTATGGAAGCAACTCAAAAAGCTGGACGCACTGGGCGTGGAGCTGGTGGCGGTAAAAGGTCGTGGCTATCGGCTTGCTCATCCTATAGAGCCGCTTGAAGGGGCAAAGATTGTTGAGCAACTACCTGCCCAGGCACGCCATTTGTTAGCAAGGCTGTTCATCGAGGATCAACTGCCTTCCAGTAATGAGTACCTGAGGGGGCGCTTTGCCCAGGGGGCGGGCCACGGTGAGGTATGTTTGGTTGAGTTGCAAACCGCAGGGCGTGGCCGTCGTGGCCGGGTATGGTCGACCCCGTGGGGTCAAAGCCTGATGTTGTCGCTTGGCTGGCGCTTTGAGTCAGGCGTGGCTGCCCTTGAAGGGCTGAGCCTGGCGGTGGGGGTGGTGGTCGCGCAGGTGCTGGAACAGTACGGAGTCTCACCCAGGTTAAAATGGCCAAATGATATTCTCCTGGCCGAGCAGGGCGATCAGTTGGGTAAACTGGCCGGTATTCTGATTGAGGTAACGGGGGATGCGGCAGGCCCGTGTGAAGTGGTTGTCGGGATGGGCATGAATCTCTCGCTACCCGATAGCCTGCGTGCCACCATCGACCAGCCGGTAGCCGCCCTGTTCGATGCCCAGGCGGGTATCTCACGTAATCAGCTGGCAGCTGATGTGGTGGCCGGGCTGCTGGGTATGCTGGCAGAGTTTGAGGGTGTGGGCTTCGAGCCGTGGCGTGAAGAGTGGAATAAGCGTCATGCCTTCGCCGGACTGCCTATTCGCGTTATCCAGGGAGAGCGCTCAAGTGACGCTGTCGCAGGGGATGTGGATGAAAGTGGTAACCTCTGGGTTACCGAAAATGACCACTCGCGACGCCTGTCGGGCGGTGAGATCAGTGTACGTAGGCGCCTATGATTTTGGATCTGGATATCGGCAACACGCTGTCGAAGTGGCGGCTTAAGGATGCCGAGAGCAGCGAGATACGCTCGCGGGGTGCTGTATGGACACGGGAGGAGTGGCGCCCAGGGGCAGATATACCTGACCTGGACGTGGTTGAGGCCGTGCGGATTTCAAGTGTTGCCCGGGCGGCGGTGTTGGATGAAACCGTAACGCTGTTGCGCCGTCAGGTGCGGCATGTTTATGTGGCACGCTCCACTCCCGAAGCCTTGGGTGTTGTCAATGGGTACGAAGAGCCGGGGCGGCTTGGCGTCGATAGGTGGATGGGCGTGCTGGCGGGCTATCAGCTGGCGGGCGGCTGCTGTGCCGTAGATTGTGGCAGCGCTATTACGATTGATTTCGTGCTTCCGGGAGGCGTTCATCTGGGAGGGTTTATTGTTCCCGGCCTGCGTCTAATGAAAGAGAGCTTAAAGCTGGGCACCCGCAATGTGGCGATTGACCCTGAGAGTGAGGCCGATGCGTTATTCGAACCGGGACGGCGTACGGCGGATGCGGTCAATCATGGCATTTACATGGCTGCTGTCAGTGCGATTAACCGGATTTACAGCGAAGTATGTGATCAGCAGGGGATTGCGTTGCCAATGCTGTTGACCGGAGGTGATGCCAGGGTTATTTCCCGGGGTGTTCAGGTGCCCCACGCTGTCTGGCCGGATATGGTCTATGGTGGGCTGGAAGCCAGCTTTCCGCTCACGTTTGCCGAGCGGGCGGGGAAAATGTCGGGTGCGCCGCGCGTACCTGAGCCGGTTTCCTTGGAAAAAATTCGTGCGGGCCTTGCATTCTCAATGTTGCTTTGACAGAATGCAGCGCGTTCCAAGGCGGCGAGCGATAAAATAAATATCGTAAGCCCTGATAAGTAAAGCGTTAGTTGAGTGAGTTTAAGTGACTAATGCATACTTGTTCTTGACACCGTTTTGGAGGCTGGCATAATATGCCGCCACAGCTGGAGAGGTTCCCGAGTGGCCAAAGGGAGCAGACTGTAAATCTGCCGCGAAAGCTTCGAAGGTTCGAATCCTTCCCTCTCCACCAGATTTATCAGGCAGTGATATTCTCACTGTTTGGGAATGAAGCGCCGGTAAGCGGGCATTAGCTATTGTTTCTCGTATTAGCGGGTTGTCATTCTAAAGGCAAGTTCTGCGGGCGTAGTTCAATGGTAGAACCTCAGCCTTCCAAGCTGATGGTGCGGGTTCGATTCCCGCCGCCCGCTCCAGTTTGATGTGTTTGGCTCATGTAGCTCAGGGGTAGAGCACACCCTTGGTAAGGGTGAGGTCGACGGTTCAATTCCGTCCATGAGCTCCATATTGCAGAGAAGGCGAGCGAAGCTCGCTTTTTTTGTCTGCGCCTCTGGTTGTGTGTGCCATGGGTGGGGTGTGGGGTTGTCAAGCGGTATTTTCTCCGCTAGAATGACGCCCGCTGTTGCGTAGGTGTTGTTGCGCTTGCGTATGTAAATGATACAGGCCAGTAGCTCAATTGGCAGAGCAGCGGTCTCCAAAACCGCAGGTTGGGGGTTCGATTCCCTCCTGGCCTGCCAGCCTTCCCCAGGTTGGTATGTCTTTCTAGAATTCCTTTGTCGCTCGCTGCACCCTGAGGAGTCTCGTTCTTATGAAGCCTAGTTCCGCAAAACATGGCGCAGAGGTGCAACAGTCGCGCCATGACGGGCTCAAGTGGGCGGCGGTTGTGGCGCTGCTTGCCGTTGCAGTCGTTGGTAATACCTATTTCGCCGATGTTGGCCTGCTCTACCGCGTGTTAGGTGTGGTGGCTTTGTGTGCGGTTGCTGGTTTGATCGCGCTGACCACAGCCAAGGGTCGCGATTTAGTAGAGCTTGCCGTAAGCGCCAGGAAAGAGATTCAGCGCGTTGTATGGCCGACTCGCCCCGAAACCATTCAGACCACTGCTATTGTGCTGGTCGCGGTGCTCGTGGTGGGTTTGATGCTGTGGTTGATTGATACTCTTCTTGGCTGGGCGATGTCCAGCGTCATTGGTTAGGAGCATTCATGTCCAAACGTTGGTACGTCGTCCACGCCTATTCCGGCTTTGAAAAGCATGTCATGCGCTCGTTGATTGAGCGCGTGAAAATGTTCGGCATGGAAGATCGCTTTGGCGAAATTCTGGTGCCAACGGAAGAAGTGGTGGAAATGCGTGATGGTAAGCGCCGCAAGAGTGAGCGCAAGTTTTATCCCGGCTATGTGCTGGTCGAGATGGAAATGGCGGATGAAACCTGGCATCTCGTCAATGAAACTCCACGTGTTATGGGGTTTATTGGTGGCACGAAAGAGAAGCCAGCGCCTATTACCACACGGGAAGCTGAAGCTATTCTGCATCGCGTGAAAGACGGCACTGACAAGCCGCGGCCCAAAACCATGTTTGAGCCGGGTCAGTCGGTTCGCGTTATTGATGGTCCGTTTGCTGACTTCAACGGTGTTGTTGAAGAGGTGAATTACGACAAGAGTCGTCTCCAGGTCAGCGTGCTGATCTTTGGGCGGGCGACGCCTGTGGAGCTTGAGTTCTCTCAGGTGGAAAAAGAGTAATCAGTTAAAGATACGGGCAGCACGCGTGGCGTACTGCCTGGGCTCATTGTAAGGCAGCTATGCGCTGCTTTGCGCGTACCGGGGAGCCGTAAGGCGTTATCACCCAACTGGAGTAAGTACCATGGCCAAGAAAGTACAGGCTTATATCAAACTGCAGGTTGCTGCAGGTAAAGCCAATCCAAGTCCGCCGGTAGGCCCTGCATTGGGTCAGCACGGCGTAAACATTATGGAATTCTGTAAGGCGTTTAACGCCGCGACTCAAGAAATTGAGCCCGGCCTGCCAACGCCTGTCGTGATCACTGTCTACTCTGACCGTAGCTTCACGTTCGTAACCAAGACGCCCCCTGCTGCCGTACTGCTGAAAAAAGCAGCGGGCATCAAGTCGGGTTCTGGTGAGCCGAACAAGAAGAAGGTCGGTACTGTGACTCGCGAGCAGCTCGAAGAGATCGCCAAGACCAAAGAGCCGGATATGACGGCTGCCGATCTTGATGCTGCGGTGCGTACCATCGCTGGCAGTGCTCGTAGCATGGGCCTAAACGTGGAGGGTCTCTGATCATGGCTAAACTGTCTAAGCGCGCGCAAGTTATTCGCGAAAAAGTAGACCCGAACAAAGCATACTCTCTGGAAGAAGCGGTGGCGCTGCTCTCTGAGCTGTCTACCGTTAAGTTCAAAGAGTCACTGGACGTTGCGATCAACCTGGGTGTTGATCCGCGTAAATCTGACCAGGTTGTACGTGGCGCTACCGTTATGCCTAACGGTACCGGTAAAGACGTACGCGTAGCAGTCTTCACCCAAGGTGCTAACGCCGACGCTGCTAAAGAAGCGGGTGCTGACATCGTGGGTATGGAAGAGCTGGCGGAGCAGGTCAAGAAAGGCGTGATGGACTTCGACGTTGTCATCGCTTCTCCAGATGCGATGCGCGTTGTTGGTCAGTTGGGTCAGATTCTTGGTCCACGCGGCCTGATGCCAAACCCGAAAGTGGGTACCGTAACGCCTGACGTGGCAACTGCGGTTAAAAATGCCAAGGCAGGTCAGGTGCGTTTCCGTACCGACAAGAACGGCATTATCCACACGACACTGGGTAAAGTTGATTTCGACGTAACTGCGGTTCAGGGTAACCTGGAAGCGCTGGTTACTGACCTGAAGAGGCTCAAGCCGAGTTCCTCTAAAGGTATCTACTTCAAGAAAGTCACCCTGTCCACTACCATGGGCCCGGGTTTGACTATCGACCACTCTGCGCTGGTATAAGCGAGTCGTCGTCAGTTTTTAAGTATGAAACCGAGCAAGAACTTTGCGGTCCCCTGTTTAGGCCCAGGTCAAGCGGGGCATCGTCAAAGACCGCAGGTGCCGCAGCAGTTGAGTGCGGCTTAATTGCCCAAAAAGCGCCTGCGCAGATGGTGTGGCCGCCAGTTGGTTAACGCTTTTTAGCACAACCGCTTTCTGGTGAGCACCATCCCCTAAGGCTTCCAGGTCGTTTGATAAACCTGGAAGAGATGGTAACCACCGGAGCCTTTTATGGGTTCCGGCACGAAGGAGTGATCACTGTGCCACTAGCACTTGAAGGCAAGAAAGCGATTGTTGCCGAGGTCAGTGAAGCGGCCAAGGGCGCACTCTCCGTCGTAGTTGCCGATTCTCGCGGCGTCACGGTCGGTAAAATGACCGATCTGCGTAAGCAGGCGCGTGAGAATGGCGTCCAGCTGCGTGTTGTTCGCAACACCCTGGCTCGCCGCGCCCTCGAAGGTACTCAGTGGGAGTGCCTGAACGAGAGCTTTGTTGGTCCTACTCTGCTGGCTTTCTCTACTGAGCACCCGGGCGCTGCTGCTCGTTTGTTCAAAGATTTTGCCAAAGATGAGAAGAACTTCGAAGTTAAGGCGTTGGCCTACGAAGGTGAGCTGATTCCGGCTGCTGACATCGACCGTCTGGCAACCCTGCCGACTTACGACGAGGCAATTGCCAAGTTGATGTCGGTAATGAAAGAAGCCTCCGCTGGCAAGCTGGTTCGTACTCTGGCCGCGCTGCGCGACCAGAAGCAAGAAGCAGAAGCTGCCTAAGCAGCGTTTCTTGCAGGTGGCGTGAACTGTTTGATCAGCGCGCTGCCTGAACCGGGCAATGAATCCTGAGTTCTCGGTAGACCGAGACTCCCGCAAAGTTAGGAATGAAACAATGGCACTGACCAAAGACGATATCATCAATGCGGTAGCCGACATGTCCGTAATGGAAGTTGTCGAGCTGATCGAAGCAATGGAAGAGAAATTCGGCGTATCTGCAGCTGCAGCCGTTATGGCTGGCCCGGCTGCTGGTGGCGATGCTGCTGCTGAAGAGCAAACCGAATTTGATCTGGTACTGGCTTCTGCTGGTGACAAGAAAGTTAACGTCATCAAAGCTGTTCGCGAAATCACCGGTCTTGGCCTGAAAGAAGCCAAGGGTGCTGTTGACGGCGCTCCGGCGACCATCAAAGAAGGCCTGTCCAAGGACGACGCTGAAGCAGCTAAGAAGAAGCTGGAAGAAGCGGGCGCAACCGTCGAGCTCAAGTAATTCTTGTGCTGATGGCTTTACGCGCTGCGTAAGCTTCCACGGCTGGCGGCGGGCATATCCCGCTGCCGGCCTTTTTCTGTTGTAATATGCTGTTCGGCAGCGTTATGACAGAAAAGCTGCAGGTGATGCAGCAAACACAGTAAGACCGTTGTTGTGAAGCGTAAGTGGTTGGTTGTGAAGCGTTAGCAGCACTGCTGTAACACTGTTATCTATCAAGATTTTTGACGGCGAGCTACCGATTTAGGAGCTTGCTGTCTGCGTCTGAAACGCCCGCGGGGCAGATGACCACGCATCGGTCACCCATGGTGAACAAGCTGGGGAATACAGATGGCTTACTCATATACTGAGAAAAAACGCATCCGCAAGGATTTCGGCAAACTGCCCCAAGTGATGGATGTGCCTTACTTGCTGGCCATCCAGCTTGATTCCTACTACGACTTTCTCCAGCAGGATCGTTCGCCTGATGAGCGTCACGAAGTCGGCCTGCACGCGGCGTTTAAGTCCGTGTTCCCGATTGAGAGCTTCTCTGGCAATGCGGCGCTGGAGTATGTCAGCTACCGCTTCGGCACGCCGGCGTTCGATGTGAAGGAGTGTCAGCTGCGTGGGGTGACCTATTCCGCCCCGCTGCGTGTCAAGGTTCGCTTGATCATCTATGATCGCGACTCCTCGAACAAGGCAATCAAGGATATTAAAGAGCAGGAAGTCTACATGGGGGAAATCCCCCTGATGACCGAGAACGGTACCTTTGTTATCAACGGTACTGAGCGGGTTATCGTTTCCCAGCTCCACCGCTCGCCCGGTGTGTTCTTTGATCACGATAAAGGCAAGAGCCACTCTTCCGGTAAGCTGCTCTACTCGGCTCGCGTGATTCCTTACCGTGGTTCCTGGCTGGACTTCGAGTTCGACCCGAAAGATAACGTCTTCGTCCGTATTGACCGCCGCCGCAAACTACCGGCATCGGTACTGATGCGTGCGCTGGGCATGAGCACTGAAGAGATCCTCGATGAGTTCTTCGAAACCAGTGTGTTCCACATTGAGCCATCTGGTTTCTCTGTAGAGCTGGTGCCCTCACGCCTGCGCGGTGAAACCGCCACCTTTGATATCAAGGATGGCGAAGGCGAGATTATTGTTGAAGAAGGTCGTCGTATTACCCAGAAGCACATTCGTCAGCTTGAAAAAGCGGGCCTTGAGCGTCTGGAAGTGCCGATGGAGTACCTGTTCGGCAAAACCCTGGCCAACGATCAGGTCGATACCAAGACAGGCGAACTGATCTGCCCATGTAATACGGAAGTCACTCCGGAACTGCTGGAGCGCATGGCTCAGGGTGGCATCCAGCGTATTGAAACGCTCTACACCAACGATCTTGATTGCGGTTCGTTCATTTCCGATACCCTGAAACTGGATACCACCGGTTCCCAGCTTGAAGCGTTGGTGGAAATCTACCGCATGATGCGTCCTGGCGAGCCGCCCACCAAAGAAGCTGCTGAGACGCTGTTCCATAACCTGTTCTTCACCGAAGACCGCTACGACCTCTCGGGCGTTGGCCGGATGAAGTTCAACCGTCGTCTGCGTCGTGAATCCGACACCGGCTCCGGTGTGCTGGATCGCAAAGACATCCTCGATGTGCTGCGCGAGCTGATCAATATCCGTAACGGTTTCGGCGACGTTGATGACATCGACCACCTGGGTAACCGACGCATTCGCTGCGTTGGCGAAATGGCCGAGAACCAGTTCCGCGTCGGTCTGGTACGTGTAGAGCGTGCCGTGAAAGAGCGTCTTTCCATGGCGGAAAGCGAAGGCCTGATGCCACAAGACCTGATCAACGCCAAGCCGGTGGCGGCGGCGGTGAAAGAGTTCTTCGGTTCAAGCCAGCTGTCTCAGTTTATGGACCAGAATAACCCGCTTTCCGAGGTTACCCACAAGCGTCGTGTGTCCGCACTCGGCCCCGGTGGTTTGACTCGTGAGCGTGCAGGCTTCGAAGTGCGTGATGTTCACGCTACGCACTACGGCCGCTTGTGTCCGATCGAAACGCCGGAAGGCCCCAACATCGGTTTGATTAACTCGCTGGCGACCTATAGCCACACCAACAGCTACGGCTTCCTTGAAACACCGTACCGTAAAGTGGTGGACAGCCAGGTAACCGATGATGTGGTTCACCTTTCTGCCATTGAAGAAGGTGACTTTATTATTGCCCAGGCTTCGGCGGCGGTGGATGAGTCTGGCAAGCTGATTGACGATCTGGTGCAGGTGCGCCACCGCGGTGAAACCACCTTTATGCGCCCTGAACAAGTGACGCTAATGGATGTTTCGCCCCGTCAGGTGGTGTCTGTGGCGGCGGCACTGATTCCGTTCCTGGAGCACGATGACGCTAACCGCGCCTTGATGGGGGCGAACATGCAGCGTCAGGCCGTGCCGACCCTGCGCGCTGATAAGCCGCTGGTAGGTACCGGTATGGAGCGTTTCGTCGCCCGTGACTCCGGCGTCTGTGCCGTGGCGCGTCGTGGCGGCGTGATCGACTCAGTCGATGCGCGTCGCGTGGTGGTGCGGGTGAACGAAGATGAGATCATCGGCGGTGAAGCTGGCGTTGATATCTACAATCTGACCAAATACACCCGTTCGAACCAGAACACCTGTATGAACCAGCGCCCCATTGTGCGTCCTGGCGATAGCGTGGCCCGTGGCGACATTCTCGCTGATGGCCCGTCTGTGGATATGGGTGATCTGGCCCTTGGTCAGAACATGCGTATCGCGTTCATGCCCTGGAACGGCTACAACTTCGAGGACTCCATCCTGCTGTCTGAGCGGGTAGTGCAAGAAGACCGTTTCACCACCATCCATATTCAGGAACTGACCTGTGTGTCCCGCGACACCAAGTTAGGGCCCGAAGAGATCACCTCTGACATTCCCAATGTGGGTGAGTCAGCGTTGGGCAAGCTGGACGAGGCAGGTGTTGTTTACATTGGCGCAGAAGTTGGCCCTGGCGACATTCTGGTCGGTAAGGTGACACCGAAAGGTGAAACCCAGCTGACACCGGAAGAGAAGCTGCTACGTGCCATTTTTGGTGAGAAGGCGTCTGACGTTAAAGACACCTCGCTACGTGCTCCGACCGGTATGAAAGGTACCGTCATTGACGTCCAGGTATTTACCCGGGATGGCGTTGAAAAAGATTCCCGTGCATTGGCCATTGAGCAAATGCAGCTGGATGAAGTGCGCAAGGATCTTCAGGAAACTTACCGTATTGCCGAAGATGCCACGTTCGAGCGTCTGAAGCGCACCCTGGAAGGTCAGGCGGTTAATGGTGGCCCGAACCTTAAGAAAGGCGATGTGCTGGATGCGGCATACCTTGATGAGTTGCCACGTCAGCAGTGGTTCAAACTGCGCATGCAGGATGAATCCTATAATGAGTTGTTGGCCCAGGCGGATGAACAGCTCGAAAACCGTCGTAAAGAGATGGACGAGCGCTTTGAAGATAAGAAGCGCAAGCTGACCCAGGGCGACGACCTCGCGCCGGGCGTACTGAAAATCGTCAAAGTCTACATGGCGGTGAAGCGTCGCATTCAGCCGGGTGACAAGATGGCTGGCCGTCACGGTAACAAAGGTGTTATCTCGGCGATCATGCCCATCGAAGACATGCCGTTCGACGAGAAGGGCGAGCCGGTGGATGTGGTGCTGAACCCGCTGGGCGTACCGTCGCGGATGAACGTCGGTCAGATTCTGGAAACCCACCTGGGCATGGCAGCCCGCGGCCTGGGGGTCAAGATTGACGCCATGCTGCGTGATGCACGTGGTCAGCAGGTCGCTGAGATTCGCGACTTCCTGGGTCAGGTATACAACACGCCGGGTACCCGCGTTGAGGACCTTGATTCGCTGAGTGATGAAGAAGTGATCGCGCTGGCGAAAAACCTCAAGGGCGGTGTGCCGATGGCAACGCCGGTGTTCGATGGTGCCAAAGAGCATGAGATCAAGCACCTGCTGAAACTGGCGGATATTCCTGAATCGGGCCAGATGGCACTGTACGACGGACGTACCGGTGATGCGTTTGACCGTCCGGTCACCGTTGGCTACATGTACATGCTCAAGCTGAACCACCTGGTCGACGATAAGATGCACGCGCGTTCTACCGGCTCTTACTCGCTGGTTACCCAGCAGCCGCTGGGTGGTAAGGCGCAGTTTGGTGGTCAGCGCTTTGGTGAGATGGAAGTGTGGGCGCTGGAAGCCTATGGCGCCGCCTACACGCTACAGGAGATGCTCACCGTCAAATCGGACGACGTCGAAGGTCGCACCAAGATGTACAAGAACATCGTGGATGGCGACCACACCATGCAGGCAGGCATGCCGGAATCCTTCAATGTACTGGTGAAGGAAATCCGCTCGCTGGGCATCGATATCGAGTTAGAGAGCTAGGAGCCGTCCAATGAAAGATTTGGTGAAAGTACTCAAATCGCAATCTCAGTCCGATGAGTTTGACGCGATCAAGATTACCCTGGCGTCGCCGGACATGATTCGCTCCTGGTCTTTCGGCGAGGTGAAGAAGCCCGAGACCATCAACTACCGTACCTTTAAACCGGAACGGGATGGTCTGTTCTGCGCCAAGATCTTTGGCCCAGTCAAAGACTATGAGTGTTTGTGCGGCAAATATAAGCGCATGAAGCACCGCGGTATTATTTGTGAGAAGTGTGGTGTTGAAGTTACCAAAGCTGCTGTACGTCGCGAGCGTATGGGCCACATCGAGCTGGCCTCGCCGGTGGCTCACATCTGGTTCCTGAAATCACTGCCGTCACGTATCGGCATGTTCCTCGATATGACCCTGCGTGATATCGAACGCGTGCTGTACTTCGAAAGCTTTGTCGTTATCGATCCAGGTATGACCACGCTGGAGCGTGGTCAGCTGCTCAACGATGAGCAGTACTTCGAAGCGCTGGAAGAGTTCGGCGACGACTTTGATGCCCGTATGGGTGCCGAAGCGGTGCAGGAACTGCTGAAAGATATCGATCTGGAAGAAGAGATTAACCACCTGCGCGAAGAGATTCCGCAGACTAACTCTGAAACCAAGATCAAGAAGCTCTCCAAGCGTTTGAAACTGCTGGAAGCCTTCTACCACTCTGGCAACGCGCCGGCGTGGATGGTTATGGAAGTACTGCCGGTGCTGCCGCCGGACCTGCGTCCGCTGGTACCGCTGGATGGCGGTCGTTTCGCGACCTCCGATCTTAACGACCTTTACCGTCGTGTGATCAACCGTAATAACCGCCTGAAGCGTCTGCTGGACCTTAATGCGCCAGATATCATCGTGCGCAACGAGAAGCGCATGCTCCAGGAAGCGGTCGACGCGCTGCTGGATAACGGTCGCCGTGGCCGTGCCATTACCGGCTCTAACAAGCGCCCGCTGAAATCCCTGGCCGATATGATTAAGGGTAAACAGGGTCGTTTCCGTCAGAACCTACTCGGTAAGCGTGTTGACTACTCTGGCCGTTCGGTGATCACCGTAGGCCCAACCCTGCGCCTGCACCAGTGTGGTCTGCCTAAGAAAATGGCACTTGAGCTGTTCAAGCCGTTTATCTATTCCAAGCTGCAGTCGCTGGGCCACGCGTCCACGATTAAAGCCGCGAAGAAAATGGTTGAGCGTGAGCTGCCAGAAGTGTGGGACATCCTCGCCGATGTTATCCGCGAGCACCCGGTACTGCTTAACCGTGCACCGACGCTGCACCGTTTGGGTATCCAGGCGTTTGAGCCGTTGCTGATTGAAGGTAAGGCGATTCAGCTGCACCCGCTGGTATGTGCGGCCTACAACGCTGACTTTGACGGTGACCAGATGGCGGTACACGTACCGCTAACCCTGGAAGCCCAGCTCGAAGCCCGTGCGCTGATGATGGCCACCAACAACGTGCTGTCACCAGCTAATGGCGAGCCGATTATCGTGCCGTCACAGGACGTTGTTCTGGGTCTGTATTACATGACCCGTGAAAAGATCAACGCCAAAGGCGAAGGCATGGTGTTCTCTGACCTCAACGAGGTAGAGCGTGCTTTCGGTACCCAATCCGTATCGCTTCACGCCCGCGTTAAAGTGCGCCTGGACGAAGTGGATATCGACGAAGAGACCGGTGAGCGCTCTGAGCACCGTCGCCTGTATGACACCACTGTTGGTCGTGCGCTGCTGTTCCGTATTCTGCCGGAAGGCGTTCCCTTCGCGCTGATTGATCAGCCGATGAAGAAGAAAGCGATCTCCAGCCTGATCAACGAGGTATACCGCCGTGCGGGTCTGAAGCCCACGGTTATCTTCGCTGACCAACTGATGTATACCGGTTTCCGTCTGGCGACCTGGTCTGGTGCCTCAATCGGTGTTAACGACTTCGTTATCCCGGAAGCCAAAACCGAGATCGTCGATGCCGCGGAAGCGGAAGTTAAAGAGATCGAAGACCAGTTCTCTTCCGGCCTGGTAACCGCGGGTGAGAAGTACAACAAGGTTATCGATATCTGGTCGAAGGCCAACGATAAAGTTGCCAAAGCCATGATGGTCGGCATCTCGAAAGAGACCGTTATTGACCGTGAAGGCAATGAAGTTGAGCAAGACTCCTTCAACAGCGTCTTCATCATGGCTGACTCCGGTGCCCGTGGTTCTGCTGCCCAGATTCGTCAGTTGGCGGGTATGCGTGGCCTGATGGCCAAGCCGGACGGCTCGATCATCGAAACGCCGATCGTGGCAAACTTCCGTGAAGGTCTGAACGTACTTCAGTACTTCATCTCGACCCACGGTGCGCGTAAAGGTCTGGCGGATACGGCGCTGAAAACCGCTAACTCCGGTTACCTGACCCGTCGTCTGGTTGATGTGGCCCAGGATCTGGTGATCACCGAGACTGACTGCGGCACTGAAAACGGTCTAACCCTGCACCCGATTATTGAGGGTGGCGACATTATCGTACCGCTGTCCCAGCGTGTACTGGGTCGCGTAGTGGCAATCGACGTAGTTGACCCCGGTACCGATGAGGTATTGATCCCGCGTGGCACGCTGCTGGATGAGAAGTGGTGTGCAGAGCTGGATACCATGGGGGTGGACGAAATTATCGTTCGTTCAACCATCACCTGTGATACTGCTCACGGTGTATGTTCCTCCTGTTACGGTCGTGACCTTGCTCGTGGCCATCAGGTCAACATCGGTGAGTCTGTCGGTGTTATCGCCGCACAGTCTATCGGTGAGCCGGGTACCCAGCTGACCATGCGTACGTTCCACATCGGCGGTGCGGCATCGCGCTCTTCTGCGGTAGACAGTGTTCAGGTCAAGCACGGTGGTAAAGTGCGCCTGCACAATATCAAGCACGTTGAGCGTGCCGACGGCAAGCTGGTCGTGGTCTCCCGCTCCAGTGCCCTGGCCGTTGCCGACGACCATGGTCGTGAGCGTGAGTACTACAAGCTGCCTTACGGTGCAGAGCTTTCTGTACGCGATGGCGATGTGGTAGATGCCGGTGCGGTGGTTGCCAAATGGGACCCGCATACTCACCCCATCATTGCCGAAGTGGAAGGTCAGGCGCAGTTCATCGATCTCGACGAAGGTGTCACCATGCACCGCAGCGTCGATGAGATGACTGGCCTGTCGTCGATTGAAGTTATCGAATCGGCCGCTCGCCCGATGGCGGGACGCGACAAACGCCCCATGGTGATGTTGAAGGATGCAGCAGGCGAATATGTCTCCGTATCCGGCTCGAACACCCCGGTGCAGTACCTGTTACCCGGTAACTCCATTATTTCGGTGGACGATGGCGTTACGATCGGCGTGGGTGAAGTGGTTGCCCGTATCCCGGTAGAAGCCTCGGGTAACAAGGATATTACCGGTGGTCTGCCCCGCGTCGCCGACCTCTTCGAGGCGCGTAAGCCGAAAGAGTCCGCCATTCTGGCCGAAATCAGTGGCGTGGTGAGCTTTGGTAAAGAGACCAAGGGCAAACGTCGTCTGACGATTACTCCGGAATCCGGCGACCCGTTTGAAGCATTGATCCCCAAATGGCGTCAGATCGCTGTGTTTGAGGGTGAAACTGTCGAGAAGGGCGAAGTGATCTCTGACGGTCCCAGTAACCCCCACGATATCCTGCGCCTATTGGGTGTGGCGGAGTTGGCCAAGTACATCACTGCTGAAGTGCAGGACGTTTATCGTCTGCAGGGTGTCGGCATCAACGATAAGCACATCGAAGTTATCGTGCGTCAGATGTTGCGCAAGGTAGAGATCACCGACTCCGGTGACTCTGACTTTATCACCGGTGACCAAGCTGAGCTTGTGCGTGTGCTTGAGCAAAACGCACGGCTTGAGAAAGAAGGCAAATTCCCAGCCAAGTATCAACGCTTGCTGCTGGGTATCACCAAGGCCAGTCTGGCCACCGAGTCGTTCATTTCAGCGGCGTCGTTCCAGGAAACGACCCGCGTACTGACCGAAGCGGCGGTAACCGGCAAGCGCGATTACCTGCGTGGCCTGAAAGAGAACGTGGTGGTTGGGCGTCTGATTCCGGCAGGTACCGGTCTGACTCACCACGCAGAGCGTCGTCGCAAACGCGAAGACGTAGAGCGTCTGTTCAATCCCTCGGCTACCGAGGTAGAGCAGGAGCTTGGTGCTCAGTTAACCGCCCTTGATTCAGACGACGATCTGTAAACCAAAGGCCGCTACAACGGGCAATAACGAGTCCCTGGCCCTTATGACGCAGTCTTGCCGGTAAAACCGCCGGCAAGACTTGACGCCAGCTAGGGTCAGCCATTAGAATGCGCAGCCTTTAACAGTGGGGCGGGTGCGTCCGCAGCCGCTGCCAATACTTGTTAAAAGGCTACTTGTTGAAAAGCAAGGCAACCATTGGAGTCAGCTAAACACCATGGCAACGATTAATCAGCTAGTGCGCAAGCCGCGCAAGCGCCCTGTCACTAAAAGTGACGTGCCTGCGCTTCAGGCATGCCCGCAAAAGCGCGGCGTTTGTACGCGCGTTTACACCACCACCCCGAAGAAGCCGAACTCGGCCCTGCGTAAGGTTTGCCGTGTGCGCCTGACCAACGGTTTCGAAGTCTCTTCTTACATCGGTGGTGAAGGTCACAACCTCCAGGAGCACTCTGTTGTTCTGATCCGCGGCGGTCGTGTAAAGGATTTGCCAGGTGTGCGTTATCACACCGTCCGTGGCGCCCTTGACACCTCTGGCGTACAGAACCGTAAGCAGGGTCGTTCCAAGTATGGTACCAAGCGTCCGAAGTCTTAAGACGGCTTGTTACGGTGCCGTAGTGCACCGTCGTTGTTACCTTTAATACGAATATGACGGTCTGATAAGAGTAAGGTCGGGCAGCGCTTGCTAAAACGTTAGTCCCGGGTTTACCTGAAGGATCCTTAATTGAGGGCTTATCATGCCTAGAAGAAGAGTTGTAGCCAAGCGCGAAATCCTGCCGGATCCCAAGTTCGGAAGTGAGCGTCTGGCGAAGTTCATGAACCACCTGATGGTCAGCGGCAAGAAGTCCGTAGCTGAGCGCATCGTTTATGGTGCGTTGGACAAGGTTGCCGAGCGTAGTAAAGAAGAGCCGTTGGAAATCTTCGACAAGGCGCTGGAAACCATCCAGCCGATGGTCGAAGTAAAGTCGCGCCGCGTTGGTGGTGCGACCTATCAGGTGCCGGTTGAAGTTCGTCCGTCGCGCCGCCAAGCGCTGGCAATGCGCTGGCTGGTAGACGCTGCGCGTCGTCGCGGTGAAAAAACGATGGTTCAGCGCCTGGCAGGTGAAATGCTGGATGCCGCTGAAGGCAAGGGCTCTGCTGTTAAGAAGCGTGAAGACGTGCATCGCATGGCAGAAGCCAACAAGGCCTTCTCTCACTATCGTTTCTAAGCTCGGCGTTTCTAAGTTTGTGTTGTCTTCTGCCGGTTGCGCTGGGTTAAAGATTTTTTTCGCCATGCTGCAACACACCGCCGCTATCGTTGCCGATGGCGGCGGTGGCTTAAGCAGAAATCGCACCGCTGGATTAACGAGCATCGCCAACTAACGGGAGTTTCACCGTGGCACGCAAGACTCCACTGAATCGTTATCGCAATATTGGTATCGTTGCGCACGTTGACGCGGGTAAAACCACGACAACCGAGCGTGTACTGTTCTACACCGGCCTTTCCCACAAAGTGGGTGAGGTGCATGATGGTGCGGCGACCATGGACTGGATGGAACAGGAGCAGGAGCGTGGTATTACGATCACCTCAGCTGCAACCACCTGTTTCTGGCAGGGCATGGCCAAGCAGTTCGACGAGCACCGTATTAATATCATCGACACCCCAGGGCACGTTGACTTCACCATCGAAGTTGAGCGTTCACTGCGTGTGCTCGATGGCGCGGTCGTTGTACTGTGCGGCTCCTCCGGCGTTCAGCCGCAGACCGAGACCGTATGGCGTCAGGCCAACAAGTACGAAGTACCGCGTATGGTCTTCGTCAACAAGATGGACCGTACCGGCGCTGACTTCTTCATGGTCGTTGACCAGCTGAAAGAGCGCCTGGGTGCGAATGCCGTGCCGATCCAGATTAACTGGGGTACGGAAGAAGATTTCAAAGGTGTTGTCGACCTTATCGAGATGAAGGCTATCTTGTGGGACGAAGAAAGCCTGGGTATGAACTTTGAGCTTGTGGATATTCCGGCTGAGCTGCAGGAAGCCGCTGAAGAGTACCGCGAGCAGATGGTTGAGGCGGCTGCCGAAGGCTCTGAAGAGCTGATGGACAAGTACCTTGAAGAAGGTGAGCTGACCATCGAAGAGATCAAGGCAGGTCTGCGTGCTCGTACGCTGGCTAACGAAATCGTCCTGGTTACCTGTGGCTCTGCGTTTAAGAACAAAGGTGTTCAGGCGGTTCTGGACGGCGTTATCGAGTACATGCCTTCGCCGACTGAAGTTAAGGCGATCGAAGGTGAGCTGGACGACAAAGACGGTACCGTTGCTACGCGTGAAGCGGATGACAGCGCACCGTTTGCGGCGCTGGCGTTCAAAATCGCCACCGACCCCTTCGTTGGTACCTTGACGTTCATCCGTGTTTATTCGGGCGTTCTGAAATCTGGCGACGGTGTTTATAACTCCGTTAAACAGAAGAAAGAGCGCGTTGGCCGTATCGTTCAGATGCATGCCAACTCCCGTGAAGAGATCAAAGAAGTACTGGCAGGCGACATCGCCGCCTGTATCGGTCTTAAGGACGTTACCACTGGTGACACCCTGTGCGACATCGATAACAAAATTGTTCTCGAGCGTATGGAGTTCCCGGATCCGGTAATCTCGGTTGCCGTTGAGCCGAAGTCCAAAGCTGACCAGGAAAAAATGGGCGTTGCACTGGGCAAGCTGGCTCAGGAAGATCCCTCCTTCCAGGTTAAGACCGACGAAGAAACCGGCCAGACCATTATTTCTGGTATGGGTGAGCTGCACCTGGACATCATCGTTGACCGTATGCGTCGCGAGTTCAAGGTGGAAGCGAACATCGGTAAGCCTCAGGTTGCCTACCGCGAAACCATTCGCGGCAGCGTAGAGCAGGAAGGTAAGTTTGTACGTCAGTCAGGTGGTCGTGGCCAGTACGGTCACGTGTGGCTGCGTATCGAGCCGCTGACTGCTGAAGAGAAGGGTGAAGGCGAAGAGGAAATCTTCTTCAAGTTCAACTCTGAGATCGTGGGTGGTGTGGTTCCCAAGGAATACGTACCTGCGGTTGAAAAGGGTGCTTTCGAGCAGCTGCAAAACGGTGTCATCGCCGGTTACCCGATGATCGACGTCAAAGTATCGCTGTTTGATGGTTCCTACCATGACGTGGACTCTAACGAGACTGCGTTCAAGATTGCTTCTTCTATGGCAGTGAAAGAAGGTGCCAGGAAGGCCAAGGCCGTGCTGCTGGAGCCGGTGATGAAGGTCGAAGTCGTGACCCCCGAAGAGTTTATGGGTGACGTCATGGGCGACCTGAACCGTCGTCGCGGCCTGGTGCAGGGCATGGATGACTCCTCTTCCGGTAAAGTCATTCGTGCAACGGTGCCACTGGGTGAGATGTTCGGTTACGCAACCGATCTGCGCTCACAGACCCAGGGCCGTGCGAGCTACTCTATGGAGTTCGCGAAGTACGAGGAGGCGCCCTCCAGCGTCGTTGAAGCCGTCATCAACCAAAACGGTTAACCGTTAGCTAACGTAAAGAGGTTATAGCAGTGGCTAAGGAAAAATTCGAACGTTCCAAACCGCACGTCAACGTCGGCACCATCGGTCACGTCGACCACGGTAAAACGACTCTGACAGCGGCCCTGACCCGTGTATCCGCCGAAGTTTTCGGTGGTGACTGGCGTGCATTTGATACCATCGATAACGCTCCTGAAGAGCGTGAGCGCGGTATCACCATCGCCACGTCTCACGTTGAGTATCAGTCAGAAGAGCGTCACTACGCCCACGTTGACTGCCCAGGACACGCTGACTACGTCAAGAACATGATCACCGGTGCTGCGCAGATGGACGGCGCAATCCTGGTTTGTTCTGCTGCTGACGGCCCGATGCCGCAGACACGTGAGCACATCCTGCTGTCTCGTCAGGTTGGTGTACCGTACATCGTTGTGTTCCTGAACAAGGCGGACATGGTCGATGACGAAGAGCTGCTCGAGCTGGTCGAAATGGAAGTGCGTGAACTTCTGAGCGAGTACGACTTCCCGGGTGACGACACTCCGATCATCATCGGCTCCGCGCTGATGGCGTTGAACGGTGAAGATGAGAATGGTCTGGGTACTACAGCCGTTACCAATCTGATCAAAGCTCTGGATGATTACATTCCTGAGCCGGAGCGTGCTATCGACCAGCCGTTCCTGATGCCGATTGAAGACGTATTCTCTATCTCTGGCCGTGGTACTGTTGTTACCGGTCGTGTAGAGCGCGGTATCGTTAAAGCCGGTGAAGAAGTGGAAATCGTCGGTATCCGCGACACCACCAAAACCACCGTTACTGGCGTGGAAATGTTCCGTAAGCTGCTCGACGAAGGTCGTGCCGGTGAGAACGTTGGTGCGCTGCTGCGTGGTACTAAGCGTGATGACGTTGAGCGTGGTCAGGTACTGGCTAAGCCAGGCACCATCAACCCGCACACCGTTTTCGAAGCTGAAGTATACGTACTGTCCAAAGAAGAAGGTGGTCGTCACACGCCTTTCTTCAAAGGCTACCGTCCTCAGTTCTACTTCCGTACCACTGACGTAACAGGTACTTGTGAACTGCCGGAAGGTGTTGAAATGGTCATGCCGGGTGACAACGTTAAGATGGTTGTTACTCTGATCGCTCCGATCGCTATGGACGACGGTCTGCGCTTCGCGATTCGCGAAGGTGGTCGTACCGTTGGTGCTGGCGTTGTGGCCAAAATCGTCAAGTAAGCTCCTTGCTTGATTGATCAAGGGGGCTCTGTTGAGCCCCCTTTTCTGCGCACCAACAGCAAATGTTTGACATGGGCTTTTGGCGTGCCTATAATGCGCATCCTTTGAATGCGTGGGTAGGCGGCTCGCGCCGTCGACATCCATTGGAGTTTAGGGCAAATGCAGAACCAAAAGATTCGCATTCGGTTGAAAGCGTTCGACCATCGCCTGATCGATCAGTCCACAGCGGAGATTGTAGAAACCGCTAAGCGTACTGGTGCTCAGGTTCGTGGTCCGATCCCGCTGCCGACCAACCGCGAGCGCTACACCATCCTGATTTCACCGCACGTCAACAAAGATGCGCGTGATCAGTATGAGATTCGCACTCACAAGCGTGTGCTCGATATTGTTGAGCCGACTGAGAAAACTGTTGATGCGCTGATGAAGCTCGACCTCGCCGCTGGCGTTGACGTGCAAATCAAGCTCGACTAATTACACTAGACACTTCGCGGCCCAGCGCTCATCTGTTTTTGCATGAGCAGCAGCCGCCGCGCCGTGAGGCGCCACACAATGTGCTAGTGGAATGCTCTGGAAAGGGCAGCCATAGCGGGTGATAGCCCCGTACACTATAGGAGACTGAGTATGACTATCGGTTTAGTCGGTAAAAAGGCCGGGATGACCCGTGTCTTTACCGAAGATGGCGCATCTGTGCCCGTGACCGTTATTGAAGTGGATCCTAACCGTGTTACGCGCGTCAAGACTGTCGAGTCTGACGGTTATGCGGCGGTTCAGGTCACATCTGGTTCTCGTAAAGCCAAGCACCTCACCAAAGCGCAAGCTGGTCAGTTTGCCAAGGCGGGTGTTGAGGCTGGTCGTTCGCTGATGGAATTCCGTCTTGCTGAAGGCGAAGAAGCTCCTGAAGTGGGTGGCGAACTCACCGTATCCCTCTTTGAAGCTGGTCAAATGATCGACGTGACCGGCACTTCCAAGGGTAAAGGCTTCCAGGGTGCTGTTAAGCGCTGGAACTTCCGTACCCAAGATAACAGCCATGGTAACTCCCTGTCGCATCGCGCGCCGGGTTCTATCGGCATGTGTCAGACTCCGGGTCGCGTATTCAAAGGCAAAAAAATGGCCGGTCAAATGGGTAATGCCCGTTGCACCGTACAGAGCCTTGAGATCGTCCGTGTCGACGCCGAGCGTAACCTGCTGCTGATCAAGGGCGCTGTACCGGGAGCAACCGGTAGCGACGTTATTGTTCGCAGCGCCGTGAAAGCTGGCTGAAGGGGATAATTACCAATGAATCTGAATCTTGCTGCAGGCACGGGTACCGTTGAAGTAGCCGACGCCACTTTTGGCAAAGAATTCAACGAAGCGCTGGTTCACCAGGTTGTCACTGCCTATCTGGCTGGTGGCCGTCAGGGTACTCGCGCTCAAAAGAACCGTTCTGATGTACGTGGTGGTGGTAAGAAGCCCTGGCGTCAGAAGGGTACCGGTCGTGCACGTGCCGGTACTATCCGCTCTCCGCTATGGCGCAGCGGCGGCGTAACTTTCGCGGCGCGTCCCCAGGACTACACCCAGAAAGTTAACCGCAAAATGTACCGTGCGGCGATGCGTTCCATCCTGTCTGAGCTGGTACGTCAAGAGCGCCTGGTCGCTGTTGAAGAGTTCAGCGTTGAAGCGCCGAAGACCAAGCAGGTAGCTGCCAAGCTGAAAGAGCTCAACCTTGAGAAAGTGTTGATCGTCACTGAAGAAGTTGACGAAAAGCTCTATCTGGCCGCACGCAACCTTCCCCACGTTGACGTGGTGGATGTCGCTGCAGCTGATCCGGTGAGCCTGGTTGCCTTTGATAAGGTCCTGGTCACCGTCTCCGCCCTGCGTAAATTCGAGGAGAAGCTGGCATGAACCAGGAACGCGTATTCAAGGTTCTGCTTGGACCGCACGTGACCGAAAAGGCCGCGATGGCAGCCGAGCGCAACCAGTACGTTTTCAAGGTGGCAAGCGATGCTACCAAGCCCGAGATCAAGAAAGCCGTTGAAGCTCTATTCGGCAAGAAGGTCGGCAGCGTTCAGGTGCTGAACGTGAAGGGTAAAACTAAGCGTACTGCTCACGGCGTTGGCCTGCGTAAGGGTTACCGCAAAGCGTATGTGACCCTGGCTGCGGGTGAAACGCTCGAAGACTTCTCTGGCGCCGAATAAGGGCAGGAGTACGGATAATGGCAATCGTCAAGACCAAACCCACATCCGCCGGTCGTCGCCACGTCGTCAAGATCGTTGGTGAGGAACTGTACAAAGGTCGTGCCTATGCACCGCTTTTGGAAAAGCAGTCCAAGTCCGGTGGCCGTAACAACTATGGCCGCATCACCACCCGCCACGTGGGCGGTGGGCACCGTCATCACTATCGGTTGATCGACTTCAAACGCACTAAAGATGGCATTCCTGCCACTGTTGAGCGTCTGGAGCACGACCCGAACCGTAGTGCACACATTGCACTGCTGAAATACGCTGATGGCGAGCGTCGTTACATCATTGCACCGAAAGGTGTCAGCGCGGGTGACGTGCTGGAATCTGGTGTTAACGCTCCCATCAAGAAAGGCAATGCCTTGCCGCTGCGCAACATTCCGCTCGGTTCTACCGTTCACGGTATCGAACTGAAGCCGGGCAAAGGCGCGCAGATTGCTCGCAGTGCCGGTACTAGCGCCCAGCTGGTCGCTCGTGAAGGTAACTATGCCACACTACGTCTCCGCTCCGGCGAAATGCGTAAAGTGTTGGCCGAGTGCCGCGCGACCTTGGGTGAAGTGAGCAACTCTGAGCACAGCCTGCGTCAACTTGGCAAGGCCGGTGCGAAGCGCTGGAGAGGCGTGCGTCCGACTGTTCGCGGTGTCGCGATGAACCCAGTCGATCACCCACACGGTGGTGGCGAAGGCCGCACCAGTGGTGGTCGTCACCCGGTATCCCCATGGGGTGTGCCGACTAAGGGTCATAAGACGCGTAAGAACAAGCGCACCGACAAGCTGATCATTCGTCGTCGTAATAAGACGCGTTGATCTAAATTGCCAAGACATTAAGAGGTAACGGCTGTGCCACGTTCACTAAAGAAAGGTCCCTTCATTGACCTTCATCTTTTGAAGAAGGTAGAGGCTGCAGTGGAGAAGAACGACCGTAAACCGATCAAGACCTGGTCGCGTCGTTCGATGATCCTGCCAAATATGGTAGGCCTCACAATCGCTGTCCATAACGGTCGCCAACACGTCCCGGTGCATGTCTCCGAGGAAATGGTTGGTCACAAGCTGGGCGAATTCGCTGCCACTCGCACTTATCGCGGGCATGCGGCGGACAAGAAAGCCAAACGGTAAGCCAGAGAGGATTGAGAGATGGAAGTCACAGCTAAGCTGCGTGGCGCTCGTTTATCCGCCCAGAAGGCCCGTTTGGTGGCTGACCAGGTGCGCGGTAAACCGGTCGCCGAAGCACTCGACCTGCTGACCTTCTCACCGAAGAAGGCTGCCAAGCTGGTTAAGAAAGTGCTGCAGTCCGCCATTGCAAACGCGGAAGAAAATAACGGCATGGATATCGACGAGCTGCGTGTCTCGACCATCTGCGTCGATGAGGGCATGACGCTCAAGCGTATCAAGCCGCGTGCCAAAGGGCGTGCGGATCGTATCTTGAAGCGCACCTGCCACATCACCGTCAAGGTAGCCGAGAAGTAGGAGTCGACCAGATGGGTCAGAAAGTCAATCCAACAGGCATTCGACTGGGCATCGTCAAAGACCATGCTTCTGTCTGGTATGCCGAGCGCGGCGCCTATGCCGATAAGCTCAACAACGATCTCGAAGTGCGCAGCTTCCTGGAAGAGCGTCTGAAAAACGCCTCCGTGAGCCGCATTCACATCGAGCGTCCGGCTAACAATGCCCGCATCACCATTCACACTGCCCGTCCGGGTATCGTGATTGGTAAGAAAGGTGAAGATGTCGACCGTCTGCGTCGTGATCTGACCGAGATGATGGGTGTTCCGGTTCATGTGAACATCGAAGAAGTTCGCAAGCCGGAGCTGGATGCCAAGCTGGTCGCTGCCAACGTGGCGGGTCAGCTTGAGCGTCGCGTGATGTTCCGTCGTGCCATGAAGCGCGCGGTACAAAACGCAATGCGTCTTGGCGCTGGCGGCATCAAGATTCAGCTGTCAGGTCGTCTTGGTGGTGCCGAAATCGCCCGTACCGAATGGTATCGCGAAGGTCGCGTTCCGCTGCACACGTTGCGTGCGGACATCGACTACGCCACTTACGAAGCTCACACCACCTACGGCGTCATCGGCGTCAAAGTGTGGATCTTCAAGGGCGAAATCCTCGGTGGTATCGAGGAAGTACGTGCCAAGGCTAAGCAACAGCCTGCCGGCAACGCGCCCAAGAAGAAAGGTTCCAGGTAAGGGGAGAGCGAGTCGATGTTACAGCCCAAGCGTATGAAATTCCGCAAGATGATGAAAGGCCGCAACCGTGGTCTGGCGCATCGCGGAAGCAAGATCAGCTTCGGGGAGTACGGTCTGAAAGCTACCGGTCGTGGCCGCATCACTGCGCGTCAGATCGAAGCTGGCCGTCGTGCGATCACACGTCACGTTAAACGTGGCGGTAAAATCTGGATCCGCGTTTTCCCTGACAAGCCGATCTCCAAGAAGCCGCTCGAAGTTCGTATGGGTAAGGGTAAAGGTTCAGTTGAGTACTGGGTAGCCCAGATCCAGCCGGGTCGGGTCCTGTACGAAATTGAAGGTGTGTCCGAAGAGCTGGCCCGTGAAGCATTTGAACTGGCCGCACAAAAGATGCCCCTGTCCACCACCTTTGCGAAACGGACGGTGATGTGATGAAAGCCCAGGAAATTCGTGAAAAGTCCGTAGGAGAGCTCCAAGAGCAGCTCCTCGAGCTCCTCCGCGAGCAGTTTAACCTGCGCATGCAGAAGGCCACAGGCCAACTGAGCCAGACTCATCTGCTCAAGCAGGTCCGTCGGGATATCGCCCGCGTGAAGACTGTGCTCAACGAGAAGGCAGGTGATTGAGATGGCCGAAGAGAAAAAAGCACGTACGCTCACCGGTAAGGTGGTGAGCGACAAGATGGACAAGTCCATCGTCGTCATGATCGAGCGCCGTGAGCGTCACCCGATCTACGGAAAATACGTTAAGCGCTCCACCAAGCTGCACGCCCATGATGAGGCGAACCAGGCGAAGGCAGGCGATACGGTTTCCATTCAGGAGTGCCGTCCGCTTTCCAAGAAGAAAGCCTGGACGCTGGTCGAGGTGGTAGAGCAGGCCAAAGGTTAACCCCTGCGTCTGTCCAACCAGTGCAGTCAGATTAGGTTTGGAGAAAACCGATGATTCAGACTCAGACAATGCTGGATGTCGCCGACAACAGCGGAGCGCGCCGGGTGCAATGCATCAAGGTGTTAGGCGGTTCACACCGTCGTTACGCTCGCGTTGGTGACGTCATCAAAGTAACGGTGAAAGAAGCTATTCCGCGCGGCAAGGTCAAAAAAGGCCAAGTGCTGAAAGCGGTAGTGGTTCGCACCCGTAGTGGCGTCCGTCGTAGTGACGGTTCGCTGATCCGTTTCGATGGAAATGCGGCGGTTTTGTTGAATAACACCAACGAACAGCCGATCGGCACGCGTATCTTCGGGCCGGTAACTCGTGAACTTCGTAATGAGAAGTTCATGAAGATCATTTCCCTAGCGCCTGAAGTGCTGTAAGGAGCGAGGCGGATATGCAAAAGATCAAACGTGACGATGAAGTCATCGTCATCGCCGGGAAGGATAAGGGCAAGCGCGGCACCGTTAAGCGGGTATTAGAAAACCGTTTCGTGGTGTCCGGTGTGAACATGATTAAACGTCACACCAAGCCCAATCCCATGGCGGGAAATCAGGGCGGTATCGTCGAGCGTGAGGCTCCGATTCACGCGTCCAACGTAGCCATCTTCAATTCGGAGACCGGTAAGGCGGATCGCGTCGGCTTCCAAGTTAAGGAAGACGGTACCAAGGTACGTATCTACAAGTCGACGCAGACGCAGATCGACGCCTAACGCGAGTCGGGTAGCAAAATGGCGAACTTGAAAGAACGTTATCAAAACGAGGTGGTAGCTCAACTCAAAGAGCAGTTCAGCTACGCCAACGTAATGCAGGTGCCCCGGATCACGAAAGTGACTCTGAACATGGGTATCGGCGAAGCGGTCAGCGATAAAAAACTGATCGACAATGCCATCGGCGATCTGGAGAAACTCTCCGGGCAAAAGCCGCTGGTGACCAAGGCACGCAAGTCCATCGCGGGCTTCAAGGTGCGCGAAGGTTGGCCGATCGGTATCAAAGTGACTCTGCGCTCTGAGCGTATGTGGGACTTCCTGGACCGCCTGGTAAACATCGCGATTCCCCGCGTGCGTGACTTCCGTGGTCTCAACCCGAAGTCCTTCGACGGTCGCGGCAATTACTCCATGGGTGTGCGTGAGCAGATCATCTTCCCGGAGATCGAGTATGATAAAATCGATCGCGTTCGGGGGCTGGACGTCACTATCACTACTACCGCCAACACCGACGAGGAAGGTCGTGCGCTGTTGAGCGCACTGAACTTCCCGTTCAAGAAATAAGGGTTGGATCATGGCTAAGAAAAGTATGATAGAGCGTGAGCTCAAGCGTACTCAGCTAGTCGAGAAGTATGCGGCTAAGCGCGCAGAGCTCAAAAAAATCATCTCGGACGTGAACGCTTCTGAAGAAGATCGTTTCGAGGCGACGCTGAAGCTGCAGCAACTGCCGCGCGACTCAAGCCCGGTGCGTCAGCGTAACCGCTGCCGCGTGACTGGCCGTCCGCACGGTTTCTACAACAAGTTCGGCCTCGGTCGTAACAAGCTGCGTGAAGCCGCCATGCGTGGCGACGTCCCTGGTCTGAAAAAGTCCAGCTGGTAACGCCACGTAGAATCATCAGGAGCGCACATTAAATGAGCATGCAAGACACTCTGGCGGATATGTTCACCCGTATCCGCAATGCGCAGATGGCCACCAAGGAGACGGCTACCATGCCGTCCTCCAAGCTGAAAGTTGAAGTGGCCCGAGTGCTAAAGGAAGAAGGCTACATTACCGACTTTGCGGTGGCTGAAGGCGTTAAACCCGAGCTGACCGTTACTCTCAAGTACTTTGAGGGTAAGCCGGTTATAGAGCACATTCAGCGGGTTTCCAAGCCGTCTTTGCGCCAGTATAAGGGCAAGGACAACCTGCCTAAGGTCGCCGATGGTCTGGGTATCGCGATTGTCACCACCTCTAATGGTGTCATGACCGATCGTGCCGCGCGCCAAGCAGGCGTCGGTGGCGAAGTCATCTGCACCGTATTCTAGGAGGCTGGAATGTCCCGCGTAGCGAAATATCCGGTTAAAGTGCCCGCTGGTGTCGAGATTAAAATCGACGCTGGCCAGCTGACCGCCAAAGGCGGCCAGGGCACGCTGTCTATGCCCATTCACCAGGACGTGGTGATTGGTCAAGAAGATGGCCAGCTGACCTTCGCCCCGAGTGAGTCTGCCAAGAGCTGGGCAATGGCCGGTACTACCCGCGCCTTGGTTCAGAACCTGGTAACGGGCGTATCCGAGGGTTTCACAAAAACTCTCGAAATTGTTGGCGTCGGTTATCGTGCCCAAGCTAAGGGCCAGACGCTCAATCTTTCACTGGGCTTCTCGCACCCGGTCGACTATGAACTGCCTAAGGGTGTCTCAGCGGAAACGCCGAAGAACACCGTGATCGTGCTGAAGAGCGCGGACAAGCAGATGCTCGGCCAGTGCGCCGCGGAAATCCGCGCCTTCCGTCCGCCTGAGCCATACAAAGGCAAGGGTGTCCGGTACGCCGACGAGCAGGTGCGTCGCAAAGAAGCCAAGAAGAAGTAAGGCAGGGTTATGAACGCGAAGAAAGAATCTCGTCTCCGTCGTGCCCGCCGCGCTCGCGCCAAGATCCGCGAGCTGGGCGTGTATCGCCTGTGCGTCAACCGTACCCCGCGTCACATCTATGCGCAGATTATCTCGCCGGATGGTGGCAAAGTGTTGGCCAGCGCTTCTACGCTGGACAAAGCACTGCGCGAGGGTGCGACCGGCAACTCAGAGGCTGCCTCTAAAGTAGGTGCACTGATTGCCGAACGCGCTAAAGAAGCAGGCATCACCCAGGTGGCCTTCGACCGTGCTGGCTTTAAGTATCACGGTCGCGTCAAGGCTCTGGCCGACGCCGCTCGTGAAGGCGGCCTGGAATTCTAAAGGGTTTTACGATGGCGAAGAACGAACAGCAAAGCGGTGATCTGCAGGAGAAGTTAGTGCAGGTCAACCGCGTCGCCAAGGTGGTCAAAGGTGGTCGTATTTTCGGCTTCACCGCACTGACCGTCGTTGGTGATGGTAAAGGTCGTGTCGGTTTCGGTCGTGGCAAGGCGCGTGAAGTGCCGGTGGCGATTCAAAAGGCGATGGACCAGGCTCGTCGCAACATGGTCAAGGTTAACCTTGCAGGCCACACGCTGCAGTACCCGGTGAAAGCACGTCACGGTGCTTCCAAGGTCTACATGCAGCCGGCTTCTGAAGGTACCGGTATCATCGCTGGTGGTGCTATGCGCTCCGTATTGGAGTTGGCTGGTGTCCACGATGTACTGGCCAAGTGCTACGGTTCCACCAACCCGGTTAACGTGGTTCGGGCGACTGTCAAAGGTCTCTCCTCCATGCAAGCACCGGAAGACGTGGCCGCCAAGCGCGGTCTGTCTGTCGAAGCGATCACGGGGTAAGGCACCATGGCAGCAACGATCAAGGTTACCCAGATCCGCAGCACCATCGGCGTTTTGCCCAAGCACAAGGCTACTATCAAGGGCCTGGGTCTGCGTCGCATCGGTCACACGGTTGAGCTGGAAGACACCCCTGCCGTACGCGGCATGATCCACAAGGTTAACTACCTTGTGCGCGTTGAGGGAGAGTAATCCATGAAACTCAATACCCTGAGCCCGGCACCGGGCTCCAAGCACGCTGAAAAGCGCGTTGGTCGTGGTATCGGCTCCGGTCTGGGCAAGACCGGTGGCCGCGGTCACAAAGGTCAGAAATCTCGCAGCGGCGGTAGCGTCAAGCCTGGTTTCGAAGGCGGTCAGATGCCGCTACAGCGTCGTTTGCCGAAGTTCGGCTTTACGTCTGCCAAGTCGCTGGTATCTGAAGAAGTACGTCTGGCCGAACTTGCCAAGGTTGCCGGTGACGAAGTCACTATGGAAACCCTAAAGCAAGCCAACGTGCTGAAGGATGCAACGCTACATGCGAAGATCATCCTTTCTGGCGAACTGAACAAGGCGGTTATCGTTCGTGGTATCAAGGTCACCAAAGGTGCCCGTGAAGCGATCGAAGCCGCCGGCGGCAAGGTAGAGGACTAAATGGCCAAGTCAGGAAATATGCCGGCGATGGGCAGCGGTCTGAGTGAACTGTGGGCGCGTCTGCGCTTCGTGCTCCTCGCCATCGTGGTGTACCGTATTGGTGCCCACATTCCCGTTCCCGGTATCAATCCTGACCAGCTTGCTGCCTTGTTCAGGGAGCAACAGGGCACCATCCTGGGCATGTTTAACATGTTCTCGGGTGGCGCCCTGGAGCGCATGAGTGTCCTCGCCCTGGGTATCATGCCCTATATTTCGGCGTCGATTATCATGCAGCTCATGACTGCGGTCTCCCCTCATCTTGAACAGCTCAAGAAAGAGGGTGAGGCTGGCCGCCGCAAGATCAGCCAGTACACCCGCTACGGCACGGTATTACTGGCGTTTGTCCAGGCCACCGGTATGTCCGTGGGACTGGCTAGCCAAGGCATCGCTTACAGCGCTGACTTCAGCTTCTATTTCACCGCTATCATCACCTTTGTGTCGGGCGCGGTGTTTATGATGTGGCTAGGTGAGCAGATCACCGAGAAGGGCATCGGCAACGGTATTTCGCTGCTGATCTTCGCCGGGATCGTCGCTGGGCTGCCCAGTGCCGTAGGGCAAGCATTTGAGCTTGCCCGTAACGAAGGGGCCTGGAATGTTCTTCCGCTGTTAGCGCTGTCGGTGCTAGGTATTGCCACCGTGGCGTTCGTGGTTTTCATCGAGCGTGGCCAACGCCGCCTCAAGGTGAACTACCCACGGCGTCAGGTTGGCAATAAGATGTATGCAGGCCAAAGCAGCTATCTGCCTTTGAAAGTGAATATGGCAGGTGTCATCCCTGCTATCTTCGCCTCCAGCATTTTACTTTTCCCGGCCTCTATTGGTCAGTGGGTAGGTGCTGGCGAAGGAATGGAGTGGTTGCAGCGTGCATCGCAAGCGTTAGGCCCTGGCCAACCGCTTTACATCTTGCTTTTCGCGGCGGCAGTGGTATTCTTCTGCTTCTTTTACACAGCGCTGGTCTTCAACCCCAAGGACGTGGCTGACAATCTTAAAAAGTCAGGCGCTTTCCTGCCGGGCATTCGCCCCGGCGAGCAGACCGCTCGCTATATCGACAAAGTGATGACTCGTCTCACTCTGTTCGGTGCCTTGTATATCACTGCGGTTTCCCTGATGCCCCAGTTCCTGATCGTAGCGTGGAACGTTCCGTTCTTCTTTGGCGGTACGTCGTTACTGATTGTGGTAGTGGTCATCATGGACTTCATGGCCCAGGTGCAGTCGCATCTCATGTCGCATCAATATGACTCGGTGATGAAGAAGTCCAACCTGAAAGGCTACGGTAGCGGCGGCATCATGCGCTAAGGCGCCGTCCATTAAATTGGCGCGCCGCGAGCCGTTTTTGGAGAAAGAACGATGAAAGTTCGAGCTTCCGTAAAGAAGATGTGCCGTAACTGTAAGATCATTCGTCGCAATGGCGCTGTTCGCGTCATTTGCAGCGAACCGCGGCACAAGCAGCGCCAGGGATAATCCTGGGTTGTTTTAAGCGGGTGCCGGCATACCCCTTGCCTTAGGGCTTATAAAGGGGTATGCTGTTGCGCCTTTTGTAGATGATTAAACGAGCAAGCCGCTCAAATTTCGGAGTAAGCTGATGGCCCGTATTGCAGGCGTCAATATCCCGGACAACAAGCATGCGGCGATCTCGCTGACCTATATCTTCGGGATTGGCCGTACTCGTGCACAGCACATCTGTGCTGCTGCCGGTATCGCGCCGACTGCCAAGATCCAGGACCTGTCTAGCGATGAGCTGGATACCCTGCGTTCTGAAGTTGGTAAGTACACCGTAGAAGGCGACCTTCGCCGTGATGTCACGCTTAACATTAAGCGTCTCATGGACTTAGGCTGCTACCGTGGTCTGCGTCATCGTCGTAGTCTTCCGCTGCGTGGTCAGCGGACCAAGACTAACGCGCG
This sequence comes from Vreelandella olivaria, assembly GCF_023507745.1. Taxonomy (GTDB): domain Bacteria; phylum Pseudomonadota; class Gammaproteobacteria; order Pseudomonadales; family Halomonadaceae; genus Vreelandella; species Vreelandella olivaria_A. The sequence goes on along the minus strand of NZ_JALPZO010000164.1, from coordinate 49,330 downwards.
TACCCGTAAAGGTCCGCGTAAGCCGATCCGCAAATAACACGCACGTTCTGGCGTAAAGACAGGAATAGACATCAACATGGCTAACCCGCGTAGTAACCGTAAAAAGGTTAAAAAGCAGGTAGTGGACGCCGTAGCGCATATCCATGCCTCTTTTAACAACACGATCGTGACGATCACAGACCGCCAGGGCAATGCTCTTTCTTGGGCTACTGCCGGTGGTTCGGGTTTTCGTGGTTCTCGCAAGAGCACCCCGTTCGCTGCTCAAGTGGCAAGTGAACGTGCAGCAACTGCTGCAGCCGAGTATGGTGTGAAAAACGTAGACGTGCTGGTCAAAGGCCCCGGTCCCGGCCGTGAATCCGCCGTGCGCGCACTGAATGCCGCCGGCTTCCGCGTGCAAAGCATCACAGACGCGACGCCCATTCCCCATAATGGTTGCCGTCCGCCTAAGAAACGCCGCGTTTAAGGAGACAGATTCATGGCTCGTTATATTGGACCGAAGTGCAAACTGTCTCGTCGTGAGGGCACCGACCTCTTCCTGAAGAGTGGTGTGACTCCCTTCGAGAAAAAGTGTAAATCCGAGCAGATTCCGGGTGTACACGGCCAGCGTCGTCAGCGTCTTTCCGACTACGGCTTGCAGCTTCGTGAGAAGCAGAAAGTACGCCGTATGTATGGCGTACTCGAAAAGCAGTTCCGCAACTACTACAAAGAAGCCGCTCGCCTGAAAGGTGCGACGGGTGAAGTATTGTTGCAGTTGCTTGAATCCCGACTGGATAACGTCGTCTACCGTATGGGCTTCGGCTCGACGCGCTCCGAAGCGCGTCAGCTGGTCAGCCACAAGGCGATTGCCGTGAATGGCCGCACCGTTAACGTTGCTTCCTATCAAGTGAAGCCGGGTGACGTTGTTGCTGTTCGCGAAAAGGCGAAGAACCAAGCTCGTATTCAAAACGCGTTGACCATTGCGGCCAACCGTGGCGACATCGCTTGGATCGAAATCGACGCCAAGAAGATGGAAGGCACTTTCAAGGCTCTGCCTGAACGCGGTGACCTGACTGCCGACATCAACGAAAACCTGATCGTCGAGCTGTACTCCAAGTAAGCAGTTTGATTTACGTTTCTGCTTCTTGAGGCCTGGGCGGGGTAGCAAAGCTAACCGCCCAGATGCTCTTGAGTATCGTGCTTTAGAGTACTCAGTATCCGTTTGGCAGCCTGAAAGGTGTTCATATGCAGCGTTCAGTGACAGAGTTTCTTCGCCCCCGCGACATCAAGGTCGAAGAGATCAGCGCACATCATGCCAAAATCGTTCTCGAACCGTTCGAGCGCGGCTTTGGTCACACCCTGGGGAATGCACTTCGTCGCATTCTGCTTTCATCCATGCCCGGCGCTGCCGTGGTCGAGGCTGAAATCGCCGGTGTAGAGCACGAATACAGTGCACTCGAAGGGGTGCAGGAAGATGTCATCGAAATCCTCCTGAACTTGAAAGATGTTGCGATTAAGATGCACAGCCGCGATGAGGCGGTGCTCTCGCTGAACAAGCAGGGCCCAGCCGTCGTCACCGCTGGTGACATTGCGCTTGATCATAGCGTCGAAATCGTCAACCCGGACCATATCATTGCTCACGTTAATGAAGGTGCCGAGCTGAAAATTCAGCTAAAGGTAGCGCTGGGTCGTGGTTACGAACCGGCTGACGCCCGTGGCTCTGATGAAGAGACCCGTGCTATTGGCCGCCTGCAGCTGGATGCCACCTTCAGCCCTGTTCGCCGCGTTTCCTATTCGGTTGAAGCCGCTCGTGTTGAGCAGCGCACCGACCTCGATAAGCTGATTATCGATCTGGAAACCGACGGTACCCTGGATCCGGAAGAGGCTATCCGTCGCAGTGCGACCATTCTGCAAGAGCAGCTGGCCGCCTTCGTCGACCTCGAAGCTGATAAAGAGCAGGAAGTCGAAGAGGAAGAGGATCACGTTGATCCAATCCTATTGCGCCCCGTAGACGATCTTGAGTTGACCGTTCGCAGCGCGAACTGCCTAAAAGCCGAGAATATTTACTATATCGGTGATCTGATTCAGCGTACTGAAGTTGAGCTGTTGAAGACCCCGAACCTCGGTAAAAAGTCTTTGAATGAAATCAAGGATGTTTTGGCGGCGCGCGGCTTGTCCCTCGGCATGCGGTTGGAGAATTGGCCGCCGGCTAGCCTGAAGGATGACAAGGCCTCCGCGTGAGTGTCGACTCGAGTCCCAGTTTGGTAAGGAATTACAACCATGCGTCATCGTAAGAGTGGTCGTCATCTGAATCGCACCAGCTCGCATCGTCAGGCCATGTTTAAGAACATGTCTGTCTCGCTGGTCGAACATGAAGTGATCAAGACAACCCTGCCCAAGGCCAAGGAACTGCGTCGCGTTATCGAGCCGCTGATCACCCTGGCCAAGCAGGATAGCGTTGCAAACCGCCGTCTGGCATTTGCTCGTACGCGCTCCAAAGAAGCCGTCGGCAAACTGTTCAACGAGCTGGGTCCGCGTTACGCCGAGCGTCCGGGCGGTTACGTCCGTATCCTCAAGTGCGGTTTCCGCACTGGCGACAACGCGCCTATGGCGTTCGTTGAGCTAGTTGACCGCCCGGTTGCTGAAGAAGCAGCGGCAGAAGAGTAAATTTCTGCTGCTTTCCAGGCAACAATGAAAACCGACCCCCGGGTCGGTTTTTTTATGTCTGCCTGTTTTACATCACGTTATATACTCCTCAGGAAGCGTTAATTTGCGAGCTACCGTGCTAGTCTGGTGATATAGAGTCTGGCAGGCTGACAACGAACAGTTAAAGCACGTCGAATAAGCAAGGGGCATGTATGACAACAAGGGGAATGTATGCGCGAATAGCGTCACTGTGGTGGCTGATGCTATCCCTGCTAATGCTGGGTGCCATTAACAATGCACAGGCAAACCCACGGTATGCCGGTATTGTGGTTGACCTGGAAAACGGTGAAGTACTCTACTCTGAGAATGCGGATGACCCGCGTTATCCCGCTTCGCTTACCAAAATGATGACGCTTTACCTCACGTTTGAAGCGATTGAAAACGGTGAGCTGACCCTGGATCAGGCATTGCCTGTTTCTGCCCAGGCGGCTGCTATGCCCGCCACCAAACTATGGCTTTCAGCGGGTAGTACCATTCCTGTGGATACGGCAATTCGTGCTCTGGCTGTCCGCTCAGCCAATGATGTAGCGGTAGTTGTCGCTGAAGCGCTGGGAGGCAGTGAGCAACGCTTTGCCCATCTGATGACGGCCAAGGCCCGCGAACTGGGTATGAATGCGACGACCTTTCGTAATGCTTCCGGTCTGCCAGATGATCAGCAGATCACAACTGCACGGGATATGCTGACCTTGTCGGTCCGTGTTATGCAGGACTTCCCTCAGTACTATCATTACTTTGGGCTGCAAGAGTTCACTTACCGGGGTACCCGCCATACCAGCCATAACCGCCTGGTGCGCGATTACCCAGGCGCCGATGGTTTGAAAACCGGCTTTATACGCGCCTCTGGTTTTAATGTGGCAACCACCGCCATGCATGATGGGCGCCGTATGGTGGCCGTGGTGATGGGTGGCTTTAGTGCATCCTCTCGTGATACCCATATGGCTAATCTGTTAGACCGTAGCTTTGGCCGTGCTTCGTTGCGTGACCAGAGAACATGGTTGGCCAATACCAATTTTTCGCGTGAATTTATGGGGTTTGCAGGCTCTTCCCAGCCATTGTCTCCCCCTCCTGTTCAGCAACCTGCGCCCAGTCGCCCGATGATGGCCAGTATCGAAACCACTACGCGCTCCTCAGCTACGGCAGCGGCTGTTGTTGAAGAGCAGCTTTCTCGTTCAGTCGACCAGGACGAATCCCATGCTGTGTCTGAACAAGACCCTCTACGGGCATTGATTGAACGGGAACGTGAACTGGCTTCCATGACCCAGGAGCCAAGGCCCATTGGCGGCTGGGGGATTCAGGTGGGAGCATTTAGTCAAGCCTCCCAGGCTGAGCAGCACGCCCAGCAGGCGGCTCAGCGATTGCCCAACGATGTGGGCGGCCGGGTCGCTATCGATACTCTGGAAGGCCAAACGCCGGTCTTTCGTGCCAGGGTGGTAGCGCTGGATGAGGCACGCGCCAGACAAGCCTGTCTGGCGCTCCAGGCCCAGGGCATGGACTGTATGGTGGTGAACGCCAGCTTATAACCGCTGTTCCGCTTTATCACCCCGCCAATGCCCCATTGGCGGGGTTTTTTATTCTCTGTCAACGTCCGGCTGATGCAACCCGGCGAGTATAGGAGACCATCATGACTACCTCGTTGAAAGGCATACTCAGTATGTGCCTGGGGGTGCTGTTTTTGGCGTTAGGCGATGCCATTTCGAAGTGGCTTGGAGAGGTGCATTCTCCATTGCAGATTATTTTCTTCCGTACCCTGGTATCACTGCCGCTGATAGCATTGTTGGCCTATTTTTCAGGTGGGCTGCGCAAGTTGCGTACCAAGCGCCCTGGTATGCACCTGATACGCGGTTTGATTTATACCGCCACCATGATCTGTTTTGTCTGGGGACTGACGCTACTGCCATTGGCGGAGGCCACTGCTATTGCGTTTGTGGCGCCATTGTTTGTCACGCTACTGGCTGTGCCGTTACTGGGTGAGCGGATTGATTTGCCTGTTTTAATTGCGTCGCTGACAGGCTTTGTGGGAGTGCTGATCGTGGTGCGCCCCGGTGGAGATGCGTTTCAGTTAGGTGCCATGACCGTGTTAGCAGCGGCGGTGTTCTATGCGCTAATGATGATTACCGCCCGCCGTTACGGTGCCCGTGAGCACCTGTGGGCGATGATATTTTATATGACTCTGGTGCCGCTGATATTAACGGCGCTTAGCTTGCCCTGGGTGTGGCAAACACCCCAGCCTTGGCACTGGCTAGGGTTTTTGGTGTCAGGCGTGCTGGGCGTTGGCGCGACAGCGTTTATAACGCTGGCGTTTCGTTATGCCCCCGCCGCGATTGCCGCGCCATTTGACTATACCGCCATGCTCTGGGCAATACTGCTGGGTTGGTGGTTCTGGGGTGAGCTGCCCGACTTATGGGTATGGTTGGGTAGCGCGCTGATCATGCTCAGTGGCCTCGCGATCGCTTACCATGACCGACGTACGACGTTAAAACGTCGCCCAACGGCGTGAATATACTTCCTGGTTGATCCAGGTCAGCAAAGTGGCAGGCTTACCAAAGCATGGTGTTTGAGCGGGCTATAATCCGGCCCTTTCAACACCGCGTATTACGCGCCATCGTCCTGATAACGGTGATTGTTTATGCAAGCTCCTGAACTGCTTTCTCCTGCCGGTACCTTTAACAATATGCGCTACGCCTTCGCTTATGGGGCGGATGCCGTTTACGCGGGGCAACCGCGCTATTCGTTGCGAGTGCGCAATAACGACTTCAATGTTAACAATCTTCACCGTGGTATTGAGTATGCCCATGCGCGAGGTAAGCAGTTTTACGTTGCTTCTAACATTGCACCCCATAATAGCAAGTTGAAAACCTACCTGCGGGATATGGAGCCGGTGATTGAAGCAGGGCCGGATGCGCTGATTATGTCTGATCCTGGTTTGATAATGATGATCCGGGAGCGTTGGCCTGAACAGGTGATTCATCTGTCGGTGCAGGCAAATGTGGTGAACTGGGCGGCGGCTAAGTTCTGGCAGCGCCAGGGAGTTAGCCGCATCATTTTGTCCCGTGAACTCTCTCTGGATGAGATTGCGGAGATAGGTGCTGAGTGCCAGGGCTTAGAGATCGAAACCTTTGTGCATGGTGCGCTCTGCATTGCCTATTCAGGGCGTTGCCTACTGTCTGGCTATTTCAATCATCGCGACCCCAACCAAGGCACCTGTACCAATGCATGCCGCTGGAAATATAACACCGTGGCAGCGGCACATGACGATACGGGTGATCTGGTGCCCGCTGCAGAAGGCCGTGGTGTGTCGATGCAAGGGCAGGACGAACTCTCCGCACTGATTGAAGATGTCACTCGGCCTGGGAAGCTGATGCCCGTCTATGAAGATGAGCATGGTACCTACATCATGAATTCCAAAGATCTTCGCGCCGTACAGCACGTCGCGCGTCTGGCGGAAATGGGGGTGGCATCACTGAAAATTGAGGGGCGCACCAAGTCCCATTACTACGTGGCGCGCACAGCCCAGGTGTATCGACGGGCAATCGATGATGCCGTTGCTGGCCGACCCTTTGATATGAACCTGATGGATGAGCTCGAAAACCTAGCGAACCGAGGCTATACCGAAGGCTTTTATCGTCGTCATGTACACGATGAGTTCCAGAATTACGAGCGAGGTCACTCTATCGGCGTACATCAGCAGTTTGTAGGTGATGTGCTCGGTTACGATGTAGCCCGCGGGCAACTGGATATAGAAGTAAAGAACCGCTTTGAGGTAGGTGACAGCATGGAGCTGATGCTCCCCGGCGGTAACCGCCGTTTTATGCTTAAGTATATTGAGAACGGGCGCGGCGAGTCTCAGTGCGCCGCGCCCGGCTCAGGGCATCGGGTTCGCATCCCGCTACCGGGCGATGCTATCCACTCTGACCAGCTTGAGTTTGCATTATTGATGCGCGATCTCACACCTTCCAGAGTGGCTCAGCCCCGTTCATTAGGTGTAGCCATCAGCTAAGACATGACCAGCACAGGTGCTTGACGTTAGGGCGCTTGCTAACGCTGCTACTCATCGCTTCATGCGGGTACCGCTAACCCGTTCGTACGTGGAGTGGGATTATGTGGCGACAAAGGCCTGTGCGGCCGCGCACGGGTCTGGCTGGCCGCAAATGGCGGAAATCACCGCAAGGCCTTGGGCTCCGGCGGCTTTAACATGCTCAGTATGCTCCGCTTTTAAGCCCCCAATCGCTACGCTGGGCAGCGGGCATACCCTGGCCAGTGTCGCCAGCCCCTTAAAGCCAATCGGCTGAGCGTGGTCGTGCTTGGTGACCGTTGCGAAGACCGGCCCCAGGCCCACGTAGTCCAGCAGCGCCATGGGTGCTGCCTGCAATTGCTCTGGTGTATTGATCGACAGGCCAATAATGGCATCTTCACCCAAGGCTTGACGGGCCTCTTGAACGGCCATGTCACTTTGTCCGACGTGCAGGCCATCAGCCTGGCTGGCTACGGCGACGCTTAGGCGGTCATTGATAATCAGAGGAACCCCACTGCCAGCAAGCAGCCCTTTTAAGCGCTTGGCCTGGGCAATCATCTGCTCATCGCTGGCGTGTTTATCGCGTAGTTGAACGATGGTGACCCCCCCCTGTATCGCCGCTTCCACGGTCTGTTCAAGGCCATAGTCGCGGCATAGTTCGGCATCGGTGATGAGGTAAAGCGATAGATCAAACGGCATGCACCGCCTCCAACTGAGCTAGGGTCGATAGGTTGTTGGGAGTAAGCTGGTAGAGCGCATCCAATAGTGCTACCTCAAAGCTGCCCGGCCCTGTGGCGTATTGCCCTGCCTGACTGCCCGCAACCGCAAAACAGGCCAGCGCAGCGATACATGCTTCAAAAGGGTGTGCCTTTTCAGCTGCTACAAATCCTGCCACCAGCGCGCTTAGGCCACAGCCCAAAGCCGTGATCCGCGGCATCAGTGCATGTCCACCCTTTAGGTAGTAGTGGTTGGTGCCGTTGGTAATAAAATCTTTCTGGCCTGTCATTGCCACGATGCAGCGATGTTGTCGGGCAAGTGCCACCGCTGCGGTGGTCGCGCTTGTGTCTTGGGTGCTTGCCGTGGTGTCAACGCCGCGCCCTTGGCTGCTTAGGCCATTTAGGGTCAGAATTTCTGATGAGTTGCCACGGATAACCGTTGGCTGGTGTGGCAGCAGCTTGGCGCACAGTGTTTGCCGAAAATGAGTAGCGCCCACGGCGACCGGGTCCAGTACCCAGGGAATCCCTTGGCGATTGGCCGTGCTGGTGGCCATGAGCATGGCTTCCGCCCAGGGGGTCGATATGGTGCCAATATTGATGGCAAGCGCACAGGAAATAGCCGCAAACTCGGCTGCTTCCTCTTTCGCATGCAGCATCGCAGGGGACGCGCCCGTGGCGAGCAACAGGTTGGCGGTACTGTTCATGGCCACGTAGTTGGTTATGCAGTGAACCAAGGGGGTCATTGCGCGCAGCGCAACAAGATAGTCGCCTAATGGGTGCTCATTAAAGGAGCGTAGCGTCATAACATCCTCCCGGCAGGGAGGTGGTGATAGGGGCACCACGACTCCCTACGCCGGTATTAGCCGGTTCAGGTTCAAAGGGTGCTTCTCAGCCATCGGTATGGCGCCCCTGTCGTGGGCTTACTATCCGTGTCTTGAGGACAGATGTAAAGCGTGGTTGGTTGGCCCTGATCAGGTTCGCTCAGTGCACAGCATCCAGCGCATGTTGTTGCAGTATCACCAATGGAATGACTTCCAAGGTTTTCTCATTAGTGCCCGACAAGATAACCGGCGGTGCCAGGCCCACGGCTTCCGCCTGCTGCCATCGGCTGGCGCATAAACACCAACGATCGCCCGCTTGTAAGCCAGGAAAGCCAAACGCCGGGCGCGGTGTTAGCAGGTCAGTACCCTGGGCTTTTGAAAATGCCAAAAACTCTGCGGTAACGACGGCGCATACGGAGTGAACGCTGATATCATCTGGTCCCACACGACAAAAACCATCGCGGTAAAAACCGGTTTTTGGTGTATGGCAGCAGGGCGTTAGCGGTTCACCCCATACATTACGGTCACGTGACATATAACCTCCTTGTACGCTAAGGCTGGAATTATCCAGCAGCCGCCCTCATGGTAAATATCAAGTAACCGAGGCGCTGCCCATCCATAGGAAAGTAGTTTAAAGCCTTGTACAAAGTATCAACTTCGTCAAAGTCTCCACGCTCAATAGAGGAAAATAGCCATGAGTTTCCAAGGTGAACAGCATCCAGGCGTTGCCCCCGTTGCACCACAAACACAAGGGTTTCGCTTAAACCATCTGATGCTGCGCGTGAAAGACCCTGAGCGTGCGCTGGCCTTTTATTCACGAGTGTTTGGTATGCAAGTGCTGCGCCGCCTGGATTTTGAAGAGATGCAGTTCTCGCTCTATTTCCTGGCCAATGTTGAAGCCGATGAGAGCGTGCCAGAAGACCCCCAGGCCCGTACTACCTGGACATTCAGCCAAAAAGGACTACTGGAGCTGACCCATAACTGGGGAACGGAGAGCCAGCCAGATTTTGCCTACCACGATGGTAATGCCGAGCCTCAGGGCTTCGGACACATTTGCTTTAGCGTACCCGATTTAAGTGCCGCCCAAGCGTGGTTTGATGAGCATGGGGTAACCTTCGTGAAGCGTGCGGATCAGGGCAAAATGAAAGATGTTATTTTTGTCAAAGACCCCGATGGTTACTGGATTGAAGTGATTCAGGCAGATCTTCTCGCGGCAATGGGCGATTGATCATGGCACATTTGCTGTTTAGGCTTCGCCATGTGACGGATGAAGAAGCGTTAGAGGTTCGCCAACTACTGGACGAGCAGGGCTTTGATGTCTATGAAACCCATGCAGGTTTTTTTCGGTTAGGCGTTGATGCCATCTGGCTGCGCAACCCACAGCAAAAGGAAGCCGCAGAGGCCACTCTGGCCGAGTACCAGACGAAGCGTCAAGCCCAGGCGCGTCGTGAGCACGACGAAGCCGTATCGAGAGGAGAGGCGCCAACATTATGGCGCCGTTTAGCCGCGCATCCTCTTCAAGTCATTCTGGTACTGGCTGCGGTTGTCATGATTGTGCTGGTGACGCTGATTCCGTTTATTGGTCTGGCTGGCTAACTGCTGCCAAATGTCCTCGCTTCAGGTATAGCTGTACTCCATCACTACCTGCCTGAAGCTGAGGCGCTGCGCCTGCGGGATAACGGCACCAGCTTCCCTTGAGGTACTCGATGCCGTTATCCTGTAGCGAACCTTCTAGTATCAAGATTTCCAACCCTCCACCGAGGATGGGGTAAGTAACCTGCACCCCGGCTTCCCAGCGTTCCAGGCTTACCCGCTCCTGACCAAAGGTGTGCAGCATTTTGTAGCTGATGCCAGGACGCCTATCGGGCTGCCAAGGTAAACGGTGGGCGGGAATGGCGAGTCGGAGCAGGTCGTTTTGATCAAACTGGTACAGTTTGACGAGAATTAATGCTCCCTCTTCGCCTATTTGCGGTGTATGGCCAGTACCAATCGGGTTGCGTAGGTAACTCCCTGCCGGGTAGCGGCCATGTTCATCGGCGAACACGCCTTCAAGCACTAAAATCTCTTCACCGCCGCCATGAATATGGTGGCTAAACTGGCTATTGGGCGCATAGCGCACCAGGCTTGTGGCCCTGGCGACTTCATCGCCAATACGGTCCAGCATCATACGCTCCACACCCGCGCTCGGGGAGGCAACCCATTGGTACTGCTCGGGCGTAACACAGGCAAAGTGGCTAAAATCGGCATTCAGGCGCATGGCGTTGGCTCTTTGCAGTGGACAGAACGACGTAGCCAAGTCTCCTTATCCCTAGGCAAAAATGCAACGCAAAAAAGTATCGCCCGTAGGCGGCGCCTCTTAGTGTGTCTTGTCTAGCGCTGTCAGGATGTGGTGTGCTGCCTGAATGCGTGCCTGATTCGGATAGTTTCGGTTTGCCAGCAGGGCGATGCCTACCTGCTGGCTGGGCACAAACGCCACATAAGCACCAAAGCCGTTGGTCGAGCCGGTTTTGTTGAACAGTGCCTCTTCTCTGGAGGGGAGCGGTGGTTCAAAGCGTTCCACTTGATTGGCTTCCAGGACGACCTCAACTGAATTACCTTCCAGGAGCTGATCAAGACTTACCGGATAGTCATAACTTTCCCACCCCAGCCCCTGAACCATACCGCCTAGGCCAACGTAACCCATTCGGGTGGTTGCCAACGCCTGGTGCAGAGGTTCTACTGCTACGGCTTCCGCCATCTGCGCTTCAATAAAGGCCAGAACATCCGCTGCGGTTGCCTTTAATCCGTAGGCCTCAGCATCCAACACGCCTGGGTTTACCCTGATGGGGACATTATCTTTCGAGTAACCGTAAGCATAGTTCGCCTGTTGGGACTCGGGTACTGCATAGTAGCTATGCTCCAGCCCCAAAGGAGCAAAGATCTGGCTTGCCATCAATGTCTCGAAGGGCTGCCCCAGGCTTTGGGCCGCCAAATAGCCGAACAGGCCAATACTGGGGTTGGAGTACAACCGGTGGTTCCCTGGGGGGAAGTCCGGCTGCCAGTGGCGATAGTAGTCCATCATCTCCTCTTTGTTTGTCACGTCTTCCGGGAACTGTAACGGGAGGCCTCCAGCTGTGTAGGTGCCAAGCTCCAGCAGGGTGATTTCATCAAAGGCGCTGCCTTCGAGACTGGGGAGATGTTGGCTGGCGGTATCTGAAAACGAAAGTGTACCGCTGGATTGGGCATACGCTGCCAGTGCGGCGGTGAATACCTTGCTAACGGAGCCAAGCTCAAACAGGGTATCAGCCGTTACGGGAATATTACCCTCTTGATCTGCAAGCCCATAATTAAAGTAATACTGTGCTCCATTAACACTGAGTGCGATTGCCATACCTGGGATGTGGTGCTCCGACATCATGGGGACGATCGTGCTTTCCACCACTGCTTCAATACGTGCGCTATCCTGTGCTTCAGTAGCCCCGGCAAAACTACTAAAAAACAAAGAGCCTGCGATGATCAGACCGCAGTTGGTTGCGAACATCTTTTTCATGCTTCGATCCTATGACGATGTAGTGACATGATGCCCGTGGTGATGCATGGCCTTTTCATTAACTGCATAGCGCTGAGGGCATGTGCAGCCGCTTAAATTAAGGTGCGCTGTTTGAACTGACAAACGGTGTTATTTTGTACGAGCCATTAGAAAAATTTGGGGTTATGGATGACGCATCCCTATCTGCCGCTGAAAGCATTACGCGCCTTTGAAGTCTCTGCTCGGCATTTGAGTTTTACACGTGCAGCGGACGAGCTTTGTGTAACGCAGGCAGCGGTGAGTCATCAGGTTAAGCTACTCGAACAGCAGCTCAAGGTGCCATTGTTCACGCGGCTACCACGTGGACTGATGCTTACCCAAGAGGGAGAGTTGCTGCTCCCGGTACTGAACAATGCGTTTGATCAGATTTCGCACATACTTGAACGGCTCGGTGAGAGCCGCTACCGCGAGGTCTTAAACGTAGGTGTTGTGGGAACCTTTGCTATTGGCTGGTTATTACCCCGCCTAAAAGACTTCCACGAGCAGTATCCGTTTGTCGATTTGCGCCTTTCCACCCACAATAACCGCACCGATATTGCCGCAGAGGGGCTAGATTTTGCGATTCGTTTCGGTTCCGGGGCCTGGCACGGCCTTGTCGCACAGCCACTGCTGCCTGCTACGCTATCAGTGATGTGTATTCCCGCTATTGCGGCACGACTGAAAACACCCGCCGATGTGCTGGGTGAAACCTGGCTCCGCTCTTATCGCGCCGATGAATGGACCGAGTGGTTATTAGCCGCCGGACTGCCACGTAGCCTGCCAGCAACGAAAAGTATAGTTTTTGACTCTTCAATTGCCATGATGGAAGCCGCGCTGCAAGGGGCAGGGGTAGCGTTGTCGCCAACACAGATGTTTTCGCGTCAGTTAAGTAGTGGTGCACTGGTCCAGCCGTTCGATACCGCTGTCAGCTTGGGAGGGTATTGGCTGACACGCTTACAGTCGCGTACAGAAACTCAGGCCATGACCAGTTTTCGCGAGTGGCTGATGGCTGCGGTGGCCGAAGCCTGAGCCGAAAGAACCAAGGGCTGATGACCTTCCATGGCCATCCAGCGGTACGCTCGTACTTCATGAGCGCCAGACGTTTTGCAAAGCTCGTTTAGTGGGTATGCTCACTGTGGTCGTGGTCGTGGTCGTGGTCGTGGTCGTGGTCGTGGTCGTGGTCGCTATGCTCCGGCTCACCCAGAGCATCATGCAGTACCTTGGCATTGTGGCGCATCATACCGAGATAAGTACTGGCTTCTCCTTCGCGGGCTAACGCGTCGGCATACAGCGTGCCTGCAATGGGCAGGCCAGTCTCTTCGGCCAGTTGTACAATGATCGACTGGTTGGTCATGTTTTCATGAAACAGTGCTTGAACATTTTCCTGCTCAATCACGTCTACCAGGGCGGCCATGCTGGCACCACTGGGGTCGGCTTCAGTGGAAAGACCAACTGGGGAGAGGAAATTCACTCCGTAGGCGTTAGAGAAGTAGCCAAACGAGTTATGCCCTGTAATCACGCTTGCAGAGGCCGGTATTTCGCTGATCAAAGCACGAATTTCAGCATCCACTTCGACTATTTCAGCTAAGTAGCGCTCTGCATTTGCCTGGTAAGTGTTGGCATTTGCGCTGTCCGCTTCAATCAGTCCATCCCGAATGTTGGCCACATATGTCCTGGCTTGGGCCATATCCTGCCACGCATGTGGGTCGTCATCGCCATGCCCGTGGTCATCATCACGCCCATGGCTATGATCATGGTGGTCGTGGTCGTGGCTTGCATATGAAAGCGTATCAATACCATCGGTAGCGGTAACCAAGGCCCCTGAGTAATCGCTTGACTCAATCAGGCGCTCCATCCAGCCCTCAAACAGCAGGCCATTAAAAACCACTACATCGGCACCCGCCAATGCGCGGGCATCACCAGGACGGGGAGAGTACACATGGGCGTCGCTATCTGGGCCTACAAGTGATGTGACCGCAACGTGCTCTCCACCAATGTTTTCGGCCATATCCGCCAGAATAGAAAAGCTGGTGACGACCTGGATGCGCTCATTGGCAATAGCAGCAGGCAGCGCCAGCATGGCAGCAATACCGACCAACCAGCGTGATGAAGAGGATAACGACATGCAAACACTCCTTAACGATTTAAAAAGCAGGGGTTATGGTTCCTGTTCCAGAGCCAGCGGCGATGTTTTACGCCTCAGCTTGGCGGTCAGGCTGTGGTAGCGGCCGCACAGGGCTGAAAAAAGGTATCCTGTGCCGGCCAGTAAAATGATGCTTGGCCCAGAGGGAATATCCAGGTGGAACGACAGCAAGAGGCCGCCCGTGCTTGCCACCATTGCCAGTACAATGGCAATACCAATCAAGCCTTCCAGGCGTTTACTCCAAAATCGTGCGGACGTGGCGGGTAGCATCATTAACCCTACCGCCATCAGCGTGCCTAGCGTTTGGAAGCCAGCAGTTAAATTAAGTACCAGCAGCCCTAAGAAAACGCTGTGAACCCAGCCACTGCGGCGGCTTTGGCCGCGTAAAAATAATGGGTCCAAACACTCCACCACCAGTGCACGGAAAATAAAGGCCAGTGTCACCACAATGAGCGTGCTAATAGAGGCAATCAGCAGCAGCGCGGTCGAGTTAATGGCCAGAATCGAGCCAAACAGCACATGAGTGAGATCTACGCTGCTGCCGCCGATAGAGATCAATAACACCCCTGCGGCCAGCGAGATAATAAAAAAGCTTGCCATGGCGGCGTCTTCCCGCTGGCCACCCATTTTTGAAACAGCCCCTGCCAGCAATGCGACCAAAAGGCCAAACAGCACCCCTCCCATGCTCATTACCGGCAGCGAAAACCCTGCCAACAAAAAGCCCAGGGCTACGCCAGGCAATATCGCGTGGGCCATGGCATCGCCAATCAGGCTCATGCCCCTTAACACCAAAAACACGCCAAGCGGGGGTGCCGCTAGCGAAAGTGCCAAGCCACCCACCACTGCGCGACGCATAAAGCCATAATCAAACGGTGCCAATAACCACGCATCAAGCAGTGCCAGCATAACGTCCTCCCAGAGTGAACGGCACTATCTGTGCAGATGAATGCTGGTGACTAAGCGAGCTTGGTGCGACCCAGCGGGCATGACCACCACTAAGCATCAACACTTCATCTGCCAGGCGGCGCAAATGATCCATGTCATGGAGCACAATGATAATTGTCACGCCCTCATCAGCCATCTGCCGCAAAATACGAATCAAAATATCGACGGTATCGCTATCCACATTGGCGAATGGCTCATCCAGCAGGAGCAGCTCGGCCTCCTGCATTAAAGTACGGCCAATCAGCGCCCGCTGGCGCTGCCCACCAGAAAGCTCCCCTAGTGGGCGGTGAGCCAGGTGTGAAATGCCCAGGCGGGCCATGATCTCGCGGCCTTTACGGTAATGAGCCGCGCAGTACCCCTTTAAAGAACCATGGCTTGGCCAACTGCCGGTCATCACCAACTCCTCTACACTCATTGGAAAGGTGAGATCCAAGGCCAGCTGTTGGGGTAGCCATGCCCGGCGTGCTTTATCAACCGTGCAAACCACCTTGCCGCTGATCGGGCGCAGCTCTCCCATAATGGCTTGAATAAGCGTACTTTTGCCGGCGCCGTTGGCGCCAATCAGGGCGGTGATGGCGCCGGGACTAAATTCGCCATCCACATGCTCCAACACTGTGCGGCGCCCCTGGGCAAGGTGCAAATCGTGTAGCTGCAAGCGTGAAGGGACGCGCTCGCTCATAGCGGCCAGCCCCCTGCCCAGAACACCAACCCCCATAATGCCAGTAGCGGCAGAGTTACTAGCCCCAGACGCTTAGAGGCGGAAAGCGACATCAATGAAAAATGACAAGGGCCTTCCTTATTATGGCGGTGCATATGTTCGCTCATAGCGTATCCTCACTAACGAATAAATAGGTTATAACATAACAATTTGTAAAGCAAAAAAGTGCCGGGTATTTTACGCGTTCCCACCGTGCTGACAACGGTCAGTCTGCTGGTAAAACTCGCCTGACAGAGCAGGCACCGTCAGTAGCAGGGGCAAGGGGGCTAATAGCGCCATGTTGCGCCGATCTGCTGGGGAGAAACCAACAGTGCATACTCGCCATTCACCGTAATAGGCCCAAGCGACAGGCTGGCAGGCTGGAAACGATTAATAGCGTGTGATGCCTGGTTGGGTTGCGTCCAGATTTGCAATTCATTGATCAGCATGCCGGTAGCAAAGTTAATCGCACCATCCCGCTCGCGACCATCGGCAGCAATGACTGCCCCTGCGACACTATTGACGACCAATGAGCTGACGCGAGCTTCCCATCCGCGACGCTCACGTTCGGCTTGAGCCAATTCCAGCCCCAGGGTTTGTACGCCGCTCAGCTCTCCGCGTGCCTTCAAACGTTCATACTCCACCAATGCTGCATGATGAGGCTGACGGTCAAGCAACATCCCCCCCAGAGCCAAGGCTGATTTCACTGCACCCACCCGCGCATCAAAGCGGTCGTCACGGCTGCTAGCCTCACTCGACTGGTAAATATCCACTGCCAAGCTGGCTGCATAGATGCCTGTCCAGCCCGTATCCCACCATGTTGCATGACGGGCACCATTTTCAAATACATTATCATAAGCGGCCCAGTCAGCATTGGTTTGCGCCTGTGCCGGAAGGGCAAGCAGCACCGCAGTGATGGTCAGCACACGGCATGACATACGAATTAACAGCATGGCAGAGCACCTCAAGATGACAGGAATTGGCTAAGCGTAGCACGGAGTAGGAGCAAGGTTAGCGTGGAATCAGAGTGGGCTAAGTATGACTAAGGTCAGTGGTGTTGATGGGGTAAAGAATGGTTAGATGGGGGATATCTCCAAGGAGTGTGACTATGGATGATGTTTCCCCCTCTGACCTTAAAACCATCCTGCATTCCAAGCGGGCAAACCTTTATTACCTTCAACACTGCCGCGTATTGGTAAATGGTGGGAGGGTTGAATACGTGACCGATGAGGGTAGTAAATCCCGCTACTGGAATATCCCTATAGCCAACACCACCTCGATACTGTTGGGCACTGGCACCTCGATAACCCAAGCGGCCATGCGCGAGCTTGCCAAGGCAGGGGTGTTAGTAGGGTTTTGTGGAGGTGGCGGTACCCCACTGTTTGCTGCGAATGAAGTGGATGTGGATGTTGCCTGGTTAACCCCGCAAAGTGAGTACCGGCCCACGGAGTATCTCCAATACTGGGTGCGCTTCTGGTTCGATGATGTAAAACGCCTGGGCGCCGCCCGTGCGTTCCAGCAGGCACGCCTAGCGCGTATTGAGGCGCTGTGGACAAGCCGAGTGATGAAGGACTCCGGCTTCAGTATTGCTACCGATCACCTGAGTAGTGCCCTTGCCTACCATCGTGAAGCGATTCCCAAAGCCCCCAGCACTATTGATCTACTCACTCTAGAGGCGCGTTTAACCAAAACATTGTTTAAGCTGGCAGTGAATGCTGTTGATTACGGTGAATTCACCCGCGCCAAACGCGGCGCAGGCACTGATCCCGCCAACCGCTTTCTTGATCACGGTAACTATCTAGCCTATGGCATAGCCGCAACCGCAACCTGGGTGTTGGGAATTCCCCATGGGCTTGCGGTACTCCACGGTAAAACCCGCCGTGGCGGGCTGGTGTTTGATGTGGCAGATCTGGTGAAAGACGCGGTGATTCTGCCCCAGGCATTTATTTCAGCCATGCGCGGTGATGAAGAGCAGGAGTTTCGCCAAGCCTGTATTGAGCGCTTAACCCGCACTGAATCCCTCGATTTCATGATTGATACGCTCAAGGAAGTCGCCCAAGAACTGGGGAGTGGCGAGTAATGAACGTGCTGCTGATTTCCCAGTGCAATAAAAATGCCCTCAAGGAAACACGCCGCATACTTGACCAGTTTGCCGAACGCCGTGGCGACCGCACCTGGCAAACGCCGATTACCCAGGCAGGACTGGATACACTGCGTAAACTGCTGCGTAAAAAAGCTCGCAAAAATACCGCCGTCGCCTGCCACTGGATTCGTGGCCACGACCACAGCGAACTAATGTGGGTGGTGGGGGATGTGTCGCGGTTTAATATCAATGGCGCCGTGCCAACCAATACTACCGCCAGAGATATCCTTCGCCGTCGCGATGAAAACGACTGGCACAACGGTGAAGATATTCTATTGCTTACTGCGATGGCTGCGTTACTCCACGACCTGGGAAAAGCCTGCGATGCCTTTCAGCAGCGGCTAAAAGGTAAATTGGAAGGGCGCAACTTATACCGCCATGAGTGGATATCGCTACGCCTGTTCCAAGCGTTTGTAGGAAGTGACGGCGACGTTGCCTGGTTGGCGCGCCTAGCCGAAGGCGACTATCAAGCGCAGGACTGGCTGGATGGATTAGAGCGCGACGGGATAGATACCCCCACCTCAGCGGTGTTCAGCCGTTTATCCCCGTTGGCTGCCGCGCTGGGTTGGCTAGTGCTTAGCCACCACCGGCTACCTTTAAAACCGCCGGAAAACGATGGCGAAAATGAAAGGCGCTGGGGCAGAGGAAATGCACCACTTCAGGCAGAACAACTGGGCGGATTGTTTGCTTCTATTTATGCCGAGTGGAACGAGATTCCCGAGACCCAAGACCCTAAACGCATCGCGCCCTACTGGCAGTTCAAGAGCGGATTGCCTGTTAGCACGCCACGCTGGCGCGAGCGCGCCGCTAAGCTTGCCACGCGGTTACAGGCACGGCTGAAAAATGGTTATCACTGGCTGGAAAGCCGCTACGTCATGCACTTGGCTCGGCTTAGCTTAATGCTGGCCGACCACCATTACTCCAGCCTGGAAGAACTCCAGCATCGCGTGCGCGGTGAGCCTAACTACCCACTGATTGCCAACACTGTGCGCAAAACCGGCAAGCCCAACCAGCCGTTAGACGAGCATATTTTAGGGGTTGAGAAACACGCGGCGGCGGTTGCCCGTGCGCTACCCAGTGTAGATAGCCACTTACCCCGTTTAGCGCGCCATAAAGGCTTTCGTAAGCGCAGTAGCCACCCACGGTTTCGCTGGCAGGATAAAGCTTTCGACCTGGCGCAATCGCTTAGAGAGCGCAGCCAGCGCCAAGGCTTTTTTGGCATTAACATGGCGTCTACCGGCTGCGGTAAAACCCTCGCCAATGGGCGCATTATGTACGCCCTGGCCGACCCTCAGCAGGGCGCGCGCTTTAGCATTGCGCTAGGGCTGCGCACGCTAACCCTGCAAACCGGCCAAGCTTTACGTGACCGTTTGCATCTAGGTGAAGACGAACTCGCCGTGCGGGTAGGTGGCAGTGCTAATAAAGCCCTGTTTGAGCACTACGAGCAAGAAGCCGAGGCCAGCGGCTCGGCGTCGCAACAGGCGCTGATTGAAGAAGATGCCCATGTGGTGTTTGACGGCAATTTTGATAGTCACCCAGTGCTTCGCCGTTTATGCGATGAGCCGGGCACCCGCGCGCTTATCGCCGCCCCCATTTTGGTATGTACCGTTGATCACCTTGTGCCCGCCACGGAGAGCACGCGAGGCGGGCGGCAGGTCGTGCCCATGCTGCGCCTAATGAGCAGTGATTTAGTGCTTGATGAAATCGACGATTTTGATATCAACGACTTGCCCGCGCTTACCCGGCTCGTCAATTGGGCTGGGCTGCTAGGTTCACGGGTGCTGCTTTCATCGGCCACCTTGCCGCCTGCGCTGGTGGAGGGTTTGTATGAAGCCTATCGCAGTGGTCGTGAAGCCTTCCACCGCCACCGTGGCGAACCGGGTTTGGCAACGGATATTTGCTGCGCTTGGTTCGATGAGCACGACCGCCAGCACCATGATTGCGCCAGTAGCGAGACCTTTAAGGCCGCCCACCACGCCTTTGCCAAGCGTCGGTTAGAGCGCCTCGCCAAAAGCCCGGTACGCCGCCGCGCGGATATTTTAGCGTTGCCATTACTGGGCAAACGCCCTGAAGAGATAAGGTCCGCCATTGCGACCCTGCTGAGTGAGCATGCACTAGTGCTCCACCAACAGCATCACTCTGTTGATCCACACTCAGGCAGCCGCGTCAGTTTCGGCTTGATTAGAATGGCCAATATTGACCCATTGGTGGATGTGGCCAGGGCGCTATTTCAGCAGGGCGCCCCTGAAAATGTGCGCATTCACCTGTGCGTCTACCATTCCCGACATCCGTTGGTCATGCGCTCAGAAATTGAGCGCCGGTTAGACAGAACTCTGCAACGGGCTGAGCCAGATTGCGTTTTCCAGCAGCCGGATATCCGCCGCCTGCTGGATAGCAGCGAAGAAAGCGACCACTTGTTTATCGTGCTTGGCTCGCCGGTAACGGAGGTGGGCCGCGACCACGACTATGATTGGGCCATTGTAGAGCCATCGTCTATGCGCTCAATTATCCAGCTAGCGGGTCGCGTATGCCGACACCGCGAGCAGGTTTGTGAATCTCCCAATATTTTGCTGCTCGATACCAATCTCAAGCATTGGGAGCAGCCTGGAAAGCCTGCCTTTCACAAACCTGGTTTTGAAACAGATCTTCAATGGCGGTTAAGTAGTCACTCTCTTAGTGAGCTGTTAACGGAAGATGAGTACAAGGTGATTGATGCCCGCCCCCGTGTGCTGGCGCGGGAAACGCTGCACGCCAAAGATAGCCTGGTAGACCTGGAGCACGAGCGGCTGCACCAACTGATGATCGAACAGCCCGCCGAGCCGTTAACCAAAAAAGAGATACGGATAGGGAAAACACCCAAGCCACCGCCGTTAGGCGCCTATAGTTGGCATGTGATGCCGCAGCTGCATTTAACCGGTGTGTTGATTCAACGTGACCCGTTTCGTAAGCAGCTCGAACCTGAAATAACGCTAGCGCTGCTGCCCGATGAGGGCGGTGAAACCTGGACGCTACACCGTGTAGACGATGGCGCAAGGCGTGGTGAAAAGCTCTATGTGCCAGTGGAAGAGAGCCTGCTGGTTCGGGTAGACCTAGCAAAAGAGCAGGGCGAGCGGATACAACCCTGGGGCGCAAGCGACTACTTAACAGCACTAGCTGACTTAGCGGAAGACCTGGATATCTCCCTTGACCGCGCAGCCCGTACCTTTGGCACGGTGACGGCTTCGGCTAGAAGCCCGCAGTGGGGATACCACCCCGTATTGGGGTTTTGGCGGAGCAAATGAGGGCCGGTGATAGACAGTGGCCCGCTGCCTGTGCGGCAGATGATTATTAATGAATAAAGCGAATGGTGATATTTCTGAGCTGCTTTTCCAGCAGTCAAGATCATTATTTTACAAAGGTATTTTATAGATTTTTTAAGGATAGTGCTGCTAGTTAATGTGTGAATTAAAAAGTGAATGTTGATAGGGATTTATTTTCATGTGAGCTAAGTCTATGCTTGAAATCACTCGGCAGCTGGCACTGCCGAGTGGTGAGGCAAAAATCAGACTGGTAACTGCGGAAAGCAGAAAAGGAGGTGAGAGAGTGGCTGGCTATTGCTCCGTTAGAAGAGTTTAGCGTTTTTCCAACACGTCCCGAGGTATCTTGCCTCGGGGCATATATTGGCACGAATTATCGTGTTCCCCAAATATGAGTTTGAAAGGATGTGTAATGCCTACCATTCCTAGCGGAAGCCGTCAGCAACTTCGAACATTGATCGAAGTCTTCCTAAAAGAGCGCTTCGATACCAAGGCGGAAAAGCTAGCTCCCGACGATCCAAAATACCAAGCGCTGGTTGAGCAGTTCCAGTTCGATACTTGGATCAACGATGCAGCAAGGCGCGTTGGTCAACTGCAAGTGGTTACCCACTCCCTCAAGCCTATCCACCCCGATGCTAAAGGCTCCAACCTTTACGCGCCACCTGAATCACTAAACAACCATCATCTTGTTGGCAGCCATACACTACCCGTTGATTTTTCGGGCGATGTCGTGGGAAACGCCGCCGCCTTGGATGTTTATAAGTTCTTAAAGCTAGAATTTGAAGGTAAATCGCTACTTGAGCGGGCACTGGAGAATGACGATGACCTGGCAAAAGCGTTAAACGATAATCCTGAACAAGCTCAGGCGTGGATTGGTGCCTTTGCTTCGATTACCGAACCACGTGGTGAGCACGCCTCACATACCCGAGGCAAACAGCTCTACTGGCTGGTGGGGGATGATGCCGCAGACGTAGAAAATGACGCTGAGAACTTTCATCTGCTAGCACCGCTCTATGCTACCTCGTTGGCGCACCGTGTTTTTCAAACTATTAACCATGACCGCTTTAGCGAAGAGGCCAAAGAAGCACGTAAAGCCAAGCGGGAAGGTAAATACGCGGAACAGACAGTACATAGCTATCCCAACCTAGCCGTACAGAAAATGGGCGGCACTAAGCCGCAAAATATCTCACAACTGAATAGCGAGCGGGGCGGTAGTAACTATTTGTTGGCCTCAATGCCACCGAGTTGGAATGTGCGTGATATTCGCCCGCCTCTGAAAGTGGATTCAGTATTTTCGCATCCTGGGGTGTTTGGTCGCCGTAGAGAAGTGTGGACGCTGGTCTATGACCTAAAGCAGTTCCTAGAAACTAACCCTTCTACCACTATGCACTCTCGTGACCTGCGCGATGACTTCACTGCAATGCTGATGGATGAGCTGATGCTTTTTGCCATGCAAATGCATAGCTTACCAGCTGGATGGAGCGCGGATGAAAATTGCCGTTTAGTGCAGAATGAGATCTTTTGGCTAGACCCTGGACGCGCCGAGGAGGATGTTATTTTTTGTGACGCCAGAAACAGCACTGATTGGGCAGATGGCGTCCGCCACAGCTTTGCTAAATGGCTCAATGACGCCCTAGGCGGAAAGCTGCCCTTTGGCGATGTGGAATATCGCCACTGGAAAAGCGAATTAGCGAAAGATGCGACCCATCAACGCTTATTGGATCGTGATCGCCGCTGGATGGAAAACCTAATGGAAGACTTAACCAACCTGCCAGGAGGAGGTGATGATGATGAGTAAAGTGAAAAACCTCCTGGTTCTACCGCGCTTGCGGGTACAAAACGCCAACGCGATTTCGAGCCCAATGACCTGGGGCTTTCCCTCTATGAGTGCTTTTGTGGGCTTGATGCACGCCCTGGAGCGTAAGTTAGCAGATGTGGGGCTTCCTGTTGCACTGGGCCACGTGGGGGTTATTTGCCACGACTTTGAAGCTCAGGCCACTGAAGGCGGCTACATTCGAGGCTTTCACCTGACCCGTAATCCGGTGGATAAAACTGGCGGCACGGCAGCGATTGTAGAAGAAGGGCGCGCCCATCTGGATATCACGCTGATCTTTACAATTGATACCGGCGCTGTAGAAAGCGAGCATGAGAATATCGCTAAACAAATCGGAGAGATTGTATCGGGCATGCGAATTGCCGGTGGTAGCGTAGTGCCTAACCGCAACGTACCAAGCCACAAGCAGCGTCCGCAATGGGTGGCGCTGGATGACAAAGAAGATGAACGCTACAAGCAATTCGCACGCCTGAAGCGCCGCTGGCTGCCGGGCTTTGCGCTCACACTGCGTGATGATTATCTAACCGAACACCTCAAAACGCTGCAACAGCACAACCCCGAAGCCAGCTTGCTGGATGCGTGGTTAGACCTTTCCCGTCTTAACCATTACTGCACGTTAGAAAATGAAGGCGAACCCAACGAGAAGCCCGTTTGGCAGGCGCAGCGACCCTATCGCGGCTGGCTGGTGCCAATTCCGGTGGGTTATGGCGCTATTTCCGATCTTTTCCAGCCTGGAGAAGTGGCGAATGCCCGCGATACCAAGACCCATTTCCGCTTTGTCGAAAGCCTCTACTCCATTGGCGAATGGGTTAGCCCGCACCGCATGAAGCAACCTGAAGACCTGCTTTGGTACGTTGATAACGACGAAGAAGCGGGCCTCTACCGACTTAATAACGACTATCACCTTCGCGCCTCAGTACAGTAAATAAGGAGCTTTATCATGGCTAAAAACGATACCCTTAAAACCGCTTCTGTCCTCGCTTTTGAGCGCAAGCTCGACCCTTCCGATGCGCTGCTGTACGCCAGCAGTTGGGATAAGCGGCAAGATGAACAGCAGTGGAAACCGGTTGAGGTGCGTGAAAAATCGGTACGCGGCACTATTTCCAACCGCCTGAAAGCCAAAGACCAAGACCCTGCTAAGTTAGATGCCGCGATTGAAAATCCTAACCTTCAAACGGTGGATGTCGCCACGCTGCCCCACGATTCGGACACCCTGGTAGTGCGCTTTAGCCTGCGCGTCCTGGCAGGTGCCGGAACGCCCTCCGCCTGCAATAACGCCGAATACCAAGCCAAGCTGGAACAAGCCGTCGCCGATTATAAGCAAGCGCAAGGCTTCGGCGAGCTGGCCCACCGGTACGCCAATAACCTCGCTAATGGGCGTTTTTTGTGGCGCAACCGTATGGGGGCAGAGCAAGTAGAGGTAAGTATTCGCCAACTGGCACAGGGCAAAGCCACTAAAGAGTGGAACTTTGATGCCCTATCGCTCTCGTTGCGGGCTTTTGAGGGCACTGCTGATCTTAAAGAACTTGCCAGTGTTATCGCGGCAGCGCTGGCGGGTGAACAGCACTTACTGCTTGAGGTAGTTGCCTATGTGCGTATGGGTAGCGGCCAAGAGGTGTTCCCGTCCCAAGAGCTGATACTTGATCGGGGTCGAGGCGATAAGAGCAAAACGCTTTATCACGTCAGCGATATTGCCGGTATTCACTCGCAGAAGCTGGGTAACGCCATTCGTACCATTGACACTTGGTACCCCAATGAAAACGATGAAGATCTGGGGCCTATTGCTGTCGAGCCTTATGGCTCAGTGACGACTCAAGGCAAAGCCTATCGCCAGCCCAAACAGAAGGCTGATTTCTACTCGTTACTAGATAACTGGATGGTTAAAGATCAAGTGCCGCCAACAGAGCAGCAACACTTTGTTATGGCAACATTGATTCGCGGTGGTGTATTCGGCGAAGCGGGGTAAGCCATGGACCACTATATTGATATTCGCCTAAGGCCCGATCCTTATTTTGCTCCTGAAATGTTAATGGGTGCGCTGGTTAATAAGCTTCACCGAGCGTTGTTTGATTTACAAGCAACCAACGTAGGCATCTGCTTCCCAGCCCATAAACATGGAGTACGAGCACGCACATTGGGGAACCACCTACGGCTGCATAGCGAACAAGCTCAGTTACAGCAGTTAATGAGTGGTGAGTGGCTGACCGGTATGCGTGACCACGCTCAAGTCAACGAGCTGCTTGCGGTGCCTGATAATGCCCAGCACATCAATGTGGCGCGTAAGCAGTTCAATACGGGTAGCCCAAGCCGTGTAAAACGTTACGCCAAACGGCATAACATTTCGGAAGAAGAAGCGAGGGAAATTTACGCCAAAGTGGCGGGCAAGTGCATTGAATTACCGTTTGTGACGATTAATAGCCGCTCTACCCAGCAGCGTTTCAGCCTGTTTATTGAACACGGCAAGCTCCAGGAAAAACCGGTAGTGGGCCCGTTTAATCACTATGGCTTAAGTCCTAACGCCACAGTGCCTTGGTTTTGACCCTTTTTTCTAGCATGAAAATAGGCGACCAATAATCAATCGCTTAGCGGTATTGCACATAAAAGGGTGATACCGCTTTTTTCGGCTAAAGTTCTTTAACAATCAGCACATTATTTTTGATATGCTCTTGTTAGCTGCCGCCCAGGCAGCTCAGAAAACCAAGGGCCGATATGGCCGCAGATAGAGAAGGTTAGCTGCCGCCCAGGCAGCTCAGAAACTGCTAAGTTGAAATATTTGGCTATATTTCTGCGTTAGCTGCCGCCCAGGCAGCTCAGAAAAGTATCGCCGCCACCAGTATCGCCACCACCAGGTTAGCTGCCGCCCAGGCAGCTCAGAAATTCTACGGGCAAGCCTGGGGCGGCTCCTGATGGTTAGCTGCCGCCCAGGCAGCTCAGAAATCGCTGGAGCGATTCTAGAGAGTAACGATTCCAGTTAGCTGCCGCCCAGGCAGCTCAGAAAACCACCTGAGTCGCCACCACCTGAGTCGCCACGTTAGCTGCCGCCCAGGCAGCTCAGAAAACCGTGTGTACGTAAAGTACCACCGCCTGCTAGTTAGCTGCCGCCCAGGCAGCTCAGAAAATCGGGGAATTAAGGGGGATAGAGAACGGTAAGTTAGCTGCCGCCCAGGCAGCTCAGAAAAGAGCTACCACCACCGGAGTCATCACCTGAATGTTAGCTGCCGCCCAGGCAGCTCAGAAAGCTTCAAAATCTCGCCATGCACTTATTAAAGAGTTAGCTGCCGCCCAGGCAGCTCAGAAACTGAGGAAACCGTGTGGCGTATCGAGCTGCGTTGTTAGCTGCCGCCCAGGCAGCTCAGAAATACAACCCATTCACCTAAGGGCTTAATCTCAGGTTAGCTGCCGCCCAGGCAGCTCAGAAAAACAACATCAGAACCAGAAGACGAGCCATACCGTTAGCTGCCGCCCAGGCAGCTCAGAAAAAAAAGCTGCGCTATTTTCCTCATTCATCACAGTTAGCTGCCGCCCAGGCAGCTCAGAAAAGGCGTGCGGAGCGGTTGCCTGCAATCCAGCCGTTAGCTGCCGCCCAGGCAGCTCAGAAATGATCGATCCCGCATGGCAAGTCATGCAGGATGTTAGCTGCCGCCCAGGCAGCTCAGAAAATAGCGCGGCGTCACAAGGGTTCTCTAGCTTGGTTAGCTGCCGCCCAGGCAGCTCAGAAATGACTGATAAGCTGGCGCGTGCAGAAGAAACCGTTAGCTGCCGCCCAGGCAGCTCAGAAAGAAGAACCTGCCGATAAACTTTGGCATAAAGAGTTAGCTGCCGCCCAGGCAGCTCAGAAACTTAGCTAGCATCGTTACTGCCTGCTTGGCGCGTTAGCTGCCGCCCAGGCAGCTCAGAAAAGGCTGGCGTCTCTCGTCGCCTCCGGCTCAGCGTTAGCTGCCGCCCAGGCAGCTCAGAAATCCCAGAGCGAGTAGGCGATCTTTAATATGGAGTTAGCTGCCGCCCAGGCAGCTCAGAAATGGAAGAACTCGTCTAGCTGGTGATCAGGCACGTTAGCTGCCGCCCAGGCAGCTCAGAAATGAACGTTTCATCTGTACGACTGCAGTTATCGGTTAGCTGCCGCCCAGGCAGCTCAGAAATATTCGTGAGTTTGTTAGGGTTTATTCATCTTGTTAGCTGCCGCCCAGGCAGCTCAGAAATTTAGGAAACTCACGAGAGACTAACAAACACTGTTAGCTGCCGCCCAGGCAGCTCAGAAAAGAGAGCACCACAGGCCGTACAGTAAGTCCCAGTTAGCTGCCGCCCAGGCAGCTCAGAAATTTTGACGCACCTATTACTTTTGAACCGCAATGTTAGCTGCCGCCCAGGCAGCTCAGAAATACCCAAGAAGGCGTTGAGGTCGCTAGCCGTTGTTAGCTGCCGCCCAGGCAGCTCAGAAAGGATCAAGGAGAGCCACCTGCGCACGTATCTAGTTAGCTGCCGCCCAGGCAGCTCAGAAAACCTCATCCGTCTCAGCCGCCCTCACCGCTTTGTTAGCTGCCGCCCAGGCAGCTCAGAAAGACAAGAGAAGACGAGGCGGCGGACGATGTGCGTTAGCTGCCGCCCAGGCAGCTCAGAAAAACTGGTCAACGATAGCAGAGCCTCACGTATGGTTAGCTGCCGCCCAGGCAGCTCAGAAATGTTCCAAACGAGGGACGCGAACCCGGATTTCGTTAGCTGCCGCCCAGGCAGCTCAGAAACTGAAAGAGGCGCGCGACGAAGCGCTAAAGCGGTTAGCTGCCGCCCAGGCAGCTCAGAAAAAGAATGGCGCGGCGCACCACATCGGCCTTGGGTTAGCTGCCGCCCAGGCAGCTCAGAAATTTCCTGACCGCCGCTACAAGGAGGGTAAGGCGTTAGCTGCCGCCCAGGCAGCTCAGAAATTACCGCAAGTGGTACGCTCGGGTAATGGGGAGTTAGCTGCCGCCCAGGCAGCTCAGAAAATTCAATGATGCGCTCAACACTAGTGCGCAGGGTTAGCTGCCGCCCAGGCAGCTCAGAAACGGCGATGCGTGAGCCCGTGGCACGGCCCAGTGTTAGCTGCCGCCCAGGCAGCTCAGAAATAGTAGCAGTGTTTGGCCGGAACGTATCTGAAGTTAGCTGCCGCCCAGGCAGCTCAGAAAGTTGAGCGGAACACGCGCGGTATGACGGCGGAGTTAGCTGCCGCCCAGGCAGCTCAGAAAAGACTCAAATCAGTGACCGGTGCCAAGCCTTCGTTAGCTGCCGCCCAGGCAGCTCAGAAAAAGAATCAGCGGGCGCCCTTAACAGTTTAAGCGTTAGCTGCCGCCCAGGCAGCTCAGAAATGACTCAGTTCCGCTACATGGAAAAAGTAGAGGTTAGCTGCCGCCCAGGCAGCTCAGAAAAGTACGCCGGTTAACTCGCCCACGGCCAACGGGTTAGCTGCCGCCCAGGCAGCTCAGAAACGCCAGCGTGGCGCGACACTGATTGACGGCTGGTTAGCTGCCGCCCAGGCAGCTCAGAAATTTTCGGCCAAGGCGAATAGCGCAAGACTTAGGTTAGCTGCCGCCCAGGCAGCTCAGAAAAGAAGCTAGACTTTTTGGAAGCATTACTACTTGTTAGCTGCCGCCCAGGCAGCTCAGAAATGTGAGCCAACTAATCGCCCGCGCACCCACCGGTTAGCTGCCGCCCAGGCAGCTCAGAAATTCATAGCGCCGTAGCCACAATGCATTTTCCCGTTAGCTGCCGCCCAGGCAGCTCAGAAATAATCGACCGGCGGGTGCTGTCCATCCAAGGCGTTAGCTGCCGCCCAGGCAGCTCAGAAAGCGTAGCCACTTACCAATTTTCCAAGGCTCGTGTTAGCTGCCGCCCAGGCAGCTCAGAAATACACCGGACATATGAACGGCGGACTGAAAAAGTTAGCTGCCGCCCAGGCAGCTCAGAAAAGTATGGCGATGAACCTCTAGCGCTCTAATGTGTTAGCTGCCGCCCAGGCAGCTCAGAAATCAGACAGCGTAAAAAGCGACACAATATTGGCGTTAGCTGCCGCCCAGGCAGCTCAGAAATTCTCTGTCGATCGCGCCCCGCGTTGGTTCACGTTAGCTGCCGCCCAGGCAGCTCAGAAATCGGTTGTCTCTGATTTCGATGTTCAGCGGCCGTTAGCTGCCGCCCAGGCAGCTCAGAAAAGAAGCACGCCGAACGTGAACATGCTGGCCAACGTTAGCTGCCGCCCAGGCAGCTCAGAAACTAATATTCTGACGCTCTCCGGTAGTCAGGGCCGTTAGCTGCCGCCCAGGCAGCTCAGAAATGGAGCAGTACGTGTAGGTTGGTGCGCTGAGTGTTAGCTGCCGCCCAGGCAGCTCAGAAAAAGAATAACAAGCTGTTCAGCTTCGCGGTTATGTTAGCTGCCGCCCAGGCAGCTCAGAAATACGGGAACTCCCTTTGCCGTCGCCTCTACTGGTTAGCTGCCGCCCAGGCAGCTCAGAAAACCCCTCGTCGTCGGTAATACTCTGCGAGGTCGTTAGCTGCCGCCCAGGCAGCTCAGAAAGGTGTCGACGTTGCAGGGGATGCCTTGGGCGTGTTAGCTGCCGCCCAGGCAGCTCAGAAATCGCTCATTTCCTCTTCGCTCATTTCCTCTTCGTTAGCTGCCGCCCAGGCAGCTCAGAAAATGACCAGGCGCACCTCCGTGCCGTATTCAACGTTAGCTGCCGCCCAGGCAGCTCAGAAAACACGAAAGGCAGCAGTAGCCACTTTGATAGCGTTAGCTGCCGCCCAGGCAGCTCAGAAATATTTGGCAACCGGTATAAAGCCTTTGCTAAAGTTAGCTGCCGCCCAGGCAGCTCAGAAATGATCGATCCCGCATGGCAAGTCATGCAGGATGTTAGCTGCCGCCCAGGCAGCTCAGAAAACGTCCAGGTTCATGATGTCGACCAGGGAGACGTTAGCTGCCGCCCAGGCAGCTCAGAAATTCAGGTAATGTTAAACGCCGTGGATCGCGTCGTTAGCTGCCGCCCAGGCAGCTCAGAAATTTACAATGAAAACCCGCAAGCTGCGGAAATTGTTAGCTGCCGCCCAGGCAGCTCAGAAAACCCCGAGCATATCCGTCAGCGACTGCGGCCAGTGCGCTGCCGCCCAGGCAGCTCAGAAAATCGTCCTCGGCCGGCGCCTGGCGGATGCGCTGCCGCCCAGGCAGCTCAGAAAAGCTAGAAGCCGAGATCCTCAGCAACACCCACGTGCGCTGCCGCCCAGGCAGCTCAGAAAAACACGCTGGAGCTGCTCGATCGTATCGCGGAGTTAGCTGCCGCCCAGGCAGCTCAGAAATACTCTTTGCGATAGCTTTCCAGGTAGCTACTAAGACCAACCCCATCACTGAACCTTGGCTCTTTTTTGCGGTAATTATTGACGTAGCTACTCTTTCTCATCTTCTTCCTCCTCTTCCCAGTGCTCCAGGGCGCGCTTGTCATCGGGCAGCCGCACAATATCGCCTATGTTGATTTTCTGATGCGATTTATAACGATGGCCGTGTTGGTCGAGGATGGCCGCCACACTGCCGATGCTGACGGCATCTTCCTCTCGATAGGCTTCCACCTTGACGCGCACAATTCTGCCTTGATAGCGGGCCGAGAGGATGGCGCCTGGGTAGGGAGCGGTGTGGTCGGGATCATCTTTAAAATACGCTGCTACGCTGGCGCTGCCGGGCTCATCCCATTCGATATGCTGGTGCATCGTCAGTGTCCTTACGGTCGTTGGTATGAATTGGTTTGATGCCTTCAGTGTAGTTTGCCTAATCCAGCCATGCCTTATTCTGTTGCTGTGGCATTGGGGTTGCCCACGTACTGAAACATAAAGTTAAGTGCTGCTGGCAGGCTTGCCCGCCATACACGCCATGTGTGGCCGCCTGGGTAGAGGTCTAACCGCACCTCGCCTGGTTGAATACGCTCCATCGCCTGGCGCAACAGGCGGGCGTGAAACTCGGCATCATAGACATCGCTGCGTCCTGCACTGATGTATAGCGGCACGGGTGGTATATCACTTGTTTCGGCATTGGGGCGGGGCGTTACATTGATACGGTACTCTTCCAGGTGGGCGGTGTAGTTGAGTCGTCCCCATACATCTCGATCAAACTGACCCTGTTCGTTTAAAAAGGCGGGGTGGCGGGTGGCAGAGGAGTTGGTAGGAGGCAATGGTATATAACTGGCGGGGCTGAGTGCGGCGACGGCGGCAAACATATCTGGGCGCTCCAGAGCAAAGTTAAGTGCCCCAAACCCTCCCGCAGATAGCCCGGCAACGCCCCTTAACTGGCGTGTTGTGCCTACATTGTAAGTGCTTTCTATATGAGGAAGCAGGTTATTGAAAAAGGCGCTGCGAGCTGGCTCGTTATACCCATCTACCCACCAACTGCGGCTTCCGGGCATGACAAATACCGCTGGGGGAATATGCCCAGCACTTATCAGGCGATCAGCAACCTGGGGGAGGTTGCCCCGCGTGGCCCAGTCCCGCTCATTGCCAAAAGAGCCGTGCAATAAGTAAATAACCGGGTAGGGGGTAGACGCATTGTCGTCATATCCCTCCGGTAAATAGATTGTATAGGGGTAGTCGTAACCCAGTATGGGTGAGAAAAACTGCTCCCGGGAAATCTCGCCAGCTAAGGTATGGCTACTCAGCGCAAACCAGCCTATCAAGGCAAGCAAACGTCCAGCAAAGGACTTGAAACGTAGCGATAACAGCGTGGAGAGCACATTACCTCCGGGAATTTAATTGCTTTACATGGGTCGGACAACGCAACAGGCGCAGTTGTTCAGCATGTTCTTAGGGTAGCGTGACATCACGGCGGGAGACCTGATGCAGAAGGTTGAGGAAATATACTGGTTGCGGGCATACGGCTGTATAGCCGTATTTTTATTCCATTGGCTCGATCACCTGAATCAGCGCGTTGATAATCTGGTTACCGATTTAATGCGAATCCCGCTGGTATTGGGCACGCCTATCTTCCTGTTTATTTCCGTCTTTGTATTTGCCGTTCGCTACGATAAGCAGGTACCACCTGGCTTTCTTTTGCAGCGTATTAAGTATGTGATGTTGCCTTATCTGGTTTATGGCTTTATCTACTCAACGGCTGAGTGGATCCGTCTGGCGATGAGCGATGAACCGATGGGGTTTGTCCGCAATGCGGCGGAGTATTTTATCTTTGCGGGCTGGCATGGTTACTTTTTAATCATTGCCATGCAGTTTTATGCGGCGTACTGGCTGTTTACCCGCTGGCAACTATGGCGCTTTAACCCTGTGCCCTGGCTATGGGGAAGTTGTGTGGTGAGCATGGCTTATTGGGGTCTGGCGTATTGGCTAGAGGTGGAGCCTCCTGGCTATTTACTGTGGATTGCGCCGTTGGGGTGGATCTATCTGTTTTTCCTGGCGCTGGTTCTGGTGCGTTACTATCCTTTGTCGCCCCAGGCAAATTTAGCGGAACGACCCGTTTGGATGAAAACGCTATCACGGCCAGTCTGGCTGGCTGGATTTACTGCCCTTATTGTGATGGCAACCTTTGCCGGATGGCTGGCCTTCTCTTCCAAAGAAGTATGGGTCATTCCTTTCTTTGTACTGTTTACACTGTGGGCCATGCGCTATTTAAAAGGGCACCAGGCGCCTGGTTGGGTGCGTTATATCAATGCTTACTCGTTTGGTATCTATTTGGCTCACCCAATGTTCTTTGCGATAACGGATTTTATGATTGGGCCTTCGACGTTTCCTGTTCTGGTATACGCAGCGTTGCTGATTGTTATAGGAAGTGTGGGGTCTATTTTATTGAATAAATTAGTAAATACTACGAATATAGGTGCCATGTTATTTGGTAAGCGGTTGAGGATGTAGCCAGGCTGAATATTGGTGCGCAAGTGGGTTAAGGACTCGGCTGTGGGGAGTGATGAGCCGAGTAGGAATAAGCTTAATCAGATGGTGAGCCCCGGGTTATGCGCACTGTAAGCGCTGCTAATGGTTCTAATGCGTGTTGGGCACGCGTAAATTCGCTGTAAAAAATCCACTAATGCCGATTCATCCAACTCAGGGTCGAACCCACCCAAACGCTCCAGCCATGACCACCGAATTGCAATATAGGGCGGTATTGTCACTGTTGAACCTAGAAAATGCTGTAGCAGACGTTCAGAGAAGCGTCGTGGGTCGCTACCAATCATCAATGCATCCAATGCATAAGTATCCAGCTGTGGATAAAGCTCAATCCATAGCGGTGCTGCCATGGGTGTTTTGTGTAGTGCGATCAGCAGCCACTCTGACTGGCTGATATAAGCAGCCTGATTAAGCCGGGCGCCAAGGGTGAGGGGTGGGGTGATCAGGCCATGAACATGGTATCGCTGTTCAAGCAGTGCCAAGCGTGCATCGGTGCAAGTATTGGTAACAATAATGGGCACTAGGTGGTCGGGAAGACCTGACTGGCGAATAGAGCGCAGATGGCGTGGTAGCTGGGCTCCTGTTAGTAGCGCATCGACTATAAAACAGGCCATACCCATGAATCGGCTTCTTTTGTTATGAAATATGCCTGATTGTAATTTATTGTAGATGTCGGTTTCTTTTAGTAGCAAGAGAAAATTTTGGGATGCGCAGATCTCATTGAGCAGTCTTTTGCACTAAATAAGTGCATATGTATTTATTTTTGTTCTTTTATAGTGCATTGAAGTGGCTTGGAGCTAGCTTGAATCACTTGAGGGAGAGGCCATGCAACATGAGGATGCATTGGGTAAGAATTTTAGTGTTTTAAAAACAATGTGTTGCTGTTTTGCTATACCATATTGGTGCAAAGTTGGCATGTTCTGTGCTTTATGTTTGGCAGCGGCTAGCGGGTCGTAGGCAGATGCTTCTCGGCGTGCTACAACAATAGCCGGTTGGAATGATCGCTGGACGGTTTGTTATCCACTAACTCAGACAAACGTTAAGCGAATAAGTAATGATAGCTGTGCCACATGCCTCTGGCGTGTGTAACGGTTTGTCGAATAACACTTTTATCGTTAGCTTACTGATTCAAGCTTTAAGCCACGCTCATACCGGAGGACTCTATGTCAGCCAAGACACTCGCGCTAATCGAAGAACATGATGTTAAGTGGGTAGACCTGCGTTTCACAGACACGCGCGGTAAAGAGCAGCACGTTACCGTACCGGCACGGGATGTGAATGAAGAGTTTTTTGAAAATGGTCAAATGTTTGATGGTTCCTCCATCAACGGCTGGAAGGGCATTAACGAATCTGACATGATTCTGCGTCCGGAAGACGGCTCTGGCTTCCTGGACCCCTTCACCGAAGATGCTACTCTGATCCTGCGTTGCGACATCATCGAGCCTGCTACTATGCAGGGTTATGATCGCGATCCGCGCTCTATTGCCAAGCGTGCAGAAGCTTACCTGCAGTCCACTGGCCTGGGCGACACCGCATTCTTCGGTCCTGAGCCTGAGTTTTTTATCTTCGATGAAGTGCACTGGAAGTCTGACATCCAGGGGTCCATGTACAAAATCACGTCTGATGAAGGTGCCTGGGCAACCGACAGTCAGGTCGAAGGCGGTAACCTGGGCCACCGTCCTCGTGTGAAAGGTGGTTATTTCCCGGTTCCCCCGGTTGATAGCTTCCACGATATGCGTGGCGCTATGTGTAATACTCTGGAAGCGATTGGTCAGACCGTGGAGGTGCACCACCACGAGGTTTCCAATGCAGGTCAGAATGAAATCGGCGTTAAGTTCAACACGCTGGTGAAGAAAGCTGACGAAGTCCAGGAAATGAAATATGTGATCCACAACGTGGCCCACGCCTATGGCAAAACGGCGACTTTCATGCCGAAGCCGCTGGTAGGCGACAACGGTTCAGGTATGCACGTACACCAGTCATTCTGGAAAGATGGTCAGAACCAGTTTGCCGGCGACGAATACGCTGGCCTGTCTGAAATGGCACTGTACTACATTGGTGGCATCATCAAGCACGCCCGTGCGCTGAACGCCTTTACCAACGCGTCTACCAACTCTTACAAGCGTCTGGTACCTGGTTTTGAAGCACCGGTAATGCTGGCCTACAGTGCCCGTAACCGCTCTGCATCCATTCGTATTCCGTATACGGCCAGCCCGAAAGGTAAGCGTATTGAAGCTCGCTTCCCTGACCCGACCGCTAACCCCTACCTGGCATTTTCTGCCATGTTGATGGCTGGCATCGACGGCATCAAGAACAAGATTCATCCTGGCGATGCCATGGATAAAAACCTGTATGACCTGCCACCAGAAGAAGGCAAAGCAGTACCTACCGTGGCGCACAGCCTGGATCAAGCGCTGGAAGCTCTCGACGCTGATCGTGCGTTCCTCACTGAGGGTGGCGTATTCACTGACGAAATGATTGATGCTTACATCGAACTCAAAATGGAAGACGTTGAGCGTATCCGCATGACGACTCATCCGATTGAGTTTGATATGTACTACAGCTGCTAATATCACCTTTTGCGGTGTAATTGGCCTAAAACCCCGCTCCGGCGGGGTTTTTTATTGGAGCTGATAGAGTATGAAAAACGCGTGGCCAACGTTTTGGTACGTCAGGATGAGCAGGTGGGTCGCCGGTATGTTGGTATTAAGCGCGTGGTGGCATATTGCTCAGGCGCAAACGGTGTATCGCGTAGTGGATGCCCAGGGAAAGGTGACATTCACCGATAATCCTGAACGTGGAGGGGAGGCGGTTCAATTGGCGCCTTTGCCGAGTATGGCTCCACGCACGGAGGCGCCTCTGTGGCCTCCTCAGGCCAGACCAGGGCAACCCTTTATGCCCTATGATCGATTTGTGATTAGTACCCCTCAGGCAGGCACCTCTCTTCCTGATGGCATGACCGCTGTTGAGCTGCATGTCTCGCCCCCTTTGCGGGAAGATCATCAGGTACAACTCTTGGTAAATGGTGAAGTAAGCCAGTCAGCACTGCATAGCGATGTGTTCTGGTTAACGGGCTTGTCTGAGGGGTATCACCAGCTTCAGGCCGAGCTATTGGATAGCAGCGGGCGGGTGCAGCACCGCACTCAACCAGTGAGTATCATCGTCGCTGAAAACTAGATTTGCACTATAATGGTGCGTGCGTGGCAATTAAAAAAGATCAAGCTGCGCTAAAACGTTTCGTTATGCCCCGTGATCTTGCTCCTAAGCCGTGCATATAAACGTTTACCCATAATTGGCGCGCTTTTTGCAGTTCCTCTTGCAAATGGAAGGCAGCGTGACTTTTCAGGTGATTCTTCAGGACAAGCCATGTATCAGCGCTTACTAGAACATCTCACTACGGCGGTGCTGCTGCTGGATGGTGAACTCCGGGTTCGGTGGATGAATCCTGCTGCTGAAGCATTGCTGGCGGTGAGCTTTAGCCGTGTGCAGGGGCTTAGTCTGGATACCCTACTCGGTGGTGATGAAAGTATTGATGAAGTGCTGGCCAAGGCGAGGGATGCATTTCACCCTTATACACAGCGTGAAGCGCGCATTACGCCGCTTAACAGTGAGCCGTTGACGGTAGACTACACCGTTACGCCGTTGTCGGAAGACGAGCTTCTGCTAGAGGTAGAGCCTCGTGACCGCTTAATGCAAATTTCCCGGGAAGAGGCGCTGACCACTCGGCAAGAGACGATCAAGGTGTTGGCGCGAGGCCTTGCACATGAAGTAAAAAACCCCCTTGGCGGTATTCGCGGTGCTGCTCAGCTATTAGAGCGGGATCTTGATGATCCGGCGTTGCGCGAATTTACCCATATTATTGTGGAAGAAGTAGACCGACTGAGGGATCTAGTTGATTCCATGCTGGGGCCAAATCGTATCGTCAAACATGAACCCGTCAATATTCACAAGGTGCTTGAGCGGGTTCGGGCGCTGTTAATTGCCGAACATCCCCACGTGACCGTCAGCCGCGACTATGACCCCAGCCTGCCGGATCTTTCTGGCGATGAGTCACAAATGATTCAAGCGGTACTGAATGTCGCTCGCAACGCCGTTCAGGCCATGAGTGATGCAGGTACTGAAGCGCCTGAGTTAACCCTGCGCACTCGCGCCAAACGTCAATTTACTCTTGGGGCCGAACGCCATCGTCTGGTTAGCGAAGTGGGAGTGATTGATAACGGCCCAGGCATTCCAGATGCACTACGCGAAACGCTTTTCTATCCCATGGTTTCAGGGCGCGCGGAAGGGAGCGGCCTGGGGCTATCGATTGCTCAGTCGATTTTGCACCAACATCAAGGTTTGATCGAATGCGACTCACGACCCGGACATACCGAATTTCGTTTACTGATTCCGTTGGAGAAGCGTCATGACTGAGGCGATACGTACTGATGTTGCTCGGGTGGTCATTGTCGATGATGACCGTGCCATTCGCTGGGTGCTTGAGCGTGCCCTGGCCCAGCCAGACCTGCAAGTCGAGTGTATTGAGCGGGCAGACACTGCACTTGCCCGTCTATTAGAAAGCCCCCCTGACGTGCTGGTCACCGATATTCGTATGCCCGGTATTGATGGATTAGACCTGATGTCCCGGGTGCGCGATGCCCATCCCGATTTACCGGTTATCGTGATGACGGCCCATTCAGACCTGGACAGCGCCGTCGCTTCCTATCAGGGAGGCGCTTTCGAGTATCTGCCTAAACCATTTGATGTGGATGAAGCACTGGCACTGGTGCGCCGAGCCGTGGCCCATGCTCGTGAGCGCCAGCGCCCTGTTAGCGTACCAGAAGGGTTGAATGCGGAAATTATCGGTGAAGCACCGGCCATGCAGGAAGTGTTTCGTGCGATAGGCCGTCTTTCCCACTCCCATATCACGGTACTGATTAATGGCGAGTCGGGCACCGGTAAAGAGCGCGTTGCCCAGGCACTACACCAGCATAGCCCCCGGGCGGGCAAACCCTTTATTGCCCTTAATATGGCCGCTATTCCCCGTGATCTGATTGAGTCCGAGCTGTTTGGCCATGAAAAAGGCGCCTTTACCGGTGCGGCTGCCCAGCGTCAGGGGCGCTTTGAGCAGGCCAACGGCGGTACACTGTTTTTAGATGAAATAGGTGATATGCCCGCCGAAACGCAAACGCGATTGTTACGGGTATTGGCTGATGGAGAGTTTTATCGTGTGGGGGGGCACACACCAGTAAAAGTGGATG
This sequence comes from Vreelandella olivaria, assembly GCF_023507745.1. Taxonomy (GTDB): domain Bacteria; phylum Pseudomonadota; class Gammaproteobacteria; order Pseudomonadales; family Halomonadaceae; genus Vreelandella; species Vreelandella olivaria_A. The sequence goes on along the minus strand of NZ_JALPZO010000164.1, from coordinate 11,360 downwards.
TACGCATTATTGCTGCCACCCACCAAAATCTGGAGTCGCTGGTTGACGAAGGGCGCTTTCGGGAAGATTTATTTCACCGTTTAAATGTCATTCGTGTCCATTTGCCGCGTTTGTCTGAGCGCCGGGAAGACATTCCCCGCTTAACTCGCCATTTTCTTGCTGAAGCGGCGAAAGAGCTTTCAACAGATATCAAAGTGTTAACGGCAGAAACGGAAGCACACCTGACACGTTTGCCATGGCCGGGCAATGTGCGGCAGTTAGAAAATATCTGTCGCTGGTTAACGGTGATGGCATCTGGGCGTGAAATCCTGGTGGAGGATTTACCGCCAGAGCTGCGCTCGGTGAGTGCTTCTGAAAGCAGTGTGCATGGCGATTGGCGCTCGGCATTCCGGGATTGGGCTGACCATGCATTGGCAGAAGGGCATACCCATTTGCTGGAAGAAGCCGTGCCGGATTTTGAGCGTATTTTGATTGAAACAGCACTTAAACATACCGGTGGCCGGAAAGGGGAAGCAGCAGAGCTACTCGGCTGGGGGCGCAATACGCTTACCCGTAAGCTGAAAACCTTATTGCCCGCCTTGGCCGACGAATAGCCTTTTTCCACCTGCAAAAAAGTGCCCGCTGCCATAAGGCAGCGGGCACGTTAGTTAAGGCCAGTTGTGCTTATTCGTCAGCGTCTGGTACGCCACCCAACTCCTCAAGCAAAGCTTTATAGCTTTCAGTTTGTGAGCGTAAGGTTTCGGTTACTTCCTCTTCAGGCAGGTAAACGACCGGCATCAGAATGCGCTCTTCGGTAATCTCGATAAAACGCTCATCCTGTGTCGCTGCTTCAAGCGCCACTGCCAGACGTTCCACATGGCTATCAGGCGTGTTTTGCGGCACCATCACCACACGAATTTCGGCTGGGTTGATATCGTAACCAGCTTCGCGCAATGTCGGTGCCTCAGGGAACGCTACCAAACGGTCTTCCGCCAGACTGAGCAATACCGGCATCTCGCCTGACTCTGCATAACCAGAGTGGGTGCCGCCACTGTAAGCAAAATCAACGTCACCTGAAAGGATCAGTGGTGCCATACCGGCTCCCCCCGAGGTGGGGACAATGCGCAGATCCAGCTCTTCCTGCTGGGAAATATACTCAATGATCATGCGGTCAAGAGCGGTTTGGGTGGCGTAACTGGTGCCAGGGTTCTCACGTGCGTACTCAATAAGGGACTCCCAGCTGTCGCCAAAGGGGCGGCCTTCACCGGTCACGATCGCGGATTGCCCCAGGGTGACGCCAGCCACGTAACGAAAATCATCTGGCTGGTAGGCAGTTTCGGTGGCCAGCGGTCCGTAGGTGATGGTCATGGAGGTGCCGAAGGCAAAAGTATAGCCCTCATCTTGGCTATTGGTCAGGCGAGTGAGTGCGACACCTCCCCCCGCGCCAGGCTGGTTAACAACGTTAACTGGTTGGCCTAACTCCTCTTCCAGCACGTTGGCCAATACCCGTGCTTGAATATCTGTGCTGCCGCCAGCGCCAAAGCCAACGACCAGGGTAAGTGGTTTGCTGGGAAAGTCATCCGCCTGAGCGGTGCCAACACCTACGGTCAGTGCCGCAGCAAGTAGAGCCGTGTGAAGTCGAGTGTTTTTCATGATTAAGTTTCCTTGATGGTTTTTTTAGTAAATGGCATACAACAGGCTGTCATGATGACAATAAACGGCGACGCTGGCGGTAGAGGCGGTAGCTGCTCCACATCAGATGCAGCACCATCAGGCCTGTCGCGATGACAAAAAACAGCGCAATAGGTCGCTGCAGCAAAATACCGATATCCCCGCCTGAAAGAATGACCGATTGGCGAAGATTCATTTCCAGCATAGGAGTAACGATGAAAGCTACCAGGAAAGTGACGAACGAATAGTCAAACTTTTTCAGGAAATAGCCAAAAATGGCAAAGCCAAACACAACCAATAACCCAAAAGTGCCATAGCCCTGCACCTGAATGCCAGCCAGGCAGAGAAAAATAACCACAGGAATAACAATGTGTTGTGGCACATCGGTAACCTTGGCAAAAAGACGTAAGCCATACCATCCAATAGCCAGCATGACCAGGCTGGCGATGACCATGCCCGCAAACAGGGTAAACAGCATTTGCGGATGGTCACGCAGCATTAACGGCCCAACCTGAATGCCATGAATCATAAAGGCGCCCACCAATAGCGCAGCGGACACGCTACCGGGAATACCTAACCCAAATAGTGGGATGTAGCTGGCGGGGATTACCGCGTTATCGGCAGCTTCCGCTGCGGCAATCCCATTAGGGTTACCTTTGCCGAAACTATCGGGGTCTTTGGCTCCCCGCTTGGCCAGCCCATAGGACATAAATGAGCCAACTGAAGGGCCAAGGCCAGGCAACGCCCCCACAAAGGCACCGACCCCGGTACTTTTAAAAATAGTGGGTAGTGTTTTTTTGAATTCGCTGAACGAGAGGTCGTCATCGGGATTGTTGCCAAGACGCACGGAGTTACCGCCTTTGGTGCGGCGGTATTCATCCAACTGCACGAACATTTCAGAAAGCGCCAGCGTACCAATCACCAATGGCAGAATAGGTACGCCCTCCATTAGTTCGGCATACCCGAAGGTAAAGCGCATGGCCCCGGTTTCAGGGTCAAGCCCTACAGTACCCAGAATAACGCCCATCCCGCCTGCTGCCATGCCTTTTAAGAAAGAGCCTCCAGCCATACCGGCGATAAACACAAGCGCAAAAATGAGGATGGCCGCAAGCTCATAGGGGCCAAATTTTAGCGCGATAGAAGCAAAGGGAATGACCACCACGATAAGTAACAGCGTGGATAATAGATCACCTATCACTGAGGCCAGCAGCCCTATTTTGAGCGCTTTGCGCGGCTGGCCACTTTTAGCCATGGGGTAGCCGTCCAAGCAGGTGGCGGCAGAGGATGGCTCACCGGGCGTATTAAGCAAAATAGCCGATACGGCACTCCCGGCGGCTGTTCCCTTGGAGAGACCAATCAGGAAGGCGATGGCCGCATAGGCAGACATATAAAACGTCAATGGAATCGCAATCGCAATCGCGACCGAACGGTTTAGGCCAGGAATAACGCCGACCAGATAACCTAATAGCACACCACCAAAAATAATGCCGATGGAGTGAAGGGTTAAGGCATCACCAAACGCACTGGTAATGGCACTAAGCTCTGGCATATCAAACCACTCCTATGCGCATAAGATGAACGGTTAATAGATAAAGTGCAGCTGTGGGAATAGCTGCGGTTAACAGAACAATGTACCAGCGTCGTTCCCCGAGCATCACGACCAGGGTGCCTACAATAAAAGGGGCTAGCCAGGTAAGAGGCAGGAAGATGACCAACGAGATAAAAAATAAGACATACAAAAATGGCCATGCCTGGTGCCAAACAACGGTGAGAGAAGGGGCCTTGATCAGCGGTACGCGCTGCTTTTTAAGTTGAATCAGACTAATGATGGCTAGCGCAGCGGCACACAGAAACATTACCCAGGCGCCTAATGTGGCCAGCCGTTGGGGGTGCATGCCAAAGGAGATGCCTGATCCACCGTAACGGGGAATGAGCCATACCAATAGCCAACTGGCAAAGAGTGTGACTCCCAGTCCAGACCATAGATTTTTACGCTGCAGGTGGGGTTCAGGCGTCATAGGAGTTTTAATCAATATGAAGAGGAGTTAACTACCCTATGAGTCGCGCTGCTATTGATCAATCGTTAACCAGACGATGATTTAACGCGACAATCAACGCTAATATCTGTATAAAAAAATAAACTTTTTTGCAGGCTAATTATTAGTCTGCGTCATATTGTTTTCTACATGAAATAAAAATCGCTGGATTAGCTTGATGGCACAGGCCAGCATCCAGGGCGGGCCACGTTGGCCCTCATCTAATGGTGATGAACAAACAAGGGTTTTGTCAGCAGTCCCCGTCGAGATCGCTATTTTAGCTAATCATGTTTTATTGGCTACGTGTTGGACCTTCCTCTGGTAAAGGGCTCAGGATAAATACTGCATCGGCCAAATAAGCATCCGGCACTTCACAATCCTGTTGTTCCCAGGGCAGTAGGCTGAAGGTGCGTTCTATGTTCATCCCACTGAGCTGATGTGGTACCCCCTCGCTATAGGTGATATGACCCATACCCATTAGGCCTACTGCCAGGGTGCCGTTTTGTGCAGCATTAGCTAACTCGTGGGCCATTGCCACATCCCAGCTCAGCTGGGCGTCGATAAAACGATTCAGCCGCTCCGGGTCATCCTGGTCCATAGTATCATGTCGCGCAAACACCTCTGCCAGCCTTGCCTTGTAGCTGTCATCAGGAGGTACCGGAGCGGGAATATGATAACGCTGCTCGGCAGGAACATTTTCAAAGCCCTCTTCAACCAAACGTTGGCGAAGGGCTGGGGTAATGTTGAGGGCGATTAACGGTATGTGGTGTAAACGTGCGAAATGAAGGATGGGTAAGTATAGCTCAGGGTCAAACCCCCACACCTCTTGCCATTGTGTTTGTTCTAGCAGCTCTTGCTCACTGAGTGAGCCCGTTATCCAGCTATCCAAAACCGGCTGGGTGCTACGGGGCAGCATTTCCAAGCCAATAATCATATCGTCGCGCAGTGCATATAACCCTGCCAGAGTACTAAGCTGCCAGCGATGGTGATCAACGACAACATGCTGCTCGCCTAACAAGACCACCTGTTGCTGGGCCGCTTGGGCGAGCAAGTCGCTATTTGAAATAGCGAGCTGTGCTTGCCACCACTCGCCGGGTGCCGGGCAACCACTATGTGCGGCAAGCGGTAAACCTCCGCAAATGGCTAAAGTTGCCACTATAAATCGATGGTGTATCAACATGGTACCTAATGGGTTATGTTGGAAGCCGTCTCTCTGAGCAGAGGATAGCGGCGGTTGCTTGAGTTAGAAAGGCGTGACGCTAGTGCTGCACTGGATGAGAAAACGCTCGAAATCGTGAAGAATGATATCAAGACTGTCATGTAAGCGGTGATCGTCGTCAACCATACGCAGCGAGAGGCGCTGCACCCGGGCGCGCTCAATTACCGATTCGGGCGGTATCACATCGTCCCGCCAACCATGGATGATATGGGTGTGCTGAGCCTGAATGGTAGGTGACGTTTCAGGGTGGCTGGCTAAACCCAGCGCTGGCGCTAGTAAAAAGCAGCCCAGTACCTGTTGCTGTGCACTCACCGCAGCGCTTAGCCACCCGCCAAGGCTAGAGCCGGCCAACACGCAGTTGGCCAGACTATCGTTGCGGGAAGAAATCGTTGCCAGAAGGTGGCGAAAACGCTGCTGTGGCTCCGCCATGCCCCGGTAATCCATGATGACCGGCTCACAGTCATCCAGTTGTTCAGCAATGCCTTTCAGCGCCTGGACCTTTAACGCCCCCGGCCCGCTTTCCAAGCCGTGGGATAGATAGACGGTCATCATGATGGTTAATTGCTCGCTGAGCGCTGGATCGCTTCGCCACCTTGTTCAATATCTTCTCCCATACCGCGAATCGTATTACATCCGCTGACCACCAGTAGCGTGGCTAACAGTAATACGACAAGAGCAAGTGAACGTTTCATTGTGAACTTCCTTCCGAGGTCATCATGCCCAACAGGGCAACGTGGTTCATTTAGTAAAATAATCGCTGTTGTGTGCGGGTGCCAGTTGTTTCACGCGCCAGGCCGTCATTGGCGATGCGCTTTTGTCGCATGTGTCAGTTATATACATTGAGTTATACGGTTTTGACTCACTTTTAGCGTAATATCAATTATTGATTTTATTTTTAAAGTGTTGTTTTAATTTGTTTTATTTCGATTTATTTGTTGTTGGCCTGTTTGCTGCAACATACTGGTAAAGGCTGGTAAGGATCAGTACAGCAGGCTCTCCAACCTATTGTAAAAAGTGTGAGCAGGCTGACAGGCTGTAATGGAAGGCATGGAGCCTATTAAGACAAAAAGGATGTAAAAGGACACTTAGCCTGCTCACGCCTATCAATGCAAGGAAGCGTTGGTCATCCGGGCCAGGGAGTGGCAGCGGTGCGAAATAACCATCTCGTTTATGCGAGGTGGTTTTTTTGCGTTAATGGCTGTCTCATAAGTGATTGATATTAGTATGAATAAAATTATACATGGTGGTGATGTGCCGCTTTTGTAAAGCTGAGCATGGAATTTTGGTCTATCCTTTCGTGTAAACCAAATTTTAGCGGTTAGAAGACGTCAACGCAGCAACCGCACTCTTCAGGGACAAGCACTATGGCAATGGTATTGATGTTATGCATGTTCGTGTTGTTTCTCGGTTTTTCGGGTGTTGGGTTATATATGATGTTCAGAACGTCATTTATGGCCGCTATAGAAGAGCGTGACGATATGCCCCCTGATACATAAGCCAATCATTTAAATCAGATAAACGCCCGCTATTGTGGGCGTTTATCGTTAAGGAACGCTACCGAGGGCTAGCGCTGATGCCACCTTCCCCTGCCCCGTTCCGGTACCATGCGTCCGAAGTAGAGTAGCCCAAACGCCAGCCAGCCAACGGTCAGCAGGCCAGTAAAAATGAGTACGGCTACAGGGCCGAATTCGGCAATCAGCGGCAGTGCCGCGGCAGTGAAAAGACCACCGCCAACAATGGGTTCAAACATTAATTGTTTATACCCAAAGCTTTCCAGCGCACCTGATTTGTTTTTGGGGTCTGCCATTCTCATTAACAACAAGCCCGTAACAGTTACCCCCATTGACTGGCCAAAATCGCCAATACCACGTTCAAACCAGTTTTCGGGAATCACCCTTGGGGCAATCACAATTAGCACAAATAAGCCCCAGGCAATACCCGCCAGAGAGAGCAGCAGGAAGGGGATAAAGTAGTCGCCCAGTGTTGTGAGTGACAGCGTGGCAAGCGCCGCCACAATCGTAAAGTCAAGCGCAGTGCCCGCAATGCGCGACATCGTTCTGGTGGATACATGACGCTCCAAGCGAAAACGCATTACACATAGCTGGACAATCACCCCGCCAATCATGGCCATGGGGAACAGCGGTACGTGGGCAAGAATTTCCAAACCATCGTTGCGTGCCCAGATGACCTGCTCGATCCACTGTAAGCCTGAAAGGAGTAGCCAGCCTATGACAATGGCGATTCCCACCAGGCCAATATGAAGACTAAGTGGGTCAGTGGTGCCCGCTTCTTGAACCAGGTCCTTTTTAAATTCACTAAACTCCTCGGTCGAAGGGCGCTCTTCATCCCGCATGGTTTCATCGGGGACATCGTCTTCATTGCTCGGTGCGACCACGCCACGGCGTGCCGCGATATTGATCATTACCGTGCCGATCAATACTCCAGAAACAATACCCACTGTAGCAAGCCCCAAGGCGAGGTCGGCACCCTCTTCAAAGCCCAGGTCGGCAAAGGTATCTGCCATGCCTGCAGCTGTACCATGACCCCCTTCAAAGCCAATCTCAATCAGGGCACCCACCATCGGGTTCATATTAAAAATTGGCACTAACACCAATAACGCGAGCGTAAGACCCACTACATACTGTCCCCATGCCATGGTTTGCCCAACCACCACCTGCGGCCCTGCCCGCAGCCAAATGGTGCGTAAGCCTGGAATCGCCTTACCGATAAACAGGGCAGCAAAGACGACGTTGATTAATAATCCTGGCAATGCCGACCAGCTCTCCTGCACATAGGCGGGAAACAACCCAGGGCTGTCTTCAAAAAGCGTTGGTAGTAGCCGCCCAATAATATCGGGCCCAAGAAAGAGTAACAAAAGCCCGCCGATGACAGAGCTGGGCAGAAAGAGGCGTCGCAGCCAGGGGAGCCATAACCGTAATGCATTACTGATCAGCAAGACCAGTGCGATGATGACAAGCGCAATAAATAGCTCACCCACTGTCATGGACATCTCATCACTCCTTGATGAATTGCAGTTGCTGAGTGCAACCCGATCAGCATTGATAAAAACACGCTGGAATAATGTAAAGGTAGTGCCGAATCAGTGTAAGTGCTATTAATCCTGCGCTGGTAAACGCTCCTGTTCAGCCCATCCAATAAATACTGAGGAGTGCGAAGCCATAACCCAGCACGCCTCCTGCTAGCACATCGCTGACATAGTGAAGCCCAAGACCCACCCGGGAAATAGCGATCAGCAACGCAAGCGGTAGCACAACAGGCAGTAACCAGGGGGTATGCGCCGCTACTAATACACTGAACATGACCGCATGCATGGTATGGCCACTGGGAAAGCTATAACGATCCCGAGCGGGTTCACCGCAGTGGACGCCATTGCGATAGGTTATAAAGGGTCGCTCGCGGCAAAGACGTCGCTTCAGCAATCGATAGACGATGATGGCGATAAGCGCTATCGCGGTATATTGCACCATCCGCCACCCGTAATTGGGCTGTAACCAGGGCTGTGCGACGATTAAAAGCACCCATATTGGCCAATCTCCTAACCGGCTGGCTGCCTGCAGGGTTAGACGCCAGGGACGGTAAAGACTAAGCAGCGTGATGCGCTGGCAAAATCGCCACTCTAACAGGTCAAGACGATCGAATACGGCAAGTGGACGTGGGCGCATGATAGGCCTCCTGGGCTTGATATAGGTAGTGCATAAGCTGTTCAGCGATGCCTGACCAGCTCTGTTCCAGGGCTCGCAAGCGGGCAACACGGCCAAACCGTGCGTAATCAGCAGGGTGTTGGCATAGTTCAACTGCCGCCTGCTGAAAGGCGCGGCTGTCGCCTGGTGGAATGGTCAGGCCGTTAATGCCGCTTTGGATGAGTTCAGCGCTGGCCGCGTGATGGTAGGCGATGACTGCTAACCCGCTTGCCATCGCTTCTGTAACCACATTGCCCCAGGTTTCCGAGAGGGAAGGAAAGACAAAGAGATCAGCGCTGGCGTAGTGGCATGCCAGAGCTTGTTTATCCACAAATCCTGTAAAGCAGGCATTTGGCAGTGCTTTTTGCAGCTGTGTGCGGCCAGGGCCGTCGCCCACTATCACCTGGGCCATATCGGGGCGAACGTCGCGCATGGCCTCAAGTGTTTCCTGGAGTAGTGCCAGATTTTTCTCAGGTGCTAAACGTCCTACATAGAGCGCAACCGGTTGGTGCTCTGTCACACCCCATTGTTGGCGCAGCGTGTTATCCCGGTGCACGGGGGAAAAACGATCACCATCGATACCGCGAGACAGGATGTGAACGTTGTGGATGCCTTGTTGGTGAAGCGCCCTGGCCTGAAGCTGAGTGGGTACCAGCGTTAACGAACAGCCGTTATGGAAGTAGCGAAGGTAGCGGCGGGTCGCCGATGATAGCCATGGCACACCGTAGTCATGGCAATAGTGGTCAAAATTGGTATGCCAGCCTGCTACCAGTGGGATGGCGAGCTGCCGCGCTGCTTGCCGTGCCGCCCAGCCTAGCGGGCCCTGGGTAGCCAGATAGACAACATCAGGCCGGTGCTGGCGCCAAAAACGACGCAATTTTCCAGGGCTTGCCAGCCCAACTTGAACATCCGCATAGCCGGGTAGGGGGAGGCGTTGCACATAAAGTTCTTCAAGCACCCCTGCTGTCTGGCCAGGAACCTGGGGGTGAGGGCGTATCACATCCACTGCAACGCTCTGCCGGTGCAGCTCGCGACATAGCCTGCTCAGGGTATGAGCAACGCCGTTAATATCGGGTGACCATGTCTCACTGACGATACAGAGTCGCATGCGCGATTCTTCCCTTCATCATATTTAGTTATAGGTTGGGCTTTGATAGTGACACTGATGCGTCAAACAGATGAATAAGCGATGAAAGGTGGCTGATGCAGTGCACGCCACTATTTCTTCATTAATAGCCCGGTATAAGTTGAACCTCTTTTTATTTTTTCGTCCATCGTGTGATTTTTCATAGAAAAATAAAACTTTAAGAAGAGTGCAACATATCTCATTTAATGTGACGGCTGCTCACAGGGTTATCGTGAATACCAGGGTTAAATATGGTGGTTTGAAATGCCATATGGTGCTGGTGAAAGCATTGGATTCTGGTGGGCAGCCAAATCGAAAGTGATGTAAAAGCACTTCCAATATTCAATGGGAACAAACATGTTTAAAAAAACGATACTTGCTCTAGCGATTAGTGGTTTATTGGGTGTATCTGCGGCTCAGGCAGCCATGGTGTATGATCAGGATGGCACTACCCTGGATATCTATGGCCGTATTGCTATGGGGATAGAAGGGGGAGGCGTCAAAAATGGCGTTGATAATAGCGAAGAGTTCCGTAATTTCGGTTCGCGTCTGCGTATTACGGCGGGTCACCAAATCAATAGCGACTTACGCGGTATCGCGCGTGTTGAGTGGCGTTTTCGTGGTGACGAGCGCAGTAGCCCCGGTTTCGATGAAGTGCGTACCAGCTATCTCGGGTTGCAAAGTCAGCAATACGGTACCTTCATGGCGGGTAATTTCGATAGCTTCTTTGATAATTACGTGACCACGCCGTTTGATGTCTATGTGGAACGTGGTTACGAGTTTGCCGGTGGTGGTCTACAGGCGCGTGGCGATTCATTGGGCTATATTTCACCGAATATTGATGGTTTTCAGGCTGTTTTCGCCGCCAAGCACTTCTCCGAACGTGGTTTGACCGAAGCGCAGCAATCCAGCGAGGGCAATGTCATTGCCACTCAGGGGGGTGCGGTTTACGCGACAGGTCCGGTGCGCCTTGCACTTGGCTATGTGGAAGACACGGTACGCGGAGGTGGTAATGGAAAAGTTCGCTTTGGAGGCACCGCCACCTTTGCGATCAATGATGCCTTGTCTGCTCGTCTTGGTTATGAAACGCGCAGTGACAGCGATGAGTTTGGGGGTGGCTTCGACAAGGTGGGATTGGGGGCATCCTATGCTATTGATTCATGGCGCTTCCATGTGGACTACTACAACATTGATCTAGATAGTACCGATAGTGATCGTAATGCCTGGGCCGCAGCGGCTCATTATAGACTGACAACTAACTTCGATATGTTTGTCGAGTTGAATGATGCCAATCGCGATGCTGTCAATGATGTTGAAGAAGATGTTTACTATGCTGTTGGAGCCCGCTATCACTTTTAATTGAGTATTAGGTTTCTTAACGGTTTCGTGATTTTAAAGATCGTTTCGCCGATGTGTTTAATAGCACATCGGCTTTTTGGTTTTTAGGTTATAAGTTTGTAGTTGTTGGCTTAAGCACTGTAATACCATGATTATGGTTGTTCGTTGAGCCTGTAGAAAAACCCCGCTGACGGCTAAGTTTTGGTAGGATCGAGAAAACAGACGAGGAGTGGTCAGCATGCCGCGCTTCAAGCCTTATAACCACGATCAAAATGCCATGGTGGTGATCA
>NZ_JALPZO010000163.1 GCF_023507745.1 Vreelandella olivaria | reverse complement strand
GGCCTCGCTCTCTGCCAGTACGGCGACGACGGTCACGGCTTCGTCGGCGTCCTCTTCCCAGCGCCGGGTGCTCGGTGAGTGGGCCATCACATGGCAGCGGGCGACCCAGTAGTCGGGCACGACCATGGATTATCCCTCTTCCAACGGGCAGTGGGAAACGAAGGGGCTGCCTTCCCCTGCGGCGGCTTCCAGCACGGAGGGAACGGGCGGTAGCGCCGCTGCACTGGGTGAGGCTGAACCTACGTTCAATACCGGCGTAACATCCACGCTGCCGCCTGAAACCACCAGTGCTGAACCACCCGCAACCAGCGTGATTTTGCTGGCGTCGAGAATCAGTTCGCCATCAGCTTTCAAGGTGATATCGCCGTTGGCATGGGCTCGATAGCTCCCCCCGACCTTTAACCCACGCTCGCCATCGATTTGTTCAGTGTGGTTGGTGTGAACCGTGATATCGCGATTGCCATCAATGGTTTCAACGCGGTCGTTGGCGACGGCCAGGTAGGAGTTGTTGCCGATGGTGGCGGTGTCGTCGAATTCGACGCGTTTTTGGCGGGAGTTTTGCACATGCAGCTCCAGGTTTTTCTGGGCATGCAGGTAGATAAACTCTTCGCCGGCTTTGTCTTCAAAGCACAGTTCGTTGAAGCCTTCACCCTGGTGGGTCTGGGTTTTAATCCCAGTGCGGGTTTTGTGCTCAGGTAGTAAGTAGGGCGGCGTATTGACGGCGTGGTAAGTGCGCCCGGTAATCAGCGGTTGATCAGGGTCCCCTTCCAAACATGAAACCACTACCTCCTGGCCAATACGGGGAATGGCGATACTGCCGTATCCTGCCCCTGCCCAGCCTTGAGATACCCGTACCCAACAACTCGCGGTGTCATCAGAACTGGCGTAGCGGTCCCAGGGGAACTGTACTTTGACCCGGCCATATTCATCACAGTGAATTTCTTCTCCGGCGGGGCCCACTACCTGGGCTATCTGAGGGCCGTCTACACGGGGCTTGGGGTTGGGTGTGGCCCGCCATGGGGTATCGCCCGGCCCCAGGGTGACCGTGTTGTGGTAGCGGGTCATACCGGCGGTATCGCTACTGGAGATGCTGTCTTCTTCCAGCGCCTGGGGCTGTTCACCGTAGTGGATCACTTCAATGAGTTGCCAGTCACGGTTAAGGCTGTCGACGTCGTGGTCCGTCAGCATAAAGCGAACGCCGGGGCTGAGTTCTGGCAGGTCACTTTCTGCTTGAGCCGTCACCGCATCGCGGCGTAAGTGCTCCAGGCGAATACGGGTAAACGGTTTACCCGAGGCATCCTGCTTATAGCGACCAGGGTAGTCGTAATGCTCATAGTCGGCACGTTGCCCGTGCTGTTCAACATCGCGCCCCTGGTGCTCGTGTAATTGTGCGTAGCGAGGGTTCTTAAAGGTGTAGTCTTTGAGCGTGGCCGAGGAGCTGGCCACGCGGGCTGTTTGGCGCAGCTTGCGTACATGCCGATGAGGGGCGGTGCCACCCGCACGACTGTGGTAGGTGCGTTCCCCCAGCATTACCAGTGTATCGGGGGCATCGGTAAAGATAAGCCGATGGGCGTCAGCGTCAAAGCGATGGTAATAGCTCAATCCCTCTTCAGCCGCGAGCCGTTCAATAAAGGCTAAATCCGTCTCGCGATATTGAACACAGTACTCTCGATTGGCGGGTTCTCGGGTGACGTCAAACACCACATCGCGGATACCCCGTTCTTTGCACAGCGTACGGATAATATCAAGGGGCGATAATGCCTGAAAGATCCGCGAGTTATGCCGTAAGGAAAGGCGCCATAGGGCTGGGCGCACAACGACCGAGTAGAAGGTACGCCGGTGCCCACGATCCCCCTGGGCAAACTCACTGATCATGCCGTGGATCCGGCGCAGGGGCTCGCCATCCTGCCAGATAGTCAGGGAGGCGTCGCGATCCAGTAGCTCGGCGGCATCAAGTCGGCTATGACGACTAGC
>NZ_JALPZO010000162.1 GCF_023507745.1 Vreelandella olivaria | reverse complement strand
GACACCACCATGGCATTTTGATCGTGGTTATAAGGCTTGAAGCGCGGCATGCTGACCACTCCTCGTCTGTTTTCTCGATCCTACCAAAACTTAGCCGTCAGCGGGGTTTTTCTACAGGCTCAACGCCTGGCTCAACGGCGGGTTTGAGCGCAGCGAAAACCTGTCCGGTGGAGCCATTGGTTATGTGCGCTTCGGACGGATATTGCCGTTCTTATCATAAAAGTGGATGCCTCCTGACTGCACATCCTTAAGTATCGCCTTAGCAATTAATTCACCTTCGGTTACGGATTGATCCGTACCGCTCAAAATATCATATTGGTATTTTACGCCCGTTATTTTTAGTCTTTTCCCATTATCCGTATGGATGTAGGCGTCATCAAATTCGTATGTATGCTCCTTGTCTACCTCTGGCTTCCAATCGTGAGGGAGCTTGCTATCCATTTCATGGAAGCTAGTGATCTCGCACCCCTCAGAATCATATATTTTTAGCTGGTCCGCATAACCCCCAGCCGATATCTTCTCTCCCTCCGAAAACCCCCCATATTTTATAATCCATTCATTGTCACAAATTGGCTCCCTCTTCTTTATGCTCGGTGTTATTGCAGTGATATTTATAACAATATCTTTAACCCGACCTTCCCAGTCACTTGCTGTCGGGAACCGAAGCTCCTTTAAAGATATATCATAGTAATCGGCATATCTTTTTGCGCCACTTTGATATCCAACCTTAGTAACAAACACCCCCTTGACATTGCCTAGATCGTGCAAAACCCCGAAGAAATCTCTCAGTCTGCCGATAGACACCTCAGATTTATAGTCCTTGCATTCGACAGCTACACGATGTTTTTCGCCGAGTATATTGAACTCCCAGTAGACATCTATCTGATGCTTGCACCCAGAGCGACCTTCCAGCTTTACATCATGCTGGATGTCAATATTCTCCACTCCGTCAGCTTCCGAGAGGGCCTGATAAATTTCTTGTGTAAGCTTCTCGTAGTCAGATCCAGAGCTGGCCATTATTTACTCCCTAGCACATAACGCCCGCAACAACGGCGGAGCGAAGCGACGTCCGGGCCCGAAGGGCCGAATTGCTTGCGATTGTTATGTGCGATACATGATCAGAGACCATCTCGGCCCATTCTCCAAACTACCACCTCATCTTTTAGGGTGTTTACAATCAATGTCATATCCAGGGATTCAAAGTAGTAGTTTGAGATAATGTCTGGATTCCTGGTTGTTACTGGAAATTCTTCCCATTCACCAAAACGATTTCTCCAAAAGCTAGGATCCCATTCTGAACCCATAATGACATTCTCAATTACCCACTGTTGATCTTCATTGCGTTGAGCCACTAGCTCGGATGACTCACCAGAGCCCTTTAGTGAAATCGGGTGGCTATGCTCCAAGCTTTCATTCACACCAGATGACCTAGATTCTTCATCCTGAAATCCCCAACGAGGATAAAAGCTCGCCTCTACCTCGTATTGTCCAGTTGGTAGATCACTTACATCGAATGTTGCCTGTCCTGTTCCATTCACCAGTCGTACGCGCTCATTTTTTCCAATCCAAGTATCATCTGGAGCTTGATCAGCCAGGCTAATACTAGCCATCAGTTCGATTGTACCGGGAATGTTTGTCCTCAATTCAAGGTGGACTTGACCATCGTTCAAGTTCTGACCAGAAACTGATACTGAATAGCCCTCGGGTGGGTGTGAGATTGGTTCATTTTCGGCGACATTCTCTGGCTCTGAAGCATTATTAGATGCCGGAACGTCATTTGGAGCATCACAGCCGATTAGAGTCATCGCAGCTACTATCGACAGCAAGGATCCAATAAGACGTGCTCTGAAATATTCCATTCTATATCTCCTGATTCGTTGCTTGCACATAACGCCGCCAACACGCGCGGCTTTGTAGTGAAGGCAAAGCCGAAACGAAAAAGCCGTCGCCGTGCTTGGCCTTGTTAGGGCTTTTGCCGTATACTTGTACGGAATTCCCGTACATCAAGGTGCCTT
>NZ_JALPZO010000161.1 GCF_023507745.1 Vreelandella olivaria | reverse complement strand
GTATTGTCCAGCGACTGCGCTATTGTCAGCGTCAGGTCACTGCCCCCGCCGGTGTGCAGCATCTCGCCCTGGCGATGGCTAAGGTGATCGGCAGTCAGGGCGAGGGACTCGGCGCTGGTGGTGGCGCTGTCGAGGACGATATCCCGTGCCGTCAGGGTCAGGTCGCCCTGGCTGACGATTAGGCCATCGCTACCCTCCAGGCGTGTGGCAGCGATATTCGCCTCTCCGTCACCGGCGTGGATGATCTCGCCGTCGCCGTTGACCAGCGTCTCGGCGATATCGAGGGACAGGTCACCCGTGGCTTCCAGGCGGCCCGAGGTGTTATCGAGTTCGTCCGCTTCGAGATCAAGGTCGCCGCCGGCGGCGCTGATCAGGCCATCAGTGTTATTGAGGGCAGTGGCGGTGACGTCGATACGCTCCGCCAGCCACTGCCCCTGGGTATTGTCGATATCCCCCGAGGCCGCCAGGACCAAGGCATCGCCAGCGATCAGTTCGCCTTGCCAATTATCCAAGTCACCAATATCCAGCCGGACATTATCCCGTGCCTGCAAAGTGCCGGCGGTATTGGTCAACTTCTGAGTGGAGATCTCAAGACCGGTATTACTAGCGATCAGGCCCTCGATATTATCCAGCGACTGCTGGATCACGAGGATCAGATCGCGGTTGTCACCGGTATGCAGCATCTCGCCCTGGCGATGGCTCAGGCGCTCGGCATCCACCATGATGCGTTCTGCACTGGTGGTCGCGCCGTCGAGGACGATATCCCGGGCCGCCAGGGTCAGGTCGCCCTGGCTGATGATCAGGCCATCGCGGCCTTCCAGGCGAGTAGCAACGATGCGGGCGTCGCCGTCACCGGCATGGATGATCTCGCCGTCCTGGTTGGTCAGGGACTCGGCAACGTCAAGGGTCAGATCGCCCGTGGCTTCCAGCCGACCCGAAGTGTTCTCGAGGTCATCCGCTTGCACGCGCAGTTCGCCGCTGGCGGCGCTGATCAGGCCATCGCTGTTATTCAGACCAGCAGCGCTGACGTTTATTCGCTCCGCCAGCCATTGCCCCTGGGTATTGTCGATATCCCCCGAGACCGCCACGGCCAGGGCATCGCCAGCGATCAGTTCGCCCTGGCGATTGGTCAAGCTCTCGGCGTTGAGCGAGAGATCGCCCAGCGCCTGCAAGGTACCACCAGTGTTGATCAGTTCCGGGACCGTGATATCAAGTCCGATATTGCTAGCGATAAGGCCCTCGGTGTTGTCCAGCGACTGCCCTATGGTGAGACTCAAGTCTCGGTCGTCACCGGTATGCAGCATCTCGCCCTGGTGGTGGCTCAGGCGCTCGGCATCCACCATGATGCGTTCCGCACTGGTGGTCGCCCCATCGAGGACGATATCCCTGGCCGCCAGGGTCAGATCGCCCTGGCTGACGATTAAGCCATCGCTACCCTCCAGGCGTGTGGCAGCGATATTCGCCTCTCCGTCACCGGCGTGGATGATCTCGCCGTCGTCGTTGATCAGCGTCTCGGCGATATCGAGGGACAGGTCACCCGTGGCTTCCAGGCGGCCCGAGGTGTTATCGAGCTCATCCGTTCGCACGCGCAGCTCGTCGCTGGCGGCGCTGATCAGGCCATCAGTGTTATTGAGGGCAGTGGCGGTGACATCGATACGCTCCGCCCGCCACTGCCCCTGGGTATTGTCGATATCTCCCGTAGCAACCAGGGCCAGGGCATCACCGGCGACGAGTTCACCCTGGCGATTGTTCAGGCTGCCAGCATTCAGGTAGAGATCGCCCAAGGCCTGCAGGGTGCCAGCGGTATTGGTCAGTTCACCGGCAATGATATCGAGGCCGGCATTGCTGGCAATCTGCCCGCCGGTATTGTCCAGCGATTGCCGGACGGAAAGCACCAAGTCCTTATCGTCGCCGACCTGCAGCATCTCGCCCTGGCGGTGGCTCAGGTGATCGGCATCCAGGGCGATGGATTCGCCACTGGTGGTGGCGCCATCGAGGACGATATCCCGGGCCGCCAGGGTCAGATCGCCCTGGCTGACGATC
>NZ_JALPZO010000160.1 GCF_023507745.1 Vreelandella olivaria | reverse complement strand
GTTGCCCCAGGGCTGTGTAGCCGCGCTCCAGGAGGAGCGGTCGGGTTGGGGCGTGGGTGCCCAGGCGGAAACGGCGTTGGGTTTCCCGGTGCAGGGCATCGGGTTCCAGGGCGATTTCCAGGTCCAGACCGGTGGCGGTCAGAGTGTGCGGCTGGCTGCCGTCGGCCTCAATCCGTTGCGTTGAACGGCGGCGCTCATTAAAGAGGCACTGCTTCTGAAACCCTTGGGGCCTTCCAGTTTGATCAGTCACCTTAGTAAGCAACATTTTAGATGATGCTGTTATTTATGCCTGCTACATTATTGCGGCTATTCCAACACATACACATGACCATCAATGCTACCAAAATAGATGCGACCATCGACTATGGCTGGGGTTGAAGTGACTGGCCCGCCCGTTTCGTAACGCCATTTTAATTCACCTGTATAGCGGTCAACCGCATATAGATGATGATCCCCGCTGCCAAAATAAACGGTATTTCCAGAAATAGATGCTGCTCCCCTCACAAAGCCTCCTGTTTCAAATCTCCAGATCAATTCCCCACTTTCAATATCCATGGCATTCATATAGCCGTGAGCATTTTCATGGCCCTCTCCATCGTCACCAAAGAATGCAATGCCATCAAGAAGGCTTATGGAAGAGTTGCTTCTAAACTGAATAGGAAACTCTGTTCTTAGCTCCCCAGTGTATTTATCCAGTATAATAATACTGCCACTTTCTTCTGCTAGCATCATAGCGTAAATGCAACAGTTATCTATGGCCGGGGTGCTAAATGAGTTTTCGATACTGCTCTCTGGAATATAGCTCCATAATAGGTCCCCAGAGTCTGGTGATAGAGCGTAAATAGCTTGGGTGTTATCCTGAAAATAAAGTATGTTGCTGGAAAGTAAAGGCTGTCTAGTGCCACCTTGAATAGGAAACTTCCATTTCTCTCGTCCATTTTCTAGTTCTAGTGCATAAAGGTAATCATGCATGGAGGTTAGAAATATACTTTCTCTATAGACAGTTGGTGAATCCAGAGCCGAAAGATCATTGTCCCAATACCTCCATAGTTCTTCACCACTTTCTATATCCATTGCAAGTAAATAGCTTTCATCATCTTCTCTGAAGGGGTGCCGTCCAACTAATAGAGAGTCCGTGCTTAAGGATATCTGAAAACTTGCTCTGCCTCCCATTTCATGATTCCATTTAACCTCGCCTAGCTTTTTATCTAAAGCATAGACTCCACCCTCAAAGTCACTAACATAAACTGATTCTTCGTTAATTAATGGTGTGCTTAATACAGGTGAGTTTGTGTCAAACTTCCAAACTAGCTCCGGGCTGTTCTCTGGCCCCATGTCATTATACACACCGGTTCGTTCCAAGTTAGCCTGAAATATGCCAGAATCCGCGATGCTGGAGGTTGGTGTTAACATTAGTGCAGATGCACTAACTATAAAAATATAATGTGGAGCAGTTGCTATAACATTTTTTATGGGACTCATCATTTTTCCTATTTAATAACAGCTGCGTTATCTTCTACGTGGTGAGTGTTCTGGGATTTCCAAGTCACCAATTGAGGGGTCAATGCACCTTTCAACTATTTCATTTAAACTACTATTAATACTCGAGTGACGAATAGCATCTCTTTGAGTTATTTCCCGAACCCTATTGGAATACTCGCTTTCCACACCCTCTTTACATGCATTTAACTCGCCTATTGATGCCTCCTCAGGCAAACTCATCATGGAGCGATACTCTTTTTCACGCATGCATTGCCTAATGCCGCTAACCTTACTTTGTCTAGCTGCATCCATTTCTTCATTAAGAATATCCGGTAACTGCGACCTGCTACTTCTTAAGGCAACATCCTGACCAATACACCAGGCTGTATTTCTTGCTTTTTCTACGGCTAGAGCGCCTCTGACGCCTGTTGTTATTGGGCTCAACCCCAACGGATCCACCATCCCGGTTGGATTGGTCACATAACCATATAGGTTGGTACCGCCATTCAACCCAATCGGGTCCTGGCTGATATAGCGCCCCTGCTGTGGGTCGTAGTAGCGGTGGCGGT
>NZ_JALPZO010000159.1 GCF_023507745.1 Vreelandella olivaria | reverse complement strand
AGAACCTGTTCAGCAAGGCGCAGATGGAACTCGATAATCTGGTCAATCTCTACCAGCGCACGCTGGACCCAGCGATAGGCCAGACACGGGAACAGTTTCACGCCCTGCGCGAGGCCGCGTTCCGGCGTATCGACTCCTCCGTGCCCGCTTGGCTGCGCCGCCCGCTGAACCTGCCAGCGACCGGCGAGGCGCTAAAGCGCAGAATCGGCGTTGAGGCGAGTCAGGCGGTGCACGGCCTGCGCACCGCGACGCAAGGTTTCCGCCAGTTCGAGATACCCACAATGTCCGAAGCGATAACGCGCGTGGGGCTGGCCGCCAAACTCACCAGTATCGGCAGCGCCGTGGGGGTTGGGCTGGATACCTACGCGACCCGTGACACTATCGCCGAAGCCTGCGCCACAGGGCGCGAGGAAGAGTGCCAGCGTATCCAGTATGTCGAGTATGGCAGGCTCACGGGGCGTACTTTTGGTGGGGCAATCGGAGGCGGTGCTGCTGCTCGCAGTAGCGTATGTCTGGCGGTCAGTCTTAATCCCGGCGGTAAAGTGATATGTGGCATGGTGGCCGCAGGAGCGGGTGCCTATGGGGGTGCCAAGGCACTGGAACCGGCTGGTGAGCAGGTAGGGTTATTCTTCTATCGAACACTACATGGCGATAATAACAATGACAATCGCTGAAAACATTGTAGGGTTTGGTACTGGTATCTTCGGTCTGCTTGGCTTGGCGTTATTATTTATCGCCAGCATTGTCGCGCTTTTCAAGATCGATGAGGCGGACCGCTATTTTGGAGCGTGGGAGTCTCCTGAACAGCTATATCTCAAGGGACTGCCCTTTTCCTTATGGAGAATGACTGGATATGGCTTTAACATATTATTCAGGAAAAGCCGGTTTATGCAGTGTTTTTATATGAAAGGCAAGCCGGAGCTGATCGACCAGGCACCTGTGAGACTAAGACGTCTGCTGGTATGGCTCTACACCTCGTGGATGCTATGTGGCATTTTTGCGGCGGCCATATATTTCGCAGGTGTGTTGTTTGGTGTTTGGTAAGGTACCCGCCTGGTTGCGCCTCCCGCTGAACCTGCCAGCGACCGGCGAGGCGCTAAAGCGTAGAATCGGCGTTGAGGCGAGTCAGGCGGTGCATAGCCTGCGCACCGCAACGCAAGGCTTCCGCCAGTTCGAGATACCGAGCGTCTCAGAGGCGATCAACCGCATCTCGGCGGTGACAGCGCTTACCTCGGCTGCCTCGGTGGTTGGTGTTGGTCTTGATCTTCAAGATACACGAGGAAAAGTTGAGCAAGCCTGTACTACAGGTCGTGAGCGTGAATGCAGGGAGGCCCAGGTCATTGAGTATGCAGCGTTAACAGGCCGTACCCTAACCACTGCAATTGGTGGTCCTGCCGTTGGAGCAGCACTGTCGGGGCCGGCCACGCGGCTTTGTATAGGGCTTCGGATAACACCCAAAGGGGCTGTAGCTTGTAGCTTCGTGGCATTTGGCGGTAGTGTTGTCGCTGCCGAAAGAGTTGGAGACCAAGTGGGGAGAAAGTTTGGATCGGAATTATTCAACTCCATTAATAATAGTGAGAGCACTAGTGGAGATGACTAAATTAGCCTTATTAATAGTCGGAATGACTGCCCTCGTTATTGCACTTCCGTTATTAGTCATCGCTGCGGTGGTGTCTTTATTCAAGATTTATGAAGCAGATCGTTACTATGGCGTGGGCTGCATGACTGAGAGGCCGTTCTACCATTTGACAGGATTGCCTTTCTCTCTCTGGAGAATGATCGAATACGCTCTGCTGCTGCTCAAGTTACGTACTCGTTATGGGCAGCGGCGCTACGCTCGTGAACTGGAGCTAATTATTGCCAACTCGCCGCCCAAACGTCTAGAGTCCCTACTGATATGGCTATATGCCCCCTTGTTCATTCTGACCGGAATCTATCTTCTCACAGGTGGAACCCTTGTGCTGTTTTTCTAGGCATCGGGTATGGTGTCGCCAAGGTGGTGGCCAGGCTCGGACTGGCCTCCCGACTTACCAGTATCGGCAGTGCCGTAGGGGTTGGGCTGGACACCTACGCGACCCGTGACACTATCGCCGAGGCATGTGCCACAGGGCGCGAGGAAGAGTGCCAGCGTATCCAATATGTCGAGTATGGAAAACTGGTGGGGCGTACTGTTGGTGGGTCAATCGGAAGCGGTGCGGCTGGAGTCTGTCTGGCGGTCAGCCTTGATCC
>NZ_JALPZO010000158.1 GCF_023507745.1 Vreelandella olivaria | reverse complement strand
GTTGCCCCAGGGCTGTGTAGCCGCGCTCCAGGAGGAGCGGTCGGGTTGGGGCGTGGGTGCCCAGGCGGAAACGGCGTTGGGTTTCCCGGTGCAGGGCATCGGGTTCCAGGGCGATCTCCAGGTCCAGGTCGGGGGCGCTTAGGCCATGCAGGTGGCCACTGCCGTAGGTGTGCCAGTTGAGCGTTGGCAGTTCTCCGAACTGGCTGACCTGGGGGGCGCCGGTGGCGGTCAGGGTGTGCTGGTGCTGCCATGTCCAGCCCTTGTTCTCCATGCCCTTATGCTGCTGCTGTTCACCGCTCAACCGCAGGGCGTGGTCGTAAGCCAACGCCACTGTGCTGTGGTCGTTGGTGGCGCCGATCAGCTGCCCGTGGGCACCCCAGCGGTAGTGTTCGGTGCTGGCCGGGGCATGCGCGGTGGCGGGGAGGTGGCGGGCCGTGAGACGGCCCAGGGCGTCGTAGTCGTAGCGGGTGGTGAGGGGCTGGCCGTCGGGGCCTGTGCGGTTGGCCTCCACTCGCTCGATCAGTTGGCCGGCTTCGTCGTAGTGATAGTGTTGTTCACGGCCATCGGGGCCGGTCTCACTGGCCAGGCGGTCCATGGCGTCATAGCCAAAGCGGTAGACAGCTCCGTTACCCAGGGTCAGTTTGCTCAGTCGTCCGGCATCATCGTAGGTGGTGTGCTGCTGGCTACCATCGGCTTCAATGCGCTGTGCCGGGCGGCCGTGTTGATCAAAGAAGAACTGCTGCCGGAAGCCCTCTGGGCCTTCGAGTTCGACCAGCCGTCCCTGGAGGTCGTAGTGGTGATGCCAATACTGTCCGTCGGGTAATTGGGTGGCGAGACGGCGACCCTGTTCATCGTGGGTCGTGCGGGTGGTCTCGCCCAGGGCGTTGGTCACGCTGGCCAGATGCCCGTGTGAGTCGTAGGCGTAGGTGGTGCGCTGCTGGGAGCAGTCGGTGTCGGTCATGAGCTGGCCCAGGGCGTTCCACTCGCGCTGGTGGGTGGCGCCGCCCGCATCGGTGAGGGTGGTGGGGCGGTCGGGTAGCTGCACATCCTCATAGGCGATGTAGGTGGTGCCTGCTGGCCCGGTGATCTGTACGGGATGCCCCAGGTCGTTGCGCTGGATCTGCCAGCGCTGCCCTTCAGGGCCGTCGAGAGTCACTGGTAGGCCAGCATCCCGTTCGATGGCCCAGCGGGTGCCGTCCGGTGCGACCTGGGCGATTACCTGACCGTGGTCATCGCGTTCCAGGCGTGTCTCACGGTCAAGTGGGTCAACGGTGGCACACAGGCGTCCGGCGCGGTCGTAGCGGTACTCAATGCGCGAGCCATCGGCGCGTACCTGGCCGATCCAGCGTAACCCGGGGCCGCTGCCGGTAAAGTAGTAGCGCTCTTCCCGGCCCAGACTGTCCACCACCTGGGTGTGGTCTTCGTGATAGTGGTAGGTGCGCGCGAGACCGCCGCTGTCCTGCTGCTGGATGACCCGCCCTGTGGGTGCGTGGTGATCCCAGGTGTAGCGGGTCTCTGCTCCGCCCGGTATCCGGTGGGCGATGAGGAGGTGGTCCTGCCACTCAAATTCTCGTACAACCTGTCCATCCTGGTGGCGCACCTCGTGCAGGTCGCCCTCAGGGGTATAGCGATACTGCACTAACCGTTGGTCGCTGGGGTTCCCCTCCGGGTCCTGAACCAGTCGAATCCCCACCAAACGCACCCCACGGTCTGCCTCGGTGGCGGGGGTTACTAACTCATACTCCCACTGGTAGTGGCGACCGGCGCTGTCCTCGACGCGTACCAGCAAGCCACCCTCCCAGTGGTAGGTGGTGGTATAGCCGTTGCGGTCCCGTTCCTGGCGGAGGCGCCAGAGAGGGGCGTCGTCCGCGGTAAAGAGGTAGTAGTGGGTGCCGTCATAAAGCGTAATGACGCTGTCATCAAGGCGCGCCGGCTCATCCAGGGCTTGCCACCGGCGTGACGGTGTGGCCTCTGACGTGCCGCCCCGCCGTATCCAGAGTTGCTCGGTGGGGGAAAAACGTTCCTGCCCCGGTGCAAGCGCCCCGAACCGCAGGGTACGCCCCTGGGCGTCCCGTAGCGCGCACTGCTGTTCACTGACGGTCAGTGTGAGTGAGGTGCCGGGTACCGACCACCCCTGACCCAGCACACCTACCTGCGCATTGCGGGATAAATAGCCCCGTGTGAAGACAAAGGGCTTGGGGGCCGGTAAGGCAATATCGGTTTCAGCGGGCAGCAGTTTGGCGCCCAGGACGGGGTTGACCGGGTTGCCTACACTCGGCTGACAGGCACTACACATATCCGCGAGCCCATCGAGTATCGATGGGTCTGCCATCTCCAGCACCTGCTCCCCCAGGGAGGCAAATAACGAGGAGGAGGCCATCTCCAGCAAGCCAGGGGTAGTGCTGCCACTCTCCTCACCGGGTAGTAAGGCCGTGGCGGCGGCTTGCCCGCTGCCCACGCCAGGGCGGCCGCCGGAGTTGATTCTGACCTGAGGCCCCACGATAGTAATGCCACTGGGGTCGAGCTTGACGAAGCTACCGCCCGCTTTAAGGGTGATCTCTGCCCCGGCCTCAA
>NZ_JALPZO010000157.1 GCF_023507745.1 Vreelandella olivaria | reverse complement strand
TTGTTTCCTTCCTCGAAGGTGACCCGGACCAACCACTGATCACCGGGCGGGTCTACAACGCCGTTAATACGCCCCCCTATGCCTTACCCGAACACAAAACCCGCACGACCCTCCGCACCCAGAGCCATAAGGCCGATGGTTTTAACGAACTGCGCTTTGAAGATGAAGCGGGGGAAGAGCAGATCTGGCTCCACGCCCAGAGGAAGTGCATCAGGTCTCCAGGAGTAACACGGTGATTGAGGCCGGGGCAGAGATCACCCTTAAAGCAGGCGGTAGCTTCGTCAAGCTCGACCCCAGTGGCATTACTATCGTGGGCCCACAAGTCAGGATCAACTCCGGCGGCCGCCCTGGCGTGGGCAGCGGGCAAGCAGTGCTAGAACCTTTACGACCTCGCGGTGGTGAAAGTGGTATGGGGAGCTACAACCAGTCCTTTATCGCCATGTGGGGTGGTACACAGATACCCGCTGCCAATGTGCGTTACCGCATTACTGATGCACAGGGCAAGATTGTTAAAGAGGGGCGAACGAATGAACTGGGTGAAACCGGGCTGACAGAAAGTGAGGTACCTGGTCGTTTGCATATTGATATTTTAGGAGACTGAGCGTGGCTGCGAATGATGTTCTGGGCGCCGCTGATGCGGCCTATACCCCCACCGACGATACACAACCTGTCGCCGTTAACCTACATATCTGTGACAAGGAAGTGCCTCCTGCTACCCAAAACATTCTCGGGCGATGCGAATACTACTACCGGCCACTGCACGAGGAATATATAGAAAAGACTGGCGTTACTACCTGGGAATACGTCAGGTCGTGGGCTGAAGGTTGGGATCCGTTCGATGACGAAGGTGTCTTTAGACGTTTGCTGAGAAGGCGTGATCAACTCATTATGCCAGAAAGTACTGATGAGGATTGGTCTAGGCACGCCAACTTCATGGTGCGTCATGTCGGTTGTGGTCATGCTCCCCCAGAATATTATGTGGGCTATGGCTATTACTACTGCTCAACTTATGGTGCCAAATTAAATTCAAGGTTGAGTATGGGGGGGCAATTGTGGCTAAGGCAGGCGCGGCGTCTTCTTCAAGTGAATATAGAAGATGGTCTTGATGATAATATGCGTGGCGATCAGATTGAGGTGAATAGCCAACGCTACCCTAATCGAAGCGTAGCTATGAACGTTGCCCAGTATGAGTTGGAGGTCGACAATACTACTTTCAAAACGTTTGCTTTCAACACCCATGTTCCGGCGTATCTGGATGCAGGGCTGGCGGATTTACGCCTGGATGACCTAGCTAAGATAGGCGGCCAACCTAATATCGAGGAATGGCTAGATGGTGAAACATGGAGGCAGGCCATCGGAAGCGGTGCGGAAGTATATGGTGAAAAAGGTCCAAAAGGGATTCTGCTAGATGCAGCCGAAATTACCGGAGAGGTGCTTGTAGACATGGCGAATGATGCTGCCAATATGGTCCGGGATGTCGGCGATGCCGTGGAAAATGCTCTGCGCTCATTGATGCGACACCTCCGCTAGGTGAGATAAATTTATGCGATGGTTATGGCGAGGATTAATTTTAGCGGGGGTGGTCGCACTGATTGTGGGCTATGGCTTGGGAGACAATAAGATGTGGAGCAGAGTTAGCAACGATTTTATGACGGATGACAAGCCTTATGGGGCGGGAGATTTTCGCGTTCATGGTGAAAGTGTCATCTCCATGAAGCTGGTTAAGCCGGAGCTAACGTTTAAGCCAATGACTCAGGAGCAGCTTGATGATCCTAATTCCAAAGCTGAGTTTTCTGAAGAATGGATGAATGATGTGCACCAAAGAGCCAATCGCCGTGCAGTGCGCATTCTCGCTGGCCAGTTGAATAGTGGAGTTTCCACGCGCTTCGAGGAGCCGGCCCAACAAGCTGATTGGTGGCTATCGCCAAACAGAAATACTATCTATCTGGCTACAGGCTGGACGGACCGGACCCAGGAGCGTCTTCCTGGGCAGCGTTATCTTCCTCAGCTTACTCAACTTTTCAAGTCCACCGATCAAGGCCAAGAGTGGGAAAAACTCCGCTGGCCCGAAGACCAGAACATTACCTTTCTGCGCTTTCTCGATCCCCAGCGCGGCTATCTGATCGGCTGGGGGCCGAGGGTCTGGCGCACAAGGGACGGTGGCGAGCATTGGGATGAGTTGCCGGTACCCGAAGGTGCTCGCAATCCCGAAAATCCCCGTGAGCAGTTCGATCTTGTGGCGCTAGGGGAAGACAACGTGCTGCGCATGGCTTTCTATGATCACGCTGCCAATACCAGTCGAATCCATGCTCTGCCCTGGGGAGAGGATATCTCCCAACAGACCTTCACCATCCCCGGCCATACCGTGATGGATATCGCCGCCAATACCGAAGGGATGGTGTTCGTGTTGACCACTCAGGGGGCGCCCTACTTTTCTCTTGCCACGGAGGAACGAGAAGCGCCTCGACCTAGCGCCGTATGGAGCTGGAACAGTGATACCTTGGAGCAGTTGCATGAGTTTCCGCCCGAGCTGAAGGGCTACGCGCTGCACCTGACACCGGAAGAGGGCCTTCTGTTTGACGGTGTCGACGAATCTAGTCCGTTGGGTAGTGACGTTACCGCGGTGAGCTACGACGGGGGTGGGAGCTGGAAAATCGAAGATGAAGGTCGTAGTGCCCAAGGGGGCTACTACGATACCCGCACGGGCGAACGCTGGCGCGTGGCGGGCTACTCACTCTATCGGCGCGAGATTCCGTAAATGAAGTGGCGCTACACCATCACGCTGGGCGTGGTGTTACTGGGCTACTGGGTATTTACCCATGGCACAAGCT
>NZ_JALPZO010000156.1 GCF_023507745.1 Vreelandella olivaria | reverse complement strand
GCTTAACGAAAACCGATTGGCCAACAGGTCACCCATCACCAAGAGCAGCGTACTGGCGGCGACAAACCAGCCGACCGGCCCGGCGAACTTGAGTAGCAGTAACCGCCACTGCGCGGCGGGGGCGCCCCTAGTTAAACATTAAACCTTATAACACTTAAACTTAAATTAATCAGCTTTGTAAAAACACTTTACAGAATCAAAAGAACCATTTATTTATATATAAAAACGATCCTCCAGCCAATATAAACAAAGCAGCAGGAATACATGTATACATCGGAAACAACACCATAAATTTTATCTTTTTAGGCAGTTCATCAATATTGATGTTTTCACGGGCATATGGAAGTTTTTTACGCACAAACCTTGAATTGTGGAACAATATAAACACGCCATAACTTGCCGCCCGTCCCATTTCCCAAGGCCATAAACCTTTAACGCCTCTATGAAGAAAATCGGGGCTATCAAAATACTGGTCTATCTTTTCCATATAAAAAAGCAACATCCCCCCCCATATGACAAGTGAAAAAACACCAACAGCTATTACAAAAACCACAAACAAACCCAGTAGTAAATTAAATTCATTCATTTCAATTACCGTATATAAGCTCGCCCAACGATTCTCCACCTAACTCACCTAGTTTTCCACCTACTGCTCCACCACCGTACCCAGCCCCACCGACCACTACGACTCCACAGGCAAGCGTCGCTAAACCGCCAGTGGGAACGCCCAACGCCAAGCAAATTCCCCCAGCGACAGAACCAGCAGCACCACCCGCTATTGCCCCACCTAGCACCCCGCCACCAAAACTGACCCCTTCTCTAATTCGAGTCCTTTGACACTCTTCTTCACGCCCTAAGGTACAGGCTTCCACTGTGTTTGAGTATGCTGATACAGCACTGAACCCTATCCCTACATAACCAGCACGCCCTAGCCACTGGCTTGCTCGGGCAACACCCGCGTAGTTATCTGCATAACCTGGTATTCCCGAAGCCGCTGACCCTGCCTGTCGCCAATGGTGCACTGTCGTTTTTGTCGTCACCCCAAGCGCATGACGTAAATTAGGATGCTCGGGTATACCCAATCCCATACGTGTTACGCGATCAAGTAAGGTATCAAGTTCACGAAACAAAACCTGTCGCCTAGCATAAAACTCCGGGCTATTAAGCCTGCCTGTTCGCTCATAGGTACGCTGGTAAAGCGCTTCTAACTGTCTTAGTTTTGCCTCAACCTGCCGAGTATAATTTTTTATTCCAGCGGCGGTATTACCAATAGCTGCCCCAGCCCCACCAGTTGCTGCACCTAATAAGTTATAGTAGTCAACCGTGAGCTGGGCCTCTTCATGGGTCAACTCAGCAGTGATAGCATTAACATCGCTAGCGATCTGCATGAGAAGACTTTCTTCTCGCGTACATTGCATGCTTCTAGGGTCGCTTAGCACAATCACTTGTCCTGGAACGACGCCGCCATCCAACTGCGGATTTAAGCGTTCAAGCATAGCGTCCACATCGCTACTGAAATTGCTTGAAAACAAATGCTCTTTCAGCTCTTCAACGGTTTGTGGCCGCTCTACGATATAGAACCCTGGCTCGACTTCTTCTTGCTCCACGCAAGGGCTATCAGCGACAATATCTTCTGGACAGCTGCTATCATGTATTTCACTAGTTTCTGGAAGTATTAACTCCATGCCCGCTTGTAGTTGGTTCGGGTTCTGTAGAGAAGGGTTTAGCTCCATGATAGAAGAAATTGATACCGCCTTTTCTCTAGCTATTCCGCTTAATGTATCACCACTTTGCACTGTGTAGCCCATTACTGATCTCCTTTCCCCTTGACTCCCCACATAACCTCTTCAACTTTAAACTGCCGTTCAAGTGCTGCGAGCTCAACATTTTCAACTAATTTCTTTACAGCATCTCTCTCCATTAACTCAGGGTATTTATAGTGCGTAATAACGAACCATTCCAACTCTGAATTAGTTTTAAAACCCAACCTTTCAGCCTTACCAACAATATCTTTAACATCCATTCTACAAATTTTCTCAAAACCATCTTGACTTATATGATTACCTAGCTGTGCTTCCACACGAGTATAAAACTCTTCTTTTTTTACATATTTCATTTTTTCCATGCAGTCTTGAGACAGCTGAAACCATCCCTCTTCTTTATCTTTTTCGAACAAACCATGACCGTCATGGTTGTATATTTCCCAACCACCGCCACTGTAGACCGCCCATTGACTTATCGGTCCAGAGAAATTTGACAACTCATCACTGCTAAAGGTATTCATTAACATTGAAAACCATTCTGGAGAATAAAATCTCCAATAGGCTAGCTGATCATTAGGAAGGCGTATGCTTATCAAGCTTTTTAGGTACTCAAGCACTTCAAAATAGGAGTATGCGCTTACAAAAACCACTCCATTCTTTCGCCAATAACTCTCACAATACCACACCTTACTTTTAGCGCCAGGCTTATATAAACATGGGCTTACATCTAGCGACGCCTCGTGCCGAGTTCCATAATATATCGGTGAAACCTGAGGTGATACTTCATAGTCATATACACATTGCATCGCTGGAAAGACAGCTCCATCCAACAGTATGAATACCGACTTTTCTTCTTGTTTATTTAGCATCTCTAATACTGGTAACTCACTCATTGCAACACCTTTTTATTTGCAGGGGCATGAAGCTAAAGGGCAGCTCCCATCAGCCTGCTGATAACATTGAGCACTGAGTAATTTCCCTTCTTTAGCAACTAGCTTTAGATGCTGTGACGAGCTAGGAAACACCGGCAGAATAGCCTTGTGATGTTCGGCCTGAACATTGCGTGAGAAAAGCGGTGCCTGTGCCGCCTGCCCGCGACCACTGCCGGGGCTGCCGCCGGAGTTGATTTTGACCTGTGGGCCAACCAGGGTGACCCCGCTGGGGTCGATTTTCAGAAAGCTGCCACCTGCGTTGAGGGT
>NZ_JALPZO010000155.1 GCF_023507745.1 Vreelandella olivaria | reverse complement strand
CGGCCACGCTCAAAGACTACAGCTTTAAACACCCTGGCTATGCCCAGTTACACGAACACCAGGGCCGCGATGTTGAACAGCACGGCCAGCGAGACGATTACGAACACTACGACTACCCCGGTCGCTACAAGCAGGACGCCTCGGGTAAACCCTTTACCCGTATTCGCCTGGAGCACTTACGCCGCGATGCGGTGACGGCGCAAGCAGAAAGCGACCTGCCCGAACTCGCCCCCGGTACACGCTTCACCCTCACCGACCACGACACCGCCCGCCTTAACCGCGACTGGCAGGCGATTAGCGTTCTTCACCACGGTGAACAACCCCAGGCGCTGGAAGAGGATGGCTTCGCTCTGGGTAATGAGCTGCAAGGCGATGCCAACCTGTAGGGGCGGGCAGGTTCGGAAGCCATGACCCGCTATCACAACCAGATCACGCTGATTCCCGGCGATACCCCCTGGCGGGCCACCCCCACCCCCAAACCCCGGGTCGATGGCCCCCAGGTCGCCTTTGTGGTCGGCCCCGAGGGCGAAGAGATTCACTGCGACGAGCATGGCCGGGTTAAGGCGCGGTTCCCCTGGGACCGCTACGCCAAGCCGGATACCGCCGGGGCTAGCGGCGCAGCCACTGGAAAAGACGCGAGTTGCTGGGTGCGGGTCGCCCAAGGCTGGGCGGGCGGCGGTTACGGCAGTATCGCCATCCCGCGCATTGGGAGTGAAACGATTGTTTCCTTCCTCGAAGGTGACCCGGACCAACCGCTGATCACCGGTCGGGTCTACAACGCCGTCAATACCCCGCCGTATCCGCTGCCGCAACACAAAACCCGCACGACCCTCCGCACCCAGAGCCACAAGGCCAAGGGTTTTAACGAACTGCGCTTTGAAGATGAGGCCGGGAAAGAACAGATCTGGCTCCACGCCCAGAAAGACCTCGACCTGCTCACCCTTAACGACCGCAGCGAAGAGATTCGCCACGACAGTTTCTTGCGGGTTAACAACGACCGCATCAGCGAGATCGATAACGACGACCACCACACCGTGCATGGTAACCGCTTCGACCACACCAAAGGCCAGCAGCACTTCAACGTGCAAGGCTCGCTGCATATCAAAGCGGGCCAAGCCTGGCTAAGCGAAAGTGGCCGAGAGCTACACATAAAAGCGGGCCACAAAGTCGTGCTGGAAGCGAGTAATGAACTCACCCTGAATGCCGGGGGCAGTTTCATCAAGCTGGATGGCGGCGGCATCACCCTGGTAGGCCCCAAGGTACGCGTTAACGCAGGCGGCCGCCCAGGCAATGGCACCGGGCAGGCGGTGGAAGGCCCGCTACTACCGGGGCATGTGGCGGCGGAGGTGCATGAGCGGGTTGATCCGCTCTCGCAAGGTGCCCTTCTGACGGCCAACCTAAAACTGCCAGACGTATGCGAAGGGTGTTGGCTGAAAGCATTAGCTGAAGGCCAGAGTGCAATACCAGGAGAGCAATCATGACAGCCGATACTCTTCCCCCATGGCAAGGTTCCTCATCAACACAATCACCTGAAATAGAGCGCTATGCCTTGATCGAGCTGGCTCTCTTACCCGTGACCGCACGAACAACGCTGTTCAGTGAGCTGGTTAAAGACAGCCACTACTGGCCGCTGATGAAAGATGACAGCCAGCCCCATTTGCAGCGCGAAGGCCCTTGGGTGCTAGGTCTTAGACAAGACAGGCTTGATAAACTGCTAATGCTTGACGGCATCGCCTGTGCCTTGCAAGGCTGGATCGAAAGTCCACTGGCAGGTACTGAACTGGCTAGCCATCTGGCCCCAGCCATGGTGGTGGAAAACCCTCAGAAGCAGCACTCTCTCCTACGCTTTTACCTTCCTGATGTGATTACACAACTGCATAAGGATGCGCTTGATAATCCAGCAAACGTGCTGTTCGCAGGGGTGAACCGCTGGTGGTACCGAGACGAAACATCAGGCTGGGCAGCGCTGGAAGGGAAAGCGCCACTGGCACAGGGCACTGCGTGGCAGCTGATCGTCGATGACGCTCGCTGGCACTCCCTGCACGGTGAGCCGGAGGTTATGCAGTTAACTGCCGAGCTAGTCGATTCTTCACCGTCTTTATTCGAAGGAATATGTTGTTGTGAACGGCCCCGTCATGTCGCCAAGGCGCTTATGCAAGCTGACAGTCACGGTTTAACCACCACTGCCGACCGCCGCACCTATGTCTACATACAGTTAAGCCAGGGAAAAGATGCCTGGGCCACCGAAGAGATGCAAACGCTTTTACAGCGCGCTGCTAACAGCGAGGCCACACTGGCTGACTTATTGATAACTACGTACCAACAGGCTGAAGAATGTTAGTTCGCTGGGCAATTAGCCGTTACATGCGCTTAATACCGGTTTGGCTTCAGGTGTTATTGGCCGCCATGGCCATTCTATGGCTGGCTTGGAGTATGCTTTTTAATACATCTAAGAGTGGCTCCTTGATGGGCCATAGCTATATAGATCGACCAATTTATAGCTTTTGGGTTGATGGGAACTGGGGGGGTAATCTATCTGCTTACACTGGCGGCTTGTATACGGGAGGTGGAACTACCTGCTGCTGGTCCTTTAAAGGGGATTCTGTTGAAGTAGTGTGGATTCTAGATGTCACTCCTGAAGATATCGAGGCTGGTCTGGAGGAAGAAAGACATAGCATGACAGTGCCCATGCCACCCCATAGCCGAGAAGATCAGTATTTGCACGTTCATTTCCTACCAGAAAATCAAGTCGAGCTTGCTTGGAGCCCAGACTTGCAGTCTCCACTCTCTGAGCGGCTCCGCGTTGAGTAACAGAGCAATGTTAATGGAGTTATTATGACGAAAAGGAATTATTTGCCATGTTAGTTCGCTGGGCAATTAGCCGTTATATGCGTCTGATACCGGTTTGGCTTCAAGTGCTGTTGGCCGCTACTCTGGTTGTTTGGATAGCGTGGAATATGCTTTTTAATACATCAAAGAGTGGCTCCTTGATGGGCCATAGCTATATAGATCGACCAATTTATAGCTTTTGGGTTGATGGAAACTGGGGGGGGAATCTATCTGCTTACACTGGCGGCTTGTATACGGGAGGTGGAACTACCTGCTGCTGGTCCTTTAAAGGGGATTCTGTTGAGGTAGTTTGGATACTAAGTATGACGGGTGAGCAGAAGCGTCAGGGAGTGGAGGAAGAAAGACATAGCATGACAGTGCCCATGCCACCCTATAGCCGAGAAGATCAGTATTTGCACGTTCATTTCCTACCAGAAAATCAAGTCGAGCTTGCTTGGAGTCCAGACCTGCAATCTCCTCTAGCTGAGAAACAACGAGAGGAGATGCAAAATGATTGACCAAAGTACATTAGAGTGTCTTCAAGCATTGAATGCATCTAACGCTACGACTGCTGGTGAGGATAGAGGAGGGACTAATTGCAGCCAAATTCTGGACGTTGGCTTCTTTTTTGATGGCATTAGCAGAAATCTTGAGCAAGACATACAGAGTGGAAATGTAAGCAATATTGGCCGTTTATTTAGCGCTTACCCTGAACGGGCGCAAGGAACGATTTCTCATAAGTTTTATAGGCACTACTACTCTGGCCTAGGCACACCTTTTGATTCCAGCTTAACAGATGATGTGGTAGGTGCTACGCACCGCGTGCCTAGCGAAGCAGTCGGGACAGGTGAAGGGCAGCTGCGCTCTAGTGCCATGGATGCAGCAATGGACGTTGCCTCCGGTGGTGGCTCAGGGCGCTGGTACGATGTTTTTGGTCGCTCGTTCAAGGTATCGATCACACAGCCCTGGAACTGGGTGAAGCAGGCCAGGGATGCCGCCGTTCGCACGGGCATTGAAGCCATTGCGCCTATTCGCGACACCTCCATTGCCGCTAACCTGTTGATGAGCGGCAGCCACACCCGTATTTCCTCCGCTGTGCGCGATTTCCAAAACAGTGTCGCAGATGTTAAGCAAAACAGTGAGCTACCGCTGGCCAAAATACGTGTCTCTATCTTTGGCTTTGATTTTGGGGCTGCGATGGCGAAGGCGTTTGTGCGACGGCTACTGGATGAAGTGTGCGACCAGGATGAGGAGCGCTTTATTTATCAGGGTAGCAATGTGGAGGTAGTATTCGTAGGCTTGTTGGACTGTGTGGATCGTACCCATGCGGAAATGGGGCCGCTGGATTGGTTTCACCCGTTAACGCCAGTGCTGGATGATGGCGGGGAGCTCCACCCAGGCTGCCAACGGGCACTGCATTTGATCGCCGCCCATGAGCGCCGTTTTTATCGCCGTTGCCGTCCACTGGGAGGACAACATTCACAGTGGCATGAAGAGCTGTGCCCAGGCATTAGTGAAGATATTGGCGGTGGGCTGAAAGCCGATGAACAGAAAGCCAGTGCCGAACTTTCGCGTGCGGCGCTGCACCGTATGTATCGCCGTGCCACGATCGCTGGGGTACCCTTTCCACCATTGGATACACTTAAGGAGCAGGACGAGCTTACTGCCCAACTGTTTGCGCTTAACGATGAAATCGAAGGCTACTCATTACCTGCCTTGGCGCGTTACTACCAACGCCATACCAGTGCTCAACAACGCCCTACGGATGAGAACTTCCGCATACACACCCTGATTTATCTGGCTTGGCTGGCACAGCGCTATCGTGACTACCAGGATACCCTGGCCGCTCTGGAAGCGCGCGAAGATGCTTTGCCCAACCGCTACTACCATCGCACCCTGGGTTCGCTAGTGGCAGCTGTTTCAGGCGCTCAAGAAGAGTGGTCGCTTCAAGCGGCAGAACGTGCTGAGATTGATGCGGCGGTGGCCTCACTCAAACAAACCTGGGACTGGCTCGAAGAGATAGATAAAGAAGCACAGGATATACGCCGACGGGAACGCTCACCAGACAGAAATACCTATTTGCATGCTCGGGCAACGCTTCGCCATCACTCGCCACTCGCTAACCGTTGGTATCAGTGGACAAGGGAAGAGGCGCCTCCTGAACTGCCTGAACCTGTGGGGTTGCTGTTCGCCTACGGTTTGCATGACAAGCAGCCGGAAGAGATGGCTTACCGGAACCACCAGCCCTCAAAAATTACTAGTGGGTATCGCTTTATAACATGGCGAGGTATTGACGAGCCTTGAGGCCAGAATACTGCTGCCCTTCGGCGACTACGCCGGTATCGACCCCGTTCAGCAGCTTTGCGATGGTGCGGAATTTATACAACAGCGTGACCGGGAGGGTCCGAATTTTTATCAGTCGGATGGTTGGTGGTGGGCTATGCCCTGTATATCACCCCGGAAGAGGGATTGCTGTTGGATGGGGTGAACGAAGGCAGCCTGCTGGGTAAGGATATTACTGCTGTCAGCTACAATGGCTATGTCACACTGCTCCCGGCGGCAAAGAGAGGTTCACTTTGGCGAGCTTTTGGCATCCTTAGGGGGACTCTGGCTTATTGGCCAAAATCACTGCCCTGCGTGGCGCTGGATAGCCTTCAATAGTGCGGCTGCGGTCGTTGGGGTCAAGGAAGTCCGCCAGCGACTGGTAGGTCATCCATTCGGTTGAGCGCTGCTCATCAAGCGTGGTGACTGCCTCATCCACCACGCGTACATTGGTAAAACCACAACGGTTAAGCCAATGGCATAGTGCTTGCGACGATGGCAGAAAATAGACGTTGGGCATGGCAGCATAGCGTTCGCCGGGTACAAAGACGGTTTGCGCATCGCCTTCCACCACCAATGTTTCCAATACCAGTTCCCCACCCGGTGCGAGTGCACTTTTTAGTTGCTGCAAATGTTCCAGTGGAGCAGGGCGGTGGTAGAGCACTCCCATGGAAAATACAGTATCGAAAAATCCCAGGTTTTCCGGCACATCTTCAATACCTACCGGCAGGAAATGCGTGTGCCCACCATCGGCATCGCCAACAAAATGGCGGACTGCCTGAAACTGCCAGTAAAAGCGAGGTGATGGGTCGATGACCAGTACGAAGGCTGCCCCTTCGCCAGCCATACGCCAGGCGTGGTAGCCACTGCCTCCGCCCACATCCAGCACTTTGCGATATTTAAGCGGTGCCAAGTGAGGCGCTACACGCTGCCACTTCCAGTCAGAGCGCCATTCGGTATCGATATCAATACCGCCCAGGCGAAAGGGGCCTTTACGCCATGGCGCCAGTTTGCGTAACAGGTTAAAACACTGGCGTTGCTGGCTATCATTCAGCGCTATATCGACTGTGACCGTGTCACTGGTAAGGCTTACATTTCGTTCTTTGGGCAGGGCGGGCAGTTTAGCCACCGCTTTTTCCCAGGCGGAAAGATCGCCATGGCGCTGCTTGTCCAGCCCCTGGGCGAGCTGGCTTGGTAGCCTGGCCAGCCAGGGTGTTAGCGAGGTATCGAGGGTGGCTTGATCTAAAAACGCTTGATAAAGCACACGGTGATCGTCGGGTAACAGTGACACTTTAAGCTTCCTTAAAAGCGATCAGCGAGGCAAAGTTCAGGTACTGGAACCAGGTCATGGAGCGGGGGAATCCTGCCGTGGTCAACCGGTTATGCAGAGCATCCAGACTATCCGGAATCAGAACGTTTTCCAGTGCGGTACGTTTTTGGCTGATTTCCAAATCGCTATAGCCATTAGCGCGCTTGAAATCATGGTAACGTTCAACGCGCCAGGCGTTGTCGCGCTCATCGGCGTCGATGGTTTTTTCTGACAATATCAGTACACCGCCCGGTTCGAGCGCTTCGTAAAGCTGCTTCAATAATGCATCCCGGTCGGCGGGGGGCAGGAACTGCAGCGTAAAATTGAGAATGATCATGCCAGAAGGCGCATACTCCAGAGTACGTATGTCGGCTTCTTCCACCTGCATGGCGTGGTCAGGGCATTCGTCATGAAAGGTTTGCTTGGCACGGGCCGCCATCGCCGGGGAGATGTCGACGCCGGTATAACGGAAAGCGTCGGCAGGCAGGGTGCCAGCAAGGGCTAAACCAGAAGCTCCCAGCGAACAACCCAGGTCATAGACATGGGCGCCATGGCGCAGATGGCGCTGAGCAATTAAGCTCAACATGCCGAGAATTTGTCCGTAGCCAGGCACCGAACGGCGGATCATATCAGGAAAACACGCGACTACCTGTTCGTCGAAGGAGAATCTCGCCACCTTGTCCAGGGGTGTTGAAAAGATAGCGTCGCGGTAAGATGCATCACTCATGGGCAAGCCAGGATTATTAATCAGGATGCGTAGTTTACGCGCCCTTGGTAGAGCAGAACAGACCTATCAGTAATAGATTCCTGCCGCAGGGAAAAACGCCACAGGAGAGGGCATATGGCTTCAGCAACACGTACAACCCCCGATACGCTACCCGCTTGGCAAACGCTGCAACAGCATGCTCAGGTGCTAAAAAACGTTCATTTAAAAAATCTGTTTGGCGACGACGCCAGCCGTTGGCAACACTTTACCCGTCATGTAGCCGGGCTCACCTTAGACCTTTCCAAACAGCGTTGGGACGATGACACCTTAGAGCATCTGTTGGCGCTGGCAGAGGAGGCGGGAGTACCAGGAGCGATTGAAGCGCTATTAAGCGGTAAGCGGGTGAATGTCAGCGAAAACCGCCCGGCGCTGCATACGGCTTTAAGGTTACCTGCCGATGCCACGCTTGAGGTGGAGGGGGAGAATATCGTCAGCGCGGTGCATGAGAGCCTTGCGCAAATGGAGCATCTGGTGCAGAGGCTTCACGCAGGCCAGTGGCGCGGTGCCACCGGTAAGCCGATTCGTCATGTGGTGAATCTGGGTGTTGGCGGTTCAGATTTAGGGCCGTTGATGGTGACCCATGCCCTGGCGGATTATCGGCCGAAGAATATCCATCCAGTGGAAGTGCACTTCGCTTCCACCATGGATGGCTCCCAACTGGCGGATTATCTGGGCCGTTTTAACCCCGAAACGACTATTTTTGTGCTGTCATCCAAGTCGTTTACCACTATAGACACGCTCTCAAATGCCAACACTGCCCGTGACTGGTTGCTTAGTCGCCTGACGGAGCATAGTGAGTGGCCCAGTGCTACAGCGGTTAGCGCTGAATTGATCATTCGCCAACACTTTATCGGTGTTTCTGCCAGCCCGGAAAAGATGAGTGAATGGGGCATTAGCGCCGATCATCAGCTTATGTTCTGGGAGTGGGTGGGTGGCCGTTATTCCCTGTGGGGCACCATTGGCTTACCCATAGCACTGGTGGTGGGGATGGATAACTTCCGTGAACTGCTGGCAGGCGCCCACGCCATGGATTGTCACTTCCGCGATGCGCCATTAGAGGATAACCTGCCAGTGCTGCTAGGGTTGGCAGGCATCTGGAACGTCAATTTTCTCGATATACGCGCCCATTCGATTCTGCCTTATGACGGTCGCCTGGAGTACTTTGCCGCCTACCTGGAACAGTTGGAGATGGAATCCAACGGCAAGTCAGTCACACGCCAGGGCCAAGCCGTCAGTTACTCGACTTGCCCTGTTCTTTGGGGGCAGTTGGGGCCTAATGCACAGCATGCCTTTTATCAATTGCTCCATCAGGGCACCCAGCCGGTGGTGTGCGATTTCATCGCGCCACTAAAACGTTATGATGAGGTGGAAGACCCGGATACCCGCCGCCATCTGAAAGCCCAGCACCGTTTGGCATTGGCAAACTGTTTTGCCCAGTCACGGGTGCTGATGTTGGGGGATGATGCGCTTGACGATGACGGCCCGCGCCCAGAGCATAAACGCTATCGGGGGAACCAGCCTTCCACCACGGTGCTGCTTGATAAGCTGACTCCCACCACCCTGGGGGCGCTGATCGCCTTGTATGAGCATAAAGTATTTGTGCAAGCGGTAATCTGGGACATTAATCCTTTCGATCAATGGGGGGTGGAGTTAGGCAAGCAGATTGCCACCGACACCCAGGCGATTATTGATGGCAAAGGGGATATCACCCGTATGGATGCCTCCAGCCGTGGGCTGATTGAGGCATTCTGGGCGGCTGAGCAGGAGTGAGTTGACACCTTGATAGCTGAAAGGGCTCCTGGGCGAGGCTATATGGCTTCCTCTATGACCCGCTGCGTGCCATGGCTTGTGGCTAATGTCATGGCTGGATATACAGCTTTTTGCTTTTCCGCTATCCTGTCACCCTTTGCCAGCCGCCTATCATGGGGTTCAGCATTCAATACGGCTGCCAGTATGATTTTGTTGAGTAAGATTTTTCAGGAACCGACGTTACATGACTCAGTTTGATGCCTCCCAGTACGGCGCGAGTTCCATCGAAGTCCTGTCAGGGCTCGAGCCGGTGCGTAAGCGTCCCGGTATGTACACTGATACTTCGCGGCCCAACCACCTCGCCCAGGAGGTCATCGACAACAGTGTTGATGAGGCGCTTGCCGGACATGCCTCAGCCATTAGCGTGGTACTCCACGGCGACGGCGCAATTGAAGTTCTGGATAACGGTCGAGGAATGCCCATTGACCTGCATCCCGAACATGGCGTTTCCGGGGTCGAGCTGATTCTCACCAAGCTGCATGCGGGGGGGAAGTTCTCTTCATCCAGCTATCGGTTTTCGGGCGGACTGCACGGCGTAGGGGTGTCGGTGGTCAATGCACTCTCCCGGCGTTTGGAAGTTGAGGTCACCCGGGACGGGGCTCGGCATGCCATTGCCTTTGAGCACGGCGAGAAAGTTGAAGAGCTGCATGAGATTGGTAAAGCTGCCAAACGTGCTACTGGCACATTAGTACGCTTCTGGCCCGATGAAAGCTATTTTGACAGCCCCAGGTTATTGCTGTCGAAATTAAAGCATCTGCTGCGTGCCAAGGCGGTATTGTGCCCGGGGTTGGCAGTCACGCTGGTGGAGCCTGACGGTACCAAAACCGAATGGGCATACGCGGATGGGCTGCGCGACTACCTGGCCGAAGCGACCGATGGTTATGAAGTGCTTCCCCATGAACCCTTCGTTGGTCATTTCAGCGATGATGAACATGGTGTCGATTGGGCCATTCAGTGGCTGCCGGAAGGTGGCGAAGCGCTGTTGGAAAGCTATGTCAACCTGATTCCCACCCCCCAGGGGGGAACTCACGTTAATGGCTTCCGCTCAGGGCTGTTGGATGCTCTGAGGGAGTTCTGCGAGTACCGCAGCCTGTTACCCAGAGGGATCAAGTTAACTGCGGATGACTTGTGGGAACGTGCCTCCTTTGTGCTATCGGTGAAGATGCTTGACCCCCAGTTTGCCGGGCAGACCAAAGAGAGGCTCTCTTCCCGTACCATTGCAGGCTTTGTATCCGGGGTTGTGAAGGATGCTTTTTCGCTATGGCTGAATCACCACATTGAGCAGGCTGAGCAATTGGCTGAGTTGGTGATCAACGCTGCCCAGCAGCGCCAGAGAAAGTCTAAAAAAGTGGCCCGTAAAAAGGTGACTTCTGGCCCGGCATTGCCGGGCAAGCTGGCAGACTGCTCTGGGCAGGACCCGGCCCAAAGCGAGCTGTTCCTGGTCGAGGGGGACTCTGCGGGGGGAAGCGCGAAGCAGGCCCGTAACCGGGAAACCCAGGCCATTTTGCCCCTGCGTGGAAAGATTCTGAATACCTGGGAAGTTGACTCCCACGATATCTACGGTTCTCAGGAAGTGCACGATATTGCGGTGGCCATTGGGGCTGACCCCGGCAGCGCCGATCTTGAAAAGCTGCGCTACCACAAAGTCTGCATCCTGGCGGATGCCGATTCAGACGGCCTGCATATCGCCACGCTGTTATGTGCGCTGTTTGTAAAACACTTCCCCGCCCTGGTGGATGCCGGGCACGTGTTTGTCGCCATGCCGCCGCTTTACCGTATTGACCTGGGTAAAGAGGTGCACTATGCCCTGGACGAGAGCGAAAAAGCCGCCATTCTCAAGCAGATGGCGCAAAAACGAGGGACGCCCAATGTGCAGCGCTTTAAGGGGTTGGGGGAAATGAGCCCGCTGCAACTGCGGGAAACCACCATGGCCGTGGAAACCCGCCGTCTGGTTCAGCTCACCCTGGAAGAGGGCGATGGCACCATGGAAATGATGGATATGCTGCTAGCCAAAAAGCGCGCCAGCGACCGCAAAAAGTGGCTGGAAGATTATGGCAACCTCGCGGATGTCGAGGTATAGCCAAAAAGCAGGCAAGCGTTAACAGGGCGTTGTTACAGGAAAGCTTACTCTAGCCGATAGTTGAATGTAGAGGCCACAAACGAAAAAACGTAATGAACGTACATTCATGGGGAGAAGGCTTTGTTTAACACTATATCTCGGCAGTTAACGTTGTCTGCATGCGTGCTTATGCTGCTGATGGCGGCCAGTATTTATGGCGTCATGGCGTGGCGAGGTCAGCCGCTTGTTATCAATGCGAGCCAGTCGTTGATTGAGCGTACGGGGGACTCGATCGTCAATGCGCTCAATGGCCATCTGGCCAGGGTCGAAGGCAATACATCAAGCTTGGCGGCCTTGGCCGAATCACTACCGCGTGAAGAGGAGATTTACCACCAGGCCTTTCCCAGTGTGGTGGATGATAATGGCAATGCAACGATTGCGGGCGGTGGTATTTGGCCTGAACCCGGCGTGTTTTCACCGGGGGTCGAGCGCGCTAGCTTCTTCTGGGCTCGCAATGCCCAGGGCGAACTGGAGTTTCTGGATGACTACAATGCAAGCAATATTGACCCTTATCACGATGAAGCCTGGTACAGCAGTGCCCGTGATGCTACGCCTGGGCAGTGCGTTTGGTCTGCCGCTTATCGAGACCCGACAACAGGTGTCGCGATGGTAACCTGCAGTGTGCCTTACTACATCGATAACGCCTTTGCTGGTGTGGCCACCATTGATATGCAGCTTGATGGTGTTGCCTCCTTTATAGCGGAAAATGGAGGCAGCACCGGCGGCTATGCCTTTGTGCTGGATAAAGACCACAATGTGATTGATTTACCGGGTGTTGAGCAGGCTTCGGAAGAGATGCAGGGCCTGAGGGATATCGTAAGCAGTATGCCTTGGCTGCAGTCAGTGGTGGAGGCGGTTGAGGCTGGTGATGAGCAGGCAAACGTAGGCAGTGCGGGCGTTTTGGATCAGCCCGCTGCAGTGCGTTTTTTCGATATGCCACATACTGGCTGGACGCTTGGTTTGGTAACCCCCAGTGAGCAGGTAACCGCCTTGGCGCGGACTTTAACGCGCGACTTGTTGATGTTTATTTTACCACTGCTGGCACTGCTGCTTGGAATTGGCTGGTGGGGTGGGCGTATCTTGTTGCGACAGATTCGCGGCACCACTGAGCAAATTGACCAACTGGGCCAGAGCGGTTCCAGCCGTGAGCTAACCATTTATCGTGATGATGAAATCGGTGAACTGCGCAGTGCGGTTAATCGCTACTCGGATAAACTGCAACATTTGTTTGGCGATGTGCGCGGAGTGGCTGATGCCATTGCCAGCGAGTCGACTGAAATTGCGGCAGGAAATACAGAGCTTTCCAGCCGTACTGAGCAACAGGCGGCTTCACTGCAAGAGACCTCTTCCACAATGGAAGAAATGGCTGCTACGGTGAAACGCAATGCCGATAATGCTCTGGAAGCAGATCAGCGTGTGAAGGAGTCGGCGGAAAAGGTTAAGCAGGGCGGGGAGCAGGTCTCGCAGTTGGCCCAATCCATGGCGGCCATTAATGAAAGTTCTGTTGAGGTCTCCTCAATTGTTGATGTGATTGAGAATATTGCCTTTCAGACCAATATATTGGCCCTTAATGCTTCGGTGGAAGCGGCGCGTGCCGGTGAGCACGGCCGAGGTTTTGCCGTCGTGGCAAGTGAGGTACGTGAGCTGGCTTCGCGCAGTGCCGCTTCTGCCAGAAACATTAATGGCTTGATTAAAGCCGTCTCTGAGCAGATCGCTACAGGTAGTGGCTATGCGCAATCAGCTGAAAGCGCCATGAAAGAGATTGTGGTGGCCATTGAAGAGGTATCCGCACGTATTAGCGAGATCAGCCAAGCCTCCGGCGAGCAGACCAACGGCATTGACGAGATCAACCGGGCGGTGACGCAAATGGATACGGTAACGCAGCAAAACGCAGGCCTGGTCAGTCAGGCGGCCAGTGCTGCCAATGAACTGTCGTTGCAAGCCCAGCGCTTAAAAGGATTGCTGGATGAGTTTCACGGTAGCTCCCAGGGCGGTACACAAACGGCTGCCCTGTCCCATGCATCAAATGAAAGGTATCAATTAACATAGCGAGCCATGTTAAGTGGCCGCGTGTCCGCTTATCAGCCGCCCCGCCTGGGGCGGTTTTGTTGTTAAGGTAGGATATGATCGACATGGATATTCAGGTAGCGGAGGGTGACGTCGAGCGTCTATCTCTGCGCGATTACACGGAAAAAGCGTACCTCGACTACTCGATGTACGTCATTTTAGACCGAGCCCTGCCCAATATTGGCGATGGTATGAAGCCCGTACAGCGGCGGATTATCTATGCAATGCGTGAACTGGCGCTTCATGCGAATGCCAAGTACAAAAAGTCGGCCCGTACCGTTGGTGACGTATTGGGTAAATTTCACCCGCACGGCGACAGTGCCTGTTATGAAGCCATGGTGCTGATGGCCCAGCCGTTTAGCTACCGTTATCCACTGGTGGACGGTCAGGGCAACTGGGGTAGTCCTGATGATCCTAAATCCTTTGCTGCCATGCGTTATACCGAAGCCAAACTCTCCAGGTTTGCCGAGGTGCTGCTTAGTGAGTTAGGCCAGGGAACCGTTGACTGGGCGCCCAACTTCGATGGCACCATGCAGGAGCCCGTAGTGCTGCCTGCCCGCTTACCCCATGTATTGCTTAATGGCGGTACCGGCATTGCAGTTGGCATGGCAACGGATATCCCCCCGCATAATGTTAGCGAAGTGGTGGAAGCCACCTGCCATCTGTTGCGTAATCCACAAGCCACTACTACCGACCTGATGGAGTTTGTGCCCGCCCCGGATTTTCCCACGGACGCGGAAATCATTACGCCAAAGGACGATCTGCGCAAGCTTTACGAAACAGGTCGTGGCTCGGTCAAGCTGCGCGCCCGCTATATGCGTGAAGAAGCCAATATTGTCATTACTGCCGTGCCTTATCAGGTCAGTGGTGCCAAGGTGCTGGAGCAGATTGCGGCCCAGATGCAGGCTAAAAAGCTGCCTATGGTGGCCGACCTTCGTGACGAGTCGACCCATGAGGAACCCACCCGTCTGGTCATTGAGCCGCGCTCTAGCCGCGTGGA
Organism: Vreelandella olivaria; assembly: GCF_023507745.1. Classification (GTDB taxonomy): domain Bacteria; phylum Pseudomonadota; class Gammaproteobacteria; order Pseudomonadales; family Halomonadaceae; genus Vreelandella; species Vreelandella olivaria_A. Next base: position 156,872 of record NZ_JALPZO010000155.1, on the reverse strand, counting down.
TGTTGAAGCGTTAATGGCGCACCTGTTTGCCACCACGGATCTTGAAAAGAACGTGCGGGTGAATATGAATGTGATCGGGCTGGATGGCCGGCCACGGGTAATGCCGCTGCCGGATATGCTGGGAGAATGGTTACGCTTTCGCCGTGCTACGGTGCGTCGGCGTCTTGAGCATCGCCTGGGTAAGGTCGAAGACCGCCTGCATATTCTGGAAGGCTTGTTAACAGCGTATCTGAATATCGATGAAGTGATACGTATCATTCGCGAGGAGGATGCGCCGAAGCCTGCACTGATGGCGGCGTTTAACCTCACCGAGCGACAGGCCGAGGCTATTTTAGAGCTGCGCCTGCGTCATCTTGCCAAACTGGAAGAGATGAAAATCCGCGGTGAGCAGGATGAACTGGAAAAGGAGCGCAAGTATCTGCAAGGTCTGCTGGGCAGCGAAGCGAAACTCACCACACTGATCGAAAAAGAGATTCGTGCCGCGGGAAAAGAGCATGGTGACGAGCGCCGTTCACCGCTGGTGGAGCGCTCCGAGGCTAAAGCCCTTAGTGAAGTGGAACTGCTAGGGGCCGATCCTATTACCGTCGTGTTGTCCGAGAAGGGGTGGATTCGTGCTGCTAAAGGTCATGATATTGACCCGGAAGGGCTTTCCTATAAAGCGGGTGACCGCTTCCAACTGGCTGCACGCGGCAAAACCAACCAGCCACTGGTACTGTTGGATGACACAGGACGCGCCTATACCCTGGCGGCCCATAACCTGCCCAGTGCAAGAGGCCAGGGTGAGCCGGTGACTGGCCGCGTTAACGTGGCCGCGGGAGCTCAAATGGCCGGACTGATGCTGGCCCCGCCCACCCGGCGGTTTGTATTGGCCAGCGATGGCGGCTATGGCTTTATTGCCCAGCTTGATGCGCTGACTGGCAAAAATAAAGCAGGTAAAGCGGTACTTAGCGTACCCAAGGGGTGTAGCGTAATGCCGCCTGTGGAAGTGCCGGAAGGGGATGACCTTTGGGTTGCATCCGTGTCTAACGAAGGCCGGCTGCTGCTCTTCCCACTTTCGCAGTTGCCAGAGATGGCCAAGGGTAAAGGCAATAAAATGCTCGATATACCTGGCCCTCGTGCCGCGCGGCGTGAGGAGCTGGTGCGAGATATCGCTATTTTAACCGCAGACAACGAACTGATTATTCATGCTGGCAAGCGCAAGCTGACGCTGAAGGCGGAAGATCTCGCATATTATCGTGGTGAACGAGGCCGACGAGGTAGCAAGTTGCCCCGTGGTTTCCAGAAGGTAGACCGTTTAGAGGCAGGGGAGTAATGCATGGCGACACGTTATTTGGTGCGTGCCACGGGAGTTGCACGCCCAGGCCAGTTGGCTGGTCTGGGGAAAGCGCTGGCCAGTAGTGGGGCACGACTTCTGGATATCAATCAAAGCGTGACCTTTGGCATGCTTTCCCTGGAAATGCTGGTAGGGCTTGATCACGATGGTGCTTTGGAAGCCGCGCTTAGTGAAGCAGGGGATACCTTGGGACTTGATGTGCAGGCGATTGCCGTAAGTGGTGATGATTACCAGCGCTGGAGTGAGCAGGCGAGCCTGCCGCGGCTAATTCTGACGCTGTTGGCGCCTCGTTTACCAGCGGGCATTCTGGCCGAAGTGGGATCGCTGACCGCTGAGTTTGGTCTGACGGTGGAGTTGATCCATCGCCTTTCCGGCCGGGAGCCACTGGAAGGTGATGCGCCATCCAATGGTGCCTGCGTTGAGTGTTGGCTGCGGGGTGAAGATGCCAACATAGAAGCGCTGCGTGAAAAGGCACTTGCCCTGGGTGCTCAGCACGGTGTGGATATCGCTATTCAGGAAGACTCCATCTGGCGTCGCCACCGACGTTTAGTATGCTTTGATATGGATTCCACCCTGATCAAAACGGAGGTGATTGATGAGCTGGCCCGCCGCCACGGTGTGGGGGATGAAGTCGCTGAGGTGACTGAGCGAGCTATGCGCGGAGAGCTGGACTTTAAGGAGAGCTTTCGCGAGCGTATGAGCAAGCTGGCAGGTCTGGATGAGTCGGTATTGGCCGAGATCGCCGCTGAGCTGCCGCTTATGGATGGCGTTGAGCGGTTAATGGTGAATTTAAAGCGTTTTGGTTATCGCACGGTGATTCTGTCGGGAGGCTTTACTTATTTTGCCCGCCACCTTCAGGAGCTGCTGGGCTTTGATGAAATCCATGCCAACGAACTTGTGATCGAGAACGGCAAAGTAACCGGTGAGGTCAGAGAGCCGATTGTTGATGCGGAGCGTAAAGCGGAGTTGTTGGAACAAATTGCTCTGCGAGAAGGCTTTACCTTAGAGCAAGCCATCGCCGTAGGTGATGGAGCCAACGACCTGAAAATGCTGTCGAAGGCAGGGCTCGGCATTGCCTTCCGCGCCAAGCCCCTGGTGCGTGCTCAGGCACGTCAGGCGATTTCCACGTTAGGGATCGATGCGGTGCTTTATCTGATCGGCTATCGCCAGATTGATTTAATTGACTAACGTGATGTAAGAAGTCAGGCGGTGTTGCCTGGGCACCGCCTGAAAACTGAAGAGCGTTTAGCTATCATTTTGCTCCGCCGGTGAGCGGGCAATTCCAGCATAGTCCTTGCGTAGCGCTTCCAGCCGGGCCGTTTCATTTTCAGTCAGCGGTGGCGAATCCCACAGCGGTTTGCCCTCGCTATCACGCAGCCCTTCGAGTGTCAGTGTAAGGGTGACATTTTGTGGTATCTGCGGATCACCCCAAGGGCCAAAGCGGTTGGGTGCCAGACTCCACTGGCCTGTTTCGCCCGCGGAAAGCCCGCCTGACACAATGTAATAGAATGTTTCATCAACCCATGGGACGTCACGGCCTGGGCTGGTCAACACACCCCGCATCGTCAGTTGTGATAGTGCCTGCTCTGTGCTGTTGGTGACCGTGAGTTCAATAACAGGCTCTGGGGCACCGTAGGGGCTGGTACTGATGTAGTAGTTGGCTTTATCAACGGTGACGAGTGCTAACTGCTCACTGTCTCGTTTGGCATTCGCTTCTTTCTCTTCCAGCCGGGTCAGTGTTCTCAGTGCCTGCTCGCGCTCCCGTGCCCTGCGTTGCCGCAGCATTTCATCTGCCCGCGCGATAAGCTCATCGCCAGTGAGTCCATGCATATAAGCGTTAGCTGTTTCGGCAATTTCAGCGGCATTCATTCGCTGTGGATTGAGAATATCAATGCCGCTAAATGACGACATGGCGATAATAGTCAACGCCTGGTCAAATTCGTCCCGCTTGTAAGTAGGTAGCGAATCGCGCACCTTCTCAACGGAGACCACAGCGGCAGGCATTGAACTGGTATCTATTTTGGGGTCTGAGCAACCCGTTATCACTAATGCAGTTAGTGATAGTGCAGACAGCCTAAGCAGGCTCCACATATCTTCACCTCAAAACAGGCTAGCAAATCGGGAGGAGCTTACCGGAAAGTGGTATCAACCACTACTATCCTCTGACAGAGCCATACATGCGCGTCTGACGCTATTCTTTATCATTGTACAGTATTGGTAATGATGAGGTGCCATCTTGCTGTTCAACTGACAGCAGAAATTTGGAAAGGTAACACTCGTATGGCGAGGTAGTGGTTTGGTATAAAATGCTCCGTTGACCTGTTTTAGAGACTCCTGATTCCATGAGTGAACCCTTCAATACCTGGCAAGACCGCTTCGAAAAACTGCGTTCCAACAAGCTGTTCGAAGGGGTTGTGATCTCTATCATCGTGCTTTCGGCGTTGGTGATTGGCGCAAAAACCTATGAGGAAACTACCCGTATAGAGCAGTGGTTACTCTATTTGGATATTGGGGTAACAGTATTCTTCCTGATTGAAATTCTGATCAGAATGGCAGCCGAGCGCAATTTAGTCAGCTTTTTTAAGAAAGGCTGGAATGTTTTCGACTTCCTGATCGTTACTGCCAGTCTGATTCCCATGGACGATTCGGAAATGGTGCTGTTGGCACGGTTGCTGCGTATTTTCAGGGTGCTTCGTCTTGTGTCGATGATACCTGAGCTACAGATGCTGCTGGTGGCATTAGTGAAATCCATTCCCCGAATGGGCTATGTCGCGCTACTGATGTTTATCATTTTCTATATCTATGCTGCCCTGGGAAGTTTCCTGTTTAATAGTGTGGATGAAGGGCTATGGGGCAACATCGCACTGGCCATGTTGACACTGTTCCAGGTGGCAACTTTTGAGAGTTGGGCAACGGCGGTGCTTTATCCCACCATGGAGGTTTACCCTTATGCGTGGATTTACTTTTTAACTTTCATTTTCCTTAATGCCTTTATTTTCTTAAATATGATGATCGGTATTGTGCTTGATGTGATGCAGAAGGAGAGTGCCCAGATGGATCGTGATAGCGGTGAAGGGGATTCTGCACAGCTACAGGCACTGCGCAGTGATGTGCATACGCTGAAAGCACAGCTAGACCGTATGGAAGCGGTGCTTGCTCAGAGTGGTGCGAAGCCATCCCAGCCTTCGGGTGAGACTGCCGGTTATACCGGAAACCATAAAACTGATGGACGTTGAGAGTGCTGTTCTGCTCAGTCTCCTGTGGTAAGTGTAAGGGTGAAGATGTGATCGTAAGCCAGTCTGCCGGATGATGTCTCAGTGCATCCAGTCGCACATCGCCGGGCATCATCGCCCGGCGATTTGCATAGTGGGGCGTATGACTGCCGCTTAGTAGCGTATTACCTCTACAATCGAGCGGGTATCGGTAATGGATTCACTTGGATCACCATCAATAACAATAAATTGCGCGCGCGCACCGGGTTCTATGCGGCCAAGGTCGTCAATACGCAACATATCAGCCCCCGCTGATGTGGATGCAATAAGAATATCCAGTGGGTCCATGCCGGCTTCGGCCATCAGGGCTAGCTCCTGGTGTTCGGCAAAGCCTGGAATACGCACTGCTGTAGCGCCGGAATCCGTGCCCAGTACCACCCGAACACCACCGTGTTCGACAATGCGGCGTAGGTTTTCGATATTCACAGCGACGGCCTGACGATCTTCATCCACATCCTCCAGCGCCTTTTCGCGCCACTCTTCATCTGCGATAGCCTCTTGCAGTTCAGGGCTCGCTCCCATGGTAAAGAAGTCATCTTCCAGCCACTCTGGGTGTTCCGCATAGAGGTAGTTGGATTCATTGATGTTGATAGTTGGGATATACCAGACGCCATTCTCAGCCATCAGCGTTATCAGCTCATCGTCGATCTCCTGGTCGCGAACGCCATGGGCAATAACGTTGACGCCTGCCTCAATCGCGGCGCGGGCATCTGCGTAATCATGGATGTGAGCTGCCGAGAGCAGTCCCTGGGCCGTTGCTTCCTCAAACACCGCTGTGTAGATGTCAGGCGCCATTTTTGGCACATTATCGCCCATATCATCGATCCAGACTTTAATCATATCAACGCCCATGTTGGACATCTCTTGTACACTTTCTCGTGCCTCTTCGGGGCTTCCAGGGCGGTTGACTTGATCCTCTTCGGTATTCATTGCGTCTGCAGGTGGTGCGCCATCTGGTGCTCCGAGGCCTGTGCCTGCCCCATAAAGATCAGCTTCTGCATAATCCGGGCCGCGCATCTCGGTACGTAATTCATGAAACAACGGGCGATTCATGCCTAACGCATTAACCGCAGCAATTCCATATCGGGCAAACTGTGCCAAGTCACGTTCAACGGTTTCGCGGGAGTACACATCACCGCCATGCTCCATCCCCTGGACGGTTCCAACATGGCTGTGACCGGCAATCATTTGCGGCATGATGAAGTACTGGCTGTAATCGATAACCTCGGCGCCTTCCGGTGTATCGACTTCCTCACGAGTACCCACTTCAATCACACGGCCATCCTGTACGACGATGCGAGCATTCTCGCTTAACTGGTTACCATCAAAGAGTGTGCCTGCATCAATTACATACTCTTGCGCTATGGCGGGCAGCGCAGCGCCACTCAGCAGCCCGGCAATAAGGGGAGTTCGAAATCCTTTCATGTCCATTCCTCCAGTTGGGTAGCTATTCAAGCGGTATCGCTTAAAAGCGTTTCCCGTATCAGTGTAGACAAAATGGCTGTAGCGCTAAGTGGACAGGGTGAGTGTGTGGCCTCCATGACGTGGCTAATAATTTGCTAAACAGGAATTTCAGTGACTATTGCGCCCATATGCATGATGACCATGGAACTCCTGGCGATAGCAATGTCTACAATAATTGGTACGAGCCTCTCTTTTTTGCTGTATCTGTCGATGTCGCTTTCCTGAGGTTGTTGCTAGCGGTTGTTATGCTGTTTCGGACTTGACCGGTGCCATGTGCGCCGGTTTTTTTGCATGCAGATAAAGTAGACTCATCCAAGCGAGGTAGCCTTTCTACAGTGTCTTTGTCTTTACCGTGGGGCGTTGTTTTGAATCGCTGAGTGAATGGATCATGAATGTCGAACTGGAGAGTGCAACATGCGTCTTTGGCCGATAATGTTGGCTGCCGCCATTGTGCTGGCTGGTGGATTGGCCGCTCAGGCATCCAGTGAACCCTTTGAGTCACGCCTCGTGCGCCTCGAAGCACAGCGTGCATTGCCTGCCCTGGAAACATCGCTAAGGGAGGAGTCTGCGGAACTCAACGCTATTTTTCTCCACTATGCTGCTGACCAGGCACTATGGATGAGCGCTCATCTGGCGATTTTGCGCTATGGCGACATGGCACGCAGTGTATTGAGGGAGCATGCAGACTCTGCTGCATTCCAGCGCGTACTGGTGCGTTTCGGAGCTGATGCGGTTTTACCTGTCAGCTATTTCCGCGACCATGATATTGCGACCTTGAGAGCACAGCACTGGATTGGCGAACGCTACCAGCAGTTGAGCCGTTGGTGGGGAGATGAGGAAGCACCGCCTCTGATGGAATGGTCTCCCTATCGCCGAGGGCAAATGGGCATTGTTCTTCTGGAAACAGAAGGGCATGCACTGCTCAATCAATTTGTCACCGATAGTGAGGGTAGCGTGAAATGGTTGCAAAGTGAGCGAGTGGTCTCGGGGGTGGGAGATTTTTTTACCAGTGGTATCCGCAGCCTGGAAAGCCAGTGGCGCAGTGGTGATGAGATTGGTGCAAGTGATATGGGGTGGGCAGGCGTCGATCTGTTGGTGATGGCCAGCGCTGTTAAAGTGTTAAGAGCCGGTCGCGTTGCCCAGGGCTCACGGGTGGGGTTGGTAGAGGCACAGGGGGCACGAGCCGGTATACGCCAGGGCGTCTTGATAAGCGGCGGGCGATTCGCCCATTTGTCGCGTATCGCGAAGGTGGGCGCTGTTGCCACGACCGCTTTTGTGGTGGTCAGACACCCCAGCTTGATTAGTGCGTTGGGTGCTAATGTGGCGAAGTGGTTGGGTTGGCCAGCATGGCTGGGGCAGTTTGTTATCTGGTTGGTAGTGTTGTTACCAGTGCTGTTCATTATGCGTTTTAGCTACCGCTGGGTTGTGGCTCCTTTGCGCTGGTGTGTGGTGCCGCTGCTGCGGTTTTGCATCGTTATATTGTCTCGGCTTTCGAAACGCAGGTCGGGGGCTCATTGAGCGCTTTTTAACCACTCACGCCAACCGCCAAACTGCGTGATATCTTGCGCCTTGCCACCTTCATTCAGCGCACCTGCCGTACAGATAAAACCACATTTCCAACTACCATCGGCAAGCTCTACTTGGCCTAAACCCAGCGGAGCGGGAATACCGGCCAAAAAGCTGCCCAGTGTTTCGATGGGAAGGCGCCACACTTCCACTTTAATGGATTGGCCGCCTGCATCCCGTAACATCGCCGGGCGTTTAGGCGGCCCGCCTGCCAAAGCAAACAGTTTATAGTGTGGTGCACTCTGGGTAGTGCTGACCAGCTCTCCGCCCCGCTCTGTAAGCTGATGGTTTAGCGGCAGGCCGGTGAGATGCGCGCCACATACCACCAGTTCTATGCTGCCGTCCTGGGAAGGCGTGGAGAGCTCCATGAGCGGTGGGTGAGGGATACCGGTTGCGCCTAACGGCAACATCAAGCGCGACTCAAGTGCACGGGCCAATGAGAGTAGCTGTAAATCCGCAAATACTGGCCCAAACAGCGTGACACCCACTGGCAGGTCACGCTCGGTAAAGCCAACTGGCACCGCAAGTGCACTGTAGTCGAGCAGGTTCATAAAGTTGGTCCAGGTGCCCAGGCGGGAGTTGACGCCAATCGGATCGGCGGCTACTTCGGCCTTGCTGGGGTGTGTGACCGTGGTGGGGGAGAGCATCACATCCACCTGGCTAAGCAGCGCATCGGCTTGGCGCTTATACTTGGCGAGTTTATAGCGGGCATCAAAGGCGTCCACGGCTAACGGTGCGGCGCCACCCTGGGTGATTTGGAAGGTGACCGGGTGAATTGCATCAGGATTGCTTGTCATTAACTCGCGAATCGCGTGGTAGCGCTCAGCCACCCATGGACCTTCATATAGCAAACGCGCTGCTGCCAGTAGCGGTGAGCAGTCCAGCTCGACTTTTTCGCCGCCAAGTGCCTCCAGTTCCTGAATGGCCGCATACATGCCTTGGCTATAGGCCGCATCCGTCTGCCACTGGGATTCAAGCGGTACGCCAAAGCGAAAAGCGGAGGGGGCTTGACCATAGCGTTTACCATGTATAGCAAAGTTATACGCCCGTGACCAAGCGCACTGATCATCATAGGCCGCGGTTATGTCGAGCACTTTCGCAGCATCGTCGGCGATGATCGTAAACAGACTAATGGTATCCAGCGTTGCACAGGCGGGTACTACGCCTCGGGTGCTGAGCAGTCCCAAGCTGGGTTTAACACCATAAAGGTTATGAAAACAGGCGGGTACACGGCCTGAACCAGCGGTATCCGTGCCCAGCGCAAAGCTGACCATACCGGCTGCTGTCACTACCGCCGAGCCGCTGCTGGAGCCGCCGGGAACCAGGGTTGGGTCGAAGGCATTGGCTGGCGTACCGTAGATATCCAGTGCCCTCTCACCCACCAAACCCGTGGCAAACTGATCCAGATTGGTTTTTCCCATGGGGATTGCACCTGCATCGATGAGTTTCTGCACTACAAAAGCATGTTCCGTGGGGGTGTAGGCAAATGCAGGGCTGCCCGCTGTGGTGGGAATGCCTGCCAGGTCGATATTGTCCTTTATCGCAAAGGGGATGCCGTAAAGCGGTAGCGTCTCTGGAGATTCGCCCTCCAGGCGCTGTAGGTAAGGAGCCAGCTGTTCACGGTTTAAGCGGGTGATCCAGGCAGGGTTTTTGTCTTGAGTATCAGCGGTTGCCAGTAGTTCGTCGATTAACATAGAAGGGGTCAGCTCGCCTTTTCGGTAGGCATGGTGGAGGCTTGTCATATCCAGCGGAAGAGAGAGTGTCATGGTTGGCTCCTTGTTCAATTCGGTGGTATCTCGGAATATATTTTGTGTTCATTGACTACCGTAACTCGGCGTCCCACCCGCCATGGATGCGTGGATAGCAGGATGTTCCAGCCGTCGTGGCTGCGCTGCATATAGTCGAACCGTAGGCTGGCGCGCCAGCGCAGGGTGTCGTCGGCGGCATCCGCCAGCGGCAGAAACAGGTTTTCGGTGTTGGCTGCCAGGGGGCGAGGGGTAATTGCAATAGCGTGATCGCCGATCTCTAGCCAGCGCAGTTGCCCCTGCTCATCCGTATGTATCACTTCCCTGGCGGGCTGACGAGTAAGCCGCTGCCAATGCTCCACGTAGCATCCGGTAGGGTGTCGCTCCTCTATTATGTTGTCATCCATCCAAATTAGTTGGCCTACATCCCGTTCCAGGCTGGGGCAGAGATCTTGAAAGCGGTGCCAGGTGCATACACTTCCTTCAATCTGGGTGATGCCGGCAAAGGCAGTGAGGCTTGCCAGCCACTCAAGCTGATGCCTGTCGCATGCCTCTAAGCAGGTAATGCCCGTAAAATCAGGACCATTAGTAGGTAGGCGCAGGTCGGCATGCCATTGTTTACCCTGTAGCCAAGCCACCCGCGTGGTGGTGTCTGCCCGGTGATGAGGTGGACTGGCCGGTTCGGCATACCGTGTGCGCTGCCAAGCGCCTTGATAGCGACCAGGAACCACCGGTAGGTGAATACTCATTCCTTCGGTTCCTTATCATGTTGTTCCTTGCGTTTGCCATGCTGCCCAAGGCTACCCACTGCGCGGGCACCTTCAGGCAGAGTAATGTCGCCGTGGGCCAAACGTTCGCGCAGGTATCGAAAGGTTTGAATGGTTTGGGCGTATAGGTGGTCACCTGATTTCAGCGGGGGGTAGTTGGCCTGTCCATGGCGAGCAACCAGCTCGGTCAGTGGTTCAACTACCGTGTGGTAATCACAGGCGAAAAACAGTGGGAACGAGTAGCGCTCTTCTTTCACTTTGCGTACCCGGTGGGAGGTTGCCACAAACTCTCCATTGCTCCAGATTTCCAGCATATCGCCAATATTGACGATCAGCGCACCCTCCTGAAAAGGCACGTCAATCCATTCGCCTTTGCCATTCATCACCTCCAGCCCTGGTGCGGTGGGTAACAAAAGGGTAAAGCATTCGTAATCGGTATGAGCACCGATGCCCTGGGCGTCTTCGGCATCTGGATTGTACGGGTAGTGAATCAGCCGCAATTGGCTGGGTGGCTTGGTAACGTGGCTTAACAGTTTTTGCTCATCAAGTCCCAGCGCCAGTGAAAAACCACCCATCAGTGCGCGTCCCAACTGATAAGCAGCATCGTAATAGGCGGCGACAGGCTCGCGGAAGCCATCCAGGTCGGGCCAGGGGTTGGGGCCGAGCAGGGGTGTTCCTGCCATGACATCCGGGTCATCGCTGGTGAGTTCAAAGGCAAGGTCGAAAGCCTCTTTCATATCCGGTTTGGTCGGGTCCGGGGACTCTTCTCCTGGGGGAACATAGCCCCGGTGATGAGAGTAGCGGCCGATGTAGCGCTCCATTTTGGTTGCCTCCGGCTGAGCAAAAAAGCGTTTGGCCTGAGTGATCAGCCCATCGCGCAGGGCGTGATCAATCCCATGGCCCACCACTTGAAAGAAACCAACATCACGCGCTGCGCGGCCCAGCTGATTGGCTACCATTCGGCGCGCCAACTCGTCCCCATGGAGCAGGTCGTGAATATCAATCACTGGAATGTCCTGGAAATCTGCCAAGCGCTGGTCTGGGGTAGGGGAACTCATACGTTTGCCTCCTCTTTATTATTGGTGAGCACTAACAGCGGTTGTCCAGGTGCCACCGCTGCGCCTTCGGCTAGCGGCAGCCGGGTAATCCGGCCTGCGCAGTGAGCGGTGACTTCCACTTCCATCTTCATGGATTCCACCAGGGCCACGGGTTGGCCCGCAGTTATCTGTTCGCCCTCCTTAACCAGTAGTTTCCATAAGCTGCCAGTGACCGGGCTTTCAATCCCCAGTTCGTTATCGTTTAGTGTTTCTAGCTCGGTGCAGGCAGGTGCCTGGTCTTCAAAGGTGAATTGGCCGTTAGCCCGCCATGCAGCCATTTCAGCTTGAAAAGCCGCTTCCCTACGGGTACGGAAGGCATCAATCTCCTGGCTGTTTTTGTCTACTTCAGCTTGGTAGTCCGCCAGCCGGAAGCGAGCGGTTTCTATGCAGAGGTCATAGCGGCCGTGGGGGAAGTCCCGGCGAATTTGCTGTAGTTCATCGTGGCTGACTTCGTGGAAGCGCAACTGATCAAAAAAACGTAGTAGCCATGGGGTCTCAAAATGGGCTGTGGCACGGTAGCGGTTCCACATCTGTAGAGTGCGCCCCACGAACTGATAGCCACCGGGGCCTTCCATACCGTAAACACATAGATAAGCGCCGCCAATGCCCACAGAGTTTTCCGCTGTCCAGGTGCGGGCAGGGTTGTATTTGGTGGTGACCAGCCGTTGCTGCGGGTCCAGGGGCGTGGCGACCGGCGCGCCCAGATAAACGTCCCCCAGGCCCATCACCAGATAGCGGGCGTTAAATACGATGTCGCGTACTTCCTGCTCACTCTCCAGGGCGTTGATGCGGCGGATAAAGTCGAGGTTACTGGGACACCAGGGCGCATCGGGACGCACGCTGCGCTGGTATTTATCAATCGCTTCCTGGCAGGCGGGGTCATCCCAGGAGAGCGGTAGGTGTACCACGCGTGACTCCACTTCCAGGGATTCCACATCGGCCAGAGCCTGTTCGGCTTTTTGCAGGTGGGCGAGTAAGGCCTCAAGGCTCAGCTCCAGCGGTTCGTAGTGCACTTGGAGTGAGCGGATACCGGGGGTTAATTCCCGCAGCCCCGGTAACGAATGTTCACGTAACCACAGCATCCAGGCGTGTACCCGAAAGCGTAACGCGATATCCAGTTCCATTGGGCCGAACTCGATCAACAGAAAGTCATCTCCTGCGCGGCGGTAGACGATTCTTTCCCCTGCCTGTTCAGTGCTCACCTGATGCACAATGGGAGTGCCACGGGTTTGGCATGGTGTTATGGGGAGACATTGGGTAGACAGGCTCTCCAGCTCGGCAAGCTGGTGCTCCTCCAGTGCCCGGGCGGTGTCCAGGCTGACTGGCACGAAACGCACCTTGTCACCTGCGGTAAGCTGGCCAAGCTTCCAGCGCTCGGCGCGTACCACGGTGGCAGGGCAGACAAAACCGCCCAGCGAAGGGCCATCAGGGCCAAGTATCACCGGCATATCGCCGGTAAAGTCGATGGTGCCAAAAGCGTAGGCGTTATCGTGGATATTGGAGGGGTGCAGGCCTGCTTCGCCGCCATCTGCCCGTGCCCATTCAGGCCGTGGGCCAATCAGCCGTACGCCGGTACGGCTGGAGTTATAGTGTACTTCCCAGTCGTGGTCGAAAAAGCGCTCAATATCGTCGTCAGTGAAAAAGTCAGGCGCACCATGGGGACCGTACAGTACGGCGATTTTGGTGACCGTCTCAGCTTTATCGCCACCAATATGCGGGATCAGCGTGGCCTCCAGTTTAGCTGCGGGGGCAGGGCATAATGCAGGCAGGTCAAGCATATCGCCGCTACGCAGTGCCCGACCGGCATGACCACCAAATTGCCCCAGCGTAAAGGTGCTGCGGGAACCCAAATAGAGTGGGCATTGGATGCCACCACGAACCAGCACATACGCTCTTGCTCCACCGTTGACCTTGCCGAGCGCCAGGATACTTCCGGCTGGGATATCAATGATTTGCCAAAAATGGATTGGGCTATCATCCAGGGTGGCGGGCAGTTCGGCACCTGCCAGAACGATTTGTGTCGCCCGGTGAAAGCGCAATGTTGGGCCATTGAGGGTGATTTCGAGTCCGGCAGCATCCGCTGGGTTATCAAGCAGTCGGTTGCCGAGCCTAAACGACCAGTCGTCAAAGGGCCCCGAAGGGGGTACGCCCACATCCCAGTGGCCCTGGCGACCAGGGTAATCCTGAAGGGTCGTTAAGGTGCCAGGGGTTAGCACTTCAATGGCTGGTGGTTGCCATTCAAGGGTGGTGAGCCAGTGGGTGTCGATGTCTACCTGCTGGAAGCGTGGTGCACGCAGCACGTGGGCAAGCCAGCGACGATTAGTGGTAATGCCATACACCGATACTTCTTCCAGTGTGGTGGCCAGTTGTGTAATAGCAGCATCGCGGGTGGGGGCGTGAACCATTATTTTTGCCAGCATGGGGTCGAACAGCGCTGATACCTCAAGGCCTGCTTCGATAGCATGATCAATACGTAGGCCGTCACCCTCAGGGAAGGCTACTTCGGTAAGCAGCCCGGCGCTGGGACGAAAGTCATGGGCAGGGTCTTCAGCGTAGAGGCGTGCCTGCACTGCATGACCGGAGGGGGATAGTTTGTGAGTGAGCGCATTAAGGTCGGGTAGTTCGCCCGCGCCCAGGCGCACCATCCACTCGACAATATCGATGCCATATACCAGTTCGGTCACGCCATGCTCTACCTGCAGGCGGGTGTTCATCTCAAGGAAGTAGAAGTTTTCACGCTCGGTGTCGTAAATGAATTCGACAGTGCCTGCGCTGCGGTAGTGAACCGCTTTACCTAGCTGAACCGCCGTGGCGTGCAATGCCTGACGCAAAGTTTCCGGCAGGTTGGGGGCAGGGCACTCTTCAAGCACTTTTTGATGACGGCGCTGGGTAGAGCAGTCGCGCTCGCCGAGTGCCACCACGTTGCCTTGACCGTCACCAAACAGTTGTACTTCCAGGTGGCGGGCGCAGGCGATATAGGCTTCAAGAAATACGCCGCTATCGCCAAAGTTGCGCTCGCCCAGGCCTTTGACCGATTCGTATGCGCGCGCAAGTTCAGTTGGGGATTGGCATACCTGCATACCGATACCACCGCCACCGGCGGTGGATTTAAGCATCACCGGGTAGCCGATCCGCTCGGCGCAGGCCTTAGCTTCATCGCTGCTTCCCAGCAAATCTGAGCCGGGCACCAGCGGCACACCTGCCAGCTTGGCCAGGGCGCGTGCTTCGTGCTTGAGGCCAAACTGTTTAATCTGTTTTGCGGTGGGGCCTAGAAAAGTGAGTCCGGCGGCGTCGCAGGCGGTAATAAAGCGGGTGTTTTCCGAGAGGAAACCGTAGCCGGGATGCACTGCCTGAGCACCGCTTTGCTTGGCAATAGCGATTAGTTTATTGATATCGAGATAGGTATCGCTGGCGTTCCCTTCACCCAGGGAGTAGGCCTCATCTGCCTGATGTACATAGGGAGCATCGCGGTCGGCATCTGCATATACCACCACGCTGCCCACACCGAGTTTTTTTAGAGTGCGTAAAATGCGGGCGGTAACGGCGCCCCTATTGGCAATCAATACTTTGCTAAACGTTTTATTGATGGACATAGTGTTGTCTGCAAACCTGAGCGTATGGACAATGGCGGGCCGTCCCGCGGGTTGCTTGGCCAACTAGGGTCGTCCCCAGGGCTTTCCAAGTGCTCTTTGCCAAGTCAGTAGAGTCGCGAAAACGCTGTTAACCCATCCATGGGTGCTCGGCTTTTCCATCTGACCGCCATGGATGGCGGGAATGCCGGAATTGCATGGAGCTCTTTCCGGCCCTGAAAAAGACGTTTCGCTTACTCTCCTGACTTGTCCGGCACTCAATCTCCATTTCAACTTGCCCAAACCAACAGCTCGATAGGCGTGGGGTTGTAGCCGTTGCAGGGGTTGTTGAGCTGGGGGCAGTTGGAGACCAGTACGATCACATCCATCTCGGCGACCATTTCCACATACTTGCCCGGCGCGGAGATACCGTCTTCGAAGGTCAGCCCGCCATCGGCAGTCACCGGCACGTTCATAAAGAAATTGATGTTGTGGGTGATGTCCCGCTTGGTCAGACCATACTCCGGGTGGTTGGCAATCGCCTGCATCCAGTTATCGCGACAAGAGTGCATATGGCGCTTTTCCAGATCGTAGCGCACGGTGTTGCTTTCGCTGGCGCAGGCACCTCCCAAGGTATCGTGACGGCCGCACGTGTCGGCGGTAATCGTCAACATGGTGCGACCTTCGCTGGAGATCAGCCTGGAACCTGCCGTCAGGTAAACCGCTCTCTGTTCGCGAACGGTGTCCATGGCACTGTAGCGCTCGGCGGTATCCGCGGCGTTGAAGAACAGCGTGTCGGCAGCCTGGTTGCCCTCTAAATCGAGAATGCGCAGGGTTTGGCCGCGCTTGACGGTGCTGATGTAGTGATCACCTGCATTAACCGTGGTACGGGTCAGGGCGTTTTCAGGACGTAGTGTGCTTTCGATAATCATGGTGTCCCTCTTATAAGCCGAGGTGGTAGAGGCGATTATTAGCGAAGCCGCGGGCGTTTTCCGGGCGCGAGCGGTAGCAGGGGTCGTCTTCAGTAGGTGGTTCAGCGGTGCCTAGTGCGATATCGACGCCACGACGTGGGTACTCAGCGCTGGGGTCCTGTGGGTGAGGGCAGGTGTGCAGCAGGACGAGGGTGTCCATTTCAAACCGCAGCGTGATGCTGTTGCCTGGCTGACAGTGTCCAGGCACATAGCGCAGCGTACCCTGGTCATCACTTTCGACTCTGGAGAACAGGTTGAGATTGGCCGCCATATCCCGGCGGCCAAGGCCATACTTGGCGAGTTCGACCAAAAAGGCGTCGAAGCCGGTGCGGGTCCAGTCGTTATGAGCCTGCTGGTAGCTGACTGGTTGCCAGCCTTTCTCCAGCAGATGATGGGGCATCAGGTTTCCGCTAACGCTATCGTGCCAGCCAAGGTCGTCATGGGTAATAGACGCAAAGATGCGTCCCATATCCGAGTAAAGACAGTGGCCCTGGGTAAGCTTAAAGGTGTGCTGACACTTTAAGGTGTCAGGCAGGTTCAAGCGTTCCAGCAGATTTTCAGGGTTGTAACATAGCAGCCCGACATTGCTGTCGACCGCTTGGGCGGTCAATGTCAGCGTGGTGCCACGGCGTAGCCGCAGTGACCAGTGATGACCACCGGGCAAGTGAGTGGTGTAGCTCGGCTCGCTATTCATGAAAACGTCTCCTCGGTGAATGTTTGCAGGCAGCCGTGGTGTAGTGCTTCCTTGAAAGCCGCTGAGGGCTGATCCTGGGAGATAGGTAGGTCGTAAGTGATGGTGGCGCCGTATGCTTCCGGGGCCTGGGGGTCGTGGCGAGTCTTATCAAAGACCCAGAGCCGGGTGCCCAGTGCAAAGGCCTCTTTAAGATCGTGAGTGATCATAAAGATCGTTAGCTGCTGCTCCTGCCAAAGGCGTGCGATCAAGCCGTGCATATCCTGCCGAATACCGGGGTCAAGCGCCCCAAAAGGTTCGTCCAGCAGTAGCATGCGTGGCCGCATCATTAGTGCTTGAGCAATAGCCAGGCGCTGCTGCATACCGCCGGAGAGTTCATGAGGATATTTATGAAGCGCGTGGCCTAGGCCAACTTCATCAATACGTGCGCGGGCGTTATCTATTGCGCGGCGTTTGGCGGCACCGAAACTTTTTCCCAGTAGCTTGGCACTGTTCAGCTCTTCAGCAATCATCACGTTGCCCAGCACGGTCAAGTGCGGGAATACGGAGTACTTTTGGAACACCACGCCGCGGTCGGGGCCAGGCTCATTGGGTATGGGCTGGCCATCCAGTAGTAAGCTGCCTTTTGAAAGATTTTCGGTGCCCAGCAGCATTTTTAGAAAGGTGGTTTTGCCGCATCCTGAGGCGCCCACCAACGTGACAAATTCGCCGGGTTCAACACTGAAGTTGAGGTTTTCCAACACCACATGGTGGCCGTAGTGTTTTTCCAGCCGCTTGGCAGAAAGCAGACTCATGATTTGTCTCCTTCACCAGCGTGATACCAGGGGAAGGCAAGACGTGATACCCAGGCCAGCAATTGATCCAGCAGGAACGCCAACAGGGTAATCCATGCCACGTAGGGCAGGATCACATCCATGGAGAGGTAGCGGCGAACCAGAAAAATACGATAGCCAAGACCTTCCTGAGCGGCGATAGCTTCGGCGGCAATTAGAAACAGCCAGGCGCTGCCAAGTGCCAAACGAGTGGCGTTTAATAACCTGGGCGTTAGCTGTGGTAGCAGAACCCTTAGTAGCACTTGCCAGGAGCTGGCCCCCAGAGTTTGTGCCTTGATTAATTGTTCGTCGGGAAGCCGCAGGGCATGGCCCTGAAGATCACGAATAAGGAACGGCGTCACCCCAATGACGATGAGGGCAATTTTAGACGCTTCACCGGTACCAAAGGCGATGAATAGAATCGGCAGTATTGCCATCGGTGGGATCAGGGAGGCAACGGTCACTAAAGGTGATAATTTGGCGCGGATCAGCGGAATGCCGCCATTCAATATGCCGACCACAAGCCCAATCAGGGCACTGATGCCAATGCCGATGAGTAGGCGTTCGAGGCTGGCAAAGGTATCTGTCCACAACACAATCTGGCCGGTACGAACGTTTTCTGCCGTGGCGAGATGATGAAACGATTGCGCCATAGTGGCTGGCGTAGGCAGTAAGCGATCATTGGGGTTTTCAGCCAATCGCGCGTTAGAGAGGCTTAGGTAAAGCATGCCCAACAATAAAAATGGCACGAAGCCGAGCAGCCAGCGGCCGCCACGGGGAGGCGTCAGGTTTATCAAGCGCTTCATGGCAATATCCATAGGTGATGAGAACAGAGAGCGGTCTTGAAACCGCTCTTTTGTGGTAACTACTGAGCGTCGAGATAAGCTTGTGTAAAGCTTGGGTCGAAGCGCAGTTTTATGTTGCCTTCATCACCAAAAACGCCACTGGGGGTTTCGATTCCCACCACATTTGCATTCGGCGCCATATCCCCTAACAGGCCATGTTCGAAGCTGAATTCAGCCACCCGCTCCATGGTATCGAGCAGATCGCTGCTTTCCATCAGCTCAATGGCCTCAGCAGGATCGGTATAAAGGTAGGTTGCCGCTAGCTGCTGCCGGTAGCCTTCCACATCGGTGCCTGCGGCATCTGCCATGATGCTCAGTGCGTGTTCATCGTCAGCTTCCACCAAGCCCATTACCTCGTACCATGCGCCTACCAGGGCATGACCAAGGGCGGGGTTGTCCGCCAGGGTCTGAGTGTTAACGACCATCATGTCGAGTATTTCACCGGGAATTTCCGCCGAGGTATACACCACATGGCTGTCGGGCATATCAGCGATAGCGCTGAGTTGTGGGTTCCAGGCAGCCACTGCCTCAGTGGTTGCGCTGGAGAAGAGTCCCACAATGTCCGCATCTGAGGTATTGACCGTTTCAATATCACGTTCGGTCAGGCCAACGCTTTCCAGAGCACGGGCCAGGAAATAGTGTGAAACGCTGAACTGAACAAGGTTGACCTGGCGCCCGGCAATATCGGCAAGATCATCGCTACCTTTGAGGACAATGCCATCGTTGCCATTGGAGTAGTCGTTAATAATAAGTGCGGTGGAGTCAACGCCGCTGGCGGCTGGGATGGTCAGGGCGTCCATATTGGTCATGGCGCAGCCATCTACATTGCCTGAAGTGAACTGGTTAATGGACTCTACATAGTCGTTAACTTGTATCACGTCGATATTGATACTGTATTGGCCAGCCCATTTATCAACGACCCCTTCAATATCTGCATAGGCCCAGGGCATCCAGCCAGCGTAGATCGACCAGCATACGCTGAAGTCATCGCGTTCCTGGGCTTGAATGGGAGTGACAGCAAAAGTGGATGCCAGCAGCGTGGCAGACAGTGTGGATAATGTCAGCGTTTTCGGAGAGATGCGATTGGCAAGGGTCATAACAGCCTCCAGCGGCTAAGAGTAAACTCGGGGGCATCGGCGCATCACTGCACCTTATCCTCCCGGGCTTTTATCCCGCCGTGTAACCTCGCGCCTTGGCGTTA
Source organism: Vreelandella olivaria (assembly GCF_023507745.1). Lineage (GTDB taxonomy): Bacteria > Pseudomonadota > Gammaproteobacteria > Pseudomonadales > Halomonadaceae > Vreelandella > Vreelandella olivaria_A. The sequence continues at coordinate 137,539 of NZ_JALPZO010000155.1, read as the reverse complement.
GGTCGATTGCTCTCGGACCAGCCACGTCCATCAGGGGCGTTACATTGATGGCGTCGGAACCCTAGCGATCTATTGGAAACTGAATTGTGTGGCAGCGTAAGCGGCCAATACCCCATGTATTGCACTATTCCTCAAAGCAAAATAGTGGCCTATTAGCAAAAAAATATTGAGATTTAACTGCTTGCAGAATTTCTTTATTGGCTTACCAGATGAAACTTGAGGATTGGGTGTGCAGTAATGGTGCGCTGTGTTGCAGAGTGCACGGTCATGGACCGTTACCGGTTTTTATGGCAACCGCGAGAGTGCTTGCAGGGGCATCGACAGAGCGTTTGGGAGTGCATGATGGATGGAACAGGGTCGTCTTCACGACGACCTGTCATCAGCTTGTTGTGTTCACAGGGGGGTCTTACTGGTCCGGCCGGGCACTTCACGTACCAGGCGCGGCATTAGAAAGCCCGGTAAGTGTTCCAGTAAGCGACTGACCAATGCTTTGGCTTCCTCATCGGGTACATCGAAGTGGGCGGCACCCTGTACCGGATCAACCACATGCAGATAATAAGGCAGTACACCTGCGGCGAATAAGCGCTCCGAAAGCTGGGCCAACGTGGCAACACTGTCATTAATGCCTTTCAGTAGCACGCTTTGGTTGAGTAGGGTTACGCCCGCTTGTTTTAAGCGCTGGCAGGCGTCTACCACGGCTTGATCAATTTCGTTGGGGTGATTGATGTGGAGTACCACCACCTTTTGTAAACGGGTGCTGGCAAGCCAGCCAAGTAACATCTCATCAATCCGGTCTGGAATCACCACCGGCAACCGTGTGTGAATGCGCAGCCGTTTAATATGCGGAATGCTTTCAAGCTGCTCAACGAGCCATGCCAGCTGGCGGTCGCTGGCGGCCAGTGGGTCGCCACCGGAAAGGATGGCTTCGTGAATGGTGGGATCATTATGCAGATAAGCCAGCGCTTCCTGCCATTGACTTCGTGATGGCGAGTTATCGCTATAGGGAAAGTGGCGGCGAAAGCAGTAACGGCAGTTGATCGCACAGGCCGGGCTGGCGATGAGTAGCACGCGTCCTGGGTACTTGTGAATCAAGCCTTTCGCTGGTCGGTGGGCAGCCTCTTCCAGTGGATCGACCACATAGCCGGATACTACCTGCGCTTCTTTACTGGTAGGCAGCACCTGGCGTAACAGTGGGTCATCCGGATTGTTGGGGGCTATGCGCGAAAGATAGGCTTCTGGTACGCAGATCTCAAACAGCTGGTGCCCCTCCTGTGCGCCGGGTTGCCACTGGTCACTTAGCCCAAGCCGTTGGCACAGGGAGATAGGGTCGCGAATCGCCCGGGAAAGCTGCTGTTGCCAAGAGGGTGATACCTGGGCAGCGGCGTGCTTACCAGCGATAATAATGTTCTCCTGCAAAAAGCCCTCCTTCGGGTTATCATGCGCGCACTCATTTAAGAACGATATCTATAGCGAGGCGTGGCTTCGCGCATCACATACTGTAATAGATAATTGAGAGGCAATATGGCGAACTATTCTACCAATGAATTCAAGGGCGGTTTGAAAGTAATGCTCGACGGCGATCCCTGCTCGATTGTCGAGAACGAGTATGTGAAGCCGGGTAAGGGCCAGGCGTTCAACCGCGTTAAACTGCGTAACCTGATGACAGGACGTGTGTGGGAGCGCACCTTTAAGTCCGGTGAGTCTCTTGAAGGCGCCGATGTCATGGAATTAGAGATGGAATATCTCTATACCGATGGTGAAATGTGGCACTTTATGAAAACCGATGGCTCGTTTGAGCAGTATGCGGTTGAGAAAAAAGCGCTGGGGGACACTGAAAAGTGGCTAAAAGAGCAAGCAGCTTATACCGTTACCTTGTGGAATGATAATGCTATTGCGGTAGCGGCGCCGAACTTCATCGAACTTGAGGTGGTGGAAACTGATCCAGGTTTGAAGGGCGATACTGCGCAAGGCGGCTCCAAGCCTGCTACGCTCTCTTCAGGTGCTGTTGTGCGCGTACCGCTGTTTATCAATCAGGGTGAAGTATTGAAGATTGATACGCGCTCTGGCGAGTACGTCTCCAGGGCTTGAGCTGCGATGGACGAAAAGCGGTGAATGTGCCGCTAAAGTATATGTTTTATAAAGCCACGCGATAATCATGCGTGGCTTTATTACGTTAGGGAGAGAGTGATGACGGCAAGCTGGCAGCCGACAGCGGATATGGAAACGCTACGCGCGCGCGCGCGTTTGATCGCTAAAGTGCGGGCCTTTTTTGTAGAGCGGGACGTGCTGGAAGTGGAAACGCCGATTTTGGGGCAGGGAGGGAGCACGGATGTACATCTTGTCTCACTTGCAACGTTGGCGCGAACCGGTAGAGGGCAGCGTAAATTATGGCTGCAAACCTCTCCGGAATTTCATATGAAGCGCCTGCTGGCGGCGGGTAGCGGCCCCATTTTTCAGCTTGCCAAAAGCTTTCGTGATGGTGAGGTTGGAGCCCGGCATAATCTCGAATTTACCATGCTGGAGTGGTATCGCCCTGGTTTTTCTCTGGCGAAGCTGATCGATGAAACCACCACACTGGTGGCAAATGTGTTGCCCAGTTATGCCGGGCCGGTCACCCATTATCGTTACCGGGAGTTATTTCATACCCATTTGGCGATAGACCCTTTTACCACCTCCCTTGAAATGCTGCGGTCTTTGGCGGCGGAACATGGCCAGATGCCAGCCAAATCGTTGGCGGGGGAGAGTCGGGATACCTGCCTGGATTTATTAATGAGTATGGTGATTGAGCCACGCCTGGGCCAGCATGAACTGAGTGTTGTGGTGGACTACCCGGCCAGTCAGGCGGCATTGGCTCGTCGCCATCAGGATGCCGATGGGGAGTGGGTGGCTTCACGTTTTGAGCTGTATCTGAACGGTATAGAGCTGGCTAACGGTTATGACGAGTTGACGGATGCGGAAGAGCAACGTTTACGGTTTACCGAGGATAACGCCGAACGGTGTCGGTTGGGGCTGACAGAGGTCGATATGGATGAACAGCTGTTGGCGGCGTTGGAGAGCGGTATGCCGGAGAGTGCCGGTGTCGCGTTGGGGTTGGATCGGTTGATTCAACTGGCGCTGGGTAAGGCACGCCTGGAAGACGTGCTTACGTTCTCTACGCCGAACTGCTGACGATTAGAGATCGCCCAGAGTTTGGCCCATTTGCACCATGCTTCCCAAGGCGTGATTTTGGAAGGTGATCGGGTTGGCGAAGCACATTACGACAGTGGAGCCAAGCTTGAAGCGCCCCATTTCGCTGCCTCTTGCCAAAGTGACCGGCTGCCCAAAGCGCATGCGTTGGGGGTGGCCGGAAAGTGGGGTTATCTGGCCCGCCCAAACGGTCTCAATGGCCGCTACAATCATTGCACCGACCAGTACCATCGCCATGGAGCCATGCTCGGTATCAAAAATACATACCAGGCGCTCATTGCGGGCGAATAGGCCTGGTACATGATTCGCAGTTGCCTGATTGACCGAGAATAACCGTCCTGGAACGTAGATCATTTCCCGGAGTATTCCCGTCATCGGCATATGTACCCGGTGGTAGTCGCGTGGGGAAAGGTAGACCGTGGCAAAGCTACCTCCCAGAAACTCTTCGGCTAGATCAGTGCAGCCGCCCAGTAGTGTCTGGGCAGAGTAAGTGTGGCCTTTGGCTTGCACCAGTTGGCCTGCCGTCAGGCGTCCGTACTGGGAAAGCGTGCCATCCGCAGGGCTTAGCAAACCTTCACCCAGCGGACGGGCATCTACTGTTAATGCACGGGTAAAGAAGTCGTTAAACGTCGCGTATGCTGTGGGGTCTGGCTCCAGTGCCTGACTCATATCCACATTGAAGCGTTTGATAAACGCCTTGATTAAGGTGTTTTTCACCCAAGGGTTATCGCATTGAGCGACCTTGCCTGTCAGGCGCGAGAGCGCATGCTGTGGCAGTGGGTATTGAAGTAACGAAAAGGCTTTTTGGGAAAGAGTCACAATAATATCTTCGTAGCAGTGGCTAAAAGCCTAAATGAGCGGCTCTGTGCAAGAACAGGTTTCCGCGAGGGCGCTGTAAACCCGTCCTTGGGTGCTACTTTTGCCATCCATGGCAAAAGACCCTCGCTTCAACCTGTTCTCGCACGACGTTATCCGAGGCCGTGTAAACATTCCTTCCTAACAACGTTAGTCCTTACGGGATAGCACTTTATTGAGAGTTACTTCTCAATTGGTGTGTCGTCGCGGTTGCCCCATTCGCCCCAGGAACCGGCATAGCCACGCATATTAAACCCCAGTGCCTTGCCAACCAGCCAGGTAAAGCTGCTGCGGTGGTGGCTTTGGCAGTGAGTGGCAATTTCCATTTCAGGCGTTAGGCCGAGAGCGCCAAGTTCGGTCATGAGTTCGGCGTAGTCGCGGATGCGCAGGGCACGGTTGCGGTCCATGGCGTTAAGCCAATCCATGTTGACGGCACCGGGGATATGACCAAGATGCCTGTTGTTGCCACGCTCGCCATCATATTCTGCTTTAGAACGGGCATCCCACACCGCGAATTGTTTGTCGTTGAGCTTTTCTTTTATCTCATCGCAAGTAATTGCTACCTGTGGATTAAGGATATCGGCATGGTAGTCGCTCGGTGTGGGCGCTGTTGGCTCGGTGCTCTCCTGAAGACCGGCATCCCGCCAGGCATGAATGCCACCATTCAGGTAGGAGTAGCGGGTATGTCCAATCAATTCCAGTGTCCAAAGCAAGCGTGCTGCCCAGCCACCGCCTTCGTCGTCGTAAGCCACCACATGCCTGTCCCGTGTCAGGCCCAGGGCACTGAACAGCCGTGAAAGTACCTCAACATCAGGCACATCGTTTGGCACTGGCCCCTCGCCTCTCATCAGGTAGCGAAAGTCCAGGTGGATGGCGCCCGGAACATGGCCCTGACGGTAGCTGTCGCCATTCACTGGCACATCAATAATGAGTAGCTGAGGGTCGTCCAGGTGCTCTTGAAGTTGTTCCGGCTCGATAATTAGCGGCAGTAGGTTGGTTTCCGACGAGTGGCTTGCGGTGTTCATGTTCGGCCCCCTAAACAGATTAGGTTATGCATTTAAGCTATCGAGAATACGCCGATAGCTGGCAAAGCGTTCTGGATGAATCTTGCCTGCCTCCACCGCTTTGAGTAAAGCACAGCCGGGTTCGTTGCGATGACGACAGTCGCGGAAGCGGCAGTGGCCAATAAACGGGTGAAATTCGATAAATCCATCGGTAACTTCCTGCTCGTCCAGATGCACCAGGCCAAACTCGCGGATGCCTGGGGAATCGATCAGTTCGCCGTTCGTCACTTCCTCACTGCGCATGGCGTATAGCCTCGCGGTGGTCGTGGTGTGTGTACCTTTACGCGAATCCTCAGACAGTGCACCAATACGCAGGGTTTCATCGGGTAGTAGCAGGTCAATCAGTGATGATTTGCCTACACCGCTCTGGCCCACAAATACTGAGGTGCGCCCCTCCAGCTGTTGGCGTAGTTCGTCCAGCCCGGCTTCACTGGCAGTGGTGGTGCGCACCACCGGATAGCCCAGGGAGCGATAGCGCTCTAACAGACGACCGAGTTTGCCGCCATCTTTCGGTAGCAGATCGGTTTTGTTGAGTACCAGTACAGGGGTAATGCCGGTGGCTTCTGCGGCCACCAGATAGCGATCAATGAGGTTGGGATGGGGGGCTGGCTCGACGGCGAATACGATCAACAATTGATCAATATTAGCGGCGACCGGTTTGAGTTGGCCGCGCGGATCAGGTCGCTTAAGCACGCTATCGCGCTCTTCCCGCGCCACCACGACACCAGAACCGTCCTGCCCCGCCCTCCAAATAACCCGGTCGCCGGTGACCATGCCGTCCAGGTTGGCGCGCAGGTGGCAGCGAACAGGCGTGCCATTGGCATCACGTACTTCCAGTGTGCGACCAAAATGCGCCATTACCCGGCCTGGCTGTTCGGGGCCATATTCACCCGCAGAGAGTTTTTCGGCATCCTGCGCGTCGCGCTTTTCAGCACGCTGGGCGCGTTCGGCCTGAATCTTCTCTACACGCCAGCGCTGCTGGCGGCTTAATTTACGTTTGCTCATGACCACCCGATGCTCGGTACAATGGTGGCATTGTACCCATCTGGGCGGCCCACTGTCCTGTATAGGGTGCTGGTTAGGGTAATATAAGCCACACTTTTACTTCATTCGTCATGTTGAATGACGATTCTGGTCAAGGAATCAAAGCAATGAGTGAGCAAGTTGCACAAGCCGCCACGCCCCGTGATGATCTGTTAGTCTGGATCGATTTGGAGATGACCGGCCTGGAGCCAGATAAAGAGCGCATTATCGAAGTGGCGACTCTGATCACCGATGCCCAGCTAACGGTAGTGGCAGAAGGGCCAGTGATTGCCGTTAAACAGCCCGACAGCCTGCTGGATAAAATGGATGACTGGAATCAAAAGACGCACGGGGAGTCAGGTCTGATAGCCCGTGTGAAGGCGAGCACGGTGACAACTGCCGAAGCCGAGCAGCAAACCCTCGACTTTCTGCGCCAATACGCTGTCGCAGGCTCTTCGCCCATGTGTGGCAACAGTATCCATCAGGACCGCCGCTTTCTGGAGCGGGAAATGCCTGAGCTTTGGGCTTTCTTTCACTATCGCAATCTCGATGTCTCTACGGTCAAGGAGTTGGCGAAGCGCTGGAATCCGGGCGCACTGGAAGGCTTTAAAAAACAGAATGTTCATTTGGCAATGGATGATATTAAAGAATCGATTGCTGAGCTTGCCCACTACCGCAGTACGTTTTTGAAACTCGCTGCCGAAAACGGTGATAAGTAAGCGTTAGCGGCTATTGCGCTGTTGGTGGAGTAGTTGCGATACGTGCTTCCCGCTTGATGCGCTGCTCCTCCAATGCCCACTCCACATGCTCACGCACCAGAGGGCTGGGATAAGCCCGGCGTGCCCACAGTGCTGCTTCTACGGCCTCGCTCCATGGCGCGTTACCCAGGCCAACCGCAATATTGCGTAGCCAGCGTTCGTAGCCAATGCGACGAATGGGACTGCCCGCTGTTTTATCCAGAAACTCTGCCTCGCCCCAGGTAAACAACTGAATAAGCGAAGTGCGGTCAAGGTCGTGACGCGGGTAAAAGTCCGTCTCCTGGGTGGTGTTGGTAAAACGGGTGAAGGGGCACACCAACTGGCAGTCATCGCAGCCATATACGCGATTCCCCATGGCCCGGCGAAACTCGATGGGGATAGCGCCATGCAGCTCAATCGTCAGGTAAGAGATGCACTTGCGGGAGTCCACGACTTTATCGTCCACAATCGCGCCGGTAGGGCAGGCGCTGCGGCAGGCGTTGCAGCTACCGCAATGCTCATGGGCAAAAGGCTCATCCACCGGCAGGGGGAGGTCGGTATACAGTTCACCCAGAAAAAACAGTGAGCCGGCTTTGGGGTTAAGCAGCATGGCGTTTTTGCCAAACCAGCCAAGCCCCGCCTTTTGTGCCAGGGCGCGCTCCATCACGGGAGCGGAATCCACGAAGGCGCGATAGCCGAACCCACCCACTTGCTGGTCAATTTTTTTTGCCAGTAATGCTAAGCGTTTGCGGATTAATTTGTGATAATCGCGCCCCAGGGCATAGCGGGAGATGTAGGCGCGCTGGGGTTGACCCAGCACTTTGGCACTCTCTACTTCGGCAGGTAGATAATCCATGCGCACGCTGATAACACGCTGTGTACCCGGTTCCAGCTCTTCCGGGCGGGTACGCTTCGTGCCATGTATGGTCATAAAGCCCATTTCGCCGTGATAGCCTTTATCCAGCCACGTATTCAGGCGTGCCTCATGGGCCTCCAATTGGGTATCCGTAATGCCCACTTGCTGAAAGCCAAGCTCACGACCCCAGGTCTTAATGAGGCCAGCAAGGTGTAAGAGGTCGTCACTTGATAATGAAAAGGTGGTGGAACGTGGCATTGTCAGTCAACGGTAGCGCTTCAAGCGCGCTATGCTAACTCATAAGTTGCCATGACAACACGCTGCCAATAAATAGATAAAGGAGAGATCGTGTCCACGTTGAGTACTTCCTCGCTACGTCCCCTTTACACTGCGGCTCAAGTACGTGAGCTCGATCGACGAACCATTGCGGGGGGAATCGAGAGCTTTGCATTAATGCAGCGAGCGGCTTCTAGCGCGTGGCACAGTTTCCGCTCGCGCTGGCCCCATGCGAGAAGTGTGACGGTGATATGTGGGAGCGGTAATAATGGTGGTGATGGTCATGTGTTGGCAGCACTGGCGAGGCAGTCGGGGTTAAAGGTGCAGCGTATTTCCATTAAGCCCATAGAGGTGCTTCAGGGCGATGTAGCCCGTGCGGCTGAACTTGCCACTGCTGCTGGCGTGGGATGTGAGCCATGGCAGCCAGACACCACGCTGGTAGGTGAAGTGATTGTCGATGCTGTATTAGGCACTGGGGTGGCAGGGTATGTCGAGGGGGAGGTAAGGCGTGCCATTGAAGCCATCAACATGGCAAGCCAGCTGGTGCTGGCACTGGATATACCTTCCGGCATTTCAGCGGATACGGGAGCGGTGCTGGGGCTGGCGGTGGAGGCAACCTGTACCGTAACGTTTATCGGCGACAAAATCGGGCTGCATACCGGGGATGCTCCCGCCTATACAGGCGAGATTGATTTCCGTCCTCTTGGGGTGAAAGCCCGCGCATTTTTTGATATTCCACCCACTGCCTGGCGGCTGGATGATGTGTTGTTGGCTGAAGTCTTTAAACCGCGTGCGCGCACCAGCCATAAAGGCAGTTTAGGGCATGTGTTGATAATGGGAGGCGCGCCTGGGCTGGGCGGGGCTGCGCTGTTGGCATCCCAGGCAGCTGCCCGTCTGGGGGCGGGCAAGGTAAGTCTGGCAACTGCCCCTGAACATATTACGGCCAGTTTGGTGAGTTGTCCGGAAGTCATGGCTCGCAGCGTTCAAGGAGGCGCTGATGCAGGCTTGCTCACTTCCCAGGTCGATGTGGTCGTGGTGGGGCCGGGGTTAGGGCAGGGGGCCTGGGGGCAGGCTATTTTGCAAAGTGCGCTTACGTCAGATGTACCATTAGTGGTTGATGCCGATGCGCTTAACCTATTGGCCAGCCGCTGGCCCGATATGCGTCGTGATAACTGGATTTTAACGCCGCATCCAGGTGAAGCCGCCCGTCTGTTGGGGTGCTCCGTTGCTGATGTTCAGGCAGACCGACCCGCCGCGGTACGTACACTTCAGAAAACGCGTGGCGGGATCGTGATATTGAAGGGCGCTGGCAGTCTGGTGGCTGGTCCAAGTGGATTGATGGTATGCCCTTATGGTAATCCGGGGATGGCCAGCGGTGGGATGGGGGATGTACTCAGTGGTATGTTGGGTACCTTGGTGGCTCAGTGTGACACTCTTGAACAAGCTGCGTGGCTAGGTGCCATGGTTCATGCCCGGGCTGCGGATGATGCGGCGAAAGCAACGGGAGAACGTGGCCTGCTGGCGAGCGATCTGGCATCCTATGCTCGAGTTTTAATCAACCCGTGAAGGCAGCCTACATGCAGGTGCAATTGAATAATGAAATGGCCCATGTCGCGTTTGGTGAAGCGTTAGGTCAGGCGTTGCAAGGTCGCGGGCGTGTTTACCTGGAGGGTGATTTGGGGGCCGGTAAAACCACGCTTACCCGTGGTGTATTACGGGCGTATGGCTATCAAGGTGCGGTAAAAAGCCCGACATACACCTTGATTGAGCCGTATGAGTTTGGTCTTCAGCGCATTTACCACTTGGACCTGTATCGTCTGGTGGACCCTGAAGAGCTTGAATTTATTGGTGGCCGAGATGTGCTGGCGGATGATGCTCTGTGCCTTATTGAGTGGCCAAGCCGTGGCGAGGGCTGGCTGCCAGAGGCTGATCTGCGCGTCACTCTGCATGTGAAAGACACGGGCCGCTTGGCGGAACTGACGGCGGTTAGTGAACGGGGAAGGCAGGTTGTCGCCGAGTTACAGGCTTTATGTGGCAATGAACAGCGGGAAAGTGCTGAGGAGAGTGGTGTGATTCAATGGATATGAACAGCACGATAAGCCATTTAGCCCGTGCAATGGTGGCAGGATGTTTAACCCTTGTAGCAGGCGTATCGTCGCTACAGGCGGCAACGGTTGAAAGTATGCGACTCTGGTCCGCTCCGGATCATGCGCGTTTGGTGTTTGATCTGTCTGCTGCGACCAGCGCAAATGTGTTTGCTTTGGATAACCCCTCGCGTCTGGTTATCGATCTTGATGACAGTCAGATGGATACCGATGCCTCAACGCTGCCTCTGGATGGCAGTGCCATTGATGCCGTGCGTACAGGCGTACGCGATGGTGGTGGCTTGCGGGTGGTATTGGAGCTTAATCGGGAAATATCGCCGCGCCATTTTACGTTGCCGCCCAATGATCAGTATGGTCATCGCCTGGTAGTAGATATGGAGTACCCCGGCGAGAGTGCAGTGGAGAATCCGATTGATCCGATTGAAGCGATGATCCGCGATCAGGAAATCATGGCCAGGCAGGCCAATGTACAGGCGCAGGTGCCGGGTAGCGAAGCGACACCCATGCCCGATCAAGCGCCTACTGAGGTACAGCCTGCCCAGCCCCATCCCCAACGGGATATCATTATTGCCATTGATGCCGGTCACGGTGGTGAAGATCCGGGTGCTATCGGCCCGGCAGGTACGCGTGAAAAAGATGTTGTATTGGAGATTGCACGGCGCCTTGCAGCTGAGGTGAATGGAACAAATGGCTTTAAAGCGGTACTAATTCGTGACGGCGATTACTTTATTGGGCTGCGACAGCGCACCCAGCTTGCCCGGGAGCAAAAAGCCGATTTCTTTGTCTCGATTCATGCGGATGCGTTTACCAGCCCGCGGCCCCAGGGTAGCTCCGTGTATGCGCTTTCCCAACGCGGTGCTACGTCGGAAACGGCCCAATGGCTGGCCGACAGTGAAAACCGTTCTGACCTGATTGGCGGCGTTGATGGTAGCCTATCGCTGCGTGATAAGGATCAGGTGCTACGTGGTGTGCTGCTGGACCTCACCATGACGGCGACATTAAATGATTCGCTCTCTATCGGTGGGCAGGTGCTTGAGCAGTTAGGGCGGGTCAACCGGCTACATAAGTCCCGTGTTGAGCAGGCAGGCTTTATGGTACTCAAGTCGCCGGATATTCCTTCGCTGCTAATTGAGGTGGGCTTTATTTCCAACCCGGAAGAAGAGCGGCGACTGCGCGACCCCGCTCACCAGCAGGGGCTTTCAACCGCTATTTTTAGTGGTTTGCGTGAACATTTTGAGCGTAATCCGCCGCCTGCCAGCCTGTTGGCGTGGCAGCGGGATAATCAGCACCGCCCAACGGGTAATGAGTACCGTATTCGGTCGGGCGATACGCTCTCGGCGATTGCGGTGCGCCATGGTGTGCCGGTCAATCAGCTGAGGCAGGCCAATGACCTCAATGGCGATGTTATTCGCGTAGGTCAGGTGTTACGTATACCCAGTTCCTGATGAAAAGTATCTGAGGTGATGGTTGACTGAATTAATCTCTTCGCCAACGCGAATTCAAGTGCTTGACCCCCGTTTGGCTAACCAAATAGCCGCGGGGGAGGTGGTCGAGCGCCCATCATCAGTCACTAAAGAGCTGATTGAGAATGCTATTGATGCAGGCAGTCGGCGCATAGAGGTGGAGATTGAGCAGGGGGGCGCGCGCCTGATCAAAGTGCGCGATGACGGTATTGGCATTAGCGAACAGGATTTACCTTTGGCGCTGGCTCGCCATGCTACCAGCAAAATAAGCAGCCTTGAGGATCTCGAAGGTGTCAGTTCGCTGGGCTTTCGTGGCGAAGCCTTGGCATCTATCAGTTCGGTGTCACGCCTGGAGCTTATCTCCAATGCGGATAGCGACCCTCGACAAGGCTGGCGCGTGGTGGCAGAAGGACGTGGTATGGAAGCACGCGTGACGCCTGCTCCTCACCCACGTGGCACCAGTGTGGCGGTCAGGGATCTGTTTTTTAATACACCAGCACGGCGCAAGTTCCTCCGCACTGAAAAAACCGAGTTTGCCCATGTGGAAGAGGCGTTTCGCCGTCAGGCGCTGTCTCGTTACGATATTGCCTGGGTGCTGCGTCATAACCAAAAGGTGGTGCACCAACTGCCGCCGGGCGGGACTCCCGCTGCCCGTGAACGGCGCATTGCATCGCTGCTCGGTAAAAACTTTATTGAACATGCCCGCTATATTGAGCGGGAAGCTGGTGGGCTGCGTTTAAGTGGGTGGGTAGGGCTGCCAACGCACTCCCGCTCCCAGGCAGATCAGCAGTACTTCTTTGTCAATGGTCGTGTGGTACGCGACCGTCTGGTGGCCCATGCAGTGCGCCAAGCCTACCGTGACGTGCTCTACAACGGTCGTCACCCGGTATTTGTACTCTACCTTGAGCTTGACCCGGATGTCGTCGATGTCAATGTGCACCCCACCAAGCATGAAGTACGCTTTCGTGATGGTCGAATGGTGCACGATTTTCTCTATTCCAGCCTGCACCACTGTTTGGCTGCGCCCAGGCCCGCCGATGAGCAGCCTGACGCTGAGCAGGAGCGGCCAGCAGATGAGAGCGGAAGCAGCGTAGCTGATGACGATGACCAGACTCCTGCACCGCGTTGGCAGCAACAGGGTATGGCGTTGGCGAGTGAACCTGCGCGTCATCCAGGGGCTGAGCGTGTGCGCCGTTTTATGCAGGGCTACCATGCGCTCCATCCCAATCACGAAGAAACACTACTGACCCCGCAGCCGGGTGCCCCTTCCAATAGCACCCCCAGTGCCAACGAAGTGCGTGAAGCACCTTTCAAAATGCCCGAGCATGATGCAACGAGTGCGCCGCCACTTGGCTTTGCATTGGGGCAACTGCATGGTGTTTATATCCTGGCGCAGAATGCACAGGGGCTGGTGCTGGTGGATATGCACGCGGCCCATGAGCGCATCGTTTACGAGCGGATGAAGAACCAGTTGGCGGCTACCCAGGGCATAGATACCCAGCCTCTGCTGGTGCCTGTCTCTTTGGCTGCCAGTCGGGCAGAGGTCGCTACGGCAGAAAGTGAGCACGATGCCATTGCCCAACTGGGTGTTGAACTGGATGTGGCTGGCCCAGAGACCCTGCTTGTTCGCCAGTTGCCAGCCCTGTTGGCCCAGGCAGATCCCGAGGCACTGGTGCGTGAGATGCTCGAAGAGTTGGCGCGCTTTGGCCGCACACACCAGGTGGAGGCACGTATTCATGAGCTGCTTTCTACCATGGCGTGTCACGGTAGCGTGCGGGCCAACCGGCGTTTAACCATTGATGAGATGAACGCGCTGCTGCGTGACATGGAACGTACCGAGCGCAGTGATCAGTGTAACCATGGTCGCCCTACCTGGACCCAAATGAGTATGAAGGCGCTTGATCGCCTGTTTCTGCGTGGCCAATAAGAGATGGTGATGACGGTGAACGGAGTGCTGCGAGCAGATGGCTGATACACGCCCCTGGGCGATATTTTTGATGGGCCCAACAGCGGCTGGAAAAACCGATACCGCTATCGCGCTGCATGAACAGTTAGGCCATGAGTTGATTAGTGTTGATTCAGCCATGGTGTATCGAGGGATGGATATTGGCAGTGCCAAGCCCAGTGCTGCTGAGCTTGCTCGGGCACCGCATCGGTTGATTGATATCCGTGACCCTGCGCAACCATATTCCGCCGCTGATTTTCGTGACGATGCACTACACGAGATGCGTCAAATTAGCGCGGCAGGCAAGGTGCCCCTACTGGTTGGCGGTACGATGCTTTACTACAAACGCCTGGTGGAGGGGGTTGCCAATCTGCCATCAGCCGATGCTGACATTCGCGATCGCTTGGAAGCAGAACGCCAGGTTGCGGGGCTGGAAGGTTTGCACCGTACCCTTGCACAGGTAGATCCTGTATCAGCAGCGCGTATTCATCCCAATGATCCGCAACGCCTGATGCGGGCGTTGGAGGTTTTTTATGTGAGTGGCCGTCCCATGAGTGAGCTATGGGCGGAGCAGCAGCCGGAAACCTTTCCCTGGCAGGTGCTGTCGATAGCACTGGCACCTAATGATCGACACGTTTTACATGGCCGTATTGCACAGCGTTTTAAAACAATGTTGGACCAGGGCTTGATAGATGAGGTGGCCGCCCTCAGAAAGCGTAGTGACTTGCATATTGGCCTTCCAGCAATGAAAAGTGTTGGCTACCGTCAAGTATGGGAATATCTGGATGGAGAGTATGATCGGGCGGCGTTGCTGGAGCGCGGAATTATTGCGACTCGTCAACTCGCCAAGCGTCAGTTAACGTGGTTAAGAAGTTGGCCATCGCTAACGTGGGTGGACGCACAGCAGCCGGATGCTTTGGATAAGGTGCTGAAATTCGTGCGTGAAAGCGGTGCTTAGCGTAAGATAGTGAGTTCGTAAGCAAGTGTTTTCGAGTGGCCGGCTAGCTCTTTTGACACACCGGGCCTTTCGGGCAACAAGATTGCGGCGTAGCACCAGTAGGGCACGCCATTTGATAACCAACCCCAACGACAGTTTTAGGGAGAGCAACATGTCCAAAGGGCAGTCCCTTCAAGACCCGTACCTGAACATTTTGCGCAAGGAGCGCATTCCGGTCTCTATTTTCCTGGTAAACGGCATTAAGCTGCAGGGCCAGATTGAATCGTTTGACCAGTTTGTCATCTTGTTGCGCAATACCGTCAGTCAGATGGTTTATAAACACGCTATTTCCACGGTGGTGCCCTCGCGCAACGTGCGCTTGCCAGCACAAGATCCAGCCGCTCCGGATGCGGATATCTAACACCGCGGGATAGCAAGAGAGTCCAATGAGGTATTGATTGTTTTTTGAACGCCCAGATGCCGGTGAAACGGCAGTACTTGTTCACGTTGATTTCCATGATGAACAAGCACGTGAAGACCCGGGTGAGTTCTTGGAACTCGTGCGCTCTGCTGGTGCAGAGCCTGCGACATTGCTCACAGCCAGCCGACAGCGCCCTGATTCCCGCATCTTTATTGGGTCAGGTAAGCTCGAAGAGCTGCGAGCAATGCTCGCAGCTCACCAAGCCGAGTTGGTGATCTTCAACCACAGTTTAAGCCCTTCTCAGGAGCGTAATCTTGAGCGCGAGCTCAAGTGCCGTGTGCTGGATCGTACCGGTTTGATACTTGATATCTTTGCGCAGCGGGCGAGAACTCATGAAGGTAAGCTTCAAGTTGAGCTTGCCCAACTTGAATATATGTCCACTCGCCTGATCCGCGGCTGGACGCACCTTGAGCGCCAGAAAGGCGGTATCGGTCTGCGGGGGCCAGGCGAAACCCAGCTTGAAACAGACCGGCGTCTGCTGCGTGGTCGCATTAAATCAATCCATAAACGGCTTGATAAAGTGCGTAGTCAGCGTGAGCAAAACCGCCGTGCTCGTGTACGGGCAGAAATTCATAGTGTTTCACTGGTGGGCTATACCAACGCCGGTAAGTCAACGCTTTTCAATTCGCTGACCGATGCCAGGGTATATGCGGCTGATCAGCTGTTTGCCACGTTGGATCCAACACTACGGCGACTTGAGATAGAAGACGTAGGGCCGGTGGTGCTGGCAGATACGGTTGGTTTTATTCGTCATTTGCCCCATAAATTGGTCGAAGCCTTTCGGGCTACGTTGCAAGAAGCCGCTGAAGCGACTCTGCTGGTACATGTCATCGACGCGGCTGACCCAGATCGGGAATTGAACGTAGAACAGGTGGAGCAGGTACTTGAGGAAATTGGTGCCGATGGCGTGCCTGTCCTCAAAGTGATGAATAAAATTGATAAGGTGGACAGTGCGCCACGCATTGAGCGGGATGGGCATGGTTTGCCGGAAGTGGTTTGGATCTCGGCCCAGCAGGGCCAGGGGCTGGATTTATTGCATGAGGCATTAACTGAGCGCCTGGCAGGCGATGTTATCGGCTTTTCTTTAACTTTGGCACCTGAACAGGGTAAGTTGAGGGCCGGCTTGCATGAACTAAATGCCGTTCGGGAAGAGTCTTTCGATGAGCAGGGACACTCGGTGTTGGATGTTCGTCTGCCTCGCCGCGACTTTAATCAGCTAATGGCGCAGCTGGGAGAGCGTGCCAACGCCTATTTACCAGAAGCATTGCGCGAATCTGACGAGTGGTAGCCCGTTACGTGCCACGGTTCTGAGAAACCGTTTTTAACGACAGTGTTTATCAATTTATTTGTCGAGAAATGGTACAGGATTGATATAGCAACAATATTAAAAAGCACGGCGGCCTCGCTTCATAGCGGGGCCGCGTGCAGGTGAATACCTTAGTGGAGACGAAGTATGGCCTGGAATGAGCCTGGTGGTGGTAACCAGCATGATCCCTGGAGCAGCGGTGGTCGACGCGGTGGTAACAGCGGTGGTGATCGTGGAGGGAACGGTGGTAATAATGGCGGCAATAACGGGGGTAACAACGGAGGCAATAATCAAGGTCCTCCAGACCTTGATGAAGCGCTGAAAAAATTTCAAGACAAACTTAACGGCATGTTAGGTGGAGGCGGTAAAAAAGGCGGTGGTGGTAACGGTAAAAGCGGTGGTGGCAAACCCCGTAACTCCTTAGCGTTACCCGGCCTTCTTGTTATTGTGGCATTGGCTATTTGGGCTGCCTCTGGCTTCTATCTGGTCGATCAGTCAGAGCGTGGTGTGGTGCTGCGTTTTGGTGAATACCAGAATATTGTTGATCCAGGTCTGCAGTGGAATCCCCCGCTTATTGATGATGTGCGTATGGTAAACGTGACACGCGTGCGGTCTGTATCGCAGACCCAGTCAATGCTTACTCGCGACGAAAACATTGTTGAAGTGGAAATTTCCGCTCAGTACCAGGTCTCCAATCCCCGTGACTTCGTACTTAATGTTCGCGATCCGGCGCTTTCTATTGAGAATGCTCTGGATTCAGCGTTGCGTCACGTGGTTGGCGGCACTGATATGATTGATATTTTAACCTCTGGTCGTGAAATTCTTGGCAGCTCGGTAGCCAGCCGTCTGCAGACCTATCTGGATTCCTACGGTGCAGGTATTCGTCTGCAAACGATCAACATCGAGTCCACGTCGGCACCCGCACCCGTTATTGATGCCTTCGATGATGTGATTCGTGCCCGTGAGGATCGCCAGCGTACGATCAACGAAGGTATGGCCTACGCCAATGCCATTATTCCTGCAGCGCAGGGTCAGGCTCAGCGTGTGGTAGAGCAGGGTCAGGGTTACCGTGAATCGGTAGTGGCTGAAGCGCAGGGTCAGGCAAACCGCTTTAATGCGTTGTTAACTGAGTATCGTAACTCGCCTGACATTATGCGCGAACGTATGTATCTGGACGCTATTGAGGAGGTATTTGGTAGTACGCCCAAGGTCTTGCTGGACGTTAGCGAAAACGCTCCTCTGATGTATTTGCCTCTGGACCAACTGAGAGGTGGTTCAGGCAGTGGCAGCGTGAGTTCCAGCAGTAGCAGCAGTGCTAATGACAGCAATAGTGAAACGATTGATCCGCGGGTTCTGGATTCGCTGCGCAGCAGCCAGGGTGGCGCATCGTCGTCAAGCAACAACGCCATTCGCAGGGAGGGCCGCTAAATGATTAATAATCGATCCCTGCTAATCGTAGGTGGCCTTGCCGCCGTGGCGTGGCTGGCCAGCAACAGCCTGTATGTGGTGGACGAAACCGAGCGTGCGGTTAAGTTACGCTTTGGTGAAGTTATCGAGGAGAACATCCAGCCTGGATTGCATGCCAAGATACCCATTGCCCAGACGATCCGTAAGTTTGATACTCGCCTGTTGACGCTGGATACCGATACCAGCCGTTATCTGACCCTTGAGCAGAAAGCGGTCATTGTTGATTCCTACGTTAAGTGGCAGGTGATTAACCCAACACGTTACTACGAAGCGACCGCTGGTGATGAGATGATGGCCATTCGCCTCATCCAGCCGCGTGTTGACGAAAGCCTGCGTAATGAGTTCGGCCGCCTTAACCTGCAGGAAATCATTGCTGAACGTCGTGATGATCTGATGACCGGACCTACAGGCGAACTTGATGAACTGATGCGTGAAGAGCTTGGGGTGGCCGTTCGCGATATTCGTATCAAGCGCATTGACTTACCTGAAGACGTATCGGCAGCTGTATTTGAGCGGATGCGCTCTGAGCGGGAGCGTGAAGCCCGCGAATGGCGCGCTCAAGGTCAGGAAGAAGCAGAGCGTATTCGGGCCAATGCGGATCGCCGTCGGCAGGTGCTTATCGCCCAGGCTAACGAGCGAGCTGAAACGTTGCGTGGTGAAGGTGATGCGGAAGCCGCCGCCATCTTTTCTCAGGCATATGGTCAGGACCAGGAGTTCTTCGCCTTCTGGCGTAGCCTGAATGCCTACCGCGAAAGCTTCGCAGGTGATGGTAACCTGCTGGTACTGGAGCCGGATAGCGACTTCTTCCGCTATTTACGCAGCGCAGCACCTTCTGGCGCCGAGTAAAATCATGCCGATGGAATCCCGCTGAGTTTATACATGCTTGGCGGGGTTCAACTAACGCGCAAACGTGGTAGACTTTATCAACCGGGCGTCGCCCGGTTTTTTTGTGGCCCTCGTTTCACTAATGCTGTTTTGTTAACGCCTGACGGGGTGATAGCGAAGCGGCAACATGGGCCTTCATCGTCTCGCAGGATTGTTCACATGACCATCGCTGACCGCTGGCTGTTGCCTGACGGCATGGATGAGGTGCTGCCGCCTCAGGCAAGCCGCATGGAAGAGCTGCGCCGCGCGCTGCTTGATCTTTACCATTGCTGGGGCTATGACCAGGTCATGCCGCCTCCAGTGGAGTTTCTGGACTCACTGCTTACGGGTACCGGCACGGATCTGGATCTTCAGACCTTTAAGCTCACTGATCAACTGACTGGCCGTATGATGGGGGCGTCTGCGGATGTCACCCCTCAGGTGGCCCGCATGGATGCCCACTCCCTGAAGCGCCAGGGGCCGGTGCGTTTGTGTTATTGCACTAATGTACTGCGTGCCAAGGCTGATCAGCATCAGGGGGGGCGTAGCCCGGTTCAGGTAGGCGTTGAGCTGTTTGGACATGCCGGGTTGGAAGCTGACAGCGAAATTATTCATTTGGCGCTGGCCAGTTTAAAAGCCGCAGGCGCTGAAGAAGTCCACCTCGCACTGGGGCATATTGGTATCTATCGCAGCCTTGCGGAGGCGGCGGCGCTCAGCGGTGAACAAGAGCGTGCACTGTTTGAAGCACTGGCGCTAAAATCACCTGGACAGCTTGCCGAGCAGGTTAACGCCAGCGTTAGCGACCCGGTGTTAGCCGATATGCTGATGGCATTGGGTGAGTTGCACGGTGATGCCAGCGTGTTGAACCAGGCCCGCGAACGTTTTGCAGGTGCACCTGCCCCCGTTAAAGCGGCGCTGGATCAGTTGGAAGCGCTCTATAAAGGTGTATTGGCACGTTTTGATGTCTCGCTCTATTTTGATCTGGCTGAACTGCGTGGCTATCAGTATCACACCGGAATGATGTTTGCCGCTTATGTACCTGGCTACGGCCATGCCCTGGCAAAAGGCGGTCGCTACGATGACACGGGGCGTGCTTTCGGAAGAGCGCGTCCTGCGACGGGCTTTTCGATGGATTTAAAGCAACTGGCATCGCTGGCGTTGGCCTCGCCCAGCCGGGGTGCTATTTGGGCACCCGCCCAAGAGGGAGAGTCGCTTAACGCTGCCATTGCTGCGCTGCGTAAGCAGGGAGAACGCGTGATTCAAGCGCTGCCTGGGCAGCGTACTGGGCCGGCGGAGCACAGTTGTGACCGCCGTCTTGAGTTTATCGATGGTCGTTGGCAGACAGCGACCCTGACACAAGAGACGAGTGCATAATGGGTAAGAATGTCGTAGTCCTGGGTACCCAATGGGGTGATGAGGGCAAGGGTAAGATCGTTGATCTGCTCACCGAATCAGCCTCAGCGGTAGTCCGCTTCCAAGGTGGCCACAATGCAGGCCATACCCTGGTGATTGATGGTGAGAAAACCGTTCTTCACCTGATCCCTTCCGGTGTACTGCGCCCAGGCAAAACCTGTGTAATTGGTAATGGGGTGGTGCTTTCGCCCGAAGCACTGATCAAAGAGATTCGTGAGCTGGAGGCAAAGGGTGTACCCGTGCGCGAGCGTTTGCGTCTCTCGCCTGCGTGCCCACTGATTCTGCCTTACCACGTGCGTTTGGATCAGGCACGTGAGAAAGCCCGTGGTGTCGCCAAAATTGGTACCACCGGTCGTGGAATTGGGCCCGCATACGAAGACAAAGTGGCGCGTCGTGGCCTGCGTTTGGGTGATATGCTCCATCGTGAGCGGTTTGCTTCCAAACTCGGCGAAGTGCTGGATTACCATAACTTCGTACTGGTCAACTACCACGGTGAGCCAGCGGTGGACTTCCAGGAAGTGCTCGATAGCGCCATGCAAATGGCTGAAGAGCTGCGCCCAATGGTGTCTGACACCGTCAGTATGGTGCACGACTTACGCAAAGCGGGAGAGAACATCCTGTTTGAGGGCGCCCAGGGCTCACTTCTGGATATTGACCATGGCACCTACCCCTATGTGACCAGCTCCAACACCACGGCGGGTGGTACGGCCACCGGTTCAGGCGTTGGCCCACTTTATCTGGATTACGTGCTGGGTATTACCAAAGCCTACACCACACGTGTCGGGTCTGGCCCTTTCCCCACCGAGCTGTTTGACGACCATGGCCGTCATCTGGCCGAGCGCGGACATGAGTTCGGCGCCACCACCGGTCGCCCGCGTCGCTGTGGCTGGTTTGATGCCGTGGCGTTGCGCCATGCGGTGCAGATCAACTCTGTCTCCGGTATCTGCCTGACCAAGCTTGATGTACTGGATGGCCTTGAGAACATCCGTGTTTGTGTAGGCTACCGCAGCAAAGATGGTGATGTGCTGGATAATCCGGTTGACTCGGAAGGCTATGAAGCCGTTGAGCCGCTCTATCACGATCTGCCGGGCTGGAAAGAGTCCACCCTGGGTGCCAAAAAGGTCGAAGACCTGCCAGCGAATGCCCGTGCTTACATCAGCTTCCTTGAGGAGCAGGTGGGCACCAGCATCGATATTATTTCAACCGGCCCGGACCGAGTTGAGACGATCATACTGCGCAATCCTTTTGAAGATTAAATCGGCAGACTTCATCAACACACTGCGTTAGTGAACAGAGGGGCGATTGATTCGCCCCTTTTTTGGTGTTGCGGAGCAGCAAAAATTAAAAGTCGATGCCGCGGCGTGCTTGCAGCCCATGATGAAACGCGTGCCGCACTTCCTGCATTTCTGTCACCGTATCCGCCATAGCGATGAGTTCGCGATGCGCATTTCGCCCGGTAATAATGACGGTTTGCTCTGCTGGGCGATTAATCAGTGCCTGTTTAACGGTAGCAATATCCAGATAACCAAATTTCAGCATATAGGTGATTTCATCCAGCACCACCAGGTAGGTTGCCGGATCAGCCAGCATTTTCTCAGCTTCCCGCCATACCTCCTGGCAAGCCTGGGTATCCGCTTCACGATTCTGGGTATCCCAGGTAAAGCCAGTCTTCATAATCGCAACGCTTAAATTGGCATCCTCTTCCAGGCGATTGCGCTCGCCACACTCCCACAACCCTTTAATAAACTGAACGACGCCGACTTTATACCCGTAACCTAATGCGCGGGTAACCGTGCCCCAGGCGGCGGTGGTTTTGCCTTTGCCGTTGCCGGTGTTGACCAGTATCAGCCCACGTTGCTCAGTGGCCTTGGCCACCTTCTCATCGACATGGGCTTTTAATTTTTCCATGGCAGCTTTATGGCGTGTATCGCGATCACTCATGGCACCTTCCAGAAGAACCTGATGGGAAACAGCGTAGCAGGGTAAGGTATCCGCCTGGCAATGAACATCCTGCCGATAATTTCTGTGTAGCTATATGCCTATTTGTCCGGGGTTCGTCGTGCTTCAGTCGATTCGTTGGGAAGAGGATTGGCCGGGTGGGGGCTTGCTGCTCTAGAATAGGGGGTCATGTCTTGTCAGGAATTACATCATGCCCTCATTTGATATCGTATCCGAGTTTGATCAGCACGAAGCCTCCAATGCCGTTGATCAGGCAAACCGGGAAGTCCAGTCGCGTTTTGATTTTAAAGGTGTGGATGCGAGTTTTACGCTGGAAGGCGATAAAGTGCAGTTAGAGGCAGAGGTGGATTTTCAGCTTAAGCAAATGCTGGATGTGCTGCGCAATCGTTTGATTGCCCGTGGTATTGACGCTCGCTGCATGGATATTAAAGATCCCGTGTTATCTGGGGTAAAGGCGCGCCAGGAAGTAGTGCTAAAGCAAGGGCTTGATCAAGCCGAAGCCAAGGATGTGGTTAAACGCATCAAAGCCAGTAAATTAAAAGTGCAGGCCCAAATCCAGGGTGAAAAAGTGCGCGTCACTGGTAAAAAGCGTGATGATCTACAGAGCGTGATGGCGCTACTGCGAGGAGAGGAGGGGCCGGATTTGCCACTACAGTTCGATAACTTCCGTGACTAATCATCACGTTAAACGTTGACGCGATAGCACTTTTTGGCTCTGTGCTATCTCACCCCTTAAAAGCTTACAGGAGTCACGCACTATGTCTGATCCGCAGCCGGTTTATTTAAGCGACTATCAGCCGCCCGCCTACCAGGTTACCCATACCGAGCTGACGTTTGATCTTGACCCTGCCGTTACCCGCGTCAAAGCACGACTGTTGATTGAGCGACATGCTGAAGCCGAAGCCAGCGCGCCGCTGGTACTGAATGGTGAACACTTAACGCTGATAAGCCTTGCCATCGACGACACACCACTTGCTGAAGCACACTACCAGCTTAATGATGAAAGCCTGCGTATAGATAATGTGCCCGCTGCGTTCAGTTTAGAGAGCGAGGTGGAAATTGCCCCTGGTAGCAATACAGCGTTAGAAGGGCTCTACCAGTCCAACGGTATGTATTGCACTCAGTGTGAAGCTGAAGGTTTCAGGCGCATTACCTTTTATCCCGACCGGCCTGATGTCATGGCGACGTTTAAGGTGACCGTGATTGGTAATGCCACAAGCGAGCCGGTGTTACTCGCTAATGGCAACCCGGTTGATAAGGGCACTCTTGAAGGCGGCCGCCACTTTGTTACCTGGGAAGACCCCCACCCGAAGCCCTGCTATTTGTTTGCTCTGGTTGCCGGTAATCTGCATAAAGTCGAGGACCATTTCGTCACCATGAGTGGTCGTGACGTGTCGCTACAACTGTGGGTGGAAAAAGAGAATCTCGATAAAACCGGCCATGCGATGGCCTCACTTAAGCGTGCGATGGCGTGGGATGAACACACCTATGGCCGTGAATATGATTTAGATCTCTTTATGATTGTCGCTGTCAATGACTTCAATATGGGAGCGATGGAGAACAAAGGGCTTAATATCTTTAACTCGGCGGCAGTATTGACCCATCCAAAGACCGCCACCGATGCGACTTTCCAGAATGTTGAAGGGATTGTGGCCCATGAGTACTTTCACAACTGGTCGGGTAATCGGGTTACTTGTCGGGACTGGTTCCAGCTCTCTTTAAAAGAGGGCTTTACCGTTTTTCGCGACCAGTGCTTTTCGGCAGATACCAACTCAGCGCCTGTCAAGCGTATCCAGGATGTTTCCTTTTTTTGTACCGCGCAGTTTGCTGAGGATGCGGGGCCCACTGCACACCCTGTTCGTCCTGACCACTTTATTGAAATCACGAACTTCTACACCCTGACCATTTACGAGAAGGGGGCAGAAGTAGTGCGCATGCTGTGTCATTTGCTGGGTTGGGAAGATTTTCGGCGCGGGGCTGATCTCTACTTTGATCGCTTTGATGGACAAGCCGTCACCATTGAAGACTTTGTGGGTTGCATGCAGGAAGTATCGGGAGCTGACCTCCAGCAGTTTATGCGCTGGTACTCCCAGGCTGGCACGCCTGAGATTGATGCACGTGGTGAGTACGACTATGTGCACTCCACGTACCATCTTACACTGCGGCAGCGCACGCCGGTAACACCAGGGCAGACGGATAAGCTGCCGTTGCATATACCTGTGCGTATGGGGTTGGTGGGTACGAAGTCCGGCCAGGATCTCGCGCTTACCCTGGAAGGTGAAAAGCTGGGCAAGGATACCGTCATTCATCTTCGCGAGGATGAGCAAACCTTCGTGTTTACCGATGTGGCTGAGGCACCGGTTCCATCGCTTTTGCGCGATTTCTCGGCCCCAGTCAAACTGCACTTTCCCTATTCCCGTGAAGATCTGGCGTTTCTGCTAACCTACGACAGCGATGGCTTTAACCGTTGGGATGCGGGGCAGCGTCTGGCCATGTTGGCACTGGATGACCTGATTGCCGCGCACCGTAACGGGGTGGAAAAAGTCATGGATGGCCGTGTGGTAGACGCATTCAGAACGCTGCTGACCGGCCAAATAGATGACAAGGCTGTACTGGCAGAGATGCTGACTTTGCCCTCAGAGGCTTATATTGCTGAACAACAGCCGATCGTCGACGTCGATGCCATTCATGCGGCCCGCGAATTTGTGCGTCAATCGCTGGCGATGGAGTTGCGCGATGAGTTTTTAGCCACTTACCAGGCCAACTGCTCAGATGAATCTTATGCCCCTACGCCTGCACAAATTGCTCAGCGAAGTCTCAAAAACATTGCCCTGACCTATTTAATGGCGGTTGAGGATGAGCAGGGTGTCGCGCTGTGCGAGGCCCAGTTTGCCGCGGATCATAATATGACCGATGTGCGCCACGCGCTGACGTTGTTGGTACATAGTGACCGTGATGACCTCTCAACGCCGGCGCTAAAAGCCTTTGGTGAAAAATGGGCACACGACCCTCTAGTGATGGATCAATGGTTCACTATTCAGGTGTCTCGCCCCCAGAGCGACGTGTTGGAGAGGGTGGAATACCTGATGCAGCACCCTGCATTTTCGATTCAAAATCCAAATAAGGTACGTGCTCTGGTGGGAGCGTTTGCGCAGAACCGGGTTAATTTTCACCGTTTGGATGGCAAAGGATATGTGCTGTTGGCGGATGTTGTGATTAAACTCAACACGCTAAATCCTGAGATCGCCGCACGATTGATCACGCCTTTAACCCGTTGGCAGCGCTTTGATGAAGAACGACAGAGGCTAATGCGGGAACAGCTTGAGCGGATCAGGAAAGAGCCGCTATCCTCAAATGTATTTGAGGTGGTCGAGAAAGCGCTGGCCTAGCAATGGGCGCGCATAACCATGGAAAGGGAATACGCCGGTGACCGATTCACAGCAGCGTTATTTACTCATTATTAATGGTAAGTCTGCCGCTAATCCGGCACTCCGTGACGCCGTTGCAGAGCAGCGAAAGGCAGGGAAACATATCACTGTTCGTGCAACATGGGAGGGCGGGGATGCGGCTGATTTTGCTGCCCAGTCAGTCGATATGGGGATGACCTGTGTCATCGCCTGTGGAGGCGATGGTACCGTTAGTGAAGTGGTCAATGGTTTGATGCGCCTGGCCCACGACCAGCGCCCACCACTCGGTATTGTGCCTCTGGGCAGTGCCAACGATTTTGCCACTTCTGTGGGGCTGCCCCTTGAGCCTGCTCCTGCATTGGCGGCTGCAATGGCGCTTTCTGCATCTCCCATTGATGTTGTCCGCATTACGGCTGATGCTGAGGGGGAAAGCTCCACCAGCTATTATGTCAATATGACAACAGGTGGTTTTGGCGCTGAAATTACCTCATCTACGCCGAAGACGCTGAAGCGTATGCTGGGAGGAGGCGCCTATTCCCTGATGGGTGCCCTTAAAGCATGGAGGCACCGTAGTTATCGCGGCACCCTGCATTGGGGTGATAGAGAGCAGAGTGCTTCGTTGCTATTGTTGGCATTGGGTAATGGACGCCAGTCAGGTGGTGGCCAGGTGTTGGCACCAAGGGCGCAGCTTGATGATGGGCGTTTGGATGTGTTGATTGTTAAGGACTTCTCATCTGTATTGGAGTTGCCTACGCTGATCAGCGAGTTGCAACAGTTCCCTGCTGATGGGAGGTATGTCAGTTATTTCACTGCCAGCCAACTAACAGTGACGACCCAGCAGGATGATCCACCCTGGCCATTAACGCTGGATGGCGAAGCGAAGCGTTATGATCGCTTTAGTGCAGAGGTGGTCCCGCTGGCGTTACGGGTGCTGCTACCGGATGGGTGCCCGTTGTTATCGGCGAACGACCGACACTAATTGTTATGACTATGTTATGGGTTGCCACCTAAGGAGAATGGTCCGATGGTAAATCGTCTATGGATACCTGCTTTTGCCACGCTGGCGCTGTTGTTAAGCGCCTGCGGAGATAGCCAGGAGGATCCCACCGTTGCCCCTGAAGAGAGTGCTTCTTCCATATCGGATGACGAGGTGGTCCAGGAAGAGGAAGCACCTGTTGCCGCTGAAAATGCCGCAGAAGTACCTGAACCTGATGAAATTGAAGATGAAGTAGAGGCACGCCAGGCGGCCGAAGAGCTTGAGCAGGCTGATGCGCTTCGAGAAGAGGACGGAGATGCACTCTCCGAGCCATTTGAAAGTGGTGAAGAGGTGCAGGCAGGGGAAGATACGCTGGCAGCAGACCCGGAGGATGCCCTGGACGAGGCAAGCGCGATGCCTGGCGAGACAACACGCTCGGATATAGACAATGTCATCGCTGAGACTGAGCGTCGCTTTGAGGAGGCCCAGCGCCGCTTGGAAGAGCAGTTCCAGGAGGTAGAGCGTCAGGCTACGGAATTGGAGCCGATGGATAGTGAGGATTTCTCCTCCAGTTGGGAGGTCGAGAGTAGTTTGCCAGAAAGTCCTCGTCTGGAGGATGATCTTGAGGCAGCCGATGTTGATGCACTGATTGAAGATACTGAGCGTCGTTTTGAGGAGGCACAGCAGCGTTTAAACGAGCAGTATGAAGAGATCGAGCGTGAACATCGGGTAGTCAATGGTGGGGCCGATTCCGACACAGAGCTTGATAGCCAGGGTGCGGTTCAGTAAGCGGTAGCAATCAATGCTGGGAATGCTCCATAGAAAGGCCCGCAGTTTGCGGGCCTTTGTGTCATTCGCTGGCCAATTAAGCGAGGCGAATGTTGGAAGCCTGAAGGCCTTTTTTACCCTGAGTCACCTCGAAGCTGACCTTCTGACCGTCCTGCAGGGTCTTGAAACCTTCAGCTTGAATTTCAGAGAAGTGGGCAAACAGATCGTCACCGCCGTCATCCGGAGAGATGAAGCCGTAACCTTTGGTATCGTTGAACCACTTGACAGTGCCAGTTGCCATCGTCCATATCCTTAACGTGCTTAATGATTGAGCGGGCATACACTGTGTCTGCCCGCCAACATCAATGTAGAAGCAAAAAAACTGATCGTCCAGTGACGAATTAACGATTTATTATCGCCTGAGAGCCCGTACCATGATGCAGATCAATCTTATTGATGCGCAGTTTCTACCCTTTTTAATTGCGATTACACTGCTGTCAGTAAGTCCAGGTGTCGATACCCTGCTAGTGATCCGCAACACCGCCCGCGGAGGGGTTCGTGATGGGGTAGCCACCAGCATTGCTATCTGCTGTGGTCTGTTTGTGCACGCCACGATATCTGCATTGGGAATTTCATTGATTTTATTGCAGTCCGCCTGGGCGTTTCATTTATTGAAGCTCGCCGGGGCCGCCTATCTGATCTGGCTGGGTGTGTCCAGTTTGTTGGCGGCGCGCCGTGGAACCCCTTTGCCCGTGCACAGTGTGTTGAAAAATGTGTCGCCAGTGCCTTTCTGGCAACCTGTTAAAGAGGGATTGCTTTCCAATGTGTTAAATCCCAAAACGGTGGTGTTCTACATGGCTTTTTTGCCCCAGTTTATTGCCCCAACCGACCCCGCCCTATTAAAGTCGTTATGGCTCGCCGGAGTGCACTTTGTGATTGCCAACATCTGGCAGATTAGCGTTGTACTGATGGTAGGGGGAGCGAGTAAATGGCTGGCCAGCGCTCGCTTTGCGCAAACCCTTAACGCTGCCACGGGGGTAGTGCTGGTGATTTTTGGAGTTCGCTTAGCGTTAGAGCAGCGCCCGGTATAGCCGGGCGCAGAGGCGTTGAAAACCGGTGTTATACGTTCGTTACCGGCGAGCCAGTAGTGCCCGGTCATAACGCACCATCTTTTCGTTGTCACTTAATAGTGATACGCCTTCACTGTTGCCGCCGTTAGCCAGGCTTTCGAAAATAACCCGATAGCTCAGCACCGCCTGAACATAATCGCGGGTTTCACGGAACGGAATGCTCTCCACAAACAGATCGAAGGACTCAACACCACTGCCAAGCCACTGATCAACCCGGCCTGGACCAGCATTGTAAGCGGCTGCTGCGGCGAGTCGATTGCCCTGGTAGCGATCCAGCTTATCGCGCAGGTAGGTACTGCCTAAGCGGATATTTAGTTCTGGTTCCAATACTCCGTAAGGGCCTGGGTCGTTAAGTCCTAACTGTCGGCTTACCAGACTTGCGGTACCTGGCATCAACTGCATTAGCCCACGAGCACCCGCTGGAGAAAGTGCAACTGGGTTATAGGCGCTTTCACGACGGGTAATCGCCATTAATAGATAGGGGTCTACGCCTGTGAGTCGCCCCCAGTGCAGGAAGCTATCACGATAGGCGGGGGGGAAGCGCCAGTCCAGGGCATCCCACATTTCTCCGGCAATGGTGGTTTGTACCAAGCGTGCATGCCACTGCTGATGGGCGGCGTAGTCGGCAAGAGCCCGCGCCTGCTGTGGAGAGCCGTTCTGCACGGCATGGAGCCACTCACTGTTAGCAAGCCCATCCTCACCAATACGCAACAGGGCTTCCGTACGCTGAACCGCTGGCAATTGGGCCGTCCGTTCCCTGGAAGCTTCATCAAAATGGTTACGCTCTAAATTGAGCTGATAGGGCTGGCCCAATCTTTCCGCGGCGGCAAAGCCATAAAAACTACGATCTGTGGCTGCCTGTCGGTAGCGGGCCTCCGCGGCATCCTGATTGCCTAGCTGCTCATTGGCTCTTGCAAGCCAATACTGCCAACGGCTGCTCTCCTGCTGGCTGGTAGGCATTTCCGCAATCCAGTGCATCACATCGCTCCATTGACGCTCAGCAAGTGCACGGCGAACCCGTAGTTCCAGTACTCGTTCACTACCCAGGATGGGTAACACACTATCTACCCAGTTAATCGTTCCGGGTACATCGCGCACCAGCACATAAAATGCCAGCTCCTCTTCAATGGCCTGTTGGTAGGAGGAAGGCAGGGTGAGGCGAGGCGCTATTTCCTGCCATGCAGCAAACGCGGCTGGCGTGTTTTCTTGTGTGTAGCGTTGCATGGCGGCTTTGTAAAACGCGGCTGTTGCGGCGCACTCAGGGCCAAGACAGGCTGGAGCTGAGGTCACGGCACGATGGTTATTGCTAACATTTTCAACAGTATCCAGTGCCGTTTGCCACTGGCCGCTGAGTAATCCGCCAAGGTAATTGCTGAGACGTTCCTCGCCTGACTGCCAGGCAAGCATTTTGCGCTCCCAGATAGCCGTTGCATCAATCGTTCCATCCGTTCGCAGGCGGCTGAAGAGGTTGTCACAGGCATCGGGCTGAGAGCTGCCAACCCGCCACAGTGCGAGCCCGGCCTCTCTCGCCTGCTGTGGCTCTCTATCGAGCATGGCAGTGTAGTAATAACACTGTCGGGCAGTTCCCGCAGGTTCGCCGTCAGCCACGGCAAGCAGGTCGCCATAGCGTCCGGCATGACCATAGTTGGCAATGGCCTGACCGCGCAACCACTCAGATAAGGGTGAGTCCGCGTACTGGTCAATAAACTGCAGTACCTGACTTGAAGAGACATTGGGTAGTTGGTTGCGTAAGCGGTGGTACTCAACGTAGCCACTAAGAATGTGTCCCTCTATGGCGCGCTCATCAACCTGGTGCCACTGCTGCTGGCGTGCGGCTTCCAACGCATCACGCATGGCAGCGTCAGAGGCGGCCCAGGATATAGCCGGAAAACCTACCAGCACAGCCGTGCACAGGGTACGAAAGGTGGAACGAAATGGCGAAGCCTGCATGGCACTCCCTCTTGCTCGCTAGTGGTGTTAGAACCACTATAATGAACTATAAGAACAAATAGTGTTCTGACAATCGTGATACTTGGAGGATTCAATTACGATGGCACGATTACCCACTTGGTGGTTATTGCGTCGACTTAAAGCTCGCGTTTGGGCGATAAAACGCATTGGTCGGGCGCTCAGGTTGTTTCTACCCATGACACGGGACGTAATACGCGGCGATTTTCGCCCTGTCCCATGGTCTGCGTTTGGAATGATGGCGCTGGCATTGGCGTATCTGGTCATGCCCTTTGATCTCATCCCCGATTTTCTGATGATAATTGGGTTGGTGGATGATGTGATAATCATTGGCTGGCTGCTTAATCGTATAGACCAGCGTTTGGAAGATTACCGTGTGTGGAAGAGCGAGGACATTGGTCCTGCTGCTTCTCAACACTCACCTTCTTGAAATTGCTCTGCTTAGCCCCATATTGAGTTCACACACTTTTTGATCCCGTCTACAGGATAGGCGGGAACACCCAGCGAAACGTGAACAATGAGGGCTAAGCCGCATGACGACTGCGACCCACGAAGAGACACTTGGCTTTCAAACGGAAGTTAAGCAACTCCTGAACCTGATGATTCACTCCCTGTACTCAAACCGGGAGATCTTTCTGCGTGAGCTTATTTCAAACGCTGCCGATGCCTGCGACAAGCTACGTTACGCCGCGCTTGATAATGATGCGCTCTATGAAGGCGACAGCGAACTGCGTATTGAGATAGAGCATGACCGTGAAGCCAATACCATTACGCTGCGCGATAATGGTATTGGCATGAACCGTGAAGACGTGATTGCCAACCTGGGTACCATTGCACGTTCGGGCACAGCGGAGTTTCTCAAGCAACTCTCCGGCGAGCAGCAAAAGGATGCCAAGCTGATCGGACAATTCGGTGTTGGCTTCTACTCCGGGTTTATCGTTGCCGATGACGTCACCGTACGTACCCGTAAAGCGGGCGATGACGCTGCTGCTGGCGTTGAGTGGCGTTCAAAGGGTGAGGGAGAGTTCACCGTTGCGGATATCGAGCGTGACGTACACGGCACCGAGATTACGCTGCACCTGAAAGAGGATGCCAAAGAGTTTGCCGATGACTATCGCCTGCAGAGTCTGGTGCGTAAATACTCGGATCATATCGAAGTGCCGGTGCGTATGCCGAAAACTGAAACGGCAAAAGACGACGATGGTAATGAGATTGAGGGTAGTGAAGTCACGACCTGGGAAACCGTTAACGAGGCCACCGCCTTGTGGGCTCGCCCAAAAAGTGAAGTATCTGACGACGAGTATAAGGCGTTCTATAAGCACGTTGCCCACGACTTTAGCGACCCGCTGACCTGGAGCCACAATAAAGTGGAAGGCAAGCTGGAGTATACCAGCCTGCTTTATGTGCCGGGCCGTGCGCCGTTTGATATGTTTGACCGTGATGGCGCCCGTGGCGTGAAACTGTATGTTCAGCGCGTCTTTATTATGGATGATGCTGAACAGTTCCTACCGCTGTATCTGCGCTTTATTAAAGGGGTGCTGGATACCCGAGACCTGTCACTGAACGTATCCCGTGAGCTGCTCCAGCAGGATCCCAAGGTTGATAAGATCAAAGGTGCTCTCACCAAACGCGCGCTGGATATGCTTAAGAAGCTTGCCAAGGATAGCGAGCAGTACCAGACGTTCTGGAACACCTTTGGCAGTGTACTGAAAGAAGGGCCGGGCGAAGATTTTGCCAACCGGGAAAAAATCGCCGGCTTACTGCGTTTTGCCTCCACCCATACCGATACGGCTGCCCAGGAGCAATCGCTGGCCGAGTACGTTGAGCGGATGAAAGAGGGGCAGAAAAAGATTTACTACGTGGTGGCCGATAGCTTCAATGCGGCGAAAAACAGTCCCCATCTGGAGATCTTCCGTAAGAAAGGGATTGAAGTGCTGCTACTCTCAGACCGAATTGATGAGTGGCTAATGAGCCATCTCACTGAGTTCGATGGTAAGTCCTTCGCGGATGTGGCCAAAGGTGAGCTGGATCTTGGCGATGTGGAAGACGAAGAAGAGAAGAAAGCCCAGGAGGAGACAGCGAAAGCCAAGGAAGACCTTGTGAAGCGAGTGAAGGAAGCGCTGGGTGATGATGTGCAGGAGGTAAAAATTACCCATCGTTTAACCGACTCACCTGCCTGCGTGGTGCTGCCTGAGCATGAGATGGGTTACCAGATGCGCCGTATCATGGAAGCTGCTGGTCAAAAAATGCCTGACGTTAAGCCCATTCTTGAGTTGAACCCCAGCCATGCGCTGGTAGCGCGGCTTGAGAATGCCGAGGGGGATTTATTTGGCCAGTTGGCCCATATCCTGCTCGACCAGGCCATTATTGCTGAAGGGGGACATCTGGATGACCCCGCCGCCTATGTTAAGCGGCTTAACAGCGTGCTGACAGCCTGATGCATCAGTAACTTTACAAGCGGCCCGTTTGGAACACCAAACGGGCCGCTTGTTTTGGTAAGGTTAGTGATAAAGTAAATGCCAAATGTGGGTGATCAACGGGCGGGATACGTCATGGCTGAGCAGCAGATTAATGTCGCAGTGTTAGGGGGAGGGAGTTTTGGTACCGCCCTGGCCAGTATCGCGGCAGATAACGGCGCGCAGGTGCGCCAATGGATGCGCGATGCAACGCTGGTAGAGCAAATTAACCAAGAGCACCGTAACGGGCGCTATTTACCGCATTATGCGATTAACCCGGTAGTGCTGGCATCGACCGACTTGCAGGCCGTGCTGAAAGGGGCGGAGTTGGTGTTGGTGGCGATACCATCCAAGGCGTTTCGTAGCGTGGTGCAGGCAGCCAAACCATGGTTAACGCCAGAGCAGATTTTGGTGAGTACGACCAAAGGTATTGAGCAGGATAGCTTTCTGCTGATGAGTCAGGTGCTGGAACAGGAGACCGGCTTTCCCCATATCGGAGTGATTGCAGGCCCCAACCTGGCCTCTGAAATTGCCGATAAACAGTTAACGGCCACTGTGATTGCCAGTGCCGATGCACTGACCCGCACCCGCGTGCAGCAGGCGCTGGGTTGCCGCTATTTTCGGGTATATGCCAGTAATGATCGCCATGGCGTGGAGTTGGGCGGGGCGCTCAAAAATATTTATGCCATCGCGGCGGGGATGGCTGCGGCACTGGGCATGGGAGAAAACACCCGCAGCATGCTGATGACGCGTGCGCTGGCTGAGATGAGTCGTTTTGCAGTGGCCCAAGGGGCAAACCCGATGACCTTTTTGGGCCTGGCGGGGGTCGGCGACCTGATTGTTACCTGCTCTTCCAGCTTGTCCCGTAACTATCGGGTGGGTTATGCCTTGGGCGAAGGGAATAGCCTGGATGAGGCAGTGTCTGCCCTTGGTCAGGTGGCGGAAGGGGTCAATACCGTTAAGCTGGTATGTGCGAAGGCACGCGAGATGGGCGTGTATATGCCGCTGGCGGAAGGTTTGAACCGCGTACTGTTCGAGGGGGTGCCTGCCCAGGAAATGGCACGGACGCTGATGATGGGTGAGCAAAGTAGCGATGTGGAGTTTATTCTGCCCCGCGAAGCGGTCCAGCAGGCCCATCGTGATAGCGGGGGTTGGCATGAATAGTGGGGCGGGCCGGGTACTTATCATGCGCCATGGTGAAGCGGCGCCAGGGTTTCCAGACCCTGTACGGGCGCTGACTCCCCGTGGTGAGCAGGAAGCTGGTGTGATGGCGCGCTGGTTGGCGGCACGTATTGAGCAAGGGGAATTGCCGCTGCCTGCGCTGTATGCAAGTCCCTACGTGCGTGCACAGCAGACAGCGCAACGGTTAAGCGATGCATTGGATTGCCCGCTGCAGACGTTGGAGTTTATTACCCCGGAGGATGCGCTGTCAGAGGTCAGTGACTGGCTGTTGGCTCAACCGGATGGGGCATCGGTGATGTTGATCAGCCATATGCCATTGGTGGGTAGCCTGGCCGGGCTGTTAGTGGAGGGTGCCCCCAGCCAGGGAATAGGGTTTCCTACCGCTGCTATTGCGGAGCTGGAAGCCGATGTGTGGGCTGCCGGTTGCGCGCAGCTCACACGCTTCACCCAGCCTAGCCAACTGTTATAGCATTAAAAAAGCGGCTGCCTTGGCAGCCGTTATGGGTTATGGCCGCAAAGGTGATTACAGCAGTGCATCCAGCTTCTCTTTGAGCAGGCCGTTCACCTGCTGCGGGTTGGCAGTACCACGGGACGCTTTCATCACCTGACCCACAAAGTAGCCAATCATCTTGCCGCGTTTTTCCGGTTCTGAATCCCGGTACTGCGCCACTTGGGCCGGGCTTTCTGCAATCACCTGGTCGATCATTGATTCAACCGCTCCGGCGTCGGTGACCTGCTTCAAGCCTTTTGCTTCGATGACTTCGTCAGCGCTTTTTCCCTGTCCGTTCCACAGTGCCTGGAAGACCTGTTTCGCCGCCTTGCCGTTAATAGTGTCATCCAGAACGCGACTGATCAGCTCGCCCAACTGGTGGGCAGAAACCGGGCTGTTCTGGATACTGAGATTTTCACGGTTTAGAGCGCCAGAAAGCTCACCCTGCACCCAGTTGGCGGCTTGTTTGGCGTCACCGCACACCCGATGCACTTCCTCGAAAAACTCAGCCATTTCGCGGCTGGCCGATAGCACGTTAGCATCGTAGGCCGATAGGCCAAGCTCTGTCTGGAAGCGTGCACGCTTATCGGCGGGTAGCTCAGGCAACTGGCTACGCAGGTGGTCCAGATAAGCCTGATCAAGCACCACAGGCAGCAGATCCGGGCAGGGGAAGTAACGATAGTCGTTGGCCTCTTCCTTGGTGCGCATACTGCGGGTTTCGTCGCGCTCAGGGTCGAATAAACGCGTTTCCTGTACTACCTTGCCACCATCTTCGATCAGTTCGATTTGGCGTTCCACTTCAAACGCAATCGCCCGCTCAACAAAGCGGAACGAGTTGACGTTCTTGATTTCTGCGCGGGTACCAAACTCTGCTTGTCCTTGTGGCCGCACCGACACGTTAACATCACAGCGCATGGAGCCTTCGGCCATGTTGCCGTCGGAAATGCCCAGGTAGGTGACAATGGAGTGAATCGCTTTTAGATAAGCTGCGGCCTCTTTGGCGCTGCGCATATCGGGCTCGGAGACGATTTCCAACAGGGGCGTTCCGGCCCGGTTCAGGTCAATACCCGTCATGCCATGAAAGTCTTCATGCAGCGACTTACCGGCGTCTTCCTCAAGGTGGGCGTGGTGGATGCGAATACACTTGGTGTTATCGTCATCCAGGGTGATCTCGACTTCACCAGCGCCCACAATGGGGTGGTACATCTGGCTGGTCTGATAGCCCTTGGGCAGGTCTGGATAGAAGTAGTTTTTGCGGTCAAACACAGAAACTTCTGGAATCTCAGCGTGTACGGCAAGACCAAATTGTACCGCCATGGCCACCGCTTGCTCATTAAGGACCGGCAGTACACCGGGTAAGCCAAGGTCAACGGCGCAGGCCTGGGTGTTGGGTTCTGCACCAAAGGCGGTTGAAGCTCCGGAGAAAATTTTGGAGCGTGTCGCGAGCTGAACGTGGACTTCAAGCCCAATCACGGTTTCCCATTGCATCAGGCGTTCTCCTCGGCTAAGGCAGGAAGTGTGAGATGCCAATCAGTAACTTGCTGGAACTGGTGCGCGACATTGAGTAACTGCGCTTCGGCGAAATGGGTGCCTAAAATCTGTAGGCCTACCGGGCGGCCTCCAGCAAAGCCTGCAGGTACGCTGATACCTGGTATGCCGGCAAGGTTCACTGCGATGGTGTAAATATCCTGCAAGTACATGGAGACAGGGTCTTTCTTGGCACCAAGATCAAAAGCGGGCGTAGGGGACGCAGGCCCCATAAGAACATCCACATCCTCAAAGGCATCCAGAAAGTCCTGGCGAATCAAACGGCGCACTTTCTGAGCCTTGGTGTAGTAGGCGTCAAAAAAGCCTTCGGACAGAGTATGGGTACCAATCAGGATGCGCCGTTTTACCTCTTCACCGAAGCCTTCTGCCCGAGAGCGTGTGTACAGGTCGATCAGGTCGTCAGGGGAGTCGCAACGATGCCCAAAGCGTACTCCGTCGTAGCGTGAGAGATTGGAGGATGCTTCTGCGGGGGCAATCACATAGTAGGCCGGGATGGCGAAGTGAGTATGCGGCAGGCTGACTTCACGTACCGTTGCGCCCAGGGATTCATAAACCTTAACCGCATCACGGACGGCTTTTTCCACATCAGGAGCCAGGCCATCGCCAAAATACTCTTTAGGCAGGCCGATTTTAAGGCCCGACAGAGGTGCGTTGAGTGTCTCGGTGTAATCAGGTACGCCCCGTGCCACACTGGTAGAGTCACGAACATCGTGCCCTGCGACCACATTCAAGAGATGAGCGCAGTCCTCCGCACTACGGGCCATAGGCCCCGCCTGATCAAGACTGGATGCATAGGCAATGATGCCATAACGGGAAACACGGCCATAGGTAGGCTTTAGCCCGGTAATACCACAAAAAGCCGCTGGCTGGCGGATAGAGCCGCCGGTATCGGTACCCATCGCTGCTGGGACCAGACCTGCCGCCACTGCCGCTGCACTACCGCCTGAGCTGCCGCCAGGTACCGCAGACAGGTCCCAGGGGTTTTTCACCACGCCGTAGTAGCTGTTTTCATTGGAGGAGCCCATGGCAAACTCATCCATATTGGTTTTGCCCAGGCTGATGGTGCCCGCCGTATTAAGTTTTTCCACCACGGTTGCATTGTAAGGCGAAATAAAATTATCCAGCATTTTCGAGCCGCAGCTGGTTTTGACGCCTTGGGTGCAAAAAATATCTTTCAGTGCCAGCGGAATACCTGTGAGCCTGCCTGCTTTGCCAGCAGCTCGCGCTTTGTCGGCGGCTTCCGCCTGGGTAAGCGCCTGTTCAGCGGTAATGCTGATAAAGCTATTGAGTTTGGCATCGATTTTCTCAATGCGCTGTAAAAAATGCGAGGTAAGCTCACGGCTGGAAAACTCTCCGCTTTTCAAGGCAGCGGCCAGTTGGGTTACAGTTTTATCATGCATGTCCCAGAAGCTCCGTTTGGGGGCGAATAGGGGAAACGGAAAATAGCGGTATCAGTGGCGTGGGGTATTACTCAACCACGCGGGGTACAAGATAGAGGCCATCTTCCACAGCCGGAGCACAGCGCTGAAAACTATCGCGCTGGTTGGTTTCCGTTATCTCATCGGCACGTAGGCGCTGGGTGGCATCCAATGGGTGCGCAAGGGGAGCAACACCTTCTGTATCAACACGTTGTAGTTGATCGACCATGTCCAGGATGCGGCTTAGATCTTCCACAAAGCCAGTGGCCTGGTCATCGCTGACGGCGAGCCGGGCCAAGTGCGCGGCCCGGCGCACATGAGATTCTTCAAGCGCCATGATTGAAATTTCCTCGCAAACGTAATGGAACATATCCCGCGTTCAGCGGTATACATACGGTCATCTTAAATTCGTCTTGTGTTGCAGACGTGGAAAATAGCCGCAAAAGGTACCACAAAATAGCCTTGGCTGGCAGTGTTAGGCGCGTCTCGTGCTTGCTGCCAAGGGGTTGCGGTGATACCGTTTGCATCCGCACAGGGTTCCCGGTCTGCACTAGGTAACAACATCCATGTTCAAACGTTTGAGGGGGCTGTTTTCCAGCGATCTATCGATCGACCTGGGTACGGCCAACACACTGATTTATGTACGCGGTCGTGGCATCGTTCTTGATGAACCGTCCGTAGTCGCCATCCGCCAGTCTGGCAATATGCGCAGCGTGGCGTCGGTAGGTGCCGATGCTAAGCGTATGCTCGGTCGTACGCCAGGCAATATCACTGCTATTCGTCCGATGAAAGACGGTGTTATCGCCGATTTCACCGTCACCGAGCAGATGCTTCAGCATTTCATCCGTAAAGTCCATCAGAGTACGTTTTTGACTCCAAGTCCCCGTGTCTTGGTTTGTGTACCCTGTATGTCGACCCAGGTTGAACGGCGCGCTATCCGCGAATCAGCGGAAGGTGCTGGTGCCCGCGAAGTGTTTCTGATCGAAGAGCCAATGGCTGCTGCTATCGGTGCTGGTCTTCCGGTGGAAGAAGCCCAGGGCTCAATGGTGGTGGATATCGGGGGTGGTACCACGGAAATTGCCATTATTTCACTCAATGGTGTTGTCTATTCAGAATCTATCCGCGTAGGCGGTGACCGTTTTGATGAGGCGATCACCGCCTACGTGCGCCGCCATTACGGCAGTTTGATTGGCGAAGCGACGGCAGAGCGCATTAAGGAAGAGATAGGGTGTGCCTACCCAGGTGGCGAACTACGCGAGATTGATGTGCGTGGCCGTAATCTGGCGGAAGGTATTCCGCGCAGCTTCACGCTCAATTCCCACGAGATTTTAGAGGCGCTCCAGGAAACGCTCGGCTCTATCGTCGCTGCGGTCAAGAGCGCGCTGGAACAGTCTCCGCCTGAACTTGCCTCTGATATCGCCGAGCGTGGCTTGGTGTTGACAGGGGGCGGTGCACTGTTACGTGATCTCGACAAGCTTATCGCGGATGAGACGGGTCTGCCGGTGATTGTGGCCGAAGATCCGCTCACCTGTGTGGCGCGTGGCGGCGGTAAGGCGCTAGAGATGATTGATCAGCACACTTTTGAGTTGCTATCGAGCGACTGATCATAGCGGTTTATCGCGGGGGATTGCCTATTAAACCGCTGTTTTCGCATGGGCCTTTGCCAGGATATCGGCTGTTCTTCTGCGCGTTGGCGGCAAGCGCTCTGATGTTTGTCGACCATCGTTTTACGCGCATGGAAGATGTTCGTGCCCAAATGACGATGATTGTTGCGCCTATTCAGTGGGTCGTTAGTGTACCAAGCGACCTGCTGAACTGGGGGGCGCTTGCCCTTTCTGACCAGCAGGCACTGGTGGATGAAAACCGCCGCCTGCGTGAACAAATTGTGACGCTTTCTCATCGTGGCCAGCGCCTGGCCAATTTAACGGCTGAGAATGCTGAGTTGCGTAGTCTGCTTAAAGCAGCCGAACGTCATGAAATTCCATATATGACGGCAGAGCTGTTATCGCTGGATAATGATCCTTTTAGTCATCAGATGGTGGTTGACCGTGGGCATCGCAACGGTGCCTATGTGGGACAGCCTGTGATTGATGCGTTTGGTTTGGTGGGGCAGGTGACGGCAGTTTCGGCCTATTCCAGCCGTGTCTTGATGTTGATGGATGCCAGCCATGCATTGCCTGTTCAGGTAAACCGTAATGGGTTGCGTTTTATCGTCCAGGGTACCGGGCGGTATGGCAGTGTCAATGTACTGCATGTACCGGATACGGCGGATATTCGTGAGGGGGATTTGCTCACCACTTCCGGTTTGGCAGGACGTTTTCCTCCCGGTTATCCAGTGGCCAGAGTGACAGAGGTTTATTATGACCCCGGGCAGCCTTTTGCTCGGGTGACTGCTGAACCCTCAGCCCAGTTGCAGCGTTCACGCCATTTTCTCCTTCTCTTTCCACCGCCGCCTGAAGAATTGGACGAGTCTGAGTGGGATGATTCCATGGATATTTCTGCCACAGCCTTGCAGGCAGCCCAGCAGTTGGGGCGGCATCCAGAGTCCCAGGAGGTGCCTTGATGGCAAGAGTGCCGGTAGTGCCACTGGCGGTGGTTTGGCTCAGCTTCCTGTTAGCACTATGCCTGCAGGTAATGCCCCTGGCAGATGGCTGGCAGGTATTTCGCCCTGAGTGGATCGGACTAATGCTGATTTACTGGTGTATGCGATCACCGGATAGAGTGGGTGTGTTTCATGGCTTTGTGATCGGTATCTTAATGGACTTGATCGAAGGGACCCCGCTTGGCCAGCATGCGTTAGTCCTCTCGCTGCTCGCCTTCTTGTGTGCGTTGGTCTACCCACGTTTTCGTGCCTACTCCCTGGTGCAGCAGTCGGTATTGGTGCTTGTGCTGTTAGGTTTGGTGCAGTTGATTGAACAGTGGGTACGCACCTTGACAGGAGAGTTCTCGATCCACCTGTCCTTTTTGATTCCCTCAATGATCAGTGCGGTGCTATGGCCATGGTTGTCAACCATGCTGCGTGCCCTGGAGCGGCGTCTGGCCGGTGTTTGAGATCATTGTATGAGCATGCAGGATATGGGATATGTTATGGGTATGAGTGAATGGCACCAGGGCGAGTGCACCCCCAAGGAGTAGCAATGCCACCGTTTCAGCAACCGCCATCGGTGATAACACCTGTAGGTAACCCTGTGTTATGCCTTGCGTCTGCTTCACCCAGGCGTAGAGACTTGCTGGCCTCAATTGGAGTTGAGGTGAGCGTGCTGCCAAGCGATGTGGATGAAACGCCGCTGGCCGATGAGCCTGCCGATGTCTATGTGGAGAGGCTGGCCATTGCCAAGGCAAAACTGGCGGTGTCGAAGACCACGCTTCCGGTGTTAGGCTCGGATACGGCGGTGGTGATTGATGGCGCTATTATGGGTAAGCCACGTGACGAGCAGAATGCTGCGGCAATGCTTGCGCAATTATCAGGGCGTACCCATCAGGTGCTGACAGCAGTCGCGGTAACAGGCCCTCAGGGTGTACTCTCTTGTTGTGTAACAACGCACGTTAAGATGCGTGTCATCCAGCAAACTGAAATAGCCCGCTATTGGCAAACTGGTGAGCCCGCAGACAAAGCCGGTGGCTATGCCATTCAAGGCTTGGCAGCGGTGTTTGTTGAGGAAATTCACGGCAGCCACTCGGCAGTCGTGGGATTGCCGCTATTCGAAACGACACGCTTGCTATGCCAGCAAGGGGTGCCAATTTGGGCGGGGCGATTCCGTAGTAGCTGAGACCGCCGTTTCACCGTCTGCTGCGCTGGTAAGGAATATGTGACTCAATAAGGAATTTTGCATGAGCGGTGAAGTCCTCATCAATTTAACGCCAATGGAGACCCGCGTTGCGCTGGTGGAGAATGGCGTGTTGCAAGAGGCGCTGATAGAGCGCTCCCGCAGGCGTGGTATCGTAGGTAATATCTACAAAGGCAAAGTAGTGCGCGTGCTGCCTGGTATGCAGGCTGCCTTTGTTGATATTGGCCTGGAACGTGCCGCCTTTATTCACGCCCATGAGGTGATGCCATCGGGTACTCCCAGTGATGAGCAGCAAACCATTGGGCAGTTGCTTCATGAAGGGCAGGCTCTGGTCGTTCAGGTGACTAAAGACCCGATAGGGACCAAAGGGGCGAGGCTTACAACACACCTGTCAATTCCCTCGCGCTATCTTGTTTATATGCCGGACTCTCCTCACCATGGCGTCTCCCAGCGCATTGAAGATGAGCGAGAACGGGAGCGTCTAAAAGCATTGCTTGATAAAAGTATTGAAGAGCAGACCATCGACGTCACTGGCGGCTTTATTGTGCGTACGGCGGCGGAAGGTATCGGTGATGAAGAGCTGGCCAGTGACATGTATTTTCTGTTGCGTATCTGGCGTAAAGTCAGTGAGCGCAAAATCACTGCAGCGCCACCACGGGTGATTTACGATGATTTACCGCTCTTCATGCGCACACTGCGTGACGTCATGCGTGATGATATCGAGAAAGTGCGTATTGATTCCCGCGAGAATTTCGTCAAGCTGGTGGAGTTCGCTGAAGAGTTTATGCCTGATGCGGTCGAACGTATTGAGTACTATCCCGGTGAGCGCCCCATTTTTGACCTCTACAGTGTTGAAGATGAGATTCAAAAAGCACTGGGACGCAAAGTTCAGCTGAAATCCGGGGGATATCTGGTGATTGACCCGACCGAGGCCATGACAACAATTGATGTCAACACCGGTGGCTATGTCGGGCATCGTAATCTTGAAGAAACCATCTTTAAAACGAATCTGGAGGCGGCTACTGCCATTGCCCGTCAACTACGATTACGTAACCTGGGTGGTATCATCATTATTGATTTTATCGACATGGTGGATGTTGAGCATCAGCGTCAGGTGTTGCGGGTATTGGAAAAAGCACTTGAGCGTGACCATGCCAAAACCAAGTGTACCGGAGTCACTGAGCTGGGCCTGGTGCAACTGACTCGTAAACGCACACGGGAAAGCCTGGAGCAAACACTGTGTGAGGCCTGCCCAACCTGCCACGGGCGGGGCACCTTGAAAACGCCGGAAACGGTTTGTTATGAGATTTTCCGCGAAATATTGCGTGAAGAGCGAGCATATAGTGCTGAAACATATATGGTGCTGGCGTCTCAGCCAGTAGTGGATCGTCTGCTTGATGAGGAGTCGGCGGCCGTGGCTGACCTTGAAACGTTTATCAATAAGACGATTCGCTTCCAGGTAGAGCAGCACTATTCCCAAGAACAGTACGATATTGTGCTGATGTAATGATGGCGCTACGTTCGCTGGCTCGATGGTGCTTACCGGCACTGGCCTGGTTCCTTGGTTCACTTGCTGTTTTATTGTTGTTGATGCGCCTGTTGATTAGTCAGGTGGGGGCATTAACACCAAAGATAGAAGCGCTGCTGGAAGCGCGTATTGGTGTGCCTGTCTCTATAGAACATCTGTCTCTTACGCTGGAACGCAACGATCTTGCCTTACGAATAGAGGGCCTGGAGGCCGTAACACCAGTGGGGCAGCATCTTATGTCCCTCGAAAGCGCTCATTTGAGGCTTGATAGTTGGGCCTCACTGCTCAATGCCGCTCCGGTGTTTAATGATGCCCGCGTATCGGGGCTTGAATTCCACCTGTATCAACAGGAGGACGTGATCTGGGGATGGCCTGACCCTGCGGAGCTACCTCTTTTCCTGGCGCCAGACCCGGAGTTGAATTTAGCGGCAATCGACAAGTGGGCAGGTATTATTTTGCGCCAACGCCTGTGGGTTGATAATACCCTTGTGGTATTACACGGGCGGCAGGAGGAGGCAACATTACATGCTCCTCGTCTGTTGCTTACTGGCGATGAGCGGCGCACCCGCTTGGAAGGGGCGATCAATATTCTGGAATCGCCCAGCCAACGGAGTGAAGAAGCGCTACCCGCGTTGAACATGCAGGCTGAAATGCAGCCGGGGCGGCGAGGGTTTGGCGACTTTTCAGCCGCACTGCAGTTGGATATGCAACTTGATCACCTGGTGGCGCTGGTGGCGGTGCTTCGGCCTGAGAATATGGCGCATGTGGAGCAGGCTGGCGGTGTCGTCAAGCTGTGGGGGCGTTGGCATGCCGGGGGGCTTGATGAGGCCCGGCTTGAAGTGGATATTCCGCAGCTTACTCTGCGCCATAACGGCCAGTACGCCATACTGCGAGATATTGAAGCAAATGGCCTGTGGCAGAGGGATGATGACGGTGGCGAGGCGTGGTTAAGCGGTAATGCGGAAAGCGCGGAGTGGGTGCAGCCAGAAGGAGTCAGCGATGGTCCGGCACTACCCCAGCACTGGTATTTAACCCACCAGCCGGGGAGTTGGGAGCTACGCACCAGTGCCTTTGAACTTGCGTCACTGGTGGCATGGCGTGAGTATGTACTACTGCCTGAATCAGTAACCCGGGTATTGCAAACCCTTTCGCCCAGTGGTCAGGTTCAAGGGTTGCGTGTGGGGCAGCATGAGGGGCACTGGGGCGTTGACGCTGCGCTGACCAATGTTACCGTGCTGCCCTGGCAGCAAGCGCCAGGTGGTGGTCCATTGGACGCCTGGGTGCAAGCACGGGATTTTCGTGGCCGGGTAACGTTTAACAGCGCTGGAGATAGCACCCTCCACTTCCCTGAGCTGTTTGCTGCGCCCATGCAGCTGCGTCATGCCGAAGGGGTCGTGGAGTGGGTATATGATGGCCCAAATACCATGATTAGTGGCCGGAATCTGCATGCCGACTGGGATGGCGCTCAGGTCAGCGGGGGATTCGGTCTGGTAACAGGTAATCAAAGTGGCCAATTTGGCCTTGACATTGATTTTGCTAATGTGGATGCCCTTGAGTATCCCTTATCCCAGTGGTTACCCATCAAGACCTTTGAAACTGAGCTACGTGAGTGGCTGCTGGATGATGTGGGCGGGTATGTGCCCAGAGGCTCACTGCAGCTTAGTTTGCCGCTATCTGCCAATGTGTCAGTTGATCAATTGTCGGCCACCCTGGCACTGTCGATCACCCAGGGGCATCTGCCTATAGCGCCTGAGTGGCCGCGGTTGGATGAAGTGGAAGGGCG
Source organism: Vreelandella olivaria (assembly GCF_023507745.1). Taxonomy (GTDB): domain Bacteria; phylum Pseudomonadota; class Gammaproteobacteria; order Pseudomonadales; family Halomonadaceae; genus Vreelandella; species Vreelandella olivaria_A. The sequence goes on along the minus strand of NZ_JALPZO010000155.1, from coordinate 93,160 downwards.
CCTGCTCTGGAGAGGACAAGTACTGGAGGCACGCATTGATCGTGCTCAGAGCCATGGGGTCGAGGCGTCTGAAGGTGAGCTGGTAATGGCCGACGAGTTATTAAACCTCTCCGGGCGTTTAAGCAGTGATGGCCAATCACTCATCGAGCTCCTTCAGGCGATTCCAGATGTCGATATGTCGCTACTCAGTGATGTGCATGCCGCAGGAAGCGTAGAGGGCGATATTGCATTATCGCTGCCGTTAAAAAACCCTGAGTCATTACAACTGGAGATACATGCAATCCCTGACCTCACCACCATTGCTTACCAGCCATTAGCGCTCCCTTTAACTAACGTAGGGGGTGAGTTGACATGGCAACAGCATGGCCAAAACAACACCTTGTTGGGTAATGCGCATGGGCAGCTCCTTGGGGGACATATAGAGGCAGATATTAATACCCAGGAGGAGGGAATCGCTTTACATGGCGATCTTGATACCGCTGCTCTGTTTCGTCTCGCGAATATTTCACCTGAGCAGGGGCGGCAAGTGTTTGAAGGCAGAACCCAGTGGAGTGGGCTGGTTCGTATCGAGCCAACGCCCAGCGTAACCCTGGAAAGCCGCTTACTGGGCGTTGTGAGCCATTTGCCAGCGCCCTTTGATAAAGCTGCAGACCAGCCTTGGTCGTGGCGGTTGACCGCCGATACTGCCAGTGGTCGCCTGGAGACGCAGTTAGCCGGGGTGGCGAGTGCCCGTATACAACGCTTACAGAGCGGCAGGTTAGCCGGTGAATTGGCGTTAGCAGGCGCAGCACCATTGCGTTCCTGGCCAGCCCAGCCTGGTGTGCAGGTGTCGGCAGAATTGCCTGAGCTGGACCTCATGGCGTGGCAGGCATCGCTAGCACCGCTAATGCAGGGCCAATCACATGCGAGTAGGTCGTTTGATGGCTTTGCAATGCCTGTTTCCATGATGTTCAGCACGCCCTGTCTGCGCTACCGCGGCGAATGTTTCGGCGAACTCAATGCTTCAGGCAGTATTGAAGGCCAGCAGATTGGTGTACGGCTAAGCGGTGATCTGGGGGCTGGCCGCGTAGCGTATCAGCCGGACGCAGACCGGCCGCTGGATATTATGCTTACTTCGCTTGCAGTGGATCGATTACTCGATATGCCATCGAAAGAGCATGATAGCGATACTCCTGCTCCAGCCTCCTGGGTAGAGGCTGTGGAAACTGAACATGCGTCGGTAGTGCCTATTCCCTCCTGGCTGGCTGATTTTCCTGATGGAAGGCTGCGACTGGCAGAGGTAACCATTGGAGAGAGCCGCTTTGGGCCGTTAACGGCTTACTGGCAAACGAATGACCAGCGTTTTTCGCTGTCGCCGGTTGGGCTTACCCTTGGTCAGCTTTCTGTCCGGGGAGAACTGTTCTGGGAAGGTAGCGCGGTCAACAGCCGTACGCGAGCGGATATCACTATCCAGGGTGGCGATGTAGGTACAGCGCTGGAGCGTCTTGACCAACCTGTTGCCATGCGTAGCCGCACGACCAGTATAGATGCAGAACTGATGTGGCCGGGTGCTCCCTGGCAGTTCGATTTGAGCCGGGCAGGCGGAGAGCTTAGTACTGATATACGCAATGGACGTTTCGTAACGCTGGACTCAACTCCTGCGCGTTTGGTGGGATTACTTAACTTCGACAACATACTGCGTCGATTGCGTTTGGACTTTTCCGATGTCACCGGGCAAGGCACTGCCTTCGATAGAGTCTATGGAACGGCGGATGTGGCAGGCGGCCAGCTAATGCTGCGCGGACCCTTGCGTATTGAAGCGCCGGCTACCACGCTGACCCTTACCGGTAGCGTTAACCTTATACAGCGTGAACTCGACCAGCGCCTGGGCGTCTCACTGCCAGTCACCCAAAGTTTGCCAATCGCGGCCATCGCTGTGGGGGCGCCCATCGTGGGTGGAGCGTTATTTATTGCCGACCAGCTGTTTGGCGATGCCCTGGATCGGGCGACCACAATTCATTATCGCGTGCGAGGTCCCTGGACGTCGCCGCAGGTTATCTTAGAAGGCCCTTAATGACCGCACATAAGAGCGATTTAGATACTGCTGTTTCCATTTTATTAACGCCTGGTGAGCTTGACCTTGACGCGCTTGATGTTGGGTTGGGTTACGCGATGGGGGCTGGCATTGATTATGCGGACCTCTATTTTCAACGTACCTGGCAAGAGGGGTGGGTACTGGAAGATGGTGAAGTGAAAGAGGCCAGCTATAACATTGATGGGGGCGTGGGAGTTCGTTCGCTTGCCGGTGAAAAAACCGGTTTTGCTTATTCCAATCAGATTAGCGCAGATGCACTGGTCGATACTGGTCGTACAGCTGCGGGGATTGTGCGCAGCGGCAAACAACTAACGGGGCAGGCGGTACGGGTTATCGCTGCGCCGCCCTTCTATGCCGGGCTTGATCCGTTGGCAGGGTTAACCGCCGAAGAAAAAGTGGCCATGCTGAAAGAGGCGGATCGCGTAGCCCGGACGGCTGATCCCAGTATTAGCCAGGTCAGTGCTTCTTTGTCAGGCACCTATGAAGTCGTATTAGTGCGTGCAAGTGATGGAACCCTCGCGGCAGATATTCGTCCCTTGGTGCGTTTTAACGTCAGTGTTATCGCGGTCAAAAACGGGCGTAGAGAGCGCGGCAGCGCAGGCGGTGGCGGTCGTTACTCCATGTCCAGGTTGCGTGATGAGCATGTTGCTGAGTGGTATGCAAAAGAAGCCGTGCGCCAAGCGCTGGTGAATTTGGAAGCGATAGATGCCCCTGCCGGCCAGATGCCGGTAGTGCTGGGGGCCGGTTGGCCAGGCATCCTTCTTCACGAAGCGGTAGGCCATGGCCTTGAGGGGGATTTTAACCGAAAAGGCAGTTCCGCTTTTGCCGGGCGTATGGGGCAGCGGGTGGCCGCTAAAGGCGTTACGGTAGTGGATGATGCCACCCTTCTGGATTGCCGGGGCTCGTTAAGTGTCGATGATGAAGGAACGCCAGGCCAGAATACGCTGTTAATTGAAGATGGCATTCTTACTGGCTATATGCAGGACAAACTCAATGCGCGCCTGATGAACATGACCCCTACGGGCAATGCGCGGCGGGAGTCGTTTGCACACCTGCCGATGCCGAGGATGACCAATACGGTCATGCTGGCTGGTCAGGATGAACCGGCGGATATTATTAAAAGTGTTAAGCGGGGTATCTATGCGGCCAGTTTTGGTGGAGGGCAGGTGGATATTACCTCAGGAAAATTTGTGTTCTCTGCCAGTGAAGCATACCTCATTGAGGATGGTTGCATTACCGCGCCCGTTAAAGGTGCCACGTTGATCGGTAACGGTCCTGAAGCGATGGGACGTGTTTCCATGATTGGCCATGACATGGAGATGGATACTGGGATAGGCGTGTGTGGTAAGGAGGGGCAGGGTGTGCCCGTGGGAGTAGGCCAGCCCACCTTAAAGCTGGATGAGCTGACCGTAGGGGGCACCCAGTCGTCCTAACCCTTATTTATAGGGCCAGGGTATCGCGTAAGTGTTTAAATAGCTTACGCGAGCTGATAGGCGGCTTACCCTGTTCGCGCTCCTTACGTGCATTGCGTACTAGTTGGCGCAGCGTCTGGCGGTCGCCGTCGGAGTATTCCGCCATAAACAGGTCAACCGCAGCATCGCCTTCGTCGATTAAGCGGTCACGCCATTTTTCCAGCCGGTGAAAGGCATGGTCGCGCTGCTCTTTCTCCTGCTCGATGGCATCGAATACCCCTTGAATAGCCGTGAGGTCCTCTTTGCGAATAAGCTTGCCGACATATTGCATATGGCGGCGGCGCCCTTCATGGGAGCGGATGCGGGACGTCTCTTCAATGGCGCGCAGCATGTCGTCGGAAAGCGGAAAACGGGCTAGCTCAGCCGGCTTCATGGCGATTAGGGTTTCGCCAAGCGCTTGTAGCGCATGCATTTCTCGCTTGAGCTGCGATTTACTTGGGCGTTCTTCCTGTTCATCACTATCGACAGGCTCGGGGCGTTGCTTGGGCATATTAGAACTCACTGATCAGTTTCGTTTGCAGCATTATATCAGTTGCGACAACAACATTGATTCGCCAACGCGATTCAGGCGAAAAGGAGACCATATGGCACAGGCATTTGATGCTACGTCACAGCAGTCGCTGCTAACAGCGCGAGCAGAAGAAGCGCTGGCACTGGCAAAGCAACTGGGGGCTGATGCCGCTGAAGTAGGCGCCAGCGTTGACCAGGGTGTTGGTATAAGCGTGCGTTTAGGTGAAGTGGAAACCGTTGAGCTGTCCCGGGATCAAGGGATTGCCATTACCGTTTATGTTGGGCAGCGTAAAGGCAGTGCTTCCTCAACCGATGCCAGCAGTGCCTCCATTAAAGCATCTGTGGAAAAAGCGCTGGCGATTGCCCGCTATACCGGTGAAGACCCAGCTGCCGGGCTTGCGGATGCTGAGCTGATGGCAACGCATCTGCCAGACCTGAAAGTTCACTATCCATGGTCATTGACAACCGATGAAGCTATTGAGCTTGCGCTGACCTGTGAACAGGCAGGTCGTGACGTGGCAGGTATCCATCAATCTGAGGGGGCGTCGCTCTCCAGCGGTGAGGGGGTGCGTGTCTATGCTAATAGCCATGGCTTTCTGGGCACTCAAAAGGGTAGCAGCCACTCACTCTCCTGCATGCTGATTGCTCAGGACGACAATGGTATGCAGCGGGACTACGATTATACCTCGGCCCGTGACCCCAAAATGCTAAGGGATCCGGCGAGTGTGGGGCGTGAGGCGGCTGCGCGTACCCTAAGGCGCCTGGGTGCAAAGCGGCCACCTACAGGTACATTCCCGGTGTTGTTTGACCCGACGCTTGCCAGTGGGTTAATTGGGCATCTGATGGGGGCGCTGGCAGGCGGGGCCCTTTATCGCCAGGCATCTTTTCTATGTGACCGGTTAGGGACGCCGCTGTTTCCCGACTGGTTTAGCTTGGAGGAGCGGCCTATGGAGGTGGGGGCAACTGCAAGCTCTCCCTTTGACAGTGAAGGCGTACAGACACGCAATAACCGCTTTATTGATCAGGGCAAAATAGCCAGCTATATGCTCTCCTCCTACAGCGCTCGCCGCTTAGGTATGCAAACCACGGGCAATGCGGGGGGCGCACGGAATATCCGCCTGGTAGCTCCTCATAAAAGCCGCGATAGGCTGTTGAAGGAGATGGGGCGGGGAGTATGGGTCACCGAACTAATGGGGCAGGGGGTGAATGGTGTCACCGGCGATTATTCAAGAGGTGCCGCAGGGTTCTGGGTTGAGCACGGTGAGGTGCAATATCCTATTGAGGAGTTCACCATCGCGGGTAATTTGACTGCTATGTTCTCAGGGGTGGTTGGTATTGGTGATGACGTTGATACCCGGGGGAGTATACATACGGGTAGTTGGCTGATGGATGCCATGACGGTGGCGGGTAGCTAAGGAATCCAGATGGATGGGGTCTAGTGGTCAAATTACTATTCATTGGCTACTGGAACCCCGTCCAGTCAATCCTGGTTTCCCTGCTACTGGTCTTCATCAAATCGCGCGTCGAACAGTGCCTGTATTGCGTCCAGGGCCTGTTCGGCGTCATCACCTTCGGCTATTACGCGTAGTTCAGTACCGCAAGGGGCCGCCAGCATCAGTAGTGACATGATATTGGCAGCATCTGCCATTTTTTGCTGTTTATATACGTAAATGTTGGCTGCAAATTGTTGACCACATTTGACCAGTTTAGTGGCTGCACGCGCATGCAGGCCGCGCTGATTGGTAAGAGTTAAGGTTCTTTCTGGCACCCTGGTTCCTTTTTGCCGAGTGGTGTCGTTAATGATAGGTATTAATGTGCAAAGCGCTAAAAAGCTAATCGGATTTGACCGAAACCGAGGCTAGTGGTTGCGCCTGTTGCTCGCTTAGGGTGTATTGAATCCCCAGTTCACGGTGTCGTAACTGAACTTCCCCGGTGTGTTTTACAAGTTTTTGTGCCAGCTGTTCGACCATATAAACAGAGCGATGCTGTCCTCCGGTACAACCAATGGCAACGGTCATGTAGCTTCGCTGGCTGTTTTGGTAGGCTGGAAGCCATTTCTCCAGCCATTGGTGAATATCGTTACTCATGGTTTCTACGATCGGGTAGCCACTGAGAAAGGCGACAATGTTGGCGTCTCGCCCCGTGTATTGACGCAGCGTGGGGTCCCAGTAGGGGTTGGGCAGGCAGCGCATATCAAATACGATGTCGGCATCCATGGGAACGCCACGTTTATAACCAAACGACTCAAAGGTAAGGGTTAGCTGACCTCTGTGCTGGTGAGCAACCTGGTCGGCAATTCTGCGTCGCAGGTCATGCGCCGACAAACGTGACGTGTCGATCATCAGGTCGGCAAGGTCACGTATCTCAAGTAGTGTCTCCTCTTCTTTGTTGATCGCTTCTTCAAGCGTCATGTCGCTATCGCGGGTGAGTGGATGGCGGCGGCGCGTGGCCGAATAACGCTCTAAGAGAATCCGTGCATCGGTGGTCAGGTAGATAACCTGGAAGCGGATTTGCCGCTGTTTGAGCTCTTCCAAAAGAGCGGGCAGCCGCTCAAGTGCGGTTGGCAGGTTTCTCGCATCAATACTTACTGCTAGATGGGTGCGCTCTCCCTGCTCGCGCAGCTCATCCACCAGAGAGCCGAGCAACATGGCTGGCAGGTTGTCGATGGCATAGTAGCCAAGATCTTCCAACGCTTGTAAGGCGATAGATTTACCGGATCCAGAACGGCCGCTAATGATCACCAGTTGCATAAAGACTCTCTTGGCCTGTCAGGGATAAGTAAGGATGACGCGCAGCACAAGCAGTGGCTAAGTCGTGTGGACAATGCTTACTGTGCCGACTGCTCCCGGATTTTGGATGTAATAAGGTCAAGAAGTTCGCGCTGGCTACCGCTTTTACGCAGCCGCTGCCGTGTGTCTGCATCGTTCATAATGGTAGCGACTTGACCCAGTAACGCTAAGTGAGTGTCATCAGCCTCTTCCGGCACCAGCAAGACAAACACCAAATCCACAGGGTCGCCATCAATCGCATCGAAGTCGACTGGCTCTGCAAGCTTTAAAAAGCCGGCAATCGGTGAGCTGCAGTGGGGACTTCTGGCATGGGGAATGGCAACACCGTTGCCGATCCCTGTGCTCCCCAGGCGTTCACGACCAATCAAACGATTGAACACTTCCTGGCTATCCAGGCTGGGTGTGTTTTGGGCAATAAAGGTGCTGAAGAATTCCAGCACCCGCTTTTTGCTGCCCCCGGGAACGTCATAGAGCACGCGTTCCGGGGGGAGGATGGTTTCCAACGTCATTGAATTAACGCACGCCAGCGCCTTGGGCGCGGGCTTGTGCTTTTTCCTTGTGTTTAACGAGTTGACGATCAATTTTGTCTGCCAGTGCATCAATGGCGGCGTACATATCACTATCTAATGCTTCGGCGTGTAAGTCGGCACCTGCCGCATGCAGCGTACAGGCAGCCTGCTGGCGCTCCTTTTCAACAGATAAGGTCACTTGGACTGTTGTAATGTTGTCATAGTGGCGCTCAACGCGTTCCAGTTTTTCGTTAACATAGTCACGCAAGGCGTCAGTCAGTTCTACGTGATGACCAGTGATATTTACTTGCATTGACGTGCTCCTTATCCGTCGGACTGTACTTCGATTGTAACCCTTTTTGCGCGCTTGCAAAGCCTTAGTGCAGAGTTTCCGTTTAACTAGCGCAAACGGCGCCGCTCACTCGAGGACGGAATACCCATCGACTCGCGATATTTCGCCACCGTACGTCTGGCAACCATAATACCGCCTGCTTCCAGCAGAGTAACCAGACGGCTGTCTGAGAGGGGCTTGCCCGGAGGCTCTTCCTGAATAAGTTTTTTTAGTCGTGCGCGTATTGCAGTGCTTGAGTGACTGTCGCTGCCATCCTGCCCGCTAACCTGGCTGGAAAAAAAGTATTTGAGTTCGAAAACTCCGCGGGGGGTATGGATATATTTCTGGGTGGTGACCCTGGAAATGGTGGACTCATGCATCTCAACAGCTTCGGCAATATCCGCCAGAATCAGTGGTTTCATGGCCTCCTCGCCATGCTCCAAAAAGCCGATTTGGCGGGCGATGATCTCGCGGCCCACCCGTAGAAGTGTATCATTGCGACTTGAAAGGCTCTTGATTAGCCAGCGGGCTTCCTGCAAATGCTCTTTCAAAAACTGGTTGTCCTGACTCTTGTCTGCCCGTTTGATTAAGCTGGCATAGTCGGGCTGGATGCGCAGGCGTGGCAGAGCCTCTGGGTTTAATTCGAGGTGCCAGCCTTCGTTATCGTGGCGTACTACCAGGTCCGGGGTGATATAGCTCTCATCGGTAACGCCGTAAGCGCTACCTGGGCGTGGGTCAAGGCTGCGAATTAAACGTATAACATCGCCCAGTTGCTCTTCATCCAGGCTTAAACGCCGTTTCAGGAGCCGTATATCATCTTTGCCTAGCGCCTCAAGAAATTGACGAACCAGTCGTTTTGCAGGCACCAGGAGCGGTGTGTCTTCGGGTAGCGAGGCCAGTTGTAACATTAGGCACTCCCGCAAATCCCGGGCAAAGACGCCCGTTGGCTCAAACTGTTGTAAGCGCAGTAAGGTATTCTCGACTTCGCGCTGGCTCAGGCCTTCCAGGTCTTGGGATTTTAGCCCTTCACGAATGTCATTCAGTGGCTGTGTGAGGTAACCGTTGGCATCGAGAGCATCGATCAGGCTTTCGGCAATCGTATGCTCGCGCAAGGAGAAGTCGGTCATTGCCAACTGCCAAAGCAGGTGACCATGCAGGCTTTGGCCAGCCGCCTGACGCTCAAAATCCGGGCCTTCGCTGCTGCTGCCGCCTGCACTACCCATGTCCTGGTAGGTGTCTGACCAGTCGCTATCAACAGAAAGCTCTGTGGGAATACTTTCAGCCCATTCCACTTCTGGTGTCTCACTGACCGTCTGTTCACCGAACTCATCTTCCTGTTCCAGCATCGGGTTTGCATCTAACGCCTGCTGGATTTCTTGACGGAGGTCCAGTGTGGACAGCTGTAGCAGTGCAATCGCCTGCTGCAGCTGAGGTGTCATGGTCAGCTGGGTACCGATACGCAGTTGGAGAGAAGCTTTCATGACCATCTGAGAACCACTCGTTAATCGGAAAGCTCCACCCTAGTGCGAGTTATGGCTCGGTGCAAGTGCAATAAGTATGCCACTAAAAGTAATTTTGCTGCAGGTGCCTGTTTACAGGCGGAAATCAGCCCCAAGATAAACTTCGCGAACCTTTTGGTTGTCGAGTATCGATTGGGGGGCACCGCTGGCGATGATATGACCATCGCCAACAATATAGGCAATATCGCAAATATCCAGTGTTTCACGAACATTATGATCTGTGATCAGGACGCCAATATGGCGCTGTTTGAGCGCTCTAATGATGGTTTTTATCTCTCCTACAGAGATAGGATCTACACCTGCAAAAGGCTCGTCGAGCAGGATAAAGGCAGGTTCTGTGGCCAGTGACCGGGCAATTTCAACTCGTCTGCGCTCGCCACCGGACAGGCTCATGCCCAGATTGTCGCGGATATGGGTAATATGAAAATCTTCAAGTAGCGCCTCCAAACGCTGCTCACGGGCGCTACGGTCAAGCTCCTTGCGGGTTTCCAGGATGGCCATAATGTTATCGGCCACCGATAGCTTGCGGAAAATAGAGGCTTCCTGGGGCAGATAGCCAATGCCAGCCATAGCACGCTCATGCATGGGAGCGCGGGTTAGGTCCAGTTCATCAATGCCAACCTTACCAGCATCGGATTTTACCAGGCCTACAATCATATAGAACGAGGTGGTTTTGCCGGCGCCGTTGGGCCCGAGCAGTCCAACAACGCTACCCTGGGCAATTTCTAAATTAATATCCTTAACCACTCGGCGGCGTTTGTAGCTTTTGGCCAGGTGGTGGGCGTAAAGTGTCTTTACTGGCGTTGATTCGGGGGTTGCCATGGTGTTGGTTGTCGCCACAAATGAACTCCCTATTGGGCCGGCTGGAGAGTCATGCGAATTCGCTGTGGCTCGCTGCCACTAACGTCAGAGCGGGCCTGCACGACCTCTTGGTCAATGAAGTACTCCAGGCGCCCTCCCTGGAAGCGATCTCCCTTCTGGATAAGTTCCGCCTGATCAATGAGCTCAACGCGGCGCTCGGTGACATGATAAACAATACGCCGTGCCCAGCCTTCCATGGGAACATCTTCGCCTTCCAGCTGGTTACGCAGGTAGGCGCGCTCACCGGTCGCGGTGGCTCGTGAGAGTTCGCCGGCATCGTTGCGTTGGATTTCGACACGCTCGCCACGCAGCTGCATATTGCCCTGGCGTATATCGACATTGCCTGTATACACAGCAGTACCTGCCCGCTGGTCAAGATCGAGACGGTCAGCCTCGACCTCTACGGGGAGCTGACTGGTTTGGGCAGCCGCTGAGAGCGGCACCGCCAGAGCAAAAAGCGCGGTGCGGATAAGTACTTTCATGGCGACTCCTAAGGGGTTTGTGTGGCGGGTGGGTGCGAGCCGCGCACATTATCTGTTAAGCGGACCTGGCTGTCGTCTAACCATACATCCATGCGTGAAGCGCTGATGTGTTGTGGCGGCTGTTGCAGCTCTACCGGTACTTCGCTCCATGCGTGGCGTGTGACACCGTTATATTGTAATAACTCTGTATCTAACTGCCAGCCTTCATCTGGGGCAAGCAGTCTTGCAGAGCCTGATAGTGTCAGCGCCAGAGTATCGGTATTAAGCGTGCCGGAGTCGGCAGTGGCTAACCAACGACGTTGTTCATTATCGAACAGCGTCGCTCTGGGTGAGGTTGCTTCCGTCAAAGCGCTTTGCGGTGTATGGACTAAATAGGGTGTCTGCAGCGATTGCTGGATGGTTCCTGTTTCTCCGAACAGAGTGATTTCAGCGTTCTCCAGCACATGCCCCGGTTCCTGAGCCTGAGCCTCTGGGTCTGGCGTGCTGTCCTGTGGGCCGCGTGGGTCAATCCACACCAGCATCGCGCCCAGTGTAACCACTAACCCCGCCAGCCAGATGCGCCTTTTAACCCGTTTAACCATCACACATGCCTGTGCAGGTAGGTGTCCATCACCGCATCCCAATGGCCCTGGGACGTGAGTAGTGTGTCACAGATTTCGCGTACCGCGCCGTGTCCGCCCAGGCGGTCGGTAATCCAGTCGGCATGGGTGTGCATGTAGTCAGGTGCATTGGGTACTGTAATCCCGATACCTGACCGTTTGATGGCTGCCAGGTCTGGTAAATCATCGCCACAGTAGGCGACCTGCTCCAAGGTAATGCCCAGGCGCTGGCAGAGTGCTTTTAGTGCCGAGAGTTTATCTTCACAACCCTGGTATACGTGGGTGATGCCTAAGGAGGCCGCACGCTGGCTGACCATTGGGGAGTCACGGCCCGTGATGAGCGCCACATGAATACCGGCACGCTTTAATAATTTAAGCCCATGACCATCCTGGGTATGAAACGCTTTTATCTCAATACCATCGGCCTGAAAATACAGGCGGCCATCAGTCAGGACGCCGTCTACATCCAGGGCGAACAGGCGTATGCGGCGAATGCGGTCAAGTAGAGCATCAGGTAGGGCCATAAAGCCTCCATTTAATAGTAGTTGAGCAAGGCTATTAGATAACGCCGCTGGCCAAAAGGTCATGCATATGTAAGGCACCAATGGGACGTTGCTGTTCATCGACTACCGCGAGGGCGGTAATACGGCTATCTTCCATAATGCGCACGGCTTCTGCAGCCAGCACTTCGGGGCCAATCCGTTTGCCAGGACGGGTCATAACATCATCTACGCACACTTCACGCAGGTCGTGAAACTGATCCAGTGTACGGCGCAGGTCACCATCGGTATAAATACCGGCTAAGCGGCCATTGCTATCTACCACGCAGGTAAAGCCCAAACCCTGGCGGGTGATTTCAAGCAGGGCATCGCGAAGCGGGCTGCCCAGTGCAACCTGTGGCAGCCGTGCACCGTCGTGCATTAAATCTTTCACTCTCAAGAGCAGGCGTTTGCCCAGGCTGCCGCCAGGGTGTGAAAGCGCAAAATCTTCAGCGGTAAAGCCCCGTGCCTCTAATAATGCCACGGCAAGGGCATCACCCAGGGCAAGCGCCGCTGTTGTTGAACTGGTGGGGGCAAGGTCGAGAGGGCAGGCTTCGCGTTCAACACCGCTATTCAGGTGGGCATCAGCATGCTTGGCCAGTGTTGATCCCGGGCGGCCAGTCATACTGACAAGGGGGGTGCCAAGTCGTTTAAGCAGCGGTAGAAGAGCGGTTACCTCGGCAGTCTCGCCAGAGTTTGACAGTGCCAATACGACATCGCCACGAGTAATCATGCCCAGATCTCCGTGGCTGGCTTCGCCAGGGTGGACAAAAAAAGCCGGTGTTCCGGTGCTGGCAAGTGTGGCCGCTAATTTGCCGGCAATATGCCCGGATTTGCCCATGCCAGTGACGACCACCCGCCCTTTGCAGGCAAGGATCAACTGGCAGGCATGATCGAAGTTCTCATCAAGCTTTCCCTGCAGGCCACCGATGGCGGCCTGTTCAATTTGCAGGGTGCGCAGCGCACTTTCACGCAGTTGGCTGGGTGTAGAGAGTGGCTGGCCCATGGGTTGTCTCATCATTGTCAATGGTCAAGAGTGAATCAGGTAAGAATAACATCTCGGTGCTGTGTATAGCCAAAGCGCTTGCCGGTTATCCGCTGTAATCGTGCAAGGTATATGCCGTCAGCGGCCGTTGCTGCATCTGTTACTGTGAGTGGTGTTAGGATACGATGTTCGATAATATTTAAAAACACTGTTTTTTTTAACTGCGTGCTGTTGAACTGTGTGGTATGTAGTCGCTACATACCGGCGCGTTACTATAAGGCGACGATGAAGGTCAATCAGCCCATGACAGATGTTCCCTTCATAGAAATTGAAGATTTGTACTTCTCGCGCGGAGAGCACGATATTTTCCGGGGCGTTAATATGACGATTCCCCAGGGGAAGGTGACGGCCATCATGGGGCCGAGTGGTACGGGTAAAACAACGCTGCTGAAGTTGATTGGCGGCCAGTTAACGCCTGATCGTGGGAGAGTATTGATCGACGGACAGGAGGTGCATAGCCTCTCACGTAAAGCGTTATTTGCACTGCGTAAACGTATGGGGATGCTGTTTCAAAGCGGTGCGCTGTTTTCGGACCTGGATGTGTTTGAAAACGTCGCTTTTCCGCTGCGTGTTCATACGGATCTGCCTGATGCGATGATTCGTGATCTGGTGTTACTAAAGCTACAGGCAGTTGGATTGCGCGGTGCACGTAAGCTGACACCCGCAGAGCTTTCGGGAGGAATGGCGAGGCGCGTGGCGTTAGCACGTGCCGTGGCCCTGGACCCAGAGCTGATACTCTATGATGAACCTTTCGTGGGGCAGGACCCTATATCCATGGGTGTGCTTGTGCAGCTCATTAAACGGCTGAACCAGGCGCTGCAATTAACTTCTGTTGTGGTCTCTCATGATATTAAAGAGACGTTGAGTATCGCGGATTACCTCTATCTTATTGCAGATGGTCAGGTCGTCGCCCATGGCACGCCGCAAACACTCGATACCAATCAGGATCCCCGGGTCAGCCAGTTTGTTCATGGTGAGCCGGATGGGCCGGTGCCATTCCACTATCCCGCTGAGAGCTTTTATCGCGATATTCTTGGCCACGCTTAGGTAACAAGGGCAGGGTAAATGCAGTCAAAATTTAAGCAAGGTGCTACCCAAATCACCCGGTTGGGGCGGAAGGGGTGTGACGCGATGGAGGCTTTGGGGCGTGCCGGGGTTTTCCTTGGACAGTCTGCGGTCGGAATACCTTCCCGCGAAGGGTGGAGATTGTGGCTCCGTCAAATGCATTTTGTTGGAGTGCTTTCGTTAGCCATTGTGTTGGTGTCCGGGCTGTTTATTGGCATGGTGCTGGCGCTGCAGGGCTACACTATCCTGGTGGATTTTGGCGCGGAGCAGGCGTTAGGGCAGATGGTGGCACTTTCGTTACTGCGTGAGCTGGCTCCCGTTGTCGCTGCGCTGTTATTTGCAGGTCGGGCGGGTTCTGCACTAACGGCTGAAATAGGGTTAATGAAGGCAACCGAGCAGCTAACCAGTATGGAAATGATTGGTGTCGATCCACTGCGCCGTGTGGTGGCTCCTCGGCTGTGGGCAGGGTTTGTTGCTCTGCCCATCCTTACCGTTGGGTTTAGCGTTGTGGGGATATGGGGCGGTTATCTGGTTGGGGTCGAGTGGTTGGGCGTCTTTGAAGGCTCCTATTGGAGCAATATGCAGGCCAGCGTCTCGTTTATCAATGATGTGGGCAACGGCATGATCAAAAGTTTGGTGTTTGCAGTAGTCGTCACCTGGATAGCAGTATTCCAGGGTTATGATCTGGTGCCTACATCGGAAGGAATTTCACGTGCCACAACGCGAACCGTCGTGTATTCATCACTGGCCGTCTTGGGGCTTGATTTCGTATTAACCGCCGTCATGTTCGGCGGCCTTTAATGGGTGGAGCAGTTTCATGAAGCGCAGTAAAACCATGGAGTTTGGCGTTGGCCTTTTTATGCTGGCGGGTATCTTGGGGCTTGTGTTTCTTGGCTTGCGGGTCAGTGGCCTGTCGCTCTCAGCCCCCACTGATACGTTTCGGCTTGAGGCCAATTTTGCCAACATAGGTGGTTTGAAACCACGTGCCCGAGTCACCATGGCAGGTGTGACCGTTGGGCGTGTCGAAGCGATTGAGCTTGATACTGACTGGTATGACGCCCGGGTGATATTGAGGTTGGATAGTGACCTGGAAGGCCAGCTTTCTCAAGACACCACCGCCGCTATCCTGACCGCGGGGCTGCTGGGAGAGCAGTATATCGGTCTGAGCGTGGGTGGTGCCCCAGAGATGCTGGAAGATGGTGATACTATTCGAGACACCCAGTCCGCACTGGTATTGGAAGAACTAATCCAGCAATTTGTATCCAATATGGCAAGCAGCTGATGGGTTAACGCTAAAGCACACTGGCTGATAGCACCCCGGAACGATGAGGTGAAAGTAATGCAACATATAAACATGACACTATGCCGCTGGATGTTTGTTTTATTGGCGGTTGTGGCAATGGCTGTGCCGTTGGCCACCCAGGCGCAGTCCCAGACTCCTGAGGCTATGATTCGTGAAAATATCAGCTCCTTCATGGCCCAAATCGAAGGTAGAGAAGACTACTACGCAAATAATCTGGATGAACTTAAGGCGTTGGTTAATGACAGCCTGGATGACATAGCCGACTTCCGCTATATCGGTGCCAGTGTGATGGGGAGTTATTTCCGCAATGCCACTCCTGAACAGCGCAGCCGGTTTGCCAATGTGTTTCGTCAAACCCTGATCGATACCTATACCCGGGGACTGGTGACCTTTGATTATGACGAGCTGCGTGTGCTGAATAATCAGCGTGGCCAGCGGCATGAAGACCAGGCCAGTGTTGATATGGAAGTGGTGGCCAATAATGGTCAAGTTTATCCGGTTAGTTATAGCCTGAGACTCTCTGATGGTGAATGGCGTGTGGTGAATGTCATCGTCAACGGTATTAACCTGGGGCTGACGTTCCGTAATCAGTTTGATCAAGCCATGCGTGAAAACAATCGTGACTATGATGCGGTTATTCGTGGTTGGTCACCCGATATCGGCGTTGAAGAGCTGGAGCAGGGAGGCGATGCGTGACGCCGTTACTGTCTCTGGCTAGCGTTTCGCTCCAAGAGAATGGGCATACGCTCGTTGTTACTGGAGACCTGGAAATAAACGCAGCGGTCGAGTTGGCCGCTGCGGGCATGAAGTGGTTAAAAACTAATGATTTGCAGGTGGCCGCCTTTGATTTTACTGGTGTTGGCAAAGCCAGTAGCGTTGCGATAAGCGTACTGTTTGAGTGGTTGCGCACCTGTCATCACCAGAATATTGCTATTGAGTCGATCCGGTTATCGGCGCCCCTAAGCCGACTTGCCTCCCTGGCGGAGCTGGATGAACTGATTGCGCGCCACGGCGCAATACATTAGCTATGCAGACCAGCATCGCCAAGTGTGATGCTTTTCTTTATCATGTCTCCTCATTTTCTATTATTCAGATGGCCCCCAAAGGAGTTTCCTGTCCCATGCAACCCAATGAGGTAAAAGCGCTGCTTGAATCCCGCATCGAAGGGTGTGACTTTCATATCCAGGGTGAAGGCTGTAATTTTCAGGTGATTGCAGTTGGTGAAGCCTTTGAAGGTCTTTCCCCGGTTAAGCGTCAGCAGCTTGTTTATGCAGCGTTAAGCGATGAGATCGCTTCCGGTGCGCTGCACGCCATCAGTATTAAAACGTTTACTCCGGCGCAGTGGCAAACTGCACCGGAGAACGCCCAGTAACGGGCGGCCGCATGGATAAACTGATTATTACCGGAAACGGTTCAGTTGACGGTGAAGTGTGGGCAAGCGGTGCAAAAAATGCTGCATTGCCAATTTTATGTGCCAGCCTGTTAGCCGACGGCCCTGTGGTCATTGGCAATTTACCCCACCTGCAGGACATAACGACCACATTGGAATTGCTTGGCCGAATGGGAGTTGAGCCCGTGATGGGCGAGAAGCTAAGCATTCAGTTGGATGGTTCCCAGGTAACCCGGTGTCATGCCCCTTATGAGCTGGTTAAGAAAATGCGGGCATCGATTCTGGTGCTTGGCCCGCTTCTGGCGCATTTCGGTAAGGCGGATGTCTCCCTGCCTGGCGGTTGCGCCATTGGCTCGCGTCCGGTTGACTTACACATTCGCGGCCTGGAGGCGATGGGAGCTGAGATTCGTGTAGAAAGCGGTTATATACGTGCCAGGGTTGATGGCCGCCTTAAAGGCGCTACCATCTATTTCGATACTGTCACGGTAACGGGTACCGAAAACCTGTTGATGGCCGCTACCCTTGCGGACGGTAAAACAATTCTTGAAAATGCCGCCCGCGAGCCCGAAGTGGTTGATCTTGCCGAGTGCTTGATCAAGATGGGGGCCAATATTCGTGGTCATGGCTCTGACACGATCGTGATTGAGGGCGTTGAGTCACTGCATGGCTGTGAGCATGACGTAATGCCAGACCGTATCGAGACCGGAACTTTTCTGGTTGCGGCGGCAATGACGGGTGGGCGGGTGAAAGTAAAGCGCACCCGTGCTGATATTCTCGAAGCCGTGTTGGCGAAGCTGGAAGAGGCGGGCGCTGAAATTACCAGTGGTGATGACTGGATTGTGCTGGATATGCATGGCAAGCGTCCCAAGGCTGTCAATATTCGTACCGCACCTTACCCGGCATTTCCCACCGATATGCAGGCCCAGTTTGTAGCCATGAATGCCGTATCGGAAGGTGACTCCCGGGTAGTGGAAACCATCTTTGAAAATCGCTTTATGCACGTGCAAGAGCTTAACCGCATGGGAGCCAATATCGTTTTGGAAGGCAATGCGGCGCTGATTAAAGGTGTGGACAAGCTCTCGGGTGCGCCAGTAATGGCAACGGATCTACGTGCCTCAGCATCTCTGGTAATTGCGGCCATGATGGCGGAAGGCGAAACCCTCGTTGACCGTATTTATCATATTGACCGTGGCTACGAGTGTATTGAAGAAAAATTGCAGCTGCTGGGTGCGAAGATTCGTCGTATTCCTGGCTGAGCCATGCTATTAACCATTGGCCGATACAATGAGTAAGCAACTGATTCTAGCCCTTTCAAAAGGGCGTATTCTGGACGAAACGTTGCCGCTTTTGGCGGATGCGGGTATTACCCCCGCAGAGGATTTAAGCAAAAGTCGCAAGCTGCTGTTCGATACTAACCTGCCCGATGTAAAGCTGGTTGTGATTCGGGCAACGGATGTACCCACCTACGTTCAACTGGGGGCTGCGGACTTAGGTATTGCAGGCAAGGATGTACTGCTGGAACATGGGGTCGAGGGACTTTATGAACCCCTTGATCTTAATATTGCCCGCTGCAAATTAATGACCGCTGGTGTTTCCGGTTTGCCTCCTTCCCACGCCCGCCGCCGGGTAGCCACGAAGTTTGTTAATGTGGCGCGCCGCTACTATGCCGAGCAGGGTATACAGGCGGAAGTTATTAAGCTTTACGGTGCCATGGAGCTGGCGCCGCTGATGAATCTGGCCGATGAAATTGTCGATATCGTCGATACAGGTAATACCCTGCGTGCCAATGGTATGGAGCCACGTGAGTTAATTGCGCATATCAGCACCCGGCTGGTCGTGAATAAAGCGGCCATGACCATGAAGCATGATCGCATTAAGCCGTTACTGGCTCGTTTGGATGGTGCTGTAAAGCAGCGCCAGGCACAGCTTACTGAATGACGCGAGGTTTTCCATGAGCGATAACACGATAGCTCGACTCTCAACGGCTGACACGGCGTTTCATCAGCGTTTAGATACGCTTCTGGACTGGGAAGGTGTTTCGGATAAGGAGGTGCAGACGCGCGTTGAAGAGCTTCTGGCGGATGTAAGGCTGCGCGGAGATGATGCGGTTATTGAGGCAACGAATCGCTTTGACCGACTGTCAGTAAATCATATGGATCAACTGCGCCTTTCTGCTGAGCAGCTAAAGGCGGCATTTGATGGGTTGCCGGATCAGCAGCGGGATGCATTGACCGTAGCCGCTGAGCGCATCAAACGTTACCACGAGCGCCAAAAACCCAGCTCCTGGCAGTATGAAGAAGCTGATGGCACCTTACTGGGGCAGAAGGTGACACCGCTGGATCGGGCAGGTATCTATGTGCCAGGTGGAAAAGCTGCCTATCCCTCCTCTGTATTAATGAACGCTATTCCTGCCCATGTGGCAGGTGTTCGAGAGATTGTCATGGTGGTGCCAACCCCGGATGGTGTATTGAATAACCTTGTGTTGGCGGCGGCTCATTTGGCGGGTGTGGACCATGTGTTCACGATTGGGGGAGCTCAGGCGGTGGCGGCGCTTGCCTATGGCACCCAAAGCGTTCCCCGTGTTGATAAAATTGTGGGTCCCGGCAATATCTATGTGGCAACTGCGAAGCGAGCGGTTTTTGGTCAGGTGGGCATCGATATGATTGCAGGGCCTTCGGAAATCCTCGTGGTTTCTGACGGTAAAACCGATCCTGACTGGCTGGCGATGGACCTGTTTTCTCAAGCTGAGCATGACGAAGATGCGCAGGCGATTCTGGTCAGTTGGGATGCCGCTCATCTTGATGCAGTAGAGGCTGCTATTGAGCGGCTGTTGCCTACTCTGGAGCGAGAAAGCATTGTGCGTGCCTCATTAAGTCGTCGGGGGGCACTCATCCTTTGCCAGGATAAAACCGAAGCGCTTGATCTTATTAATCGCATTGCGCCAGAGCACTTGGAGCTTTCTGTTGAAGCGCCAGCGTCGTGGCTTGACAATATTCGCCATGCGGGGGCGATCTTCATGGGGCGCTATACAGCAGAGGCACTCGGTGATTACTGCGCTGGCCCTAATCATGTCTTGCCCACCTCGGGAACTGCGCGCTTTTCGTCTCCGCTGGGGGTGTATGACTTCCAAAAGCGCTCGTCGCTTATTCACTGCTCTGCAGAGGGGGCGTCTGAATTGGGCAAAGTGGCCTCTGTGCTTGCCAGGGGAGAGTCGCTGACCGCCCATGCGCGGTCAGCGGAGTACCGTATTAGAGATTGAGGCGAGACTGATTGATGTATGGGAAGCGAAGCGGTTAGGAGCCGCTCTGGCGCTCGCCTGAAGTGGCATTGGTAGGTACTGGCCGTTCGCCAACCTCCAGTGTCATTTCCATACGCTCACCGCTGCGTACAATGGTTAACGGTAGCGAAGTGCCCGGTGGAACGGAAGCGATATCGCTCATGGTCGCCCGCGCATCCATAATAGCTTGACCATCTATTGAGAGCAGTACGTCTCCAGGCTGTAGTCCCGCTTCAGCAGCTGGCCCACCGCTCACGACTCCCGCTACGATCACACCCTGCGGGGTACGTAAGCCAAATGATGCCGCCAGCTCGCGGGAAAGAGCTTGGGCCTCAATACCTAACCAGCCGCGTATCACGCGTCCTTGCGTTACCAGCTCGTTGAGGATGCTATGCGCCAGATTGGCGGGAATGGCAAATCCTATGCCTTGAGAGCCCCCCGAGCGGGAAAAAATGGCAGTATTAATGCCCACTAATGCTCCGTCGGGATTTATCAGTGCGCCGCCTGAGTTGCCGGGATTAATCGCGGCATCGGTTTGAATAAAGTCTTCATAAGCATTAAGGCCCAGGTGGCTGCGTCCCGTTGCACTGATAATGCCCATGGTAACGGTTTGACCAACGCCAAATGGGTTGCCTATTGCCAAAGCGACATCCCCGACCGCTACCCCCTCTGAGTCGGCCAGCTCAATAATTGGCAGGTTATCAAGGTTGATACGCAGTACGGCAAGGTCGCTCTCAGGGTCAGTGCCGACCACTTCCGCAAGGGTTTCCCGGCCATCGCGAAGAGCCACTTGGATTTGATCTGCCCCGCTAATGACGTGGTGATTAGTCAATACATACCCATCTTGACTCACTATAACGCCTGATCCCAGGCTGGAAAGCATGCGCTGATGAGTGGTGGCATCGTCACCGCTAAAAAACTGTTGGAAGAAGGGGTCCGACATTAATGGATGCTGATCGCGCTCAACAATGCGTGATGAATAAATGTTCACGACGGCGGGAGCCGCCTGGTTGACGGCGCTTGAATAACTGGTAGGTCCCTGATTGCGCGCCAGTGGTTCTGCCTGGCGAATTTCAGGTGCTGGCCGGTTTGGTGCCTGCTCACTGGTGGTGGACACTAAGGAGGGGGGGGCTTCAACAGTGGGTGGCGGAGTTTGCTGAAAAGGGTTGGGTATTTTTTCCGGGAAAGCAAGTAGTGCCAGGGCAGCCAGTAGCAGCCCGGTGATAATCGGCCATAAATAGGGCAGCACAAAGCGGTGCATGCAAAAATTCCTCAGCGGGTGGAGGTCTTAATCATCGTGAGGTTCGCGATAACGCGATGCGAGTTTTACAATACCTATATGGTAACACTTTATCGTTCTCTTCCTCATGCCAGGCAGCGAATCAATTAAGGAGTCAATGTGAATCATCGTGACCAAATAGTAGCCGCGTGCGACCATCAATTGCGAGCCTCGCAATTTAAAGACTTTACCGTTAATGGCCTACAGGTACAGGGGCGTGACACGGTAACGCGCGTTATGTCTGGCGTGACTGCCTGTCAGGCGCTTTTGGAGGAGGCCGTTGCCTGGCGGGCTGATTTGGTGTTGGTGCACCATGGCTACTTTTGGAAGAACGAACCGGTAGCCATCACAGGCATGAAGCAAAAACGTATAAAAACGCTTTTATATCATAATATTAACTTATTGGCTTATCATCTTCCCCTTGATGCCCATGCCGAACTGGGTAATAACGCTGAGTTGGCCAGACGGCATGGCTGGAAAGTGGAGGGGTGCCTGGATGGTGAGTTGGGGGAAGGGTTACTATGGTCAGGGCGTCTTGCTGAGCCGCAGCATATTGATGCGCTGGCTCAGCAGATGACATCGGTACTTCAGCGTGCCCCGCTGGTGGTTGAAGCGCCTGGGGTGGGGGAGGTAGACAGGATTGCGTGGTGCACCGGGGGTGCCCAGGATATGATAACGGCTGCCTATGAGGCGGGGGCGCAGGCGTTTATATCGGGTGAAATATCTGAACGTACTACCCATCTTGCGCGTGAAATGGGGATTCATTACATTGCTGCCGGGCATCATGCCACAGAGCGTTACGGTGTTCAGGCGTTGGGTGAGTGGCTGGCAGGCGAATATGGGGTTGAGCACCGCTTTGTCGATATAGATAACCCAGCTTGAGCGTTAAAGCGGTGGTGCTATTGGTACCACCGCTGTGTTGCTATGCCGCGTGATGATGTTGCGTGCCTTAATAGCGGGGCGGTTGCGGGGTTGAGGCGTCTTTTTCTTTGGCGCTTTCTTTTAAGCCAAAGTCTTCGGAGAGTGTGCCTCCCTTGCCATCCGCATAATCTCGCGGTGTCGTGAGTGTATGATCAATATCAGTGATGCTCGGCGTTATAGAGCCTGTCACTGCTATCTTGCCAAGCCTCCATTGAGCGGTATCCTCTTCAAGCTGCTGCTCAAGTTGGTCTGCCTCAGCGCGAATGTTTTCCAGGCGTTGGCGAACGTCTGTAATATGGCTACCCATTGCTTTTTTGAGTTCAGCAATTTGGTGCTCACGCTCTAACAGCGTTTGCCTAAGGGCAGTGCTTTTGCGTTCGCCTTTACTAAATAGGCGATAGCAGGCCATGCCAAGAATAAAGCCAATGATGATCCCAACGATCGCAAAGGTGAATGGCGAGTTTGCTTCCACGGTGTTCTCCCTGAAACTTGATGCGCTCCACCTGGAGCATGTACCGGTGGTGCACTTACGAAACAAGGCCCATTATAGGCGTCTGCGTGCCTGTTCGGTCAATCCGCTCATGCGCCTGGCTGTCGAGCAGCGTATAATCAGCCTCTTTTGTGGGGCAGGCCACGGGTTGGTTTCAGACTGCGAGGCGTGTGCAAAATGCTGTGGGAGGCGAATGGGATGTCATCAATATCTGCACAACAGAAGGTGGGGCGGGTTCAAAGGCTAACCCCGCTTGAACGTTATCGCAACGACTTACAGCGCGACGACTTTCAATATGACCCGGCCCAGGAAGAAGCAGTTAAACACCTTCAGCGGCTTTATGATGATTTGGTGGCAGCACCGACAGCGGTGCCCAAGGCAATGGTGGCTAATAAAGGCCTTAAAGCCAGAATGGCAGGACTGATAGGTAAAAAGAAGACATTGGATGAGCCTGTATTGCCGCAGGTACGAGGTCTCTATTTTTGGGGTGGCGTAGGGCGTGGCAAAACCTATTTGGTGGATACATTTTATGATGCGTTGCCATTCCCGGATAAAATGCGAACGCATTTTCACCGCTTTATGCAGCGGGTGCATAACGAGCTGACCCATTATAAGGGGGAAAAAAACCCCTTAACACTCATTGCCGGTAAATTTGCCACTGAAGCCAGAGTTATCTGTTTTGATGAGTTTTTTGTTAAAGACATTACCGATGCAATGATTCTGGCCAACTTGTTGGAGGCAATGTTTGAGCGTGGTGTTGTACTGGTCGCCACGTCAAATATTGTGCCTGATGATCTGTATAAAGATGGCTTGCAGAGGGCGCGGTTCATGCCCGCCATCGATCTTGTGAAACGCCATTGTGACGTCGTAAATGTCGATTCGGGGGTGGATTACAGATTGCGTGCCCTGGAGCGCGCCGAAATTTTCCACGCTCCGCTTGATGAGGCCGCAGAGCGTGAGCTTGCACGTAGCTTCAGAGAAATAGCCGGGCACGCAGGAGAGGCTGGGGCACCTTTGGAAGTGAACCACCGTGTGCTTCAAACTCGCCGGTTGCATGAGGATGTGGCATGGTTTGAATTTGCTGAGCTATGTGATGGTCCCCGCAGTCAGAATGACTATATTGAGCTTGCCCGGGAGTTTCACACTGTTCTGGTGTCAAATGTCATACAAATGGACGCCAAAACTGACGATCAGGCACGTCGCTTTATTAATATGGTGGATGAGTTTTATGACCGCGGCGTTAAGTTGTTAATGTCGGCTGAGCAGCCCGTAGAGTTGTTATATACCGATGGTAAGTTAACGTTTGAGTTTCAACGTACCCTGTCACGCTTGCAGGAGATGCAGTCCCAGGAGTACCTTGCTCTGCCCCATAAACCTTAAGTGGGTGATACGTTGGCATGGTGGGGCGTTGATAATGGCAGCCAGGGCGAACGATATATTAAAAAAGTGGTGATGGTGCTTAACTTGCCAATGGAGTTGCTGTAGAATGCCGCCTCGCTGCATGTTGTTGGCGTCAGTCGGCAACCAAAAAAAATAGGGATGGTGCTTCACCGCCTGGCGGTGTTAGTGACCCAATACACTTAATCTGGTGATTTCCTCCATGAAGACGTTCAGTGCTAAGCCGCAGTCCGTCCAGCGCGACTGGTATGTTGTCGACGCTACGGACAAAACGCTCGGTCGTCTGGCAACCGAGATTGCTCGCCGCCTGCGTGGCAAGCATAAGCCCGAATTTACCCCTCACGTTGATACTGGCGACTACATCGTCGTTATCAATGCAGAGAAAGTCCAGGTAACCGGTAACAAGGCGAAGGCTAAAACCTACTATCGCCATACAGGTTACCCAGGCGGTCTGCGCTCCATGACATTCGACAAAATGCTCGACCATGCGCCTGAGCGTATCATTGAGTCTGCTGTTAAAGGCATGTTGCCGAAAGGTCCATTGGGTCGCGCCATGTACTCCAAGTTGAAAGTGTACGCCGGTGCCGAGCATCCGCATGCTGCCCAACAGCCGCTTGAACTGAACATCTGAGGAAATCTTCGCCATGACACAGCAGTATTACGGTACCGGGCGCCGCAAGACTTCCACCGCTCGTGTGTTTCTAAAGCCGGGTTCCGGCAAAATCACCGTTAATAACCGTGAGCTTGATCAGTATTTTGGTCGCGTTACCGGACGTATGGTGGTTCGTCAGCCTCTTGAGCTGACCGAGACTCTGAATCAGTTTGATGTATACGTGACGGTTGAAGGGGGCGGTGGCTCCTCTCAGGCTGGTGCTATTCGTCACGGTATCACCCGTGCACTGATGAACTATAACGAAGATCTGCGTCCCACGTTGCGTGCTGCTGGTTACGTAACACGTGACGCACGTCAAGTTGAGCGTAAGAAAGTCGGTCTGCGTAAAGCACGCCGTCGTCCGCAGTTCTCTAAGCGTTAATTTTGCGCTATGCTTGAAAGCGCCCAGGTCAACGACCTGGGCGTTTTTTGTTGGAATATCAAAAAATTATAACGTTCATACCACCATGGTCACGGGTGGTTGTTCTTGTGCCGAGCGTTTTGTTTTTTTAACATAGAGCGTATTTGATATTCGTCGTCGCAAGACGCCTTTGCGACGGATCGGGTAAGCTGATGGGAGAAACCAGAAATGGCAGATAACGGCGTAAACAAGGGTCGGCGCCGTTTCCTCGTGGGCGCCACCTCCGTTGTGGGGGCGGTGGGCGCTGTCGGGGTTGCGGTCCCCTTTGTGGCTTCTTGGCAGCCTAGTGCCAGTGCGTTGGCGGCAGGGGCGCCGGTTCGAGCTAACTTTTCCAAGCTTGAACCGGGGCAGCGTGTCACCATCGAGTGGCGTGGGCAGCCAGTGTGGATCATTAATCGCACGCCTGAAATGATTGAACGTACGGAGAGCCTGGATCCTGGTCGCTTGTCTGATCCAGATTCAGCAGAGCAGCAGCAACCGGATTATATCTCGGGGCCGTTGCGTTCTGTGCGTCCTGAAGTAGGTGTCATGGTAGGGGTTTGTACCCACTTGGGGTGTTCGCCGCTTTATCGCCCTGAACCTGAGGCTGCGGTAACCACTGACTGGCCTGGAGGCTTCTTTTGCCCCTGTCATGGTTCTTACTTCGATCTGGCGGGGCGTGTCTTCCGAAATGTACCCGCACCTACGAACCTTGTGGTGCCCCCTTATCGTTTTGATGGTGATGACATCATTGTTGGTGAAGATGAGGAGGCCGCATAATGGGTAATCCAAATAAAGTCAAAGCTGAACGCGGTATCATGCGCTGGGTCGATGATCGCTTCCCCGCAACGCAGATGATGCAGGATCACCTGACCAAGTACTATGCGCCGAAGAACTTCAACTTCCTCTATATCTTTGGCGTACTGGCGTTACTGGTGTTAGTGAACCAGATTCTCACCGGTGTATGGCTCACCATGAGTTATAACCCATCGGCAGAAGGGGCGTTCCGCTCTGTTGAGTATATTATGCGGGATGTAGAGTATGGTTGGCTGATCCGCTATATGCACTCAACAGGTGCCTCCGCATTCTTTGTTGTTATTTACCTGCATATGTTCCGTGCGCTGATGTACGGATCGTATAAAGCCCCGCGTGAGTTGGTTTGGATATTTGGAATGGCCATTTATTTGCTTCTGATGGCAGAGGCATTTATGGGTTACCTGCTTCCATGGGGGCAAATGTCCTACTGGGGCGCGCAGGTTATCATTTCTCTATTTGCTACCATTCCTGGTATTGGTCCTGATCTTGCCCAGTGGATTCGTGGCGATTTCCTGATCTCCGGTATCACGCTTAACCGCTTCTTTGCACTCCATGTCGTTGCACTGCCCATTGTTATTCTGGCGCTTGTTGTATTGCATATCATTGCGCTGCATGAAGTAGGGTCGAATAACCCCGATGGCGTTGAGATCAAAGAGAAGAAAGACGAAACTGGCAAGCCACTTGATGGCATACCTTTCCACCCTTACTACACGGTAAAAGACCTGGTGGGGGTTGCGGTATTCCTCTTTGTCTTCGCGGTTGTACTGTTCTACTTCCCTGAAGGGGGAGGATACTTCCTTGAGCGGCCTAACTTTGAGCCTGCTAACCCGATGGTAACGCCGGACCACATTGCACCAGTTTGGTACTTTACGCCGTTCTATGCCATTTTGCGCGCCATCACGTTTGACTTCCTCGGCTTGCGTGCAGAGTTCCTTGGTGTATTGGCCATGGGTGGGGCGATTGCCATTCTGTTTGTGTTACCTTGGCTGGATCGTAGTCCGGTTAAGTCGATACGCTATAAAGGTTGGCTATCGCGCATAGCGCTTGTGATTTTTTCGGTCAGTTTCGTAGTGTTGGGGGTGTTAGGTGCGATTCCTGCCACACCAGCGCGTACTCTGACTGCCCAAATCTGCACGTTGCTGTACTTCGCTTTCTTCATATTGATGCCTGTTTACACAAGCATTGAGAAGACTAAACCCGTTCCGGAAAGGGTGACTGGCTAATGAAAAAGCAACTGTTCGCACTGCTATTCGCGTTGGTGCCTCTTATGGCTATCGCGGCACCGGGGCCTGACGTGCCTTACTCAATGACGCCTGATCTGCAGGATAAAGAGTCGTTGCAGCGTGGTATGCAGCTGTACGTCAATTATTGCATGGGGTGTCACTCGCTCGAACACCAGCGATTCTCCAGGGCTGCGGCTGATTTCGATATGCCGCAAGACTTGGTTGAGGAGAATCTGATCTTTTCATCTTCGCTTGCGTTTAACGATTTAATGCAGACTACCATGCAGCGTGATGATGGCGATAACTGGTTCGGTGCGGCTGCCCCGGACCTGACGCTGCACGGCCGCCTGCGTGGTGCCGACTGGATCTACTCTTACCTGCTGAGTTTCTACCGTGATCCCAGCCGCGCGACGGGTGTTAACAATGCGGTCTTCGACCTGGTGGCGATGCCGAATGTTCTGGAGCCGCTGCAAGGTGTGCAGGAGATGGTGTGTACTGAGACTGACCAGCCTGTGCCTGGTCAGTCGCCAGACCCACTTTCTGGCAAATACCAGTCATGTGATGTACTACAGGTGACTCAGCCCGGCTCAATGGAGCCAGCGGAGTTTGAGGAAGCGGTATATGACTTAACCAACTTCCTGGCATACGTTGGTGAGCCTTCCAAGCTACAGGCGCAGACGT
Source organism: Vreelandella olivaria (assembly GCF_023507745.1). GTDB lineage: Bacteria > Pseudomonadota > Gammaproteobacteria > Pseudomonadales > Halomonadaceae > Vreelandella > Vreelandella olivaria_A. The sequence goes on along the minus strand of NZ_JALPZO010000155.1, from coordinate 65,534 downwards.
TAGCTCCTAAAGTGCTGATTTTCATCTTTATTTTTGGTGTGATTGCCTATTTCCTGAAGCGTGAGTACTGGCGAGACGTTCACTAATTAGGAGTTGTTGATTGGCAGTGTGGGCGCACGGCGAAAGTCGTGCGCCTTTTGCTTGTCCTGTCCGTGGTAAGACAAAGCCGGCTACCTTCCCCTTAGGTGGTGCTGACGTGTTATTATTCTGAATTGTTTTGATGCGAGGATGCTTTCATGGGTGTTGTGGCCAAGCGGTCGTCAATGATTTTTTACTCTGGTAGTAATGATCATTTCAGTCATCGTGTACGCATTGTTCTGGCTGAAAAAGGGGTTGCTGTCGATATTGTTGAAGTGGTCGATGAACAGCCACCTGAAGAATTAGCAGACCTCAACCCGTACAATAGTGTGCCTACACTATTAGATCGTGACTTGGTGCTCTATGAATCAAAAGTCATGATGGAGTACTTGGATGAGCGGTTCCCGCATCCGCCACTGCTGCCGGTTTATCCGGTTGCGCGGGCTCAAAGCCGCCTTTGGATGCATCGTATTGAGCGCGAATGGTGCCCGATGCTTGAGCAAATTCGTAGTGGTGGAAAGAAAGAAGCAGAAAAGGCGCGTAAGGAATTGCGTGAAAGCCTGATTGGTATTTCACCAATTTTTGAAGATATGCCTTATTTCATGAGCGAAGAGTTTACCTTGGTCGATTGCTGTCTGGCGCCGATTTTGTGGCGTTTGCCAGAGCTGAACATCGAGTTACCTGAAAAACAGGTTAAACCGCTTCTTGGCTACATGACGCGGGTGTTTGAGCGTGAAGCGTTTAAAGCATCCCTGAATGAGCGTGAAAAAGAGATGCGCGCTTGAATTCATATGGCCCCTTTGCTCAGTGAGGGTGGGGGCCTTACTTGCAAGGAGGAGGGGGTCTTATGAAGTCGAGCCGTCCCTATCTCGCCCGAGCCCTTTATGAATGGTTGCTGGATAATGAACTCACGCCCTATTTGGTCGTCGATGCAACGCAGCCAGGGGTCGAAGTGCCGCGCCAGTTTGTTCAAAACGGTCAGATCGTGCTGAATGTAGCCCCAACGGCAGTGCGTGATTTATTCATGGAAAATCAGGCAATTGGTTTTAATGCGCGTTTTGGTGGGCAGCCGATGCAGGTGATGATTCCTACGCCTGCGCTAATTGCTATTTATGCGCGGGAAAATGGCGCGGGCATGGTCTTCGGTCATGAGCCCGAGTTGGGTACCGCAGAGTTTGATGATACTCAGCTGGAAGACAGCGAGTCAGACGCCACTGCTGAAGCATCCAAGCCGGAACTTACCGTAACGGAGCCGCTTCCTGAGAAAGACGAAACGTCGTCCGAGAGCAAGCCACAAAAGCCTAAGAAAAAACCGACGCTACGTGTAGTGAAATAGAGCCAACTACAAAGGGCTTGATTCAAAACCGGCAGCAATAAAAAGGCCTCACATGGCGATAGCATGTGAGGCTTTTTTTTTTGGAGATGGCTACAACTATCGTTAGTCGATATATTCAAACACTTTGACAATACGCTGAACACCGCCCACCGATGACGCTGCGTTCACGATTCGGTCAGCCTCTTCCCGTGTCACCATGCCCATCAGATAAACGCTGGCATTTTCAGTTGTTATTTTCAATTTCGATGAATCAATGCGGTCATTGGTGGCCAGATGACTAATGACGTTAGTGGTTAGCCATGTATCAGTCAGGCGTTGGCTGGCTGGCAGGCGTGCTGCAATAGTGAGTTCGTTATGCACTTCATTAACACCACGCAATGAACTGGCCACTTCGCCTGCTTTGGTGCGCAGTTCTTCACTTGGCACCTGGCCTACCAGCAGTAATGTGCCGTTATAGCTATGCGCGCGGATGCGGGCGTCGCCAAGGCGGGCATCTGCGCGTGCGAGGGCGCGTTCGGCTTCGCGTTCGATGGTGCTATCCACTGCTTCCACGTCTTGGCTGCGCTGCCCATAATTATCGGGATTAGAAGCTGAATTATTGGCGCAGCCACTGAGTAAGACAGCACTACATATAGCCGCTAAAATTAGTTTGCGAGAAGAAATACGCAGGGTCATAACAATGACTCCTTTTCATAGTGAGTAAATAAGCGGCGTGCTTAAACGGTGCCGCCAAATAACTGTTCGTCAATTAAATCACATAAACAGTGGATGACCAGTAAGTGAACCTCCTGAATACGGGCAGTTGAGGTCGCGGGAACACGAATTTCACAATCATCCTGGCCTAAAAGCGATGCCATATTGCCGCCGTCGCGCCCTGTCAGTGCGACAACCGTCATGTCGCGGTCGTGGGCTGCTTGAATCGCCTGGACAATATTGGCGGAATTGCCACTGGTTGAGATCGCTAATAAAACATCTCCAGGCTGCCCTAAGGCACGAATTTGCTTTGAAAACACCTCGTTATAGCTATAGTCATTGGCAATGGAGGTAAGTGTGGAGGTATCGGTGGTTAGCGCCAGGGCGGGAAGGCTTGGGCGTTCACGCTCAAAGCGGTTAAGTAACTCAGAGGAGAAGTGCTGACTGTCACCTGCGCTTCCACCATTGCCGCATGCCAGAATTTTTCCTTCGTTTACCAGACACTGCACCATCATTTGGCTGGCTACTTCAATAAAGGGTGGCAGCACTTCGCTGGCATAGGTTTTCGTATCAATGCTGGCATTGAAATGGTTGAGTATGCGGGATTGAAAGTCCATTAGGGCTTCCTCGTTAAGAGAGTCAGTAAGCGTCGAAGGCTGCTTTTTCCCATTGAAACTCCAGAGCGGGCAGCATGCCTGTAATCGCCAGAATATCAAAGCGGCAGGGGCTGGAAATAGCATGCCGAGCTATATAGAGCCTTGCTGAACGTATCAAGCGCTGGCGTTTTTGTACTGTTACGGTTTCGAGAGGGTGACCATAATGGGTGGTGGCACGGTGTTTGACCTCAACAAAGACCAAAATATCCTGATCATACATCACAAGATCCAACTCGCCGCCTTTAACATGGTGATTGCTGGCAACAAGTGTCAGGCCGTGTTGCTGCAGCCATTGAGCAGCAAGTTGCTCAATGGCTGCACCCCGTGATCTGGCAGTTCGGGCGTTATTATTCGTCATCGCCCAGCAGGCCTGGGATCAGAATGGGTGAAGGGATACCATTCTGAAATCTTGCCCATGGAAGTTCGCGGTATATCCGGCCATCACCAGCAAGGTAGAGCGTGCCGGTGCTGCCGCTCATTCCTTCCAGTGCTGCAAGGTCGGATAAGTGAGTGGCAATCTCATAGGCATCTACACCCATGGCCATCAGGCGGAACATGGAGGCGTCAGGCTCTTCTTGCAGGCGCTGATAGGTGTCATAGAAAGGCAGGACTTCCTCGCCGCCCACGGCTGCATCAGGAATCTGCCAGGGAATGTCCATAAACATGACATCATTCAGATCCTGGTCCAAACGTCTCTGCTGGCGGCCTTCATGGAGATGCGACGTAGCATAGATGGGCAGATCCGGGGCGTAGTAGTAGTCCATGGTGGGTGGTACTTGCCTGGCGTATTCGGGGAGCGCTAGCAGGAACAGGGCATCAATATTGCCCAGCCGCGCACGTTCTCCGCTAACATTCAGTGCCGTTTGCACGGCATTCGAAACCGGGCTGTTGGGGTTGTAGCGCACCGCGTTGGTCACTTCACCGCCCTGGCGCTGATACTCGTTCCAGAAGGCTTCACCTACCCGTCGGCCCCAGTCGTTGTCAGGCACCATAATTGACATTTGACGATGGCCGTCCTGGTAGGCGCGGCGTGCGGCCTGGCGCGCTTCATCCTCAGCCGATAGGCCATACTGGAACAGCCGGGCTGCCTGGTTATACTCGCCATGGCCGTAGTTAAGCGCCAGTGTCGGCAGTGGCACGCTGTCACGCTGCTCTAGCTGGGTTACCTGGTCTTTATCCAGAGGGCCAATGATTAACTGTGCATTCATTTGTTCTGCACGGCTATAAAGCTCGTCCATGGCATATTGGGACGCGTCTAAAAAGCTCAGCTCGACACCATCATTGCGGATATTGTTGTGATCACGCATTGCAGAGGAGATAGCATTGGCAACGCCGCTTAACGGGCCGGACTCAGGCAGTGCGACCACAATGCGGCGAATATCGGCACCCTCAAGCTCGGGGAGAGTGACCTGCTCCCGGTCTGGCTCCAGGGCTTGTCTTGCCCATTGTTGCCGCTCGGAGAGTGTTTCCTGTTGATTGGCTTGCATGGGGAGTTCGTCATCAAGCACCTGGGTGGCACGTAACACAGCGCGAGGGTTGTCGAGTGCCCTGGCAAGTTCAGAGTAAAGCATGGCCCAGCGTACCCGGTCGGTTTCAGAAAGTACGCTTTCATCGACTGAATCAGCGGCTTCAAAGGCATTTTCCCGCTGACCCTGCTGAGCAAGTATGTTGGCTGCTTCCAAGCGTGTTTTTGCTGCTTGTTCAGGTGCTTGTTGCTCAGCCTGGCTCAACAAACGGTTGGCATCCTGATCAGGAGCGCGGTCAACCACGCTAGGGGGCTGCATGGCACACCCCGTGATGAGAAGTGCCATGAAGGCAGTGGCGAGTAAACCACGTAGTGACTGTTTCATGTATCCTTCCTTAGTTTCCATTTGCGCTGTCGCCGTTCAGGGGCAGGTGGATAGACCATTGCACAAGCATAGCGCACTGTCAGGCACGCCATTAACAAATCGGGAGTCACGATGACACACCATAATCCGGGCACATTGTACGTGGTTGCTACGCCAATTGGGAATTTGGAAGACTTAACGCCACGTGCAGCCCGGGTATTAGCGGAAGTATCGCGTATAGCCGCTGAGGATACGCGTCATAGTGGCCGTCTATTGGGCCACCTGGGGGTTAACAAGCCGATGATTTCGCTGCATGACCATAATGAGGCGCGGCGGGTGGATATCTTGGATGCCTACCTGGAGGCGGGGGAGGATATCGCGCTGATTAGTGATGCAGGAACCCCGTTAATCAGTGATCCTGGCTTTGTGTTGGTGAGAGAACTGCGTGCACGGGGGAGAAAGGTCGTGCCGTTACCAGGGCCTTGTGCGTTGATCACGGCGCTTTCGGGGGCGGGGTTACCTACCGACCGCTTTACCTTTGGTGGTTTCCTGCCCGCGAAACCCGGTGCACGCCGACAAGTATTGGAGCAGTGGCTGGCTCGGGAGGAAACTCTGGTTTTCTACGAGTCACCACACCGGATCGTGCATACCCTGGAGGCGCTGCGCGAGCAGATGCCTGAGCGGACCGTTGTACTGGCGAGGGAGTTAACCAAGACATTTGAGACCTTTCTGCAGGGCTCTGCCGATGAGCTGCTCGATCTGTTGGCGGGTGACCCTAATCAGGCCAGAGGCGAATTCGTGGTGATTGTGGCTGGCGCACCCAAGGTTGCTCAAGGTGATCATCAGGCTGTTCATGCTGATGAGTTACTGAAAACCTTATTAGCCGAAGGGGTTGGGGTTAAGCAGGGGGCGGCGATTGCTGCGCGAATGCTCGGCGGACGCAAGCAGGAGTGGTATGCCAGATTGCAGGCAATGAAAGGTGAGCATTGAGGCGACGGCGGGGCGCTGGTATGCTTGCCGCCGGAGTTGGCCAGACAGTCGCCGCTAATATTCCCGAAAGGGGGGTTGGGGGAGGAAAGTCCGGGCTCCATAGGGCAGAGTGCCAGGTAACGCCTGGGCGGCGTGAGCCGACGGAAAGTGCAGCAGAGAGTAGACCGCCAAGCCTTTCGGGGCCGGTAAGGGTGAAAGGGTGCGGTAAGAGCGCACCGCGCGCCTGGTAACAGTGCGTGGCATGGTAAACCCCACTCGGAGCAAGACCAAATAGGGACCCCATGGCGTGGCCCGCGCTGGGTCCGGGTAGGTTGCTTGAGCGCTATGGTGACATAGTGCCTAGAGGAATGACTGTCCACGACAGAACCCGGCTTATCGGCCGACTCCCCATTTCCATAAAGGGTGTGTAGAGCACGCCCTTTCAAACATTGTGTGAGAGTAACATGCCTTCTCTTGACGCTGACCAGGTCGTTCCTCGCTTTCGCCATACCAGCGTTTTGCTCGAAGGGGCTGTTGATGCGCTAGTGCATGACCCCAATGGCATTTATCTGGACGGCACCTTTGGTCGTGGAGGCCATTCACGCGTTATCCTTTCTCGGCTAAGTGAGCAAGGGCGCCTGATGGCGATGGATCGTGATCCTCAGGCAATTGCCGCTGCCGGAGGGATTGATGATCCCCGCTTCCAAATCACCCAGCGAGACTTTGCCCGCCTTGGCGAGTTTGCCGAAGAGCAGGGGGTGTATGGGAAACTTTCCGGTGTGCTATTAGATGTAGGTGTCTCGTCGCCACAGCTGGATGATCCTGAGCGCGGGTTTAGTTTTATGCGCAATGGCCCGCTGGATATGCGTATGGACCCTAGCGGGGGTGAGAGCGCTGCAGCGTTTTTGGCACGTGCCAGTGAAGCTGATATTGCCCATGTGTTTAAAACCTTTGGTGAAGAGCGCTATGCGAAACGGCTGGCTCGGGCAGTCGTTACACGCCGGGCTGAGACGCCTTTTACCCACACAGTTGACCTGGCTGAGGTGTTAAAAGCAGCTCATCCTGCCTGGGAAAAGGGTAAACATCCTGCCACCAAGGCATTTCAGGGGTTGCGAATCTATTTAAACGGCGAACTGGATCAGTTGGATGCCGCTTTGGATGCTGCGCTGGAGGCGTTAGCGCCGGGTGGGCATTTGGTCGTTATTAGCTTTCATTCATTGGAGGATCGTCGCGTTAAACGATTCATACGCCATCATGTGCGTGGGGATACCCACTTGCCCCGAGGTGTTCCTGTCCGCGATGATCAGTTAAGTCGTCGTCTTGAGGCGCTGGGTAAAGGAGTGCGGCCAAGCGATGATGAGGTGGACATTAACCCTCGTGCACGCAGTGCAGTGATGCGAGCCGCACGTAAACGAGTGTGACCATGAGCATGGATCGGATTGAGCATTGGGTCTCATCATTACGCGCTGAATGGCCGTTCAAGTTGCGCTTGCGCACGTGGCCTGTAGTGATTAGCCTGCTTTTCTTTGCATGTATGGCAACCGGTCTGGCTGTTGTTGCCACCACTCATATGACCAGAATGCAGTTTGCCCAGCTTCAGCAGTTGGAGCAGGAGAAAAACCAGCTCCAGACGGAGTGGGGGCAACTGCTACTTGAAGAGGGCGCGTGGTCTACACCTGCGCGCATTGAACAAATCGCCACGGAACGGCTGGATATGCGCATTCCCGATGTAAATGATGTCGAGGTCATTCGGCCATGAATCGAGAGCGGCGGGGTGGGGTATCCCGGCAACTACCAATTGCGCCTCCACTGGGTGGTGGCCGCTTTTTATTTATATTGATTGCAGTTGCCCTGGCCTCAAGCATCCTGATTGGGCGTATTACCCTGCTTCAGGTGATTGACCGGCCGTTTCTACAAAGTCAGGGCGATGCCCGCACGCTACGCCACGAGGCTATCCCTGCCCATAGGGGAATGATTACCGACCGCAATGGTGAGCCTCTGGCTATTTCCACGCCTGTTGTCACCCTATGGGCGAACCCTCAAGAGCTGCCGGAAGATGCCATCCAACGTGTAATGCTGGCACAGGCACTAGGGATGACGCTGGATGATTTCGATTCCCGTGTGGAGCGTTTTAGTGGCCGTGAATTCATGTACTTACGGCGGCAAATGACGCCAGAGGCTGCGCAGCGAATTCTGGACCTGCGCACGCCGGGCGTTTATCCCCAGCGTGAATACAAACGCTATTACCCGGCAGGAGAGGTGGCTGCTCAGCTTTTGGGCGTGACAAACGTTGATGACGTGGGGCAAGAGGGCCTGGAACTTGCCTACCAACCGTTTCTGGCGGGGCATCCTGGGCAGCGCCGGGTGATTAAAGACCGTCGCGGCCGTTTGGTGCGCGAATTGGGGGTAATCCGTGAAGCGCAACCTGGCGGTGAATTGACCCTGGCGATTGACCAGCGCATCCAGTATATGGCGTATCGGGAGCTGCGTGCTGCCGTTGCCGAGCATGAGGCGGACGGCGGTGTGCTGGTGATGCTGGATGCCCGCACAGGTGAAGTGCTGGCAATGGCTAACTTGCCCTCCTATAACCCCAATAACCGCACCGGGCTTGACCCTCGGGGGTTACGTAATCAAGCGCTGGTTGATGTGTTTGAGCCAGGCTCTGTCATGAAGCCGCTGGCGATGGCGGCCATTCTTGAAAGTGGCATCGTGGACCGTGATGTGGTGGTGGATACCTCGCCGGGCTGGATGCGAATTGATCAGTTCACTATTCGGGATATCCGTAACTATGGTGAACTTGATTTGGCTGGCATTCTGGAAAAGTCCTCTAATATCGGCATGTCACGCCTGGCGCTTCAACTTAGCGATACTGCCATCTGGGAAAAATATAATCAGCTTGGGCTTGGGCAAAGCCCTGGTACCGGTTTTCCCGGTGAATCGACCGGAAGCTTACCGGCCCCGGTTCGCTGGTCGCGTAGTGAGCGGGCTGCATTATCCTATGGTTATGGCCTTTCTGTTTCGGCACTGCAACTGGCCAGTGCCTATACGGCATTGGCTAACGGGGGGGAGCGTTTGCCGCCTTCTCTGTTGAGGTTGTCGGAGCCTCCCCAGGGTATTCCTGCCATCTCTCCAAGCGTTGCTGATGACCTTTTGGATGTCTTGGAAACCTCTGTGGGTGCCTACTCCGGGGGGCGTCGTGCTCGTGTTGAAGGGTACCGTGTTGGTGGCAAAACGGGGACTGTGCGCAAAACCGGCTTGCAGGGGTATGCGACGGATGCCTATCGCAGTGTGTTTGCAGGTATCGCACCTATCTCTGACCCGCGCATTGTGACCGTTGTCATGATCGATCATCCGAGAGCGGGTCAGTTTTATGGCGGTGCGGTTGCGGCGCCGGTATTTTCAAGCGTAACTGGCAATGCGTTACGGCTTCTCGATGTGCCGCCAGACCATGGGGTCGAATAGCTTTGAAGGAGATTGCATGACGTTGTGCCCAAGCGGTTTATGGAGTGCTATAGATAAAGTGTGGCCAAATGCCGCGCTGCCTGACGCTTTACCTTCGTTGCCCGACAAACTTTGTCTGATAACCGATTCCCGTAAAGTGAAAGCTGGTGATGTATTCGTAGCGGTGCCGGGTAGCCAGCTTGATGGCAGAGCCTTTATAGATCGTGCCCTGGAAATGGGTGCTTCGCTGGTATTGGCGCACACCAGGCAACGCAGCGTCTCGTTGGAAGGGCAAGTGCTCTATCTGCCGCATCTGTCCTTACGCCTTGGCGAGCTTGGCAGAGCGTTATTCGATGTGCCCAAGGGACTTCAGGTAATCGCTGTAACAGGGACTAACGGCAAAAGCTCTGTTACTCACTATATTGCTGCGTTGAGCGAGTTGCTTGGCACGCCAGCAGGCGTGATCGGCACCTTAGGGGTTGGTCGCCCTGGAAAGTTGCTGGACAGCGGACTAACCACGCCAGGCCCATTAGCGATGCAGCAAACGCTAGGTGATTTGGCCCGCCAGGGTGTCCAGCGTGTTGCGTTGGAAGCTTCTTCGCATGCGCTGGACCAGCAGCGGCTGGATTCCGTTGATGTCATGGCGGGCGTTTTTACCAACTTAACCCGCGACCACCTCGATTATCACGGCAGTATGGCAGCCTATGCGGCTGCTAAGGCCAAGCTGTTTCGCCGCGCTGAGTTATCGCTTGCTGTTGTCAATGCGGATGACCCCTTGGCGCGTCTAATGCTGGCTGGCTGTGATAGCCAAGTGCGGGTGCTGGCAGTCGGGAGCAGTGAAGCCGTTACCCTGCGCGTGCTTGACTGGCATCCCCATGAGCAGGGGCAGCAGGCATTGATTGCCACTCCTGATGGCGAAAAGGTGCTTAACCTTAATTTAATGGGTCGCTTTAACCTGGATAATGTGCTCCTCGCCATTGCCGTTCTCTATGGGTTGGGGGAGTCGCTTGAACGCTTATTTACCGAGGCTGCCCAGTTGGCTCCTGTCCCTGGTCGCATGGCGCTATACCGGGCGGCCAACGCGCCAAGCGTGGTGGTTGATTATGCCCATACGCCGGATGCGTTGCACAATGCGCTTGAGGCATTAAAGGCGCATTTAGGCAGTGCAGGGAAATTGTGGTGCCTGTTTGGTTGTGGTGGGGAGCGTGATACAGGTAAGCGTGTTGAAATGGCTGCGGTTGCAGCGCGCCTGGCTGACCAGGTGGTGATTACTGACGATAACCCTCGCAAGGAGCCCCCTGAGCAGATACGTCAACAGATCATTGCCGGACTTCCTTCCTCCACAGCGTTCACTGAAATAGGTGACCGCCGACAAGCCATTGCTTGTGCGATACAGCAGGCAGCCCCGCGGGATGTGGTGCTGGTGGCAGGTAAGGGGCATGAGGCCTATCAGGAAATAGAAGACGTTCGACATGCTTATCGTGACGATGAGCATGTCCTGAAAGCCCTTGCCTCCAGGGATACAGCATCATGAGCTGGTCACTCCAGAGTGTTGCTTCCGCCCTTAAACTTTCCCCCCATGGGCTGCCTGACCTGCCGATAAGTAGTGTAGTGACGGATACACGCCGGATAGTCCCTGGGTGCCTGTTTGTAGCCCTCAAAGGTCCACGCTTTGATGGGCATGACTTTATCGAGCAAGCACATAAGCAAGGTGCGGTAGCTGCTTTGGTAGAGCAGGCAGGAGGAAGCGCTTTACCTCAGTTGGTGTGTGCTGACACCCGGTTGGGGTTGGGGCTGCTCGGACGGGCGTGGCGGCATCGCTATACGTTACCCCTCATTGCAGTAACCGGTAATAGCGGTAAAACCACCGTTAAAGAGATGACGGCGGCGCTGTTGTCCCCACTGGGGGATGTACTGGCCACCCAGGGTAATTTGAATAACGACTTCGGTGCGCCGCTGACACTGTTGCGGTTGAGGGATTACCATCGGGCAGCGGTGGTTGAGCTTGGGGCCAATCATTTGGGGGAAATTGCCTGGACAAGCCAATTAGCCTCTCCCGATGTTGCCATCATTACGAATGTGACCGGTGCTCATGTGGGTGAGTTTGGCGGTATGGGGCAGATCGCGCAGGCAAAAAGTGAGATATTATCAGGCCTGAGCGCCAACGGGGTGGCGGTGCTTAACCGGGAAGACCGTTATTTCGATTTTTGGTCGGCTTGCGCCGCGCCGCGCCAAGTGATCAGCTATGGGTGGGATAGTCAGGCAGATGTCTATGCATCGGCCCTTTCCTGTGACTCCCAGGGGCGGTATGCTTTCACGCTTGTTCAGCGCGGACAGGCGCTAGGCAATGTACGCTTGCCGCTGATTGGCAAACACAATGCGCTCAATGCCCTGGCAGCAGCAGCAGCAGCGTTAGCCGTAGGGGTGACGCCTGAACAAGTGGTAGCGGGGTTGGCTCATCTGAGTAGTCTGCCTGGACGTTTAAGCACCGTACCGGGTATACGCAATGTCACGTTGCTGGATGACACCTATAACGCTAATCCGGGGGCGGTAAAAGCTGCGTTAGAAACACTATCAAGCTTTCCCGCGCCACGCTGGTGTGCGTTAGGCGCCATGGGTGAGCTTGGGCGGCAATCAGAAACACTGCATGCTGAGATCGGCCGTTTTGCGGCTTCGCTTGGTATTGATGCACTACTGACTTATGGCGATGCCGCTCGTTCAGCCAGTGAAGCCTTTGGTCGTGGGCTGCATTTCAACGATCACGAGACGCTTGTGCGTCATCTCATTAACACTTTGCCGCCTGACACCACGTTACTGGTGAAAGGGTCGCGTAGCACAGGCATGGAAAATGTCATTGCCGCGTTGCGTTCGGATGAAATAAGGTAAGCGCCGTTCATGTTACTTCACCTGGCGAATTTTTTAGCCCAATATCAATCTGCTTTTCAGGTTTTTAATTACCTTACGTTGCGCGTTATTTTAGCGGCCTTAACCGCGTTAATGCTATGCCTGTGGCTGGGGCCATGGGTGATCCGTCGATTAGTGGAGGGCCAGATTGGTCAGGCGGTTCGTGATGACGGCCCCCAGTCGCACCTCTCCAAAGCCGGTACGCCGACCATGGGCGGTGCAATGATTTTACTTGCCATTGCAATTAGTACCCTGTTGTGGGGGGATTTAACGAACCATTATGTATGGGTGGTACTGGCGGTAACGCTTGGTTTTGGTGCCATTGGTTGGGTCGATGACTACCGCAAGGTCGTGGAGAAAAACCCACGGGGTTTGCCCGCCCGCTGGAAATATTTCTGGCAGTCTGTGGTGGGTCTGGGGGCTGCGGTTGTGTTGTATCTGACGGCCTCAACGGCAGTGGAGACAAGCCTGCTTGTACCATTATTTAAAGATGTTGCTCTGCCACTTGGCCTGTTTTATATCGTGCTGACTTATTTCGTCATTGTGGGCAGCTCAAACGCCGTTAACCTGACCGATGGGCTTGATGGTCTTGCGATAATGCCGACGGTGCTGGTGGCGATGGGGCTGGCTGTCTTTGCTTATGCCAGTGGTAACGCGGTATTTGCCAGTTATCTGCATATCCCGTTCATTAATGGCACCGGTGAGCTGGCTATTTTTTGTGCCACCATTGCCGGTGCTGGCTTGGGGTTTTTATGGTTTAACACTTACCCGGCCCAGGTATTTATGGGGGATGTTGGCGCTTTGGCTCTTGGCGCAGCGTTAGGTGTTGTGGCGGTGATTGTTCGCCAGGAGATCGTGCTGTTTATTATGGGCGGCATCTTCGTACTGGAAACTGTATCGGTTATTCTCCAGGTTGGCTCATATAAGCTCACGGGGCGGCGTATTTTCCGTATGGCCCCGCTGCACCATCACTATGAGCTTAAAGGCTGGCCTGAGCCGCGGGTCATCGTGCGCTTCTGGATTATTACCGTTGTGCTTGTACTGCTGGGCCTGGCCACGCTTAAAGTTCGTTGATCAGTCGGGTGCTGGTGGCTGGTGGTTGCCGCCACTGGTGTGACGTGTAAAGGAGCCAGACCAATGGTGCAAGTACCTAGCGGAATGACGGTGGTGGTCGGCCTGGGCGTGTCGGGCCGGGCTATCTGTCGCCATCTGGCACGTAATGATACCCCTTTCATGGTGGTGGATACGCGTGATGTACCGCCAGATTTGGATGCCTTTTGCACGGCCCACCCTGGTATCTTTGTACATTGTGGCCCCTTGACTTCTGTTGACTTTAGCCATGCCCATGAGGTGGTCATCAGCCCTGGAGTTGATCCTCGTTCCCCAGGGCTTGAAGAGGTGGCAGCGCGCCAAAACAGCATTACGGGTGAGCCAGTATTAGTAGGCGAGATGGCTCTTTTTACCCGCGCTACCAAGGCGCCTGTAGCAGCGATTACCGGCTCAAACGCCAAATCAACGGTTACCACCCTGTTGGGTGATATGGCGGCAGCCGCCGGTCTGTCCGTCGCGGTTGGAGGTAACCTGGGTACAGCTGCCCTGGATCTGCTGGCTGAGCACCCTGATGCCGACCTCTATGTTCTGGAGCTTTCCAGCTTTCAACTGGAAACGACGCCTTTTTTAGGTGCTGCTGCTGCTGCGTTTCTCAATATTTGCGAAGACCACCTTGACCGGCATGGCGATATCAAGGGCTATCAGCAGGCCAAGCAGCGTATCTTCCTGGGTGCACAGCATGTGATCGTCAATGCGGATGATCCACTAACCTGGCCGACAGAAGAGGTGCCGGAATTGGTGCGTTTCGGTTCGGCGTCTTCAGATATCGACTGGGGCCTGGTGATTAATGAGGGGCAGGTATTTCTGGCTCATGGGCACGTTCCCTGGCTAAACGTGGATGAGCTTGCCATTGCGGGCCAGCATAATTATGTCAATGCCCTTGCTGCGCTGGCAATGGGAAACGCCTTGGGCCTTGCCAGGGAGCCCATGTGCGATGCTTTGCGAGCCTTTAAAGGCTTGCCTCACCGCAGCGAAGTGGTGAGCAGAATCAATGGGGTGACCTGGGTAAACGACTCAAAGGGAACCAATGTAGGTGCAACGCTTGCCGCTATCAAAGGTATTAGCGCTACGCTTAAGGGGAAACTGATTTTATTAGCCGGAGGAGTTGGTAAAGGGGCTGACTTTACCCCTCTGGCTGAGCCCTTACGCGAATGTGGGAGGGGGGCGCTGCTATTTGGAGTAGATGCCCCTCGTTTGTTAGATGCGCTTGCTCCCTCCTTGCCGGTGCTTCTGGTCAGTGATTTAAACCAGGCCATGGAGGCTGCCTGGGAAATGGCGGAGCCAGGCGACTGTGTGCTTCTTTCTCCCGCTTGTGCGAGTCTTGATCAATTTCCCAACTATCTGGTGAGAGGCGAGGCCTTTCGCCATTGGATAATGGATAAGCAGGAAGAGGTTAATGTATGAGCCGGTTGCTACGCCTTAGAGAAGCACTAACAACGCGCAACTTATCTTGTGATGTCTGGCTGATTATATCTGTTGTGGCACTGGCTGGGCTGGGTTGGGTAATGGTCAGTTCGGCTTCCATTGGGTTATTGGAAAACAGTTACCACTACTCGCGGCAGCACGCCATTTTTTTATGCATCGCTGTGATGGCCTGCCTTTTCATGCTGTGTGTTCCGCTTGAAGTGTGGCGTCAGAACGCAGCGCTGATTCTCTTGGTCAGTATTTTTATGCTTTTTTTGGTGCTTATTATTGGTCAGGAAGTGAATGGAAGTAAGCGCTGGATTGCATTGCCGGGGCCTCTGCCCAGTTTACAGGTTTCTGAACTTGCCAAAATTGGTCTGATTTTTTATATGGCCGCATTTATGTCTCGCTTTACGTACGATCTGCGCAGGCGCGCTTTTAGTATGTGGCGGCCTCTGGCTGTCTTGGCGTTACCTGCTGGCCTGCTTTTCCTGGCACCTGATTTTGGTGGCATGGTGGTCTATACCATTTGTGTCATCGGCATGCTGATGATGAGTGGTGCTTCATTAACATTACTGTTGGGCAGCGGTGGTTTGCTGGCTTCCGGCGCGGTTATGATGGTGATTATGGAGCCTTATCGTTTAGCGCGTTGGACAAGCTTTCTGGACCCCTGGGCGGATCAATTCGCTACAGGGTATCAGCTGACCCAGGCTCTCATTGCTTTTGGCCGTGGACATGTAACGGGTACTGGGCTTGGCAATAGTGTTCAAAAGCTGCACTACCTGCCCGAGGCTCACACCGACTTTATTTTCGCAGTGGTGGCAGAAGAGCTGGGCATGATCGGGGCAATCATTGTGGTGCTGCTATTCACGATCTTTATTGCCCGGACCATGTGGATCGGTCGCCGTGCTGAATTGGCAGGACATTTGTTCGGCGCATATGTCAGCTATGGCATCGGCTTTATTATTGCCGCTCAAGCATTTATCAATATGGCGGTGAGTGCAGGGCTATTACCTACCAAAGGCTTAACGCTGCCGCTTATTAGCTATGGTGGCTCAAGTTTACTGGTGACGGGCATGATGGTAGGGCTGTTATTACGTACAGATGCGGAGACACGCCACCGGCCACGCCGCAACCCCACGCCATACAAACCGCGCCATGAGCCGAGATTATCGTAATTATTCAAGGAGCCGTTTGTGACGACGAATGCACGTCGACGCATTTTAATGATGGCGGGGGGAACAGGAGGCCATGTTATCCCCGCGCTGTCTTTGGCGCGTGCCCTGATGGCGCACAACGTCGATGTTGAGTGGCTGGGAAGCCCGCGCGGAATTGAAAACCGGTTGGTACCTGAGGCAGGTATCCGGCTACATACCATTGCCATTGAAGGACTACGTGGAAAAGGTGCGATAGGCTGGCTTAAGGCACCGCTTAATCTGACGCGTGCTGTCTTGCAGGCCCGCCGGGTTATTCGCACGTTTAAGCCCCATGTGGTGGTTGGTTTGGGGGGCTTTGCCAGTGGTCCGGGCGGTCTTGCCGCATGGTTATCCCGCGTGCCGCTGGTGATTCATGAACAGAATGCCGTGGCTGGCCTGACGAATCGTGTTCTTTCCCGATTGGCTACCCGCACTTATGCGGCATTTGCCGATGCATTTGGTCATCGCGCTGAGGTGATTGGCAATCCGGTGCGCGATGACATCGCGGCTCTTGGTGAGCATCCCCGAAGCGCAGAGACGTTAAGGACTCGCCCCCTGCGATTACTGGTCGTGGGTGGTTCGCTAGGTGCTGTCGCTTTAAACGAACGCTTACCGCCTGCGCTAGCCGGGCTGGCTCCGCTGGATCGGCCGGAAGTGCGCCATCAAGCGGGCAAAGAGCGTGATATTCAAACGGCAGAAACGTACGCGCAGCATGGCATTGTGGCAGATGTCAGCCCGTTTATCGATGATATGGCAGCTGCCTATGAGTGGGCGGATCTGGTCGTTTGCCGCTCGGGTGCACTGACGGTTGCGGAGCTTGCTGCGGCGGCCAAACCTGCCCTGTTGGTGCCGTTTCCCTTCGCTGTTGATGACCACCAACGGATAAATGCAGAGGTGCTGGTGAAAGCCGGAGCTGCGCTATGCGTTGTGCAAGCTGAGCTGACGCCGGAGCGCTTAACTCACTATTTGAATGAATTATTAACCCCAGACACTTTGGCGGATATGGCATCGAAGGCGCGGCAGGCGGCATATCTGGATGCGACCGAGCGCTTGACCAATGGATGTCTGGCGTTAATAAAACAAGGAGAGACTGCGTGACCGATATAGTCAACAACACGTCGTCACAGGGTATTCGCCCAAGCGGCCCGGGCATGCGCCGTATTAAGCGGATACATTTCGTGGGCATCGGTGGCGCAGGCATGTGTGGTATCGCGGAGGTGTTGGCAAACCAGGGTTATCGCGTCAGTGGTAGCGATATGAAGGCGTCTGCTGTTGTCGAACGTCTGCGACAATGTGGCGTGTGTGTTGCCATCGGGCATGCTGAAGAAAACGTAAAAGGCGCTGATGTCGTGGTGGTTTCCAGCGCGATAGACGAGTCCAATCCTGAGATACGTTGGGCGCATGAGCATCGTGTACCCGTGGTGAGGCGGGCTGAGATGCTGGCTGAGCTAATGCGTTTTCGCCATGGTATCGCCGTTGCTGGTACCCATGGAAAAACCACCACGACGAGTCTGACTGCCACACTGTTGGCTGAAGGCGGCCTGGATCCTACCTTTGTCATTGGCGGAAAACTGACCAGTGCCGGTGCCAACGCTCGTTTGGGCGAAGGTGACTATCTCGTTGCCGAAGCAGATGAGTCGGATGCATCCTTTCTTCACCTACAGCCCATGGTATCGATTGTCACCAATATCGATGCGGACCACATGGCTACTTATGGGGGGGATTTTGAGCGTCTCAAAAACACCTTTATCGAATTTTTGCACAATTTACCGTTCTATGGTCTGGCTGTGTTGTGCATTGACGATGCTCATGTGCGTGGCTTATGTGAACAGGTGAAGCGTCAATTTGTAACCTACGGCTTTGATGCAGACGCGGATTACCGCATCGTTGATTTCAATCAGCAAGCGGGGGAAGTCACCTTTACCGCCTTGCGGCCGGGTGGTGCGGCACCGCTTAACGTAAAGCTGTCTATGCCTGGGCGGCATAACGCTTTGAATGCCATGGCCGCGATTGTCGTAGCGACCGATGCGGGTGTCAGCGATGATGCCATCCTACGTGGGTTAGCGGGATTTGCCGGTGTTGGGCGGCGCTTTCAGGTTCATGGGCATTTCCCGGCACCGAAGGCCAGCGGCGCTATCATGCTGGTGGATGACTATGGCCATCATCCCAGGGAAGTGGATATGGTCATCCAGGCCGTACGTGCTGGCTGGCCCGAGCGGCGCCTGGTCATGCTGTACCAGCCCCATCGCTATAGTCGCACCCGGGATCTTTATGAAGATTTTGTCAGAGTGCTCTCGCAAGTGGATACATTGATTTTACTTGATGTGTATAGCGCTGGAGAGGCGGTTATACCGGGGGCGGAAGGGCGCACATTAGCAGGCTCAATTCGTCAGCGTGGTGAAGTTGATCCACTGTTTGTGGAGCACAAACAGGAATTGCCGGCATTGTTGGGTAATGTACTGCGCCCAGACGATATTTTAATTACCCAGGGTGCCGGTGATGTGGGTGGAATATCACTGCGTCTGGCACAGGCCAAATTAGTGTTGGATGAGGTTGAGCTATGAGTACTGAAGAGGATCGCTTGGCCCGAGTGGTGGTTGTATACGGGGGGGCATCGGCTGAGCGTGATGTATCGCTGAAAAGTGGCGCTGCCATTCTTGACGCCTTGAAACGCCAGGGAGTCCAGGCAAGTGGTTACGACCCGCGTGACAAGGGGCTGGCCGGGCTGGAGAAATTAGCACCCAGTGCCGTATTTGTAGCCCTGCATGGCCGCGGTGGTGAAGATGGTACGCTACAAGGCGCTTTGGAGTTATTAAATATCCCCTACACCGGTAGCGGTGTACTGGCTTCTGCGCTGGGGATGGATAAGCAGCGCACCAAGCAGGTGTGGCAGGCGGTAGGATTACCAACACCTGAAAGTATTATGTTGAATGCCGAGTCTAACTGGGAAGCAGTGGTTGCTCAGTTGGGGTTGCCAATGATGGTAAAACCTGTTCATGAAGGTTCAACACTGGGCATTAGCATTGTTAAAAGTCAGGCGGATCTGAAAGCGGCTTATCATGCAGCGGCCACCTACGATGCCAGGGTAATGGCAGAGCGTTTTATCGTCGGGGATGAGTACACGGTCGCTCTGCTTGGTGATGGCGTACTGCCAGCGATACGTGTTGAAGTACCCGGTGGCTTTTACGACTACGAGGCAAAGTACATCGCCAATACAACGCAGTACCACCTTCCCTGTGGTTTATCCACACAGGATGAAGAGGCACTGGCTGCGCTTTGTCTGCAAGCATTTGCCGCTATTGGCGGAGAGGGGTGGGGTCGCATTGATGTCATGCGGGATGTCGAGGGCAGGTTCTGGCTGATTGAAGTGAATACCGTCCCAGGGATGACCGATCATAGCCTGGTGCCACAGGCAGCTGCCCATGCGGGTATCGATTTTGATCAATTGGTACTGCAGATACTGCAGACTGCTGGCAGACAGAGCAGATCATGAAGAGAGCCTTATGAAAAGGCGTAATGCGTGGTTAGGGATTCTTTTACTGGCGCTACTGCTAGGCGCTGGTAGCCGTGCACTGTGGCTATGGTTGGACCGCCCTATCGAGCGTGTTTCGATTCGCGGGGAGTGGAGTTATGTCAGTGCTGATTACCTGCGCACACAGTTAGCCCCGCTTGTGCAGGATGCGACATGGCTTTCTGCGGACTTGGGTGAGCTACGCAATAGAGCGATGAACATTGGTTGGTTAAACGAAGTTCGCATTTCGAGAGAGTGGCCCAATGCATTGGTGTTTGAGCTGGTTGAGCAGATGCCAGTTGCCCGCTGGAACGACGATTTTCTGCTGAATCCAGAAGGTGAGCCATTTGCCTTTGCTCCTTTGGAGGTTCCTGCCGGATTGCCCGACCTGGCCGGCCCGGCAGGCAGTAGTGAAGAGGTGCTGACCTACTATCATCGGCTAACACCTCATTTTGCGGGCCTTTCACTATCCCTGTCTCAGTTGCGGTTAGAACCACGGGGTGCCTGGCGTATACAATTAAGTAATGGAGCCTGGGTAATGTTAGGCAGACACCAACATGAAGTTCGCTTAGCGCGTTTATCTGCTTCCTGGCAACGCGAGCTGTCACAACATGGCGATCACATCCGTTATATCGACTTACGTTACCCTAATGGCGTTGCTGTAGCGTGGCATGGGGAAAGCGATTTTGATGATAGTGAAGAGTAACCAGCGGCTTACAATGTGCAAAAAGTAGGTAAAGTGAGTGGTCGCAAACGCTGAAAAAGCCATTAATGGGGTTTAAATTGCTTATTAAGCCTATTATCGTGGGTGTGGACTAGTCGTATTGCAGCTATTGTTTCTATACTATGTCTCAATCGGTAGTTGGTGGGTTTTAATTTAATCCTCTCAGCCGTTAGCTGAGTTTTATCGATAAACGTTAATTTTGATTTGGGCGACGCCCCTGACACTCTTGGTTGAGTTAGCGTCATCCATAAATATAACGCCTTTTAAAATGACTACAAGGAGATTCCCCGGCTCATGGCAGGCTCACCCAATGCATCCAATATGGTTGTCGGGCTGGACATTGGAACGTCCAAGGTCGTCGCGATAGTCGGTCAACCTACCGATGATGGCGGGATCGAAATTGCTGGTATCGGCTCTCATCCATCTCGCGGCATGAAGCGCGGGGTTGTCATCAATATTGAATCAACGGTTCAGTCTATTCAGCGGGCTGTTGAAGAAGCCGAGTTGATGGCTGGGTGCGATATTCATTCTGTTTATGTTGGTGTTGCAGGTAGTCATATTAGCTCAATGAACTCTGATGGTGTGGTGGCTATAAAAGAACGGGAAGTAACCCCATCAGACATTGACCGCGTTATTGACTCTGCCCGGGCACGTGCTATTTCCGAAGGCCAGCGAGTATTGCATGTGTTGCCCCAGGAGTTTTCAATTGATGCTCAAGGGGGGATCCGTGAACCGCTCGGCATGTCGGGGGTTCGGCTCGAAGCCCAGGTGCATCTTGTCACTGCAGCATTAAATGCCGTTCAGAACATCGAAAAGTGTGTACGCCGCTGTGGTCTGGATGTTGATGCCATCATCCTTGAACAACTGGCATCCAGCATGGCAGTACTCACAGAGGACGAGCGCGAGCTGGGTGTTTGCATGGTGGATATCGGCGGTGGCACGACAGATATGGCGATATTTACCGAAGGGGCAATTCGTCATACCGCAGTGATTCCCATTGCCGGTGATCAGGTGACCAATGATATCGCGATGGCATTGCGTACACCTACCCAGCATGCAGAAGAGATCAAAGTGAAATACGCTTGTGCGCTGACTCAACTCGCCGCAAGCGATGAAATGATTAAAGTTCCCAGTGTAGGGGATCGTCCGGCACGGGATTTATCACGGCAGGCATTAGCCGAAGTGGTAGAGCCGCGCTATGAAGAGCTCTTTACGCTGGTAAGAGACGAATTACGTCGTAGTGGCTATGAAGACATGGTGGCGGCCGGTGTAGTACTCACCGGAGGTACCTCACGCATGGAAGGTGTCAGCGAGCTGGCAGAAGAAATTTTTCATATGCCGGTTCGTATTGCCTGCCCACAAAATGTCAGAGGTTTGGCAGATGTGGTGCGTAATCCTATTTATGCGACAGGCGTTGGCTTGCTGCATTATGCATTGCAAGAGGCGCGTCATGGGCAAGGTTTAGAAAGCCACGGGGGAGTCGTTGCTGCGCATAAAGGGCGCAATGAGCTTGCTCGGCGTGATATCAAGGAAGGTCATTCGGCGCTGGCGAGAATCAAAGGCTGGTTCAAAGGAAATTTCTGATTAGGGCCGCAAGCGCGGTTCAGGAGACGGGGCTTATGTTCGAATTGGTAGATAACGCACCCTCGAGCAGTGCGGTCATCAAAGTGGTCGGTGTTGGTGGCGGCGGCGGCAACGCTGTCAACCACATGGTCGAGAGCAACATCGAAGGCGTAGAGTTTATTTGCGCCAACACTGATGCCCAGGCGCTCAAGCGCGTATCCGCGAAAACGGTTTTGCAGCTTGGCGGCGAAATCACCAAAGGCCTGGGGGCCGGGGCTAACCCAGAAGTGGGGCGCCAGGCCGCCATGGAAGACCGAGAGCGCATCGCTGAGCTTTTAAATGGCGCTGATATGGTGTTTATTACCGCAGGCATGGGCGGTGGCACAGGCACAGGCGGTGCTCCGGTGGTCGCTCAGGTAGCCAAAGAGCTTGGCATACTGACGGTGGCTGTCGTTACGCGCCCCTTCCCGTTTGAAGGGCCCAAGCGTATGCGCGCTGCTGAAGAGGGCATGAAAGAGCTCTCTGAGCATGTTGACTCGCTGATTACCATTCCCAATGAGAAACTGCTTTCCGTTCTGGGTAAAAACGCAACGCTTTTGACTGCCTTTAGTGCGGCGAATGATGTCTTGCTGGGCGCTGTTCAGGGCATTGCTGAACTGATTACCAGTCCGGGCATTATTAACGTCGACTTTGCGGACGTGCGAACGGTTATGTCTGAAATGGGCATGGCGATGATGGGAACGGGTGGGGCTACCGGTGAAAACCGGGCACGTGAAGCGGCTGAGAAGGCGATTCGCAGTCCTTTGCTGGAAGATATCGATCTGCACGGCGCCCGCGGTATCCTTGTGAATATCACAGCAGGCCCTGATCTCTCTATTGGAGAGTTCAACGATGTAGGTGCCACCGTGCAGGAGTTCGCCTCTCAGGAAGCGACTATCGTTGTTGGCACCTCTATCGATATGGAGATGTCCGACGAGTTGCGTGTAACCGTTGTGGCTGCTGGCCTGGATGGCAGCAAAGCCAAGGTGGCTTCACGCGAACCTGTGCGTCGCTCCGCCACCGATTCTTCTTCGGATTATCGCAAGCTTCAGCAACCAACCGTTATGCGTCAGCAAGCGACTGCACGTGCAGAAGCACCAGAGCAGGCTGCCAAGCCACGTCCTGAAAAGCGTCGTGCGGCGGAAGCAGACGACTATCTGGATATTCCCGCGTTTTTGCGCCGTCAGGCGGATTAGTCTGTACTATCAGGCTCATTGAGGCAGCAAACGAGAGTTTTATTGGTTAAGACGCTCGTTTGCTGTTAAAGTGAACACTGTTTGATAACTTTCTTTCCCTGCGGTACCTGTCGGTTATCATGCTGACACCGCCGTCATTAGAGTTCGACCACTGCCCATGATCAGACAACGCACACTACAAAACGTCATTCGCGCCACTGGAGTGGGTCTGCACTCCGGCAAAAAAGTCCATATGGCTTTGCGTCCGGCGCCGGCAAATACCGGAATTGTGTTCGTTAGAACCGATCTGGATCCTGTGGTACATGTTCCTGCTCGAGCCGAGTTGGTAGAAGACACAACTCTGTGCACCGCGCTTTCCAGCGATGGAGTGAAAGTGGCAACAGTTGAGCATCTGATGTCGGCCTTCGCGGGGCTGGGTATTGATAATGCTTACGTCGATATTAGTGCACCTGAAGTGCCTATTATGGATGGTAGTGCCAGCCCATTTGTATTTTTGATTCAATCGGCTGGCATCCTGGAGCAGAACGCAGCCAAGAAATTTATCCGCATCAAGCGCCGCGTGGCAGTCACTGATGGCGATAAAGAAGCCGTTTTTCTGCCGCACCAGGGGTTTAAAGTCTCGTTCGCTATTGATTTTGACCACCCTGTGTTTGAGCAGCAGAAGCAAACGGCCTTGATTGATTTTTCGACGACTTCATTTGTTAAGGAAGTCTCACGGGCACGTACTTTCGGCTTCATGCGCGATTTGGAGTTTTTGCGCTCGAATAATCTGGCGCTCGGTGGCAGCCTGGATAACGCCATTGTGGTGGATGATTATCGAATCGTGAATGAGGGCGGATTACGTTATGACGATGAATTCGTCAAGCACAAGGTACTGGATGCGATCGGGGATCTCTATCAATTGGGTTATAGCCTGATTGGTGAATTCTGCGGCGTAAAATCGGGACATGCCCTTAACAACCAGCTTTGCCGTGAGCTGATGGCACAGCCGGATGCTTACGAAATCGTTACTTTCGAGGATGAAAAGGCGGTTGCACCGATTTCTTATGCCGCTCCCGCCATGGCATAGGTAAAAATTTGCCATAATGAAGGGGTGGAAAAGACGCTGCCGGTTGAAAAACAACTTTGTTCCCCCACTTAATAAAGCACCGCCATGGCGGTGCTTTATGCTTTTTGGAAATGTTTGTTATGCCTTGGGGTCCGAGTGGCTGCTGGCGTGGGAGGCCAGGCGCTGTAACGCATCTTTAAGAGCCGGGTTATCGGTATCTGCGGCGCACTCGGCTAACGTTTTGCCTGCATCATTGGAGAGCGTTCGAGTATAGCGCTTAGGTGCTTCGACAGGACGAACTGGACGAACCTTCAGTGTAAACGCGCTGACACCTTCCAACCCTGGCAACTGGTGAAGCAGGGTGAGTAAGTGGCTCTGTTCGTAGCGCAGCCAGGTTAACCAGCTGGCTTGACCGCTAATGAGTGTTAACCGGCCATCGCGGAAGCCGCCTACGAAGATATGTTCACGCATTTCTTCAGGCAAGTGGGCACGCAAATGCCGTTGTGCCTGGTCAATTAAGCGAGATTGGCGCATCAGGTACCCAATATCACCAGACTTGGATAGCAGTTGGGTGATGGGCTGTGCGTGAGATCGCTTAACCTTTATACTCATACGCTTGATTTCCAAAGTGCCTTAATCAACATAGTGTGGCGGTCCCCAATAGGTGAACAGCTATAGCCTAGAGGTGGGCCAACCCAGAAGAGCCTAACACGCCCAGGAGCCAGTCCACAGCATGTCGTCACCGCCACCAGATGTTATGACCGCTTCGCCACGACGCCAACGCCGTCATGGCTTAGCGCGCTGGTGGCTTGCTGGCCTTCTGGTAAGTTGCTTGCTACCTGCTAGTCTACACCCTTCAGATGCCTTTCGCGGTAGCGAGCGTAGCGTTAACGTCTGTTTCTGGGTGCCTGCAATCTTGCGCGCGCAGTCCCAATGGATAGCGAAAAAACGCCGCGCATTACGTTATTGGTCACGTCGTAATACACGCCAGCTGACGCCTTTACCTTCCCTTCTTCGCTTTTTACCGCAGGTAATGCATCGGCAGGTTGCTGCGAAAGATGTGCTTACCCAGCGCGGTCCGCCTGTTCAGCAACTCATACACTAAGAACTGCTTTATTTGCTTTATATAAAAGGGCGTACCTGTATGGGCGCTCATGATGATTTGGAAAATTCATGATTAATAATTTGTTACGTAAAGTTGTTGGTTCCAAGAACGACCGCGAAGTAAAACGCATGCAGAAAAGCGTGCTTAGCGTCAATAAGCTGGAGCCGGAACTGGAAGGTCTGAGCGATGCCGAGCTGCAGGGGAAAACAGCACTGTTTCGTCAACGCCTGGAGAGCGGAGAAACACTCGACAGTTTGCTGCCCGAAGCATTTGCTGTGGTGCGTGAGGCGAGTAAACGAGTGATGGAAATGCGCCACTTTGATGTGCAGATGGTTGGTGGCATGACCCTGCACCGGGGGCGTATTGCCGAAATGAAAACCGGTGAAGGTAAAACACTGGTGGCGACACTGGCCGTATACCTGAATGCTCTGCCAGCCAAAGGCGTCCATGTGGTGACGGTCAATGATTACCTGGCGCGTCGTGATGCCGAGTGGATGCGACCACTATATGAGTTTTTGGGCCTGACGATAGGGGTGATTTTTGCCGGTCAAACCGGTGAAGAGAAACGCCATGCTTACCAGTGCGATATTACCTACGGTACCAACAACGAGTTCGGTTTTGACTACCTGCGCGACAATATGGCGTTTTCACTGGAAGATAAGGTTCAGCGCGGCCTGTATTACGCCATTGTCGATGAAGTTGACTCGATCCTGATTGATGAAGCGCGTACACCGTTGATTATTTCTGGTGCTGTTGATGAAAACACCGACCTCTATAATGTGGTCAACCGACTGGCTCAACAGTTGGAGAGGGGAGAAGTATCGGAAGATGAAGAAACGCCGGTGACGGGCGATTTCCTGCTGGATGAGAAGCAGAAGCAGGTTGAACTGACCGAACAAGGCCACAATAAGGTCGAAGAGCTGATGCGTGCGGAGGGGCTGCTTGGCG
Organism: Vreelandella olivaria; assembly: GCF_023507745.1. Lineage (GTDB taxonomy): Bacteria > Pseudomonadota > Gammaproteobacteria > Pseudomonadales > Halomonadaceae > Vreelandella > Vreelandella olivaria_A. The sequence goes on along the minus strand of NZ_JALPZO010000155.1, from coordinate 39,784 downwards.
AAGATGACTCACTTTACGCTGCGCAAAACCTTAACCTGTTGCAGCATATGCACTCTGCACTGCGTGCCCGCCACCTCTATCATCCGGACGTTGATTATATTGTCGCTGAAGGGCAGGTGGTGATTGTTGATGAACACACCGGACGCACCATGCCTGGCCGCCGCTGGTCTGAAGGGCTTCATCAGGCCGTTGAAGCCAAAGAGGGTGTGACGGTTCAGCGCGAGAGCCAGACATTGGCATCAACGACGTTTCAGAACTACTTCCGCTTATATGACAAACTGGCGGGGATGACAGGCACCGCCGATACCGAAGCTTACGAGTTTCGTCAAATCTATGGCCTGGATGTTATCGTTATTCCCACCAACCGCCCACTGGCCCGTAAAGACCTCAACGATCTGGTGTATCTCAGCGCTGAAGAGAAGTATGAAGCGATCATTAAAGACGTTAAAGCTGAGACAGAAGCTGGCCGACCTGTGCTGGTAGGTACTGCCTCTATTGAAACATCCGAGTATCTTGCTCAACTGATGCGTGACGCTGGTCTGAAATTTAATGTACTGAATGCCAAGCAGCACCAGAGTGAAGCGGAAATCATTGCCCAGGCAGGTCGTCCCGGTTCGATTACGATTGCCACCAACATGGCTGGTCGTGGTACCGATATTATGCTGGGTGGTAACTGGGAAGCTGAAGCAGCCAAGTTACAGAACCCAACCCAAGAGCAAATTGATGCCCTTAAAGCCGAGTGGCAAAAGCGCCACGATGGTGTGCTTGAAGCCGGTGGTTTGCATGTTATTGGCTCAGAGCGCCATGAGTCCCGCCGTATCGATAACCAGTTACGTGGACGTGCCGGCCGCCAGGGCGATCCGGGTTCGACCCGGTTCTTCCTCTCCCTGGAAGATAGCTTGATGCGCCTGTTTGGCTCAGACCGGGTGAAGCGCTTGATGCAGGCGCTGGGGCTGGAGCGTGGCGAAGCGATAGAGCATAAAATGGTTTCCAACGCTGTGGAGCGGGCGCAGAAAAAAGTTGAAGGCCGCAACTTTGATATTCGTAAGCAACTGCTGGAGTACGATGATGTGGCCAACGACCAGCGCCGCGTTATCTATGAGCAGCGTAACGAAATTCTCGCTTCTGAAGAGGTGTCTGGAGCGGTGCTGGGTATCCGCGAAGAGGTAATGGAGGAGGCCATCAGCGATTTTGTACCACCCCAAAGCCTGGTCGAGCAGTGGGATTTACCTGGCTTGGAGTCGCATTTAAAAACGGAATTCAACCTGGAAGCACCTGTTGTGCAGTGGGCGGCTGAGGATGAGCGTTTCAGCGAAGAGAAGCTGCGTGAGCGCCTTCAGGTAATGCATCGTGAAGCCTATGAGGCCAAAATCGAGGCTGCCGGTGCTACGCTGATCCATCGTTTTGAAAAGCAGGTGATGCTGCAGGTACTGGATACCCGCTGGAAAGAGCACCTTCAGTCGATGGATCATTTGCGTCGTGGTATTCACCTGCGTGGCTACGCCCAGAAAAACCCAAAGCAAGAGTACAAGCGCGAGTCGTTTGAGCTGTTCCAGAATCTGCTGACCAACATTAAGGCAGATGTCACGCGTATTCTTAGTCACGTTCAGGTGCGTCAGCCTGAAGAAGTGGATGCTCTGGAGCAGAAGCGACGCGAAGAGCTGGCGCGTGAGAAAGTGATGGCTGCAAGCCGCCATGATGATCCGAGCGCTCAGAACAGCGAGCGTGCCGTGGAAGCACCTGGTACAGATGGCCGCCCGCTGCGTCGGGGAGGGCCTAAAGTGGGCCGTAACGACCCTTGCACCTGTGGCTCGGGTAAAAAATATAAGCAGTGCTGCGGTAAGTTGAACTAATCAGCCTCCCGGATAATGCGACTGTAAAGGAGTTGAACATGGCAGTGGGAAACATCCCTTTTCCAGCGTTGCCCCCCCTTAAGGGGGTGCGTCTTGGTAGTACAATGGCTGGTATTAAAAAGCCGGGGCGCCGTGACATGGTGGTGTTTGAACTCCCCGAGACAGCCTCGGTCGCTGGTGTGTTTACCCGAAATGCGTTCTGTGCAGCTCCCGTCATTGTGGCCAAAGCGCATATTGAGCGCTGTTTGGGTGAAGGTCAGGTGCCCCGCTACTGGCTAATTAATACCGGCAATGCAAACGCTGGTACGGGTGAAACAGGGATGCGGGATGCTTATGCCAGCTGTGCGGCGTTAGCGGAACAAGTGGGGGTAGCCGAGTATCAGGTCTTACCGTTTTCCACAGGTGTGATTGGGGAACCGATGCCGATGGATCGTCTGTTGGCTGGGTTGCCTGCTGCGGTAAGCGCTCTTGCGGATGCGAGCCAAGCCTGGCAGCAGGCGGGTGAAGGAATTTTGACGACTGATACCCGTGCCAAAGGTGCTACGGAAACCGTGGTCATCGGTGATCAGCAGGTCACCATCAACGGCATTACCAAAGGCTCTGGCATGATCAAGCCTAATATGGCTACTATGCTGGGCTTTGTGGTCACCAATGCTGCTATCAAGCAACCGTTATTACAGCGCTTACTGCGTGAAACAGTAGATCGTTCTTTTAACTGTATTACGGTCGATAGCGACACATCCACCAATGATGCCTGCATGTTGGCTGCTACAGGTACCGGTGCGCAGATTGAGAGTGATGAGCAGATTGCGCTATTCCGCAATGCTTTACAGCGAGTGATGAGTGAGCTGGCTCAGGCGATTATTCGCGATGGGGAAGGGGCTACCAAATTTGTCACTCTCCTGGTTAATGAGGCTGCTACCCGTCAAGAAGCGCTGGATGTGGCATTTACTGTGGCACATTCGCCACTGGTCAAAACTGCGCTGTATGCCTCGGATGCTAACTGGGGGCGTATTTTAGCGGCTGTTGGACGAGCCCCTGTGGAGGCGTTTGATGTCAATCGCGTCGTCATTGATTTGGGTGATGTGCGCCTGGTTGAGAAAGGGGGGAGGGCTACCAGCTACACGGAAGCAGCCGGTAGTGCCGTGATGGCACAGGAAGAGATCACTATTCGCATTAACCTGGGGCGTGGCGAAGAGCGTGCCACTGTGTGGACCTCGGATCTCTCCCATGACTATGTGTCCATCAACGCGGATTACCGCAGCTGACCGCTCGGTAAGGTGCTAACGCAGTGAGATAGCGTCGCTCCTTGATAGAGCGTCGCGCACAACGTGGATAAAGACGTAATGAGTGTAATGGTAAAACGACGGGTTCATGTCGCGGCGGCTGCAATGATCAGCGCCGATCAAAAGCACGTGCTGATTGCGCGTCGTCCTTCCAACGTCGACCATGGCGGCCTGTGGGAGTTCCCAGGTGGTAAGCTGGCGCCTTATGAGACAGGGCTTGAAGGGCTGAAGCGTGAATTGCATGAAGAGTTAGGGGTTGAGATTTTACGTGCCCAACCGCTGATCCGTGTTCACCATGAGTATCCCGATAAGCATATCTTGCTGGATGTGTGGCAGGTACATGAGTTTGCAGGCGAGCCTTTTGGTCGTGAGGGCCAGGCGGTACGCTGGGTGCCGATGGATGAGCTGGTTAATTACCCTTTCCCAGCCGCGAACCTGCCGATTCTGCGTGCGGTGATGCTGCCCACGGAGTATTTGATTACCGGTGAAGAGGCGGATGATGAACACTTCGAAGCGCTGTTGGAGCGGGCTCTGCGTGAAGACAATATTCGCTTGGTTCAATTAAGGGCAAAGCAGTTGAATCAAGACGAGTATATTACGCGTGCTAAAAGCGCCTTGCGCCTATGCCGCGAGCATGGAGCCAGCTTGCTGCTGAATGGCGAGCCGGAGCTGTTGGATGAAGTGGAAGCGGATGGGATTCATCTAACCAGTGAGCGGTTGATGAAGCTTGATCGGCGGCCCATTGATGAAAATAAATGGCTATCCGCCTCGACGCACAACCAGGAGCAGCTCTCGCAAGCGGCTGTGCTCGGCTGTGATTTTGTGACCCTGTCGCCGCTGAGAACCACTCCTTCGCATCCCGAGGTGGCCCCTATGGGGTGGCATGATTTCCAGCAATTGGTAGAGCGGGCGGGCATGCCGGTATTTGCGCTGGGTGGCATGACGCGCTTTGATGCTCATCACGCCCGTGCCGTCGGCGCTCAGGGCATTGCCTCCATTCGCGATTTTTGGAAATAAGTTCGCTTTGCCCCGTTAGCTGCCAGTAAAACACAGCGCCCGCTCCTATACCGGAGCGGGCGCTGTGTTGGCCTGGGTGATGTCGTTAATCGCGATAGCGGCGGGTTAAATCACCGTAGGCGTCTATCCGCCGGTCCCGCAGGTAGGGCCAAATACGGCGCGTATTTTCGCTGCGTGCCATATCAAGGCTGACTACCAACTGCTGGGTTTCTTCACCCGCATGGGCCAGCAGTTCGCCTTGCGGGCCGCAGACAAAACTACCGCCCCAAAACTGAATGCCGTCACCCACACCTGAATGGTCGGCTTCATAACCCACCCGGTTGGCTACCAGTACCGGTAGCCCATTCGCAACACCATGTGCCCGTTGGATGATGGTCCAGGCATCTTTCTGGCGAGCTTTCTCAGCATTGTCATCGTTTGGGTCCCATCCAATAGCGGTGGGGTAGAGCAATAGATCCGCCCCCGCCAGTGCCATCAAACGGGCGGCTTCGGGATACCATTGGTCCCAACATATCAGAATGCCCAGCCGGCCGACGGACGTGTCGATAGGGGTGAATCCCTCTCCACGGGCGTCATCGTAATCGCCCGGTGTGAAGTAAAATTTCTCGTAAAACGCCGGATCGTCCGGGATATGCATTTTGCGGTATTGGCCCACTCGGCCATTAGCGCGGTCGTATACCACGGCTGTGTTGTGATAAAGCCCTGGTGCCCGTTTTTCGAACAGAGAGCCAACCAGAACAATATCCAGCTCTTTGGCAAGTGCTGCCAAATGCTGGCTGCTTGGGCCATCCAGAGGCTCGGCCAAATCAAATAGCGCAGGGTCCTCGTATTGGCAGAAATAGTGCGTGGTGTGTAGCTCCTGAAGAAGCACTAATTGAGCACCTTGCTTAACAGCATCGCGAATGCCTGCTTCGCTGGTGGCCAGGCTGCGTGCCTTATCGGGCCAGGCGGGCTGTTGAACAATCCCCACAGTGAGCGTGTGTGTCATGATGGCTCCTTACGAATTAATGCAGGCCGGGGCAAGGGTGCCTTTTGGCAATTGCATGGTTAAACAGTGCAGGCTGCCATGCTGGCGAATAACGCTGGTGCACTCAATAGGAATCAAGGTGTGTTCAGGAAACGCCAGCGCCAGCGCCTGTAGGGCGATAACATCGGCTGGGTCGCCATAGGTGGGAACTAACACCGCGTCATTGATAATCAGAAAGTTGGCATAAGTTGCCGGCAGGCGATGGCCATCATCAGGATCGAAGCATGCCTGGGGCCAGGGTAAGGGGATAAGCCGATAAGGTTCACCGTTGCGCTGGCGAAACGCTTTCAGCTCATCTTCCATGGCTGTGAGTGCTGGGTAGTGCGGATCAGTAGGGTCATCGCACCTGATGTAAGCAATGGTTGTTGGATTGCAAAAGCGCGCCAGTGTATCAATGTGACTATCGGTATCGTCGCCTTCCAGATGACCATGGGTTAACCACAGTACGCGGTCAACACCCAAGTCCTCTGCCAGCATGGCTTCAATATCTGCTTGGGAAAGTGACGGGTTACGGTTGGGATTAAGCAGGCAGGCTTCTGTTGTTAATAGTGTGCCTTCACCATCTGTTTCAATCCCCCCACCTTCCAGGATCAAATTCCGCGATACAACAGGGCAGGCCCATACCCCTGCATCTGCCAGCCATTGTGTCAGCTGATTGTCACGTTCTGCGGGGAATTTGCCACCCCAGCCGGTAAAGGTGTAGTCCAGCAGCAGTGGCCGGTTATCTTTATCGACGACGGTAATTGGCCCATGATCCCTTGCCCAGGTGTCGTCTGTGGGTGCGACAATGAGAAGCAGTTGATATTCCGGAACACCGCAGGCTCTCCAGGTGTCTGCCAGGCGATCGCGTGTTGCCTCGTCAGGTACGCTAATCAGCACGCGCTGATAGCGGGATACGGCAATCACAATGCGCTCAAGCGTTGCTTCAATACGCGACAAGAGGGGAGCCCAATCACCATCTGGGCGAGGCCAGGTAAGCTGAAGGCCATCTTGGGGGTGCCATTCCGGCAACAGGCGATGTGTCTTGGTAGCCAACGTCACAGATGCTCTTGGTTAGAAGTAAAAAAGACTTACCCCAGGGGTAAGAGGAACCGGCGCAATGTAGGGGCTTGTCCAGAAACATGCAAGCGTTACGTTACCACGGGGAACGGCTTGTCATGATGCCTATCTAACACTTCGTTTGCACATGCACCCATGCGCAAAAAACCGTACCATGGGCGCTTATTACTAAGGAATGATGCCATGCTTGATCGTTTGCCTTTTCTGGTGGGGCTGCGCTACGTGCGCGCTAAACGCCGGAACCACTTTATTTCGTTTATATCCCTGACCTCAATGCTGGGCCTGATGCTAGGTGTAGCGGTGCTTATTCTTGTTCTATCCGTAATGAATGGTTTCGATCACGAGTTGAGGACACGCATTCTTGGCATGGTGCCCCATACAAAAATTGAGTCTCCAGAAGGGATGGTGGAGTGGGAAGCGCTTGCCGACAGGTTAATCCAGCGCGAGCATGTCATTGGTGTGGCGCCTTTTGTTGAGCAACAGGGAATGTTCTCTGCCGGTGGCCGTAACCAAGGGGCTATGGTGAACGGCATCCACCCTGATTGGGAAGATCAGGTATCAATTATTGGTGAGCATATGCGTCAGGGGGCGCTGGCTGACCTGGTGCCCGGTGAATGGAATGTGGTGTTGGGCTCTATGCTGGCACGGCGTCTAGGGGTAGGCGTTGGTGACCGAGTGACCCTGCTGGTGCCTGAAGCTTCCATTACCCCTGCTGGGGTCTTTCCGCGCTTAAAGCGCTTCACTGTGAGCGGTATTTTCAGCGTGGGGGCTGATCTGGACGCTAATCTGGCCTATGCCAATATTGAAGATATGCAGACGTTGGCGAGATTGGGTGATGCCATTGGTGGGCTACGCCTTGAACTTGATGATCTGTTTTTAGCCAGCAGCGAGACACAGGCAATATTAACTGAATTAGAGTCCGGGTACCGCGGGACTGACTGGACGTTCTCTCATGGCAACCTGTTCCAGGCGATCCAGATGGAAAAGCGCATGATTGCGCTACTGCTCACGGTCATTATCGCTGTTGCCGCCTTTAATATCGTTTCCACTCTCGTTATGGTAGTGACCGATAAGCGCGCGGATATCGCAATCCTACGCACCATAGGGGCGACGCCACGCTCAATCATGGGGATATTTATTGTCCAGGGGTTGGCCATTGGATTGATAGGTATTGCCGTGGGCGTTGCTGTTGGCATTTTGCTGGCCTTGACCATCTCGGATCTGATTGGCTGGTTTGAAAGTGCGTTTGGCATCCAATTCCTGGATTCTGGTGTTTATTTCATTAGTAATTTGCCATCGCGGCTCCAGTGGGCCGATGTACGCGATATTGTTATCGCTGCCTTTGGGCTTACGTTCCTCTCAACGCTCTATCCTGCCTGGCGGGCCGCCCGTGTGCAGCCTGCGGATGTACTGCGCTATGAATAAGGATGATTTAATGACTTCAATGGCACCGCAGCCCGGGATGATTATGCTGGAATGCCAAGGCCTATCGCGGGTCTATAGTGAAGGGCCTCAGGATCTGAAGGTACTTGACCAGCTTGAGCTCCAGGTCCACGCCGGGGAGCGTGTGGCCATCGTTGGTAGCTCGGGGTCAGGCAAGACGACACTGCTAAACCTGCTGGGCGGGCTGGACCGCCCCAGTGAAGGCAGCATTGTCATCGCGGGTGAGCCACTTTCGGGGCTGAATGAAGCTGCACTCGGACGGTTTCGTAACCGTTATATTGGCTTTGTTTACCAGTTCCACCACTTATTGGCGGAGTTCACCGCCGTTGAAAACGCAGCGTTACCGCTGATTATTCGCGGTCAGTCAAAAAAAGTGGCGGAGCAGCGTGCCATGCAGATACTGGAGCGGGTTGGTATGCAGGCACGTGCTGATCATAAGCCAGGGGAACTGTCGGGTGGTGAGCGGCAGCGGGTGGCAATTGCCAGAGCGCTGGTTACTGATCCCAGCCTGGTGCTGATGGATGAGCCGACGGGTAATCTGGATCAAACCACTGCCAGCACCATTCTTGCGCTAATGGATGAGCTTGCTAAAGAGAGCGCCTGTGCCTTCGTGATTGTGACCCATGATGTAGGCCTTGCGGCCCATCAGGATCGGGTATTGAAACTTGACAGTGGCCAACTGGTTGAGCAAAAGATCACAACCGTTTAACGCTTGTATCGCTAATCATCAAATTCAGACTCGATACAAGCCCGACGCCGCCGCCTTTTCAGGCGGCGGCGTTTCCAATTGTGGGAAACATGCCAGCGCCAAATCAAGCGAATGCCAATATTGGCAACGATTGCCAGTACCACCGCAGTGAGTAGTGATCCTGCAATTAAAGGAGGCATGATGTCGTGCATTTGTTCGGCAATCCAACGCGTTGAGATACGTGATGGCGCTTCCCGAACAGGCGTACCTAACAGAAAGGTGCCTATTCGATAATTAAAGTAAAAAATGACCGGCATTGTGAGTGGGTTCGTGATCCATACCAGACCCACCGAAAGCGCCAGATTGCAACGGCTAACGCGTGCACCAAAAGCAGCCACTACCATCTGGAATGGAATTGGCAGCATGGCGCAAAATATCCCAACACTAAACGCGTTTGCAACGCTTCGGCGAGTTAACAGCCATAACCCAGGATCCGCTATCAGAGGCGCCATGAAGCGCAGTGAGCGCTGGCGTCTTAACGTATCCGGTTTAGGCATATAGCGCTGCAGGAAACGGCGCGGCATGTCATATACTCTTGCTGTTGATGCGCCCTATTATCCATATAGCGTAGTGCTTCGGCTATGCCGCGGGCGTTTAATGATCTGACACCAGGGAGAGGGGATGCAGTTAGGTGTTGCAGTTCCCGCTGCTTTAGCCGCACTCGGTGGCGTGCTGCTGGCATGGTGGAGTAGTGCTGAAGGAAGTTTTACCCCGCTACTAAGCGGGGTGTTGCTGGTTGCACTCTGGTTGCTTCAGTTTAGATACAAACTATTGATATGGTTGTTGATTGCTGGTGTGGTATTTATCAGTGTGCAGCACGAGTGGGGGCGTCGTTTGCCGGTTGGTCTCAGCGGAGAGGATGTCACTGTACAAGCGCTAGTCACTAACGTGCAGCAGGAAGAGGGCTCCTCGCGATTGCGGTTAACCATTGAAGCCTGTCAGGCACCTGATCACCTTCCCAATTGCCATGCTCTTGGTACTGTGCGGGTGAGTGCTTATGGTGAGGCAGTCTATCGGGTGGGTGAGCGTTGGCAGATGACATTACGCCTGCGCCCCCCTGGTGGTTTCGTCAACCCTGATACGTTTGATTTTGAACAGTGGTTATGGCGAGAAGGTATCCATGCCACTGGTTATGTACGTCCCGAGCCCACTCCCCAGCGCCTGGCTTTGGCAACACCTACTCTGCGCCAAATGGCGCTTGGTCTGTTGTCGAGTCAGCCCCTTGAAGCACGAACCCAGCGCTGGTTGGCCGCGCTGTCGTTAGGTGATAGTGAGCAGCTGACACAAGATGACTGGGCGCTGCTTAATGCGACGGGTACGACTCATCTCGTGGTGATTTCCGGCCTGCATGTAGGTCTTGTGGCATCTTTTACGCTGCTGTTGGCACGCTTAGTGGCGCGGGTTATCTCTCCTACCAATTGGCGGTTACGCCCATGGCCCTGGTGGGTGGCCGCCGGGGCTGCAGTAGGCTATGCCATACTGGCGGGGCTTGCGCCCCCTGCCATGCGCGCCATGGTGATGACGGTGCTAGGGCTCTGGGTGCTGAGTGGGCGTCACTCTCCAGGCCCCTGGCAAGCATGGTGGCTTGCGCTCGCATTGGTACTGGTGGCTGATCCGTTATCGTTCTGGCGCCCTGGTTTGTGGCTATCATTTATCGCGGTAGGGTGGTTAATCATTATTTGGCAAGGGAGGACACGGCCAAAAGGGTTCAGAGGGTGGTGCTGGGCCTTGGTACGTTCGCAACTGCTATTAGCTCCCTTAATGGCAGCGGCGGTGTTGCTGGCCTTTGGGCGTATTGCTCCCGCGGCACCGTTGATAAATCTGGTTGCTGTCCCCTGGGTAAGTTCTGTGATGGTGCCTGGCGCCCTGTTAGGCTGGTTACTTTCACCACTGCCTGGCGTAGGGCTGGTCATGTGGTGGTGCTTTGAGCAGGCATTAAGTGTTTTTCATCATTTATTGGTGCTCACTGTGCAGTATGTTCCGCTTTGGGAGCCATCGCCTCGACTTGTTTATCCCCTTGCGGGCAGCTTGTTATTACTATCGTTATGTTGGGGGTTGCCGGTTGTTTCAGTGTGGTTGCGTATTGGCGCCACGCTACTTACGGTCTGCTTACCTGTCTGGTTGCATGAGGACGCCTTACCCGAAGGTGTGCTGCGGGTCATTGTTTATGATGTTGGTCAGGGGCAACTGATTGAACTGCGTAGCGCCAATCATCGTATGCTGTATGACACGGGACCGCGTTTTCGCAGTGGCTTTATGCCACTTCAGACGTTATGGCCTCCAGGGCAGCGGTTTGATCAGGTCATGGTTAGCCATGCGGATACGGATCACGCAGGAGGTGTTGGCGGTCTGCTCAGTGACCACCATGTAGGCCAATGGCTTGCACCTTATGGTGAAGCGTTGCCGGTGCCCAGTATGGCCTGTGAGTATGGTCAGCAGTGGATGAGGGATGGTATTCGTTACCGGGTGTTATGGCCGCCTGCAGGCAAAAATTCGCTATCGTCCAATGATCGCTCATGTGTGCTGGAAGTCAGCGCAGGTGAGCAGCGTCTGCTAATCACAGGGGATGTGGGGCGCGATATCGAGCGGCGTTTTGTGGCAGACGTGGAGGCTCCTGTAAGTGCGCTGGTGGCAGGACATCATGGTAGTCGTACAAGCTCAGGTGTGCAGTTTGTTCAGATCAGTCGCCCAGAACATGTCATATTCAGTGCTGGGCGTGGTAATCCGTTCAACCACCCGGTGGATGAAGTCGTGCGTCGGTTTCGTCAGCAGCAGAGCTGTTTATGGAGTACAGCCCATGATGGTGCTCTGGCGTTTAGTCTTCAGGCGGATCAACCGGTGAAGGTCGTACCCTTAAGAAAATTTCAGGGTATTCGCAAGCGGTGTTGATGCGCCTCGCCTTAAGGTAGAATTCTGCGCACTGCACACTAATGCCAGGAGCGCGTGTGACTGACTCAGGTTGGATTCTTTATAAACGGTTGTTGGGCTATGTTAAACCCCACTGGCGTGCGTTTGCGTTAGCGGTAACTGGCTTTTTGATTTATGCCGCTTCCAGCACGGCGCTGGCAGAAATGATGAAACGGTTGATTGATGGCATTCAGAATCCTGATGCCGCCTTTAGGCTCTTCTTACCGTTATTCGTGGTGCTGATGTTTGCATCACGTGGCTTGGGAACCTTTTTAAGCACTTACTATATGGCCTACGTCGGGCGTTATGTGATTCACACGCTGCGTTGTAATGTATTTGCTCATCTGCTGCATTTGCCTGGCCGCTTTTTTGATCATCACTCAAGTGGACACCTGGTTTCACGGGTTACTTACCATGTTGAGCAAGTGGCGGGTGCGGCGACTAACGCGGTCACTATTATTCTGCGAGAAGGTTTGTTCGTTATCGGGCTGATAGGTTACCTGTTCTGGACGAACTGGATGCTGACGCTACTGTTCTTGGGCGTAACACCGCTGATTGCGGCAGTTGTCAGTTATGTTAGCAAGCGTTTCAGGCGTATTTCCAAGCGTATTCAGCACTCCATGGGGGATGTTACTCATGTGGCCTCTGAAGCGCTATCGGGCTATCGTGTAGTGCGCACGCATGGCGCAGAAGAGTATGAAAAGCAGCGCTTTGATCGTGTCAGCGAAGAGAACCGCCGCCAGAGCATGAAAGAAGCCATGACCCGCGCTGTCAGTTCGCCAGTAGTGCTTATGCTGGTGGCTATCTCCATGGCACTGCTGGTATGGCTGGCGATGTCGCCTGCGCTAATGGCCGATATGACCCCGGGCGAGTTTGTGGCGTTTATTACCGCTGCTGCCCTTATGATCAAACCTGTTCGTCAGCTAACCGAAGTAAACGGCGAGATACAAAAGGGGATTGCGGCCGCCTCGGAGCTGTTTGGGCTGCTGGACTTAACGCCTGAGCAGGATGAAGGCGGGGAAATCCCCCATCAGTTAACTGGGGATGTGGTTATTGATAATGTGAGTTTTCGCTACGCTGATGACCAGCCCAACGTTCTGCATAGTATCAATCTACGAGTTGCGCCTGGTGAGCTAGTGGCGATCGTCGGTCGCTCAGGAAGTGGGAAATCAACCCTGGTCAGTCTGTTACCACGTTTTTACAGTCCAAGCGAAGGCCGAATTTTGATCGATGGGGTCAATGCTAACGATTATGCCCTGGGACCGTTGCGGCAGCATATCGCCCTGGTATCCCAGCAGGTCACTCTATTTAATTCGACCATTGCCGACAATATCGCTTACGGAGTGGTAAACCCTGACCCTGCGGCGGTTGAGGCCGCAGCGCAAGCAGCCTATGCCAGTGAGTTTATTGAAAAACTGCCCAACGGCTATGCCACGGTTGTTGGAGAGAATGGTGTGATGTTGTCAGGTGGCCAGCGGCAGCGACTGGCAATTGCCAGGGCCATTTTCAAGGATGCCCCCATTCTGATCCTGGATGAAGCAACTTCGGCACTGGATACCGAGTCAGAGCGTTATATTCAAAAAGCCCTTGAGCGTGTCTGTGAAGGTCGTACTACTTTGGTAATTGCCCATCGACTCTCAACGATTGAGCGCGCTGATCGCATTCTGGTGATGGATCAGGGGCGTGTGATTGAGGAGGGGACTCATCAGACGTTATTAGAGGCGGGAGGTGCCTATGCAGCCCTGCATCAGCTACAGTTTCAGGAGAGTGAATGAACCGGGCGCAGCACTGGTTGACGGCAGCTTACAGCGGCAGCCGGTGGCTGGTTCCCCTCTATCCGCTTGGTATTTTATACCGTTATCTTATGTCGCGGCGCGAAAGAGCTTACCTCCATGGGGGAAAAACCGTTTGGCAAGCGCCGGTGCCCGTTATTGTGGTGGGCAATATCACCTTAGGGGGAACCGGAAAGTCGCCACTGGTGGCATGGCTGTCGCATTGGCTGGTGAGCCAAGGGTGGCGTCCTGGTATCGTCACGCGTGGATATGGCGGTAAGGGGGCGCACTACCCCCTATTGGTAACTGCGTCTACCGACCCTGCTATCAGCGGCGATGAGCCTGTTATGCTGGCTCAGCAGACAGGGCTTTGCGTGGTGGCGGATCCCCAGCGAGTGCGGGGCGCCAGAGAACTGGTCGGGCGTGGCTGCAATATTATTATCAGCGATGATGGCTTGCAGCATTTGGCGTTAGGTCGAGATATTGAACTCGTTGTCGTGGATGGCGCGCGCGGTCTGGGCAATGAGCGCTGTCTGCCCGCAGGCCCTCTGCGGGAAGCTTCTGATCGTTTGAGCCGTGTAGACGCTGTTATTGTGAATGGAGACCTGTCCAAGCCGCTACCGGTACCTACAACGCCTATGCAACTCTGTCCACAGCGCTGGCGTTGCCTGGAGGATAACCACGCCAGGGAACTCACTCCGCTCCCTTTTACATTGCCCGTGAATGCGGTGGCGGGCATTGGTCACCCGGAACGTTTTTTTAATACGTTGCGTGGATTGGGTATTGAAGGCGATATGCGTCCACTTGCGGACCACCAGCGCTTTGATGCAGAGGTATTCCGCTTTGATGAACAGCGGCCTGTGGTGATGACGGCTAAAGATGCAGTGAAATGCCGAGATATTGCACCAGCGGATAGCTGGGTTTTAGAGGTGGAAGCGGTGCTTCCGCCAGAGTTTGAACACTGGTTGGCAGTTAAGCTGTCAGCGCTTTCCGAAAGGGGATGCACTCATGGATAAGGAATTGCTGGCGATGCTGGTTTGCCCGCTTTGTAATGGCAAGCTCAAATACGATCGCGAGGCACCGGAATTGCTTTGTTATTACGATGGTCTTGCTTACCCCATTCAGGATGGCATTCCGGTGATGCTTCCTGAGGAGGCGCGGGAAATGGATGCCGATGAAAAATTACCCACCTCTCCAGGCCGAACAGGAGAAGCGTAATGGCCATTGCGGAGCCAGGTTTCATTGCTGTTGTTCCCGCCCGCTATGGCTCTAGCCGGCTTCCTGGTAAACCGTTGCTGGATATAGCGGGTGAGCCAATGGTTGCCCACGTGTGGCGCCGTGCATGTCAAAGTCAGGCTCGTCAGGTTGTGGTGGCTACGGATGACGAACGGATTAGAGATGTCATGCTGCCTTATGGTGCCGAGGTGGTAATGACCCGTAGTGATCACCTCTCGGGGACAGATCGTCTGGCAGAAGTGGCCGAGCAATTGGCTCTTGGCGATGAGCAACTGGTGGTGAATGTGCAGGGGGATGAGCCGTTAATTCCGCCCGTGCTGATTGATCAGGTCGCGCTTCGTTTGGCGGATGATCCTGAGGCAGCCATTGCCACGCTTGCGGAGCCGATTAGCGACGTGGAAACGCTCTTTAACGCCAACGTCGTTAAGGTGGTGCGTTCTCTGCAGGGGCGGGCGCTCTATTTTTCCCGTGCCCCGATTCCATGGGATCGGGAGCATTTCAAGGCCCAGCCTGCGCTGCTTGAAACGGATGCTTGGCTGCGTCATATCGGTATTTATGCTTATCGGGCTGGCTTTTTGTCAGCTTACCGCACACTTGCACCCTCCAGCCTGGAGCAGCTTGAGCAATTGGAGCAGTTGCGCGCCTTGCAGCATGGTTATGCCATCCAAGTGGCGCTTGCCAGTACCGTCAACCCGCCCGGGGTAGATACCGCTGAAGACCTTGAGCGTGTCAGAGCGATTTTGACGAAGGCAGGGAAGGGGGCTGAATGAAGAAGCGCATACTATTTGTATGTTTAGGCAATATTTGTCGCTCCCCAACCGCAGAAGGTGTTTTTCAGCGTGCAGTGGACGACGCTGGGTTGAGTGATTTCATCAGGGTTGATTCATGTGGTGTCGGGCATTGGCATGTTGGTAAGGCACCGGATGAGCGTGCGCAGCTGGCAGCCAAGCGTCGTGGTATTGATATCAGTTGCTTGCGTGCCCGACAACTCAGTGCCAATGACTTTCTGGTGTTTGATTATGTACTGGCGATGGACCGCGATAACCTGAGCGCAATGCGAGCACTTCAGCCCCCGGAAAGCCAAGCGCGCGTGGGACTCTTTTTAGCTTTTGCCGGTATGCCGGATGCCGAAGTACCTGATCCCTACTACGGGGGAGAAGAAGGATTTGAAGCGGTTTTGGATATGATTCAGAAAGCTTCAGAAGGGCTCATTGCCGAGTTGATAAATGGGCGCCAGTAGTATGACCACCCTCCAGCAGAGCGTCGATCTCACACGCTCTAATACATTGCGGTTACCTTGTCATGTGGATTGGTACGCCGCTCCTCAAACCCTGAGTGGCTTGCAGGCAGTGATGCACGAAGCTGCCAACAGGCGGTGGCCTGTTACCCTGTTGGGTGGGGGAAGTAATGTGCTGCTGCCTCCTCAACTACATGGAATTGCCATTCGCCCGTCATTTCAGCATTGGTGGCTGGAAAGCTGTGGCAATGATGTGGTGGCCTACGTGGGGGCGGGGGTGAACTGGCACTCCCTGGTGATGAGGCTGGCTGAGCGTGGCCTATGGGGACTCGAAAACCTGGCGCTTATTCCCGGCAACTGTGGCGCCGCACCGATTCAGAATATCGGGGCCTACGGCGTGGAGCTCAAGGATGTTCTGTTAGGGGTTCAGGTCGTTGGCCTCAAGTCGGGCAATCTGCGCTGGATGGATAGAGTCTCATGTCAATTCGGCTATCGTGATAGTATTTTTAAGCATCAGTTGGCTGATAAAGTCGTCATTACCCAGCTTGCACTGCGTTTATCCAGGCAGCCTGCTCCCAGGCTCCATTATGGGGACCTTGCTTCAAGAGTGCCTGCATCGCCAAATCCCTTGGCAGTCGCCAACGCGGTTTGCACTATTCGACAGGAGAAGCTGCCTGATCCGCAGCAGCTTGCCAATGCCGGTAGCTTCTTTAAAAATCCACTGGTTAGCAATGCCCAGGCAGCTCGTTTGCTTCAGACATACCCTGATATGCCACATTTCCCCCAACCGGAAGGGTTGACCAAGCTGGCGGCAGGCTGGTTGATTGACCAGTGCGGGCTAAAGGGGGGGCGTGAGGGAGCATTTGGCGTTCATGAGCGCCAGGCGCTTGTGATTGTGCATTTTGGCGGTGGTGATCGTCGTGAATTATTGCAATTTGCCGGGCGTATTATCCAGGTGGTATTGGATCGCTTTAACATTGAACTTGAGCCTGAGCCTCGGCTGATACAGGCATAAATAGACAGCGATAGCCCGAAAAAAACCCCGCCGTAGCGGGGTTTTAGTTGCCAGCATCTTACTCTTTGCCAATATCCTGAGTCTGCTGCTTACGCAGTTCACGTGGATCATTGTGAGCGCGGCGACGGCGTCTTGGTTTGGGGGCATCTTCCTGGGGTGATGCCGTTTCTAGCGTCTTGGCGGGTGGTGATACCTCACCGGATGAGGTGGCCTCATCAGCTATCTCGGTTTCTTCACTCGCCTTGGCTTCTTCAGACGGTGCTGATACCGCAGTTTCTGTCGCTGTACTCTCTGGCGCTTTGGCCGCTTCCTCAACAGTAGGGGCCGTCGCCTCAGACAGTTGTGACGTTACCGGCTCGCTCGCGGCGGTGGGTTCGTTGGGCGTCACTTTTGCTTCAGGTCCGCTGTTTGTCACCGGGGCTTCAACAGTTTCTGGGGCATCTGCCAGGCGCTCCGGCTGGGCTTGCTCCACTTGAGCTGTGGTCGGTGCAGGAGACAGCTCTTCTTCCGTTGCCGTTGAGGCTGTATCGCCAGCTGTTGCATCGGATTGCGGTGGCGCTGCGTCAGTGTCAGCTGGTTTGGCTTCAGCCCTGGCAGCGGTTGCTTCCGGTGAAACCTCGACGGGTTCATCAACGGCCAGGGGTGCACGCAACTCTTCGCCTGCCGTGGAGGCCTGAGCAGATGCCGCCTGAGACTGGGCAGGTGTTTCCGTGGTGTCTTCCGTTTCCGGCTCGGGCTGTGCGGCTTTGGGCTGGCGGCGCTGATGGGTTGCTTTGCGCGCTTTATCTGCCTTCTCCGCAGGCTGTGCTGTTGTTGTGCCATCATCACGCTCAGCAGTCGGTTGCTGTTCCTCAGAAGAGGCATCAGCGCTGCTGGGCTGAGGAGCCAGTTGCGCGATGGGAGCACTGTCGTCCACTTTGGGTGCTTCGATTGGCGTAACTCGCCCACCTTCGCTGGTAGCTGTATCGGCAGCGTCAGCCTGAAGTTTCAGTTGCTCCGCTTCGGCCTGGGGGTTAATCGCCTGTTTACGCGAGCGGTTGCGGGGGTTATTGCGTGTCCGCTTTGGCTTACCGTCATCCTGCGGAGCACCGTCCTGTTTGCCACTCTCTGGTTTGGTCTCAGGTGTAGCATTCGTGCTGCGTGGCTCATCACTTTTGGGCTTATTATCCCGCTGCTTGTCACGATTCGCATCACGGCGGCTCTCAGTCTGGGCCTGCTTGGTGGTGTCGTTTTGGGCCTCCTTCGCCGTGTTGCTGGACGATTCTTTCTGACGGCCACCTTTATTGCTGCCTTCCTGCAGTTTGCTCTCTTCCTGGGGGTGGCGGCGGCGATTGCGGGTACGGCTGGGGCCGCTGCGTTTATCTCCGGCATCATCACCACTGCTGGCATTGCGCAGCTGGTTATTGCTGCGCTGCTCGCTTTTGCTGGTGGTTTCGTTGCGTTCGCGGGAAGGCTTTTTATCGCTGTTGCGGCTGCCCTGAGTGCTTGAGCGCTTGGGTTGCTCGCGCTTTGCAGGTGCTTCAGTTTCCGGCTGTGGGGCCTTGCTCTCATCGCCGCCAAGCAGTTTGGCAAAACCACGAATAAAGCGGCCAATCGCACTGGGCTGCTCTGATGCTGAGGGCGCCGGCGCCGTGGCTTTAGCGGGCGCCTCTTCTGTTTGCAGGGAGGCAGGCGCTGGTGCGTTATGCACTACGCTCTTCACGGCCGCCTCCGCGCGTTGCGCTGGTGGTGCAAAGCTGGGGGCTGGTTCTTTGCCTACTTCCGTATCTGTGGAAATTTCGAAGCTGGACAGGGTCTGGCTGTCATCTTCATCTAAATGATCGTCTCGCAGACGCTGGACATCGTAATGGGGGGTATCCATATCCGGGTTTGGCAGGAGTACCACGCGAACGCCCTGACGGGATTCGATATCCGCTAAAACACTACGCTTTTCGTTCAGTAGATAAGTGGCGACAGGTACCGGCAGGATGGCACGAATTTGTGCGCTGCGCTCTTTCATCGCCTCTTCTTCAATCAGGCGCATAATTGAAAGCGACAAGGAGCGTACATCCCGGATCGTGCCTTGACCATTACAGCGCGGGCACACCACGCCACTGGTTTCACCCAGTGAGGGGCGCAGACGTTGACGCGACATCTCCATCAGGCCGAAGCGCGAAATACGACCAATCTGTACGCGAGCGCGGTCCAGCTTGAGGGCGTCCCGCATGCGATTTTCAACTTCACGCTGATTGCGGGCTGGCCCCATATCAATAAAGTCGATCACCACCAGGCCGCCGATATCCCGCAAACGCAGTTGACGTGCGATTTCGTCAGCTGCCTCTGAGTTTGTCTGTAGAGCGGTCTCTTCGATATCGCTGCCACGGGTGGCGCGGGCCGAGTTGATATCAATGGACACCAGTGCTTCGGTGTGGTCGATAACAATGGAGCCACCAGAGGGGAGCTTAACTTCGCGCTGATAGGCGGTTTCGATTTGTGACTCAATCTGAAAACGGGAAAACAGCGGTACTTCATCAGCATAAAGTTTGATTTTCTGCTGATAGGACGGCATTACCTGACGAATAAAGCCCAAAGCCTCTGCGTGGATCTCAGGGCTGTCGATCAATACTTCGCCAATATCCTGGCGTAAGTAATCGCGCATGGCACGGATGATGACATTGGACTCACGGTAAATCAGGAAGGGCGCTGAGCGTTTGCCAGCCTCGGTGGTGATCGATTCCCACACCTGTACCAGATAATCCAGGTCCCACTGTAACTCTTCTGAGCTGCGGCCAATGCCTGCGGTACGTACGATCAGGCCCATTTTATCCGGTACAGTCAGCTGTCCCATAGCGTCTTTAAGCTGACTGCGGTCATCCCCCTCAATGCGGCGTGAAATACCGCCTGCACGTGGGTTATTGGGCATTAGCACTAAAAAGCGTCCCGCCAGACTGATAAATGTTGTGAGGGCGGCGCCTTTGTTACCGCGCTCCTCTTTATCAACCTGGACGATGACCTCCTGACCCTCTTTCAGCACCTCTTTAATGCTGGGGCGACCGGAGACATCTTTTATAAAGTATTCGCGGGAGATCTCTTTCAGCGGTAAAAAACCGTGGCGTTCGGCACCAAAATCGACGAAAGCAGCTTCAAGAGAGGGTTCAACACGGGTGATTTTACCACGATAAATGTTGGCTTTTTTCTGTTCCCTGGCGCCTGATTCGATATCCAGGTCGTAAAGGCGTTGTCCATCTACCAGCGCGACCCGCAGCTCTTCTGGCTGGGTCGCGTTAATAAGCATCCGTTTCATATTGTCTCGCATAGCGTTGCGTGCCGACGAACCGTCTAGGCGTGGCGTAGACGAATCGCTGGGTGCTGCGTGCTTGTGCTCGGCGCATAGCTATGCTGACGCATTAAACCGGGAAGGCATCGTTGCCGACCCGGCCGAAAGGGCGTTGAGTACGTGGCGGAGGCAGAACATGTTTCGGTGGCTGTCACGTCCATCCGGCCCTGCTGACACCGCCAACACCTGGCATTCATCGATTCGTCAACGCCGGCCATCAGCACAGCGTTGATCTTTGCGCACCAAGTCAGGTGGCACCTTGTGACGAAAAGGAGCAACTGCTTGGAGCGTTACGTTTGTTTAAGCAATTACCTGCCATTGCGGGCGAGGTTTAAGTGTATCTGCCGCCAAAGTTACATGCGGCAGAGTAACTGCATTTCAATACGTTCAGGAGGTGGACCATGCGTACACTAATCCATTCAACCTATGCTCTGACCTGCGTGTTTGTCGGGCAGGTGCTTGGGCAAAACATGGCAATCCGCTTGCAATAATACGGTTAACTACAAGTTGACCATGCCAGGCCAGTGAGCGCTTTGGAATATAACAGTAAAGACAACTACCAGCAATTGACGCAATGCCCATGGGTCTACGTTAGAATGCGGTTTTAAGGCTTGTTGACGTTTCATTCAAGGTCACTCTGAAACGCCAGCAGGCTCTAGCCTGATGTTACGAGATCATACCAGGAGTACGCGGCAATGGCCGAAGGGCGCGAAGTGCAGTGGGTGGATATCGCCCCGGAACAGGCGGGTCAGCGAATTGATAATTTTTTGATGACGCGATTAAAAGGGGCTCCTCGTGCGTTGATCTATCGTATCGTCAGAAAGGGAGAGGTGAGGGTTAATAAGAAGCGGGTCAAAGTGGACTATCGCCTGCAGGCAGGTGATCTGGTTCGTGTACCGCCCCTGCGTCTGGCTCCAAGGGAGGCAGTGAAAGAGGTGAGTGATAATTTACGCGACCTGCTGGTGGGTAGTGTGATCATGGAAGGTCCTGACTGGATGGTGATCAATAAGCCTTCCGGTCTGGCAGTGCATGGTGGTAGTGGCGTTAAAATCGGCTTGATTGAAGCGCTGCGTCAGGTTCGGGATGACCTTACGTTTTTAGAGCTGGTACACCGGTTGGATCGTGACACATCAGGGTGTCTGTTATTGGCCAAGTCCCGCGATGCATTGGTTACCCTCAATGAAGCGCTTAAAAAGCATGCGATGGATAAGCGTTATCTGGCATTGGTCAGTGGGCGCTGGCCTGCACGTAAAACGTATGTCAGTGCACGACTGGATCGTTTTGATGCAGGTAACGGTGAGCGACGGGTGCGTGTGGACCCGAATGGTAAGGTATCCCGCACTCACTTTGCCGTCGTGGAGACATTTGAAAAAGCCACACTTGTCGAAGCGGAGCCTGTGACGGGGCGTACCCACCAGATTCGCGTGCATGCTGCCCATGCGGGCCATGCGCTACTCGGGGATGATAAATACTCCACTCGCGAAAGTGCCCATATGACCCAGCAGTTGAAAGTGGATCGGCTCTTTTTACATGCCCGCTCATTAACGTTTCCTGAGCCCGGTAATGGGCGTCCGGTAACAGTGAAAGCCCCGCTGCCGCAAGGGTTGGAAGATGCACTACAGCGTGCCCGGAAATAAGGAACCTCAATGCGCTATGAATTAATTATTTTCGATTGGGATGGCACCTTAATGGACTCGGTACCAAAAATTGTTGCCTGTATGCAGGCGGCTGCCAGAGAAGCGGAATGGGGGGAGCTTGAAGTTGGCGCTATCGAAGATATCATCGGTTTGGGGCTGCCCGAGGCAATCGCCAGGCTGTGTCCAGGAATCGGACCTGCTCAAGCCGAGCGGCTGCGTCAGCGCTACTCCCATCACTTTGTACATGAAAACACTACGCCGATGAGGTTTTTTGCGGGCGTTGAGGCTCAAGTGGCACGTTTGCGTGAGCGTGATCAGCAGCGATTAGCAGTCGCCACGGGAAAAAGCAGGCGTGGACTTGACCGTATATTTGCAGAAACCGGCAGTGGTGGGTGGTTTCACTCGAGTCGAACAGCCGATGAGACCCGCTCCAAGCCTCACCCTCAAATGCTCAACGAACTCCTCGAAGAGTTGGCTGTGCCGGTTGATCGGGCCGTCATGGTGGGGGATACCGAGTATGATCTGGAAATGGCCAAAGCGATTGGTATGGACCGGGTAGGGGTAACTTACGGTGTTCATACCCCCGCCCGACTGGCAGCCAGCCAGCCCAGTTGGGTGGCCCACAATGTTAATGATCTCTTCGATTGGTTGTACGGCTAGTCCGTAGTAACTGACCATTCAGAGCTAAAACCAGTATGATGAGGCAGATTGCTGGCATAGGTTACGAAGACAGGCTACACCGCCACAGTTAGGGACAGTTATGAGTGATGATCAACGGCGTAATAGCGATAGTGAGCAGGTGCCAGGCAAGGTGGGCGAATCGTCTGGCGAGGCGAAGAGCGACCTCTGGACCCAGGGGCCTGACGTCTCACAAAGGGCTAAGCAGGATGCTGGAGTAGTGGGGGATGCTGGCGATGATGCGGAGACACTGCGCGAACGCCAGCGTCTGGCACAGATGGAAATGATGGATCGGTGGATTGGCGGTGTTCTCACCGAGCAGCGGCGAACACGCCGCTGGAAACTGTTCTTTCGTTTGATGCTGCTTACTATTGTATTGGTATCAATCACCACGACGGCATATCGGGTTTTTTGGGATGAGCCTTCTGTTTCGGCGCCGACGCAACGTCATTTGGGGCTGGTAGAGGTTAATGGAGTGATTGCCAGTGATGCCCCTGCCAATGCTGAGCGGATTATTCAGGGCTTAAACCGTGCATGGTCATCCGATAGTGCGGTGGCGGTGGTGCTGCATATTGATAGCCCAGGAGGTAGTCCTGTCCAGTCTCAGCGCATCTACGCGGAAATTATGCGGTTGCGGGAGCAGGGGGATAAGCCCATCTTTGCGGTTATTGAAGATGTGGGTGCCAGCGGTGCTTACTATATTGCGTCAGCTGCCGATACGATTATGGCGTCTCCGGCAAGTTTGGTGGGTTCGATTGGAGTTATTTACGCGGGATTTGGTTTTCAGGAGGCGATTAATCAACTGGGGGTTGAGCGTCGGGTAATGACCGCAGGAGAAAATAAAGCGTTTCTTGACCCTTTTCAGCCGCTGGATGAGGACGTTGAACAGTTTTGGCAGACCGTGTTGACGCGCACCCATGAGCAGTTTATGAGTGACGTTCGCGCCGGTCGAGGCGATCGGTTAAGTGAAAATCCAGAGATTTTTTCCGGGCTTGTCTGGAGTGGTGAGCAGGCGCTTGGGCTTGGGTTAATCGATGAGCTGGCAAGCCTTGAGCAGGTGGCACGCGCGCAAGTGGGGGAAGCTAATTGGGAGGACTACACGCCGCGTCTTGATCCTTTTGAGCGTTTGACACGACGTTTTACGCAGACAGCAGCCGAGGTGTTGGGTATTCAGTCTTCCAGCTCACCGCTGCGCTTTAGGGTCCCTTAGCCAGGATTGCCATTACCCTTCGCCAAGTGGGTTCATGCCCACTTGGCGAAGCATATCGCAAAGGGCGATTAGCGGCAGGCCGATCAGAGCGTTGGGGTCGCGTCCTTCCAGTTTTTCAAATAGTGCGATACCCAGCCCCTCCATGCGAAAACTGCCCGCGCTATCTAATGGTTGTTCCAGGGCGACATAGCGCTCAATTTCTCGTTCAGTCAGCGTGCGAAAAAGCACATCAAAGGTCTCGATATGTACCTGATGGCGCTGGTGGCGGGTGTCGACCAGTGCCAGACCGGTGAGGAAAGTAACCTGGCGGCCGGAGAAGCGGGCCAGATTGGCGCGGGCGCGCTCGACGGTATGGGGCTTACCCAGAATGTCACCTTCAAACAGGGCGATTTGATCTGAGCCAATAATGCAGTGATTAGGGAAGCGTGTTGCCACTGCATTGGCTTTGCTAAGGGCAAGGCGGTGTACCAGCGCGTTGGGCGACTCCCCTGGTAGTGGGGTTTCATCAATGTCCGGTGAGTAACATTGGTAAGGTAGCTGTAGTCGATCCAGCAGGGTTTTGCGGAAACGTGAGCTGGATGCCAGGACCAGCGGGGCGGTGTTTGTTTCAGGCACTACACTCTCCTCGGGGCGATTGGTCGCAGTGTTACAGTCAACGTGAGTGTAACGAAACCGAATGGACATGCCTATTTAGGCCTTTTTAAGTGATAATCTGTCAAGAATTGCACCGACAGCTTTGACACCAGGGAGGTGAGTGCCTATCATTGCGCGCCTATGTTGACCTCACAACTCCCCAGCCGGGTTGAGCCTTATAAGCTTGCAGCCCGCCGCGAACGACTCGAAGGCATAGTGGCGCTTGATAAGCTGCCACGTCTTGCTGAAGAAGCAGGTGATCAAACCGGCGACTGCCATGTCGTGCTTGAGTTTGGTGTTGATGCCCAAGGTCGTCGTGAAATTCGTGGCCATTTGCAAGCGACCCTGGCACTGCCTTGTCGTCGTTGCCTGGTGCCGCTAAGCCAGAGCGTGTCGAGTGAATTCCTGCTTGGAATGATCACTGACGAAGCCCTGGCTGCCGAGCTGCCTGCCAGTCATGAGCCGGTGCTGGTGGAACATGAACAGCTGGACTTGCTGACGGTGGTAGAGGATGAGCTTATCCTCAGCTTACCGCAGGTGGTCTATCACGATGAGACCGAATGCCATGTCTCGGCGAAGCAGCTGGTCAGCAAGAGCGAAGGCGCGGCTGAAGAGTCCGCACCAGCAACGAACCCTTTCGCGGTGCTTAATGCCTTAAAAGGCAAAGGCGCTTTGAAAGGCAAGAAATAAGCACCACTTACCCTACATACCTTGGAGTAAACACCCATGGCAGTTCAACAGAACCGTAAAACTCGTTCCAAGCGCGGCATGCGTCGTAGCCACGATGCGCTGAGCGCACCTACTCTGTCCCAGGACAAAGAAACGGGTACCACTCACCTGCGCCACCATGTTTCACCTGACGGCTTCTATCGTGGTCGTAAGGTTGTTGAGGTTTAAGCCTTAACGCTTTTATGAGCGGCGAAACAGGGTGGGTGCCACGTGCGCCTGGCGATTGATGTGATGGGGGGTGACCAAGGCCCCCGTGCCATTATCGAAGGCTCCGCAAGGGCGGTCGTTGAGCGTCCTGATCTAGAGCTTACCCTGTTCGGCCCGCGTCAGCAGATTGATGCTGAGCTTTCGCGCTTGCCGCAGCCTCTGGCTGCGGCAACGTCACGTTTAATGGTTGGCGATGCGCCGGAAACTGTCTCGCAGGAGGCAACCGCTGCCTGGGCACTACGCCGAGGGGGGGCGACCAGCATGGCCTGCATGCTCCATTGCCTTTCATTAGGCGAGGCGGCAGCTGGTGTGAGTGCTGGTAATACGGGAGCATTGGTTGCGCTGGCCAGGCGGGAACTGGGTATGCTGGAGGGGATTTCGCGTCCTGCGATTAGTACCGCAATCCCTGCCCGGGGAGGGCGTCGCTGCTATTTGCTTGATTTGGGGGCGAATGTGGATTCCCCGGCACACCGGTTGTTTGATTTTGCCATCATGGGAGCTGCCATGGCGCAGTGCATTGATGGTATTGAGCGACCAAGAGTGGCACTGCTTAATGTTGGGGCGGAGGCAACGAAAGGCAATGTTAATGTACGTGAGGCGGATCGATTGCTGAGAGAGTGCGTAAGCGACCTGGGGTTTATCTATCAGGGATATGCTGAAGGCGGCGATATTTTTCAGGGCAAGCTTGATGTGGTGGTGTGTGACGGTTTTGTGGGTAATGTCACATTGAAAGCAAGTGAAGGTTTGACCCGTATGTTGGTAGAACGTGTGCAGATGGCGTTCGAAGCACGTCTAAGCGGGCGTTTGGCAAGCCTACTGGCCAAACCTGTACTGAAGCGCCTAAAACAGGAGCTGGATCCTGTGCGTTATAATGGGGCCAGCTTGTTAGGGTTGCAGGGTATTGTGGTCAAGAGTCACGGCAGCACCCGTGCAGATGGTTTCTACTATGCTATTCAGCGAGCGTTGCAGGAAGTTGAGCATAATTTGCCTGCCCGAATTGCAGGGCGCTGGCTGCGTTCTTAGTCACTAACGCAGGTATGAGAATAAAACGTTAGATAACTATTTTTTTGCGGGTTATCGGTGGCAGCAGAATATGCCAACAACCGTTCTGGCAACGGGACCAATAACTGCGTCTATCGCTCAGATGAGCAAATGCCTACAAGAGCAAAGGTGAACGACATGTCTCAACCCCTTGCCCTCATTTTCCCCGGGCAAGGCTCTCAGCAGCTTGGAATGCTGCGGGAGCTGGCCGAGCGCTACAGTGTGGTGGGAACGACATTTGAGGAAGCGTCAGATGCTCTGGGCTACGATTTGTGGAAAATCGTCCAGGAAGGCCCAGAGGAAGCGTTAAATGCCACGGCGTGCACTCAGCCTGCCCTGCTTGCGTCAAGCGTTGCCATTTGGCGTGTTTGGCAAGAGCTTGAAGGTCCCCGCCCTGGGGTGATGGCAGGCCATAGCCTGGGTGAATATAGCGCTATGGTGTGCGCGGGCGTTATGGGCTTTGCTGAAGGTGTACAGCTGGTGCGCCTGCGTGGTGAGGCCATGCAGGAGGCCGTGCCTGTCGGTAAGGGAGGCATGGCGGCTATTCTCGGTCTTGATGATAGCGCTGTAGAGGCCGCCTGTTCGAAGGCTGCACAAGGTGAGGTGGTCTCGGCGGTCAACTACAACTCGCCGGGGCAAGTGGTGATTGCGGGTGATAAAGGTGCCGTTGAACGCGCCATTCTGGCGTGCCAGGAAGCGGGCGCCAAGCGTGCGATGGTGCTTCCAGTCTCGGTTCCTTCTCATTGTGCGTTGATGCGGCCTGCTGCTGAGCGCCTGGCTCAGGCTATGCAGGAAATTGAATTGCGTGCACCTCGCTATACTGTCATTCAGAATGTGGATGCACAGCCTCACGCTGACATCAATACATTACGTACCCGGTTGATTGAGCAGCTTTACCAACCTGTGCGCTGGTCATCTTGCGTTGAAGCAATGGTAGAGCAGGGTGCTAATGTATTTATTGAATGTGGTCCAGGCAAGGTGCTGACCGGGCTAAATAAGCGCATTGTGCGTAGTGCCAAAGGCTTGGCAGTCAACGATCCTGATAGTTTGGATGCTGCTCTGGATTTGGCCCGTGAAGCGTTGGCAGATGGTGCGTGATAAGTCACCATTTTCCGCTACCCTTGCTTACTTATATGGTTAAAGGCAGAACGTTATGACGCAAGAACGTAGAGTGGCGCTGGTGACTGGCGCTAGCCGAGGCATTGGGCGTGCTATTGCCCATGAGCTTGGGCGCCAGGGGCGCATTGTGGTAGGCACCGCTACCAGTGAATCGGGTGCTGAAAAAATCGATGTGGATCTGAAGGAGAACGGCATTGAAGGTGCGGGTATGTGCCTTAATGTCACTGATCAGGCAAGCATTGACCTAGTGCTAAAAGCGATTACTGAGCGTTTTGGTGCCCCCACGATTCTGGTTAACAATGCTGGCATCACTCGCGATAACCTGCTCATGAGAATGAAAGAGGAGGAGTGGGACTGCGTGATTGATACCAACCTCAAATCTGTTTATCGAGTGAGTAAAGCCTGTCTGCGTGGTATGACAAAAGCACGTTTTGGGCGTATCGTGTCGATTAGCTCTGTAGTGGCAACCATGGGCAACCTGGGCCAGGCTAACTATGCTGCGGCCAAAGCCGGGATGGAAGGTTTTAGCCGGGCGCTGGCCAGAGAAGTGGCTTCACGGGCGATTACGGTTAACGCTGTTGCTCCTGGTTTTATCGCTACCGACATGACTGAGGCGCTGCCAGAGGCCCAGCATGAGATGTTGTTAAAGCAAATTCCCCTTGCTCGCCTGGGCGGGCCTGAAGAGATTGCCGCTGCTGTTGGTTTTTTGACAAGCGATGCGGCAGGTTATATTACCGGCGAAACGCTGCACGTGAACGGTGGCATGAATATGCGTTGATGGCCTTGGGTTTGGCGGTTGCGTCGACCCAAGGGCGTCTATAAACTACCCCGCAGCTTTTGGCTTGCGGTTTCCAAATAGCTGGTTATCAATAACGGCTAATGTGAACGACTGGAGTACGTTGATGAGTACTATTGAAGAGCGCGTGAAGAAAGTTGTGGCAGAGCGCCTGAACGTAAAAGAAGAAGATATCCAGAATAGCTCTTCTTTTACTGAAGACTTAGGTGCTGACTCACTTGATACCGTTGAGCTGGTAATGGCTTTGGAAGAGGAGTTTGATACTGAAATTCCTGATGAAGAAGCTGAAAAAATTACCACGGTTCAAGAGGCTATCGACTACGTTAACGCCCACCAGTAAGGGCTGAGTTGATGCAGCGAACCAGGGTGGGGTGCTACCACCCGGATTAAAAAAAGCCGTCCTGAACAAGGGGCGGCTTTTTTGCTTTGCGGTCACAATGATTATAACGTTCAATCTCCGTTATACTAGTCACCAAATTTCTGCAGCGAATGACCCGGATGGGTCGTGTCACCATGGATGCCTGGAGGAAAGCTGATGGCGCGTAGAAGGGTAGTGGTAACTGGGTTAGGCCTGGTGACCCCAGTGGGTAATAGCGTGAATGAGTCATGGGCAAATATTGTCGCGGGCAAAAGCGGCATAGCACCTATTGAGCATTTTGATACCAGTGGTTTCAATACACGGTTTGGCGGTTCGGTTAAAAATTTTGATATTAGCCCCTACCTAAACCCCAAAGATGCCCGCAAGATGGATCTGTTTATTCAGTACGGCATGGCTGCTGGCGCTCAGGCGGTTCGGGATTCAGGTATTGAGTGCAGTGAGGAGAATGCTGAACGCATTGGGGTGGCTATTGGCTCAGGAATCGGCGGGCTGCCGATGATTGAGCATAACCACAATGCGCTTAACAAGGGGGGGGCACGCCGCGTTTCACCTTTTTTTGTGCCTGGCTCCATCATTAATATGATTTCGGGCAACATGGCGATTCAGCATGGTTTTAAAGGGCCTAATATTGCCA
Organism: Vreelandella olivaria; assembly: GCF_023507745.1. Lineage (GTDB taxonomy): Bacteria > Pseudomonadota > Gammaproteobacteria > Pseudomonadales > Halomonadaceae > Vreelandella > Vreelandella olivaria_A. Next base: position 10,805 of record NZ_JALPZO010000155.1, on the reverse strand, counting down.
TTACCACTGCATGTACCACGGGTACCCATAACATCGGCTATAGCGCACGCACGATTGCCTATGGTGATGCCGACGTAATGATTTGTGGTGGTGCGGAAATGGCCACGACTCCTTTGGGTCTGGGTGGGTTTTCAGCGGCACGGGCATTGTCAACGCGCAACGATAACCCGGAAGCTGCCAGTCGCCCATGGGATGCCGATCGTGATGGGTTTGTGCTGTCAGACGGTGCGGGCGTGCTTGTACTTGAAGAGTACGAGCACGCCAAGGCTCGTGGTGCCAATATTTATGCCGAGCTGTCTGGTTTCGGCATGAGTGATGACGCCTACCACATGACCGCTCCACCCGAGGATGGCCGTGGCGCAGCCTTATCAATGAGCAACGCCATCAAAGATGCCAGATTGGACCCTGAAAAGGTGCACTATATTAATGCGCATGGCACTTCAACGGCAGCAGGCGATTTAGCAGAAAGCCGCGCCATTGAGCGCATATTGGGCAGTGCTGCTCAACAAGTGGCAGTGAGTTCTACCAAGTCCATGATTGGGCACTTGCTGGGGGCTGCCGGGGCGGTTGAAGCGGTGTTTAGTATTCTGGCCATTCGGGACCAGATCGCCCCGCCCACCATCAATCTGGATAATCCTCAGGAAGGGTGCAACCTTGATTACGTGCCCCACACTGCCCGTGAAATGCGTATTGATGTAGCACTGTCCAATTCCTTTGGTTTTGGCGGTACTAACGGTTCGCTGCTGTTCACAAAGGTGTAACACACAATGTCTATGCCCCTGGTGCCATTCGATGACCGCGGGCTGGCATATGGCGACGGGATATTTGAAACAGTACTGTTGCGTGCAGGTCAGCCGGTACTTTGGCGCTACCACCATGCGCGTTTGGTCCTGGGCTGCCAGCGCTTGAATATTCCGTTGCCATCACCTGAGCGACTGCAGGCGACCTGGTCACATAAGCCTGAAACCGGCCTTGAAGTGCTAAAGCTGATTCTCACACGCGGGAGCGGTGGTCGCGGCTATCAACCACCTGGCACTATGGTGCCGAGGCTGGTAAGCCACCGGATGCCGTTTATGTCAAATACCGAACGATGGCAGGGGGTTAGCGTACGTATCTGTAAGTTGCGCCTTAGCCACCAGCCTTTGTTAGCCGGTATAAAGCACCTGAACCGTTTAGAAAACGTACTGGCACGCCAGGAGTGGCAGGATCATACAATTGCAGAAGGTTTGCTGGGAGATGTGGACGGCAACCTGATTGAAGCTACCAGTATGAATGTTTTTTGGCAGCAGGCGGGACAGATTTTTACTCCCCCCCTGGAGCGTTGTGGTGTCGCTGGGACTTTGCGAGCTGCCCTGTTAGACCTGGGAATGGTGCGGGAGGCGGCCATCGCGTTAAAGGCGTTGCCAGATGTTGAACGCTTGTGGGTGGCTAATTCCGTACAAGGTGTTTGGCCAGTGAACGAACTGCTAAGTGACACGGGCGATGTGCTGCGATCCTGGCCCCAGGAGGGGCGGGATAGATTACAAACCTGTGGGCATCGCATACTTGGCTATTCGCCATCTCCCTGTTAGTCAGGGTCTGAAGAGAGTGATTGTAGTTATGCTGAAACGGTTATTGGCCGTAATAGGGATTTTGGTGGTGCTTGGCGCTGCTGTCGCAGCAGGTGGTTACTACTATTGGCAAAGCCGCTTAGAGGCGTCATTAACGCTTAATGAGCCCACACTTTATCAAGTGCCGGCAGGGGCTGGTTTTAACCAGGTGGTTAGTCAGTTGGAAGATCAAGGCATCATCGCAGATGCCTGGGCCTTTCAATTAATGGCGAGAGTCTATCCTGAGCGTGTGCCGCGTTTGCGTGTAGGGGAGTACCAGTTGACCCCAGGTATGAGCGGGTTGGAAATGATCGCGTTATTAGGCAGCAATAACGTTGTCACGTACCCGCTGACGATACCCGAGGGCTGGACGTTTCGCCAGATCCGTCAGTTGCTGAATGTGGCGCCCAAGCTTGAGAATCGTACGGCGGATATGAGTGATGGCGAAATAATGGCACTTCTGGAACGTGAGGAGACGTTTCCTGAAGGATGGTTTTTCCCCGACACCTACCGCTACCACTTGGGTATGAGCGATGTTGACATATTACGCCAGGCACTAAATCGTATGGAGCGTATCCTGGAGGAGGTCTGGCAGGAGCGCGACGACGATCTCACCATAAGTACTCCTTATGAAGCGCTGATTATGGCATCGCTGATTGAACGTGAAACAGGTGCTCCCGAAGAGCGTCGTGAGATTGCCGGTGTCTTCAAACGCCGCATGGAGCAGGGGATGCGATTGCAGACGGATCCAACCGTGATTTACGGCATGGGAGAGCGTTATGAGGGGCGCATAACCCGGGCGGATTTACGGGAGGCAACACCCTATAACACCTATGTTATTGATGGCATGCCTCCCACTCCGATTGCGATGCCTGGGCGTGCTTCTTTGGAAGCCGCAGTTAATCCATTGCCTGGGGAAACACTTTATTTTGTCTCCCGTGGTGATGGTACGCACCATTTTTCACGCACGCTGCGGGAACATAACAATGCCGTCAACCGCTATATCCGTAATCGATAGTGTTGTATGCAGGTTGGGCAATTTTATGGTGTATCTATTCAGTAAGGGGCTTCAATGATTCAGCGCGGACGCTTCATTACGCTTGAGGGCAGTGAGGGGGTAGGTAAATCTACCAACGTAGCGTTTGTAGAGGCGTGGCTAAAAGAGCAAGGGCTGGAAGTGGTGCGCACCCGGGAGCCGGGGGGGACGCCACGTGCTGAGGCTATTCGTGCACTGCTGCTGGATCCCTCTTTTGAAGAGCCGCTAAATAGTGACGCCGAGCTGTTGCTGATGTTTGCAGCCCGTGCCCAACATCTGGCGCAAAAAATAGTGCCCGCGCTGGAGCGAGGTGCCTGGGTGGTGTGTGATCGCTTTACGGATGCCACCTTCGCCTATCAGGGGGGGGGGCGAGGGATTGACAGTACGCGTATTGCGACGCTTGAACACTTTGTCCAGCAAGGCCTCTCTCCAGATCTCACCCTGTTGTTGGATATGTCGCCAGCGGCTGCAAAGGTACGCCTGGAAGGGCGGTTACGCGATCAGCAAACCGAGCGCGACCGCTTTGAGCAGGAGCAAGCCACTTTTTTCCAGGCGGTGCGCCAAGCCTATCTGGCGCGCGCGGCGTCAGACACAAAGCGTTTTGCACTAATAGATGCTGAGCAGCCGCTTGAGAGTGTGCAGGCAGCGTTGGCAGATGTACTGGCTGAGCGGATGGCGTTATGGCGCTGACCGCTGTGTTGCCTTGGCACCAGCATACATGGCAGCAGTTGGTGCACCTTGCCAATGAGGGACGTATGCCCCATGCGTTACTTATCAGTGGTGCCCATGGGGTAGGTAAACAGCAGCTCGCGGAGGCGCTTATTGCCAGGACGCTGTGTGCTCAGCCGACAGACCAGGCCTGCGGCCATTGCCATAGTTGTGCCATGCTGGCTTCTGGCTATCATCCGGATCTACTGCGTATTTCTCCTGAAGAGGGGAAGCGCCAGATCCGTATTGACCCGATACGCGACGTTAACCGCTTTGTTTCCCAGACGGCTCAGCAGGGCGGGTATCGGGTCATTGTGATCTCGCCTGCTGAAGCGATGAATATCGCCGCAGCGAATGCGCTGTTGAAAAGCCTGGAAGAGCCGGGTGAAAAAACGCTCTTTATCCTGCTGTCAGACATACCGTCACGCACGCTGCCGACGATTCGTTCCCGGTGCCAGCAATGGCCGCTGGCCAGTATTCCCTTTGAGGCTTGCCGCGGCTGGCTGACAGAAAAGCTCGGAAGTGACGAGGCGTATTTCTGGTGGCGTGTGTCGGGAGGCTTACCATTATTGGCTGTAGAGCTGGCAGCACCCGATGAGCGGGCACTGCGCCATCAGATTCATGATTGCTTTGAGCAACTTGTACGAGGCGCGGAGCCTGTGTCTGAGGCGGCAAGGCTTGATCGTCAAGCGATAGACGCCATCTTGTGGTACGGTATTGCGTGGCTCGAAGACCTGATTCGCCTGGGGCTTTCCGGGGAAACTATCGCGCTACATAATCCCGACCTGGAGCCGCTGTATCGACAGGCCGTTAAAAATGCCCGCGTGCAGGACTGGTTCCGATTACTGGATTACGCCCGCGAACAGCGTCGCCTGTTGGCAATGGGGGCTAATCCCAATCCTCAGTTGGTGCTTGAAGCCTGGCTGGTACGCTGGTCCACGCTGTTGCGCTCATAATCAATTAGCCCTCTAGCGAGGTGGTGATGGCTGCCCAAAAAGCGCTCTCATTAACAATACCGGATGTGCCGACGCTGCTGTCGGCCTATATGCCTTTTCTCGATAGAGGTGGCATTTTTGTGCCGACCACAACGCCCTATACCCTTGGTCAGCAGGTGTTTTTATTGCTTACGTTGCCGGGGGAGAGTGAACGTTTATCTGTAACGGGAAGTGTTATCTGGGTTTCTCCTGAGGGGGTTAGCGGGCGTAGGATGCCTGGTATCGGTGTTCACTTCAGCCAGCAGGATTACCCTGTACGTGACCGAATTGAAACGCTTCTGGCGGGCCAGCTGGATAAAGCCCCTCCTTCATTTACGCTTTAAGTGTTACCAAAGCACTACTTATTTTACTGATAAACGAGATCTGCATGTTTGTTGACTCACACTGCCATCTGGACCGCCTGTCTGAGCATACCCATGGTGGCGATATTGCGGCAACGCTTGCGGCAGCCCGTGCGGCCAATGTTAGCCAGTTTCTTGCCATTGCGGTCACCCTGGATGATATGCCCAAATTGGCAGCGATTGCCCGGGAGCATCATGATGTGGCTATCTCAGCAGGCCTGCATCCCCTGCATACGGCGTCTAAAGAGCCGAGTGTTGAGGATATCGTAGAGGTTGCTGAGCAGTACGGTGCAGTCGCGATTGGTGAAACAGGGCTGGATTATCATTACCGGGACAGTGTATCGGTTGAGGTGCAGCATAAGCGTTTCAAGCGCCACTTAATGGCTGCCAGTGAGCTTGAACTGCCGGTTATCGTGCACACACGCGAAGCAAAGCAGGAAACCCTGTCTCTGCTTCGTGAGTACAGTAACCCCCAGGTGGGAGGTGTATTACACTGTTTCACTGAAGATCTGGATATGGCGCGGGAAGCCGTACGCTTAGGCTTTTATATCTCGCTATCGGGAATTATCACTTTTCGTAATGCGGCATCACTTCGGGAGCTGGCGTGCCAGCTCCCATTGGATCGCCTGCTGATTGAGACTGACAGCCCCTATTTGGCACCGGTTCCCTATCGTGGCAAACCCAATGAGCCGGCTTGGGTTGTTGAAGTCGCAGAGTGCATTGCGAAAGCACGTAATATCAGCGTTGATGAAGTGGCAATGCAGACAACGGCTAATTTTTATCACTTGTTCCGCAATGCAGCGCCTGATGCGCCCGAGCATGTCAAACAGGCATTGGTGCAGTCCGGGCTGCTGGTATAGCACTTAACGTTCACGTGGAGGTGCGGACAATGAATATTGATCGCCTGCTGCAGCACCAGCAAGGCTCAGCAGCCATTCCACCCGTTAACGAATGGCAACCGGCCCTCTCTGGCGATATCGATATTATCATTCAGGCGGATGGTAGCTGGCTGCATGAGGGGCAGCCGTTTGCCCGGCCCGCCATTTTACGTGTATTGGCAAGTCTGCTACGCCATGACGATGACGGTTATTGCCTGGTCACCCCTGTGGAGAAGTGGCGGTTACAGGTAGAGGATCGGCCGTTGATGGCAGTAGAGGCGGATTTTCACGATGATGCCTGGTGGTTTACCACGCAGTTTGATGATGTTGTGCGTTTAGATGCTCAGCACCCTTTATCGCTAAGTAGGACTCCTGAAGGGGAGAGGGTACCTGAAATTGCGGTTCGCTTTGGGCTGGGTGCCCGTTTGCACCGTAATGTTTTTTATCGTTTGGTTGATCAGGCGACACCTCGCCACACAGAGGATGGCGGATATCAACTGCGGATTTTCAGTGCTGGTAACTGGTATCCGTTGGGAGAGTTATATGCTGATGATATGCCCAGTGAGGCGCTGTGAAGTTAACGGCTGAACAGCAAGCGGTGGTCCATCACCATGCGGGGCATGCCAGGGTGGCCGCTGTTGCCGGAGCTGGCAAAACCACTACCATGGCGGCACGAGTGCTGCATCTGCTGGCCAATGATGTGCCCGCAAAGCGTATTCTGGTATTAATGTTCAACCGTGCCGCGCGAGATGACTTTCAGCGCCGTCTGGTGAGTATGGCGCCTGTCGGGCAGCCGCTACCCGACGTGAGAACATTTCACTCGCTGGGCCATCGGCTTACCCAAAGTCTCTGTCGCTGGGGAGTCCTGCCCCCCAGGCGCCTGCTCTCAGCTGAATGGCAGTTGGAGCGCCTGCTTCGTCAGGCAAGCCTCAACGTGCTGGGTGATGCGGTAGAGCGCCGTGATGCTGCATTAGAGGGAGACCGCCTGGAGGCGCTGGCGCACTTTTGCGGGTTAGTCAAAGCGGAAATGTTGCCTGCAAAAGAGCTCTATGAGCGCCTTGGTTACGAGCCTGATACTGACTATTTTCCCGCTGTATTTGAAGAGGCTGAGCGCATATTGGCATCGGAGGGGCTAATGACCTACGCCGATCTGCTCTATCGACCACTTCAGGTGCTTGAGGCTGAGAGCGCCCTGCGGCAGCGGGTGGAGGGCTTTCTTGATCATGTCATCATTGATGAGTATCAAGACATTAATACCGCCCAGCAGCGGCTGTTAGCGGTACTGGCGGGTCAAAGTGCCGATGTTATGGCGGTGGGTGATGCTAACCAGTGCATTTATGAGTGGCGGGGCGCTCGCCCCGATACCATGCTTGAAAATTTCACCCGTACGTTCGGCAAGGCAACCGATTACCCGCTTTCTACCACCTTTCGGCACGGTCATGCACTGGCGCTAACGGCCAATCATGCCGTCATGGCAAATCAACGTCGCCCTGATCAGCTCTGTCTCGCGGATGCCAACAATCCCGAAACGCACATATCGGTTGGGCAGGGCAGCCGGCTGTTGTTGGATGCGCTAATGGATTGGCAGGCACAAGGGCGCCCTTTAAGCGATGCCTGCCTGTTGGTACGCAGCTGGGCGTTGTCAGTGCCTTTTCAACTGGCATTATTACAGGCCGGTATTCCTTTTCGTCTGCTGCGGGAAGACCGTTTTGTTTTCAGATTACCTCTGGTACAGGCGCTGGCCGGCTATTTGAAATTGTCCCGCCGGCCTGAGCTGCTTCATGATCCTGAGCAATTGCTGCTGCTGCTGTCGCAACCCACGCCGTTTGTAGCTCATGAGCGACTGCAGCATTTGGCGTATCAGCTGGCCAGTACCCAGTGCTGGCCTGAGCGCCACGAACCGGTACTGACTGCCTTAAAGCCTTTGCAACGGCGGACGCTGAAAAAACGCTGGGCATTACTGTGCGAGTTGCCCAAGCTAAGCTCCTGGCCTCCTGCCAAGCTGCTTAGTTACGTTGTGGAAACCATTGATGCGGAAAAAACCTTAAAGCGTGCCGCGGCACGTCGCGATAAGGGGGAAGAAGATGTCCGCCTGCTTGATGTGCTGATTGAACAGGCAGAAAGCGTGCAAGACCCTGATGCCTTTATTGAGCTGCTAGAGCGTCCTGTTGAGAATCAGGCGGGTGGTGTGCTGATTACGACAGTGCATGGGGCCAAGGGGCTCGAGTGGCCGCTGGTGGCGGTAGCTGCTGTGAATGAGGAGGATTTTCCCCATTACAGCCGTGACAATCCACTAAGTGATGAGCGCCTTGAAGAGGAGCGGCGGCTCTTTTACGTGGCGATTACCCGTGCTCAGGAGCAGTTGCTGGTGCTCCATGATGGTGGTGTTCACCGCCCCAGCCGGTTTATAGCAGAGAGTGCCTGGCAGGATAGTATGCGGATCGCCAACTGCCTCGCCAGTTCCTGTCCTCCTGAAACTGCGTTGCAGGTTAGTTCACCCACGCTGGTAAAGCGGTATCTCAACCGTTTGGGCAGGGATGATATAGAGCTGGCGGTGTCTCAGGTACAGGAAACTGCCGCTGGATACCAGGGACTTAGCCACTTCTACCCTGGTCAGCGCCTGCTGCACGCGGTATTTGGCGAAGGCGAGGTGGCCGCAGTGGAGGGCAATCCGCTGGACCCTGTCATCGATGTACGTTTCGCACAAGCGGGCCGCAGGCGCTTGATAGCAAAGCGTGCTCCCATCGAGTGCCTGGAGCCTCCCGCCCAACCGGCATAACCTGTCAGTGTCATGCCGGTATGGGTGAGTGCTACCTTACATATTCGGGTAGTTAGGGCCGCCGCCGCCCTCTGGTGCCACCCAGGTTATGTTCTGGGCAGGGTCCTTGATATCGCAGGTTTTACAGTGAACACAGTTCTGGAAGTTGATCTGAAAGCACGGGTTACCCTGCGCATCTTCCACCACTTCGTAAACCCCCGCAGGGCAGTAGCGCTGAGCGGGTTCGGCGTATTTAGGCAGGTTTTCCCGGATCGGCAGCTCTGGGTCAGCCAGGCGGAGGTGGCAGGGCTGATCTTCTTCATGGTTGGTGTTGGACAGGAACACCGACGAGAGTTTGTCGAAGGAGAGCTTGCCATCGGGTTTTGGGTAGTTGATCTTCTCGAATTCCGTCGCCGGCTTTAATGCACCATGGTCCGTGACGGTATCGTGGACATTGGGTAATTTACTGCCCAGCAACTGGTTAATAAAGTTGTAGGCTCCTCCGCCTACTGTGCCATATTTATGCATGGCGGGGCCGAAACTCGCACTCTCTTTGAGTTCCTGGTAGGCCCAGCTGGCTTCCCATTGTGTGGTAAAACTGCTCAATTCCTGAGCGCCTTCATCGCCGCCCTTGATGGCCGCAAATACGCTTTCTGCCGCGACGAGTCCAGACTTCATCGCCGTATGCAAGCCTTTGATCTTGGCAAAGTTGAGTGTGCCCGCATCGCAGCCAATCAGTAAACCACCTGGGAATGTCATTTTAGGCAGGCTGTTGAAACCGCCTTTGGTGATGGCCCTCGCTCCGTACGCCACGCGTTTGCCACCCTCAAGGTATTGGCTAAGGGTCGGGTGGTGTTTCATCCGTTGGAACTCATCAAAAGGGGAGAGCCAGGGATTCTGATAGCTAAGATCCATGATCAGCCCGACCACAACCTGCTGGTTTTCTGCATGGTAAAGGAACCAGCCGCCGTGGACGTTTTTGCCCAGTGGCCAGCCAGAGCCATGTAGTACAAGCCCCGGTTCATGCTTGTCGGCAGGCACATCCCACAGCTCTTTCAGACCAATTCCGTAGTGCTGGGGATCACGCCCTGCATCCAGTGAAAACTCTTTAATTAAGCGCTTACCCAGATGCCCACGTGCGCCTTCAGCAAACAGAGTGTACTTGGCGCGCAGCTCCATACCGGGCATATGGCCATCTTTTGGGGTGCCGTCAGCGCCAATCCCCATATCTCCAATTAAGATCCCACGCACTGCGCCGTCTTCGACAATGACTTCCTGGGCCGCGAAGCCAGGGAAAATCTCAACGCCTAACTCCTCTGCCTGTTCCGCCAGCCAGCGGCATAAATTGCCGGCGCTGATCACGTAGCAGGTGGACTCCCCTTCAGTGTTGTGCATGCTTTTCGGTACCAGGGCATTAGGCAGTTTTTGCGCTTTTTCAGCGTCTTTTAATAAGTAGACATCATCACGAAGAGCGGGTGTGTTGAGAGGGGCGCCACGCTCTTTCCAGTCAGGAAAGAGTTCCGCTAACGCACGGGGCTCAAAAACAGCCCCAGAGAGAATATGTGCGCCAACCTCTGAGCCTTTTTCAACGACGCAGACAGTGAGTTCCTGCGCTGACTCGTTAGCCTGCTGCATTAAGCGGCAAGCAGCTGCCAGACCGGAGGGGCCAGCCCCAACAATCACTACATCGAAGTCCATGACATCGCGTTCAACGTTTTCCACCCGGTTTCTCCTTATTTTCATAAGTGCCATATTCAATCAGAACTAGCTTATAAAAATATGGCCTTAATTTAAAACGGTCGTTTGCTTCTGGTTATGTCTCATGATAGGCATAATACCTGTGTCAGGTCACCCCTACGATGGCAAAAGCAGTATTTAATGACTGAGCGTGGTGCAGGGGCACTATTTTCGCATTTTGCGGTGAATGCTTCGACCAAGGCCGTAGTGAATGAGTGTTGTCGCATGCAGGTAGGCTGTGGCAAATTGATAGGGTTTTTCATTTACTGGCCTATCAAACGCTTGACTGAATTTTAAGCGGTGCTATTTCTTCTTCAGCCAGCACCGCTACTCTCTTCAACGGCATTTGTTTAGACGGTGCTGGGTTAGATTAACGGCTTCAATCACAAGCCAAGCGAGGAACCTATGAAAGTACTCGTCGCGGTGAAACGCGTCATCGACTACAACGTCAAAATCCGCGTCAAGGCGGACCACTCCGACGTTGACCTTACCAACGTCAAAATGGCCATGAACCCTTTCTGCGAAATTGCCGTGGAAGAAGCGGTACGCCTGAAAGAGCAGGGCGTAGCCACGGAAGTGGTCGCCGTCACGGTAGGCCCCAAGGCTGCCCAGGAACAACTGCGCACCGCCCTGGCCCTGGGCGCGGACCGCGCCCTCCATATTGAAACCGACGAGCGCGCCGAATCCCTGGCGGTCGCCAAACTGCTGGCCAAGGTGGTTGGCGAAGAGCAGCCCGGCCTCGTGTTGCTTGGCAAGCAAGCCA